>JAWKRM010000008.1:0-130338 GCA_041389625.1 Polyangiales bacterium
GGAAGTGCAGTTTGCGTTGAGCCTCGTGGCCGAGGGCCGCGAGGACGCCGACCAGGCGAAGGAGCTCCTTCGCTCCGCGATCGAGACCTCGGAACCTTCGGACGTGGAGACGGAGCGCCTCGTGCGCGCCATGCTCAAGTGGAATCGCCCCGAAGCAGCGCTCGAGGCGCTTGAGAAGCGATTGCCGGCGACCGATGCGCGCGCGAAGACGTTGGCGGCCATCGGCAAGGTGCTCTGGTCATCGCTCAACCGTGGTGACGACGGCCTTGTTCGGTTCCTCGAGTCCATCGACGCGGACCCGACCGACGACTCGACGCATCGGCAGGCACGGGTGCTCGCCGTGGAAGTCGACAAGAGTCAGGCGTACGCGGACAAACTGCGAGACGTGGCGTCGCGCCTCGGCGCGCAGGACCCGCGCGCCGGTTCGGAAGTGCTCCTGCGCCTCGTGCGGGTGCTCGAGGAGGACGTGCAGGACTACGCCGCCGCCCAAGCGGTCTGCGCGGAGATCGAAACGATCGGGTTCCACCGCCCGGAGGCCTGGATTGCCCTCTCGCGCATCGCCAAGGCGCGCGGCGACCAGTCGGCCGAGGCCACGGCCCTCGAGCGGCTCGTCAGCTCGAACGACGTGACCGTCCCGCCGCCCGTGCGGACGGACGCCATGTTCAACCTCGCTGCGCTCAAGCTCCACACGGTCGGCGAAACCGACGGCGGCGTGGAGCTCCTCTCCCAGGCCCTCGAGCGCGAACCCCGCTACACCCAGGTCGGGAGCCTTCTGCGCAGCGTCGGCAGCGCCGACAACTCGTCGCTCATGTCGCTCTACGGGCGCGTGGCGCGGTCATCGACCGACTCCGCCGTGCTTCTCGACTTCCTCGAAAAGCGCGCGACGCGTGCGGACGCGACCATCGACGACGCCAAGGAAGCCATTGAGCTCGCGAAGAGCCTTGAGGCCTTTGATCGTCTTGAGCCGCTCCTCGAGCGTGGTGTTTCGCTCGCACGCGAAAGCGAAGGTGGACTCGAGGCATATCTCTGGATCCCGAAGCAACTCACCGAGCGCCGACTTGCGGTGGGCGACGTGGACGGCGCGCTCCGCTGGACGCGGACCGCGGCGGAGTCGACCTCGGGCGAGCAGGCCACGGCACTTTGGCTCAACGCCGCGAACCTCGCGGTGCAGGCCGGCGAGCGTGATGCCGCGCGCACGGTCTATGAACGACTCTTCGAAGAGGCGCCCACCGACCGACGCGTCTGGGAGCCGTACCTCGGCGTACTCCGGGAGTCGGGTGAAGAGGAGCGATTCAATGATGTGATTTCCACAGTCGTTGACGGCCTGGAAGATGCGGGTGCGCGCAACGCCGTGCGCATGGAGCGCGCGCGTTATCTCCTCGGGCTCGAAGGGCGCGAGCCCGACGCCGCCGAGGTTCTCCGCGAAGTCCTCCAGGATGAGCCGGGTCACACGGACGCGGCGAAGCTGCTCGCAGCCGTGTTCGAGCGAACGGGCTACGACGAGGAGCTTGTCGATCTCCTTGCGCAGCAGCTTGAGGTGGCGCGTGGGGGCGATGACACCGACACGATTCGTGAACTCAGCCTGAAGCTCGGTTCGATCCTCGCCCGCGTCCGTAGGGACGATGCGATGGACGTCTACCGCCGCGCGCTTTCGGCGCTGCCCCACGACCGTGACCTCGCATCGGCGCTCCTCGAGATTCTTCCCGAGGATCACGATGCGCGTGAACGCGCCGAAACCATGGAGCGAATTCTCCGCTCGGAGACGGGGGACGACGCCGCAGCGCTCACGCTGGACTTGGCTTCCCGATGGGAGGCGCTTGGCGATTCCGAAGCACTCGAGCGCACGCTCGAACTCGGGTACGGCGCAGCGCCTGAAGACGAAGCCGTGCGCGAGCGGCTCGAAGGCTTCTCCCGAACGCGCGAAGACTGGGGCTCGCTCGCCGGGTTCCTCGTGCGTGAAGCGCGCCGCGTGACGAACCCGAAGGTCTCGGTGGCCTTCCTGCGGAATGCCGCATCGCTTTACCTCGATCGACTTGGCGACGCGACGACCGCCGCCGAGGTGCTCCACGAAGCGTGCGAGGTTGCGCCGGAGGATGCGGAGCTTGTGTCTGAGCTCGTGTCGGCCCGCGTATCGGCAGGCGCCCTCGCGCAGGCCGCCGAAGAGGTGAGTGCGGCCCTCGAACGCGCCGCCGTGACGGACGAGATGCGCGCATTTCTCCTCCGTGCACGTGGTGGTGTTCGCCTCGCGATGGAAGACGACGACGCGGCCATCTCCGATCTCGAACAGGCGTACGTGCTTGGGGGGGCCTCCATGGGGTCCGAACTCGCGGACGGACTGCTCCAGGTGGCCGAGCGTGCCAACGCGCGTGGCGATCAAGGGGCGCGCCGTAACCTCGTGCTTCGACTTGTTCAGGTGCTCTCGGAAGTCGGCCGTGCCGAACGTGCCCGTGAGGTACTCGGCACGTGGGTGGACGAGTTTGCAGGTGACCGCGAGGCCATCGAGCTCCTGTGCGCCCTCGACGAGGCCGGCGAGCGTTGGGACGACCTCGTGGAAAGCACGCGCCGCCTTGCGGCCATCACCGAAGGGGCGGACCAGAGTCGTGCCGTGATGGCACATGCCGACGCGTGCGCGAAGGCCGGTCGCCCCGCCGACGCGCGGGAGGCCCTCGAAGCCACGCTCCGCGCCAACCCGGACGACCGTGCCCTCCGTGAACGCCTCCAGCGGCTTTACGAAGACGCCGGTGCGTTCGCCGAGCTCGCCGTCCTCCTGATGGAAGACGCCTCGCTCGCCGACAACGATGACGCGCGTCATCAGCTACTTCGGCGCGCCGGCCACCTCTTCCTCCAGGCGGGCAACGCCGAGGCCGCGCTCGCGCCCCTCGAAGAGGCGGTGCGGCTCCGACCCACGGACCACGAATCGGTGCTGACCCTTGTCGATGGGTTCATCGCGGCGGAGCGGTTCCCTGATGCGGGCCAAGTCCTCGAGCAGGCCATCGAAGCCCACCCGAAGCGGCGCTCCCCGGAGCTCTCGCAACTCCAGTCGCGCATGGCCGTCCTCGCCGAGAAGGCGGGTGACCGCAACCTCCAGATGCAGTGGCTCAACGCCGCTGTCGAGAGCGACAAGTCGAACGGCGAAATCGTGGCCAAGCTGGCATACCTCGCCATGGACCTTCGCGAACACGACGTGGCGCTCAACGCACTTCGCATCGTCACGCTGAGCAAGTCCGAAGGGCCCATGACCCGGGCCATGGCGTTCCTGCTTCAAGCGCGCATCGCGCACGAACAGGGTGAGCAACGCAAGGCGCTCCTCTGGGCGAGGAAAGCCAAGTCGGAGGATCCCGACTTTGCGGAGGCCGATGCGTTCATCGCCGAACTCGGCGGCTGACGAGTAGCGTTACGAAAGGAACCGAATGGGCGAATACATCCTGGCCATCGATCAGGGCACCACGGGCTCGACGGCGGTGGTGGTGTCGAGAACCGGAAGTATTCTCGGAAAGGTCAATCGGGAGTTCCCGCAGCACTACCCGAAGCCGGGTTGGGTCGAACACGACCTCGCCGACATTTGGACGAGTGTTGAGGCGTCGATTGAGGCTGCGCTCGAGGTCGCGAAGGTCTCGCCGAAGGAGTGCATCGCCATCGGCATCACGAACCAGCGCGAGACAACCGTGCTCTGGGATCGGCGAACGGGGGAGCCCATCCACCGCGCCATCGTCTGGCAGGACCGCCGCACCGCGGACTTCTGTGCAGAGCTCAAGAAGAAGGGCCGTGAGCCGCATTTTCGCGAGCGCACGGGCCTGGTGCTCGACCCGTATTTCACCGGCACGAAGGTGCGTTGGATCCTCGAGCACGTACCGGGCGTGCGCCGCCGCGCCGAGGCGGGCGAGATCGCCTTTGGAACCATCGATGCGTGGCTCGTGTCGCGACTCTCCGCCGGCGCCGCCCACGTGACCGACGTGAGCAATGCGTCGCGTACGCTGCTTTTCGACATCACGAAGGGCGCGTGGGACGACGGGCTGCTTGCGGAAATGAATGTGCCCCGTGGCGTGTTGCCCGAGGTGCGATCGTGCGCCGAGGTATACGCCAAGACCAAGGGACTCCGGGTGCTCCCCGACGGCATTCCCATCGCGGGCATGGCGGGGGATCAGCAGGCGGCACTCTTCGGGCAAACCTGCTTCCTTCCGGGCGAGGCCAAGTGCACCTACGGCACCGGCGCGTTCCTCCTTATGAACGTCGGCGACAAACCCGCCGTGTCGCGTTCGGGGCTCCTGAGCACCGTGGCGTGGAAGATTGGCGGCACCACGACCTACGCCCTCGAAGGCTCGAGCTTCATCGCGGGCGCCGCGGTGCAGTGGCTTCGCGACGGACTCGGCATCATCAAGTCCGCGTCGGAGATCGAGAGCCTCGCGACTTCCGTGCGGGAGACGGGCGACGTGGTGTTCGTCCCCGCGCTTGCGGGCCTCGGCGCGCCGTATTGGGATCCGGGGGCGCGGGGGCTGATCTACGGGCTCACGCGCGACACGACCCGTGCGCACCTTGCGCGGGCCACCCTCGAAGGCATCGCTTTCCAGATTCACGACCTCATGGAGGCCATGCGCGCCGACGCGGGCCGCGCCATCGGTCGTGTGCGTGTGGATGGCGGTGCAGCGGCGAACGACCTGCTCATGCAGTTCCAAGCGGACCTGCTTGGCACCGAGATCGACCGCCCGTCGAACCTCGAGACCACGGCGCTCGGCGCCGCATACCTCGCGGGGCTCGGGAGCGGCATCTTTGCCGACCTCGAAGACATTCGGCGTGCGCATTCGGTCGAAACCGTATTTCGCCCGTCTATGGACGCGCCTACGCGTTCGGCCCATATTACGAAATGGACTCGCGCCGTGGCACGGGCGCGGAGCGAGGTGCAGGGTGCGCTTGAAGATGAATAGTCTGGGTGGGGGGGAACAGCGATGAGCGACGCCAGTGATCGGCGTGTTCCAGTGGCTTGGGAAGCGCTCGAGGACGCCTTTGAAAACAACGCTCCCGAAGTGCACTCCTACCTTCATCTTGAGACGGGCGAGGTTCTTCGCCTCGTGGAAGGCGCTGCCGATCCGGAGATGCATACGCGCGTGTCGAGCGACCCGCTCTACGTCCGCGTCGAGCCCGTGTCCTCACGTGAGCAGTATCGCTGGATGGAGCGATTCATCGCGTCGGTGGAGGACTCGTCCTTCCGCGACAAGCTCCAGCGTTCCATCGACGGCAAGGGGGCTTTCCGGCGCTTCAAGGACACCTTGGTTGGATCCTCGGTGGAGCGTGAACGGTGGTTTCAGTTCCGTTCCGAGCGTCTGCGCGCGTGCATGAACCTCTGGCTCGAGGCGCACCGAATCGCCGCGGTTCCCCGTGACGAATGGCGGGTCCCGAGCGCAGATGAGGTCAAAGCCAAGGCGGAACCGCCCGCCTCCGACGGGCGCCGCTCGCGCGTGGATGTCGTCGACGAACTTCGGACGCGGCTCCGTGACCTCGTTGAGGTGGTGCCCGCGCGCGACCTCGATGCCGCCGTCGCGTTTCTCGAATTCCTCCGCGATCGCAAGCGCACCTCGCGTACGTCGGCGAAGGCGTCCGAGGAGGGCTCCGGCGAAGTCCGTCTTGCGGAGGCCGGCGATCCGCGGGGCAAGCGAATCGACGGCGGCCAAAGCTAGCGCAACCGGTGCGGCGCTCCTTCGCTCGAAACGGGATGTGCGTGGCTGCGCTGTGTGTGGCCGCCCTCGGCCGGCTGCGGGCGCTCGCGCACAGCGGGTCGAGCTCGACCGCGTCGCGGCCACGGTGGGGACGGGCGCATTGAGCGCGACGATCCTTGCAAGCGAAGTGCAGTTTCGCGTTTACGCGGATCGGCTTCGCGCCCACGAGCCCGACGCGCTCACGCGGCCCATCACCGCGCAGGACCAGGCGGCGGCCCTCGATGAGCTCATCGGCGAGTACCTCATCGAGCGCGAGGCCGAGCGCGTTCGAACACCGCCTCCCAAGGGGGCCGAGATCGGGATGGAGCGCGCGCGGTTTGAAGCGGGAATCGGTGGCGCCGCCGTCTTTGGCGCCTTCACCCGCAAGCTCGGCATCTCGGAGCGAGAGGTTGGTCAGGTGGTGCGCCGTCGGGCCGCGGTGAGCGCCTTTCTCCGGGCCAACTTGGAGGGGACGACCGAGGTCACCGAGGCGCAGGTGCGTCGAGCCTTCGATGCCGAAGACCACCCGTTCAAGGGAATGTCGTTCGACGCGGTAAAGGACCCACTCCGCGTATGGATGCGCCAGCGCACGCTCGATCGTGCCGTTGCGCGCTGGGTGAGCGTGCTCGAGGGGCGCCTTCCCGTGCGTCGGCTGCTGGTGCCGGCGCCCGCTACGCCGAATTCCGAGCCAAGCCCGAACCTGTGATAGGTTTCGAATCTCCCGAGGGAGCTGGTACTCGTGGCTGAACGCGATTCCTCCGACGACGAAGAACTCTCACCCGAAGCGCTGCGCGCGCTCGTGGGCGGTACCGGTGCACCGAAGCCCGCGGATGTGTCGGCCGAGATCGACCTCGCGGCGTTGGCGAAGGCCGCGCAGTCGTCGGCGGGTCAGGCCGCCGCGCCAAGCAACGCCGCATCAAGCAGCGAAGCAACGGCCGTGGAGAGTAAGCCCGCCGAGACGAAGCCGAGTGAGCCCCCGGCGAGCGACCCGTTCGCACCCGCGCTCGGTGCGAAGCCTGCGCCGTCGACGAGCCCCGCGCCTCCGAAACCCGCGCCCGCGGCAGCTCCCTCGACCAATGCGAACGCGTCGTCTTCGCGCACGTGGGTGTTGGCGGGAGCCATCGTGTTCGGATGTGCAATCATCGCGTACGCCGTTGCGGGGCGTGGTGGCGGCGAACCCGCGGACGCGCCGCCGGTCACGGACGCACCAACGACAACCGCGGCCGCAGCAGGGGTGACGTGGCGCCGGTGGCCGAGCCTTCCGCGGAAGGGGGCGATGACGAAGCGGCGAAGGCTGCGAACGCGGACTCTGCGCCAAAGCTGGGCGCGTCGCGCCGAACGGACGAGGCGTCGTCGAGCGCCGGCGCCGCCACGGCATCCGCGAACGCCGCGTCGGCGAAGCCGACCGAAGACGAGTCCACGTCCACCGCATCGGCCGCGGCCGTCGTCGAAGCTCCGAAGCCCACCGGCGAGCCCACGGCTGGAAGCTCTGCCATCGACGACGTGCTCGACAACGCCCTCGGCGGTAAGCCTGCGCAGGGTGGGGTTCGCACCGTGCCGGGTGCGCAGGCCGTCGCGCCCGCCGCCCCGGCGAGCGACAACTCAAACCTCCCCAACACGCCCGAACAGGCGGAGGTCTCAAAGACCCTGAGCGCCCTCATGCCGGCCCTTCGGCAGTGCGCCGCGGATCAGCAGGGCCTCGCCACCGCGATGATCTTGGTGAAGAACGATGGCAGCGTCGGCTCGGTTTCCGTGGGCGGGTTTCCCTTCGGCGGTACCCCGCAGGGAAGCTGCATGGAGGCCGTCCTCAAGAAGGCATCGTTTAAGCCCTTCAAACAGACGACCTTCTCCATCCGCTACCCCTTCGCGATCCGCTAGGCCGTCGCCGGAGCCCCTGCGGGGCGCGATCGTCGGCGCCTGTGGAGATCTCGTTTTGGCTTGTGGATAACTGCTGGATAACCCGATCGCTCCACAATCCCTAGGGGTTGTCATAGGAGTGCCCTCACTACCGGTCGCGGTAGCGATTGCGACGGGGGGCGGTGGATGGTAACCACACGCGATTCCGCCCGGCAAAAGGGCCGGGAAAGCGCCTCAATCGCCATGAAGATCAAACGCCTCGAAATCTGTGGATTCAAGTCCTTCGTCGACCGGACGGTCCTGCACTTCGACCACGACGTCACCGGCGTCGTCGGGCCGAATGGCTGCGGCAAATCCAACATCGTCGATGCCATCCGCTGGGCCATGGGCGAGCAGTCCGCCAAGACGCTCCGCGGTCGCGGCATGGAAGACGTGATCTTCAACGGCTCCGAAGATCGCGGGCCCCACGGATTCGCCGAGGTCTCCATCACCTTCGAGAACGCCGACGGGCTCGCGCCGCCCGAGTACGCGGACTACTCGGAGATCCAGGTCACGCGTCGCCTCGATCGCCAGGGCAACAGCGACTACCTCATTAATAAGACGCCCGTCCGCCTGATGGACGTCGTGAACCTCTTCCTCGGCACCGGCGTCGGCAAGCGTGCGTACTCGATCATCGAGCAGGGCCGCATCGGCTACATCGTGTCGTCGAAGCCGGAAGACCGGCGGCTCCTCCTTGAGGAGGCCGCGGGCGTAACGAAGTTCAAGCTCCGCAAGAAAGCGGCGGAGCGGAAGATGGACCAGACGCGGCAGAACCTGCTCCGCGTTGGCGACATCATTACGGAGATTGAGCGGAACCTCGCTTCGCTCAAGCGCCAAGCCCAGAAGGCTGAGCGCTACAAGAAGTACCGCGGCGAAATGCGCGACCTGGAGCTTCACGTCGCGTCGCACCGCTGGCTTGAGCTCACGGGCACGCATGCGGTGATCCGCGCCGAACTCGACGAGCATTCCGCCGGCGTGGAAGGCGTGCGCTACGCGCTCCGCGTTCGCGAGGCCGAACTCGAGTCGAAGCGCGCCGAGGTTCAGCTTGCCGAATCGGCCGTTGAGAAGGCACAGACCCTCGCCTACGAGCTCGACAACCGTTCGCGGCTCCTGGAAAGCCAGATCGAGCACCGCACGGAGCTCAAAAAAGGCCTCGTGGATGCCGAAGCGCAGATGCGCGCGGAGCTCGAGGAGCTCGCGCGGCAGCGTGAAACCATGGAGAACGAGCGGGCCCAGCTCGCCGCCTCCCTCGCGTCGCTCGAAGACCGCGAGCGCGACGCGAACGCAAACCTCGCGCGCGAAACCGAAGAGCTTGAGCGCCGCCGCGGCATGTCGACGGAAGCCGAGCGCGTGCTCGGAGAGGCCCGTGCGCGCCTGAACGACGCCGACACGCGCATTGCCCGCGCCGAAACCGTGCTCCACGGTTTCGAGGAGCGTCGTGCGGAGGCGAACCAGCGCCTCGAGCGCCTCCTTGAACAAGCGACGGAGCTGGATGCCCGCGCCGTCGAACTCGACCAAGAGGCGGAGACCATTCGTGCGCGCCTTGAGGGGCTCGCCTCGGGCAAGCTCGCCACCGCGAAGAACCGCGACGATGCGGAGCGCGAGCTCGAAGAGCTTCGTGTGGAGATTCGCGGGAGCGACGCGCGCGTCGAAGACCTGCGCGAGCGCCTCACGGACCGCCGCGCACGCTTGCGTTCCCTCGAGGAAGTGCACGCGAAGTTTGAGGGCGTGGGCGAAGGTGTTCGCGCCCTCGTCGGCGAAGCGTCAAACCGCCCGGAAGGTGTGCACGGCATCCTCGCCGACCGCATCGACTGCCCGGCGGAGTGGACGGCGGCGCTCGCAGGCGCCCTTGGCGACAGGCTTCAGCACGTAGTCGTTTCGGACCGTGACGCGGCTGTCCGCGCGCTTTCCTTCCTCCGCGACGGCTCCAAGGGCCGTGCGACGGTGCTCGCGCGCCGCGCCGACGAAGGTTCGGTGAATGGCGCCGTTCCGAGCGCCGACGGCGTTGTCGGCTGGCTTGGCGACCTCGTTCGCACCGAGTCGGAAGACCGAGGCCTTGTCTCGCATCTGCTTCGCGGCGTGCTCGTGGTCGACTCCCTCGATGTGGCCTTCGGCCTCGCGAGCGCGGAGGGCGTGAGCCATACGTACGTGACGCGCGAAGGTGAAGTTCTCCATGCCGACGGTTCAATCACCGGCGGCGCCGGCGAAGAGCGCGGCGCGCACCTCATTGACGTCAAGCGCGAGATTCGCGAGCTCCACCAGATGGTCGTCACCCTCGAGGGCGAGCTCACTGCCGCCGTCGAGCGCCACGGCGAACTCCGGAAGGGCATCGCGTCGCGCCAGGCGGCCATCGAAGCGGCGCGCACCGAGGCGCACGACGCCGAGCTCGCGATCCTCGCGGCCGAAAAGGACGTGCGTCGTGCGACGGACGAAGCCACGGCGACCCGCAATCGCGGCGAAGGCGTGCGCAAGGATGCCGGCGAACTACGCGTTTCCCTTGAACGCGCCGACGACGAAGAGCGGCAGGCGCGCGCCGAGATCGACACCGCCCGTGCGGCCCGGGAAGAGGCAAGCTCGGGCGTCGAATCCGCCGTGGCTGTGGCCGAAGAGCGCAAGCGCGGTGTGGACGAGCAGACGATGCGCGTCACCGAGGTGAAGGTCGACGCGGCCCAGGCCCGTGAGCGCGCGGAGAGTGACCGTGCGGCCATGGAGCGCATGGTTCGCTCCATCGACGAGCTCACGAATCGCGACACTCGCCTTCACACCAACATCGAAGAGGGGCAGCGCCAGCAGGCCGAGCTCTCGAATCAGCAGGAAGCGAGCAAGAAAGAGCTCGAGACCGTCGCGTCGGGCGCCATGGATGCGCACGCCGAACTCGGCACGAAGCGCGAAGCGTACGAGCAGATTCGCCGCGTCATGGCCGAGCAGGAGGACGAGCTCAAGGTTCTCCGCTCGGAGATCGACGAGAGCAGTCAGCGCGTGAATGCACTGACCGTGCGCGAGCGCGAGGTCTACCTTGAGCTCATGCACCTGCTTGAGCACGTGCAGGAACGCCACCGCGTGGACGTGCGCCACGTCATCGGCGATTACCACACGCGCGACATCCCGGACGCGACCGTCTCGTCTCGCATCAAGGAGCTCGGCGAACTCATCGAGCGCATGGGCGAGATCAACCTGACGGCCATCGAGGAGTACCAGGAGAAGAGCGAGCGCTACACGTACCTTACGGCGCAGCGCGACGACCTCGAGGAGGCCCTCCGCCAGCTCGACCGCGCCATCCGCCAGATGAACCGCGAGAGCCGTCGCCTCTTCCACGACGCCTTCCACGCCATCAACGAGCGCTTCAAGATCATCTTCCCGAAGATGTTCGGCGGCGGCAAAGCCGAGCTGCGGCTCACGGACCCGGAAAACATTCTCGAGTCCGGCGTCGACATCATCGCGCAGCCGCCCGGCAAGAAGCTTGGCTCGCTCGAACTCATGAGCGGCGGCGAGAAGGCGCTCACGGCCGTCTCGCTCATCTTCGCCATCTTCCAGTACAAGCCGAGCCCGTTCTGCCTCCTCGACGAGGTCGACGCCCCGCTCGACGAAGCGAACATCGGTCGCTTCTCGGACGCCGTCCGCCAGATGACCGACCGCTCGCAGTTCATCATCATCACGCACGCAAAGCGCACCATGGAAGCCGCGGACATGCTCTACGGCGTCACCATGGAAACCCCCGGCGTCTCGAAACTCGTCTCGGTGGAACTCTCCGAAGCGGGCCAGAAGCGCGCCGCCGATCGCGAAGCCGCCAAGACCGCCGAAGCGGCAGCCTCGTCGGCGGTGGCGTAGGCGAAGGGCGGGGTACCGAGTCCCGATACGACTAGCGCGGTGGCCGTGTCCCAGGCGTGCACGTGGGATTGTCTCCGGAAAAAACGGTCCAGCCGACTTGATGCGCTGGGCATGAAACCTGCTCTGTTCGGCGGTGATGCGCACGGATAGGTCAGCGGGTTCTATTTCGCTCGAGCAGCTTGTGGTGCTCGGCTTGATTGGGATGGTGGGGGTGGCCGGAGTCCGGTCGCTTGGGACGGCGTTTGACGCCGCGATCGCGCGCGAGGGGGCGGGAGTTCCACCACGCTCGGCGTCGGCCGGAGCCGTTGCGCCGGTCGGGCCCATCGTCGGCGCTCAGGCGGCGGCGGTCGGGACGCTGGAGCGGTTGCTGGAAGCGAACCGCGTGACGTCGACGGTGGCGGAGTATGCGGCTCGTCCCGTCACGCGGACCGCGCGCGGGCTCACGAGCCAGGGGGTGCGATCGGTGTCGGCGCGCATCATCACGGGCGCGGCATTCGAGGCCGCGGACATTGACGAGCTCTTCCGGTATTGGCGCGGGAAGGTCGGCGCCATGACGGAGGAGGACAGCGAGACGGCGCTGCGCACGGCGCGGGCGCTTGGCGTCTACGGCGTGGACGATGGCGTGCGAAGCATCGAATCGCTCGTCGCGGAGAACCATGTGCGGCGGCAGCTTCGCACGATCATCGGGGCGGACTTCGAAGGCGCCCTCGGTCGATGGGATTTCACCGTCGCGAAGGGGCGCATCCGTCATCATGAGCTCGAGCAGCACATGCCGCGCCTTGAGCAGTTGCTCCGGACGTCGGCGGATGGAACTCGGAATTTGCTCGAGACGCTTCGCACGTCGGGTACCGAGCTCAAGTCGGTCTCCAAACTCTCACCCGGAAAGGATGCGTCCTACGCGTCCGAGTACGCGCGGAGGCTCCTCGACCTCGTTCGTCAGGGCGACGCCGAGGAATCCGTCTCGCACCGCGTGGCGGAGCTGGCTGGCCAGTTCCGCGCGGAAACGGCGCCGGTGGTCGCGGACATCGAACGCACGCTGGATGGCATCGCCGTCGAGGAGCCGGCCGCGTGGCGCGGCCTCGACGACGCGGCCCGTGAGTCGAAGACGCTTCTCGGCCAGGCGCCGTAGCCGTACGGAACGCCCGCCGGGGTGCTCGTCCGACCGAACTAGTTGGCGTCCGTCGCGGAACCGTCCGTCGACGCGTCGGTGGAGCCGTCGGCGTTTCCGCCGTCCTCGCCGCAGGCGACGCCCTCGAGAAGCTTCCAGGTGCCGTCGGTGCACTCGAACTGCGCGGAGTCGTCGTCACACTTCGCGAGCGCTTCCTGGTTCGGGCGACAGGTGTCCCCCTCTTCGCCGGCGGGGCAGAAGTCGTTCGCGAAGCACTGGCTCGCGGGGTCGTCGTCGCACGCGGTGAGGGTCGGGGCCGAAAGGACGAACGCTACGAAGAAAAGCACGTTACGCATGGGCGGGAACCTAGCACGCGATTTCAATTCGGCGACAAATCCGCAATCGCCGCCTGGCGCACGTTCGGCGGGAACGTGGCGCGCGCGTCGTAGGCCGGGTGGTCGACCACAAGGGTCGCGTCCGCGCCGTCGCGCAACGCCGTCACGGCCGCGTCCGTGAGTGTGAAGCGCACGTAGTTGATGGCGGGAACGCGCGACGCATCTTCGCCGGGCGCCATGATCCACGTCGTCTTCTGGCGCTTGCCGCCCACCTCGAAATGGATGGCGCGGTCGAGGCCCGCGAGCTTGAACGCCATCTCTCGGCGCTCGGTTGGGTCTTCGTAGGCGATGAGCACGGTGGCGGAGAGCTCGTTCTGCCCGGGGATGAGCTCGTTGTAGGTGTCGAGCTCGTGCTGGATGGCGCGCTCGTCGGAGATGCGCTCCGTGCGCATCATTTCTTGGATTTGGAGGAGGACCGTGTCGTGGTTTTCGAGCAGGAAGGTCATGTGCTCGCCCACCATCACGCGGCGGTGCTCCTTTTCGGCGATCATGCGGCCGCGGAAATGCGGTCGAATCGCTTCGTAGGCGCCGAGGTCGAGGATTTCGCTTCGTTCCACCTTTCGCATGTTCATTTCCCCTTTCCGCCGTCGATGGGCTTGCCCGCGGGCGCGCCGGGCCGCACGGCGCCGAGGCCGTACGCATCGTTCAGGAGCTCCATGGGATGAAGCGCTTCGGTGCCGAGCTCCTGTTCGAGACGGAGGCCCGAGAGCGGGCAGTCCGTCGCGACCGTGTCGAACGGGACCTTCCGCATGTCGCGCATGAGCTTCTGCGCGTAGTCGCGGCCGAGCTCGTAGTACTGCGCCTTCATGCCCCAGGTGCCGTCCACGGCGGAGCACTGTTCGATGAGCTCCACGTCCGTTCCTGGCACCGCATTCAGGAGCTGCATGGAGGGGAAGCCGATCTTCTGCGCGCGGAGGTGACAGGGCGCGTGGTACGCGACCTTGCCGAGGCTCCGCGTGAAGTCGGTCTTGAGTTTGTCTTCGCGCTTGAGCTTCCGGATGAACTCCATGACGTCGAGGGTTTGCTTTGCGACGATTTCGGCATCCTCCGTGCCGAGGAGCTCCGGGTAGTCCTTCTTGAGCACGTAGCCGCAGGTGGGCTGCATGGTCACGATGAAGCGGCCGGCGCGCGCATGGGGCGCGAGGATGGCCACGTTTTGCCGGGCCTTGGCCAAGGCCGCGTCCACGTCGCCGCCGTCGAGGTTCGGCATGCCGCAGCAGGTTTGTTCCTTGGGGAAGAGCACGGAATAGCCGTTGTGCTCGAGCACCTGGATGGCGGCCTGCCCCGAGGACGGCATGTTGTAGTTCGTGGTGCACGTCGAAAAGAGGACGACTTCACCCACGCTGCCGGCGGCCGCGTCCGGCGTGTGCTCGCGCCACCACTTGTAGAGGGTCTTCGGCGCGAAGGGCGGCAGGTTGAACTCGGAGGAAATGCCCGTGACGGCCTCCTGCACCTTTCGAAGGAGGCGGTTCTTCGTCACGAGGTTGGCCATGGGCGCCGGTGGGCCCGAGCCGAGGAACCCGAGGAGCTGCGGCTCACCGAGCGCGCGGTCTTGAACCGTGATGCCGTCGCGCTTCGCGCGGTTCGCCTTGAGCCGCATCATGAGCCGCGGGAAGTCGATGGCCCACGGGTGATCGTCGTCCGGCGTGTAGGGGCACTTGAAGTAGCAAATCTTGCACTGGTAACAGAGGTCGTTCACCACGGCGAAGTCGGCGTCGTCGAGCGCATCCGCCTCGCCTTGCTTGCGTGCGACGTATCCGTCCACGCGCGCGAAGAGCTCGGGGAACGACGGGCAGTAGCTCACGCACATGCGACAGCTGTGGCAAACCTGAAAGACGCGGTGCGTCTCCGCCTCGAGGTCGCGCTCGTCCCAGTAGCGAGGGTCCTTCGGGTCGAAGATGGGATCGACGGTGGGTTTCATACGCAGTCCAAATGCAGGCGGCGACTCGAACCTGGCGCGGAAAAGACCAGCCGCGGAGCCCGGGCGAAGCGCGCCGCCTCGCCCGGGCGCGGCGGGAACTACTTGAGCTCGTCGAGGGCCTTCTGGAAGCGACCCGCGTGGGACTTCTCGGCCTTCGCCAGGGTCTCGAACCACTCGGCGATGTCCGTGAAGCCCTCGTCGCGCGCGGACTTGGCCATGGCCGGGTACATCTCGGTGTACTCGTAGGTCTCGCCCGCGACGGCCGCCGCGAGGTTCTTCGAGGTCGTGCCGATGGGCTTGCCCGTCGCCGGGTCGCCGACCGCCTTCAGGTAGTCGAGGTGGCCGTGCGCGTGGCCCGTCTCTCCGTCGGCCGTGTCCTTAAAGAGACCCGACACGTCCGGGTAACCCTCCACGTCCGCGACCTTCGCGAAGTAGAGGTAGCGACGGTTGGCCTGCGATTCGCCGGCGAACGCCGCCTTGAGGTTTTCTTCGGTCTTGCTGCCTTTGAGGTCTGCCATGGGTTTCTCCTGTTGATTGAAACAAACGAAAAACTAACGGGTGCCGGATGGATCGACGTCGGGTTCGCGTTGGCACGATGCGCACACCCCGCGGAAGACGCGCTCCACGCGATCGATGGCGAACCCGCCGACGCTGGCGGGAGCCGGTTCACCCGATGCGACGGGGGCGAGGTCCTCGATGGAGCCGCAGCGCCGGCACACGAGGTGATCGTGCGGCTCGGTGATCGGGTCGAAGCGCGTGGCGCCGCCGAGGGTTAGCGGGCTCACGTAGCCCGCGCGGGAGAGGGCGTTCAGCGTGTTGTAGACGGTGGCGAAGGCCATCCCCGGGTGGTTCGGCAGGAGCCGCTCATAGAGCTCGACGGCCGTGGGGTGCGTCTTGTCATGCGCCAATTCTTCAAGGATTGCGCGGCGCGGCGCCGTGATGCGCAGCCCCGCGGCGCGGAGGACCTCGGCGGCATCGGGGAGCTTGTTTAGATCAGTTCTAAACACGGGAGCAGGAGCATGGGGGGACCGGCTGGAGGTGTCAATGGCCTCCGCGCGGCGCCATGGGCGCTTTGCGAGCGTGGCCCCATACTGCCGCCCGCAGGATGTCCGACGCCCGACCCACGCGCTTTCATGCCCTCGGTGGCGAACCCGCTGTGCGGAAGATCGTCGATGCCTTCGTCGATCGCGTGTTCGACGACATGATGATCGGCTTTTTCTTCCGGAACGCGTCGCGCGAGCGGGTGAAGGAGTTCGAGTACCAGCACGCGGCCGAGTTCCTCGGCGCTGACGTGGTCTACGAGGGCAAGCCTCTCGGTGCGGCCCACGCGGCGCACCCCATTCGAGGGGGTCACTTCGAGCGGCGGAAGGAGATCCTTCGGCAGACCCTCGTGGCCCACGCGGTGCCCGACGACATCGTCAACGCTTGGCTCGCGCACACCGAGTCGCTGCGCGCCGAGATCACGGGTGACCCGGGTAGCGAGTGCCGGCACTGAAGGGTGCGGCTCGCCGCTCCGCGGCGATCAATCGTACGTGTTCAGCGTGAACGGGCCAAACCGTTGGCGCGCGTAGAAACCACCCGTGGCCCCGGTGAAGCCGAAGTAAACGGACGACCCGCCGATGACCGACGGAATGTTAATGGTGTAGGTGATCAACGGCGACGCGGGCTTTGTGCTGCTGCTCGAGGCGTACACGCGGAGCACGTTCGCGATGCCGTCGTAGTCGACCCACGCGTAGACGTACGTGCTTCCGAATGTGTAGTCCGCATAGCTCAAATGGCTTGCGAGGGCCGTGTTGAGGCCGTCTTTCACGATGGCAATGTGGCCGTCGTCCGTGCCCGGGTCGGTCGGGCCACGGTACGTGTCGAACTCGACGCCGACGCTTGGCGCCACGGACGGTGCCGCGATGGCATCGAGTGGCGGCGACCCCTCGTACCCGATGTTGCCGGAGGGGTGGCCGATGGGCGGCGCCGTGTCCTTCCGAATCACGAACACGATTCCGTCTGCCATGCCGCTCGCGTGCGGTTGATCGAACTGCAAGCGGAACGAAACGTTGAACGACGTGTCATTCGACAGCGTGACGGTGTTCTTCATGTACGCGGCACCACGCTCCGAGGAAGCGGCCGACGTCAATCGCACCTCGGTCCCGCACGCCGCGTTGTTGTAGATCGTGAACGGGCACCCGCCCGAATAGTTCGCCGTGAAGGTGTAGGAGAGGGCCTGCGCGGCGACGGCGCTGGCCTGATTTGAGACCGAGCCGATGTTGCCCGCGGCGTCGCGCGCCGTAACTCGGTAGTAGTACGTGCCGAGGATGTTTGTGTCCGTGGTGCTCGTGCCGTTGACCTGCTTGAGCAGGTTCCCCGGGCCCGCGATGAACCCCGCGGTGCTGCTCCGGTAGACGTTGTAGCCAACCACGCCCACGTTGTCGGACGCGGCGCCCCAGGAGAGCGAGATCTGCCGCACGCCGCCCGTGGCGGAGAGCGTCCCGGGTGCGCCGGGGGCCGTGGTGTCGTCGGCGGAGACGCCGCTCGCTTCGTTCGACGCGGGCCCGCTCAGGCCCCCGAGATCCACCGGGATGACGACGTAGTAGTACGTGCCCGGATTGACCGAGTCGACGTAGCTAAGGCCCGACGGCGTCGCGATGAGGTTCCCGGCGCCGGGGGTGAAGCCCGCGCTTGCGGCCCGATGCACGTGGTACGAAGCAATGCCGACGTCGTCCGTCGCCGCTCCCCACGAAAGCGAAACCTGGCCGACGCCGCCCGTGGCCTTGAGCGTGCCCGGCGCCGATGGCGGCGCCTGCGCGGACACGGACGACACCTCGTTCGACGGCGGGCCACGGTTCCCCGCGCCGTCTTCGGCAACCACGCGGAAGTAGTACGTGCCCGGCGCGGCGATATCGACGTAGGTCAGCTGCCCGACGGCCGCGATCTGGTTCGCCTCGGACGGCGTGATGCCGGCGCTGGTTGCGCGATGAATGGTGTACTGGGCCACCGCCACGTTGTCGGTGGCAGCGCCCCAGCTGAGCGTGATCGTACCGACGCCGGCGACTGCGCTGAGCGTTCCGGGGATCGAGGGCGCCGTCTCGTCGGCGAGGGCGTCCGCCGAGACCTCGGCCGAGGGCGGGCCGAGGGCGCCCGCGTCGTCCTCCGCCACCACGCGGTAGAAGTGCGTTCCCGGCGCGACGATGTCCATGTGCGTGAGGGTCGAGACCCGCGCGACTTCGGTGGCCGCCGAGGGCGTAAACCCAGCCGCATCGCCGCGGTGCACGCGGTAGGCCTCGACGCGTACGTCGTCCATCGCCGCGCCCCATTCCAGGGCGACCCCGCCCACGACGCCCGTGGCCGTCACATCCTCGGGCGCCGACGGTGGCTCGTTGATGGCGGGCTCATCGCCACCGTCGTGACTACCGCAGGCGGGGGAACCGCAGAGGGATTCGCCGCCCGAGCAGCTCGCGTCCGAGAGGGTCAGGGTCACCTTCGTCGTGCCGTCGTCGGCGACGTTGATGGGGACGCAGCCCGCGGCCACCACTTCGCAGTCCGCGTTGAGTGCCCGTCCGTAGAGCCCGTGTTTGCCCGAGGGAATCGAGCCAAACGAAGGGATCGCCTCGCCCTTCGCGAGGTGCCAAGACTTCTTAACCGCGGCGGAGGCGGGCGCGTAGCCCAGGTTAACGTTGCCGCACGAGTTCAGGAGGTCGAGCTCGATGAATCGCGCTTCCCCCGTTCGGGTCGCGTTCGGATCGAACTCGATGGTGAGGTCAAAGGCGCCGTCGGTCGTACATCCGCAGAGCATGCTCGCGAGCACGGCGACCGAGGGAAGAATGCGGAACTCGCGTCGGCGCACCGTGCCGAGTGCACCCGTGAAGTCCGAAAGCATGATGCAAGTGTGCTTCGAATCCCGGACCTCCGAAAGTAACGGCGCGCGCCCGGGCGGGTCGGACGGCGAAAAGCACACCTATTCCTACAGCTCCGGATAGCCGCACGGGGCGAAGGCGATGCGACGCCGTGCGTACCGAAGCTGGCGAATGCGCAGAGGGATTTCGTGCATCGACGGCGTGCGTGGGCACGGGGGGGAGGGGGGTCGGTGTTCACTCCCTCGGGGTGTCGGAATGCACGCCCCCCGTTCAAACCGGTCGGAGGCAGGTGCCAAGAACCCCGCGCGAATGGCACTGCGCGCCATGGCACGACGGTTGCTCAAGCAGTGGCAGGAGGCGAACGCTCGGCATGTCCGGTGCGTTGGCGCGTGCACTTCAACCAGGAGGGACCCTTCCCATGCCAAAACGCAGACTGACGCATCGATTCACGTTTCTTTTCATCGTAGCGCTCGCATTCGCGGGGTTCGGCTGCGACGAAGCTTCTCTCAAAGGAGGCTCCACGGGAGACCTCGACGGTAGCGTGGACGCAAACGTGCGTGTCGATGCGTTCGTCGATGCTTCGAGCAATGCGGATGGCAGCATGGAGGACGGTGGATCGAACGCCGACTCCGGTCCCGGCGACGACGCCGGGACGGACACGCATTTCTGTGACGTGAACCCGTGCGAAAACTCCGGCACGTGTTCCGAAGGCGACGAAACGTTCGTCTGCGACTGTACGGACACCGGGTACACCGGCGCGACGTGCGCGGACGACGTGAACGAGTGCGATGAGAACCCGTGTCAAAACGGCGGCTCCTGCTCGAACACGGCCGGCTCGTATACGTGCGACTGCATGCACACCGGGTACACCGGCGCGACGTGCGCGGACGACGTGAACGAGTGCGACCAAGTCCCCTGTGAAAATGGGGGCTCCTGCTCGAACACGGTCGGTGCGTACACCTGCGACTGCGCGGGGACGGGCTACGCGGGCGAAACGTGCGCGGACGACGTGAACGAGTGTGACGAGAACCCGTGTCAGAACGGCGGTTCCTGCTCGAACTCGGCGGGCTCCTACACGTGCGACTGCACGGGGACGGGCTACTCGGGCGCCACGTGCTCGAGCGACGTGAACGAGTGCGACTCGAACCCGTGCCAGAATGGCGGTTCCTGCTCGAACTCGGCCGGCTCGTTCAGCTGTGACTGCGGCGGCACGGGCTACACCGGCGCGACCTGCGGCACGGACGTAAACGAGTGCGACGCGAACCCCTGTCAGAACGGCGGGTCGTGCTCGAACTCGGCGGGCTCCTACACGTGCGACTGCACGGGGACGGGCTACTCGGGCGCACGTGCTCGAGCGACGTGAACGAGTGCGACTCGAACCCGTGCCAGAATGGCGGTTCCTGCTCGAACTCGGCCGGCTCGTTCAGCTGTGACTGCGGCGGCACGGGCTACACCGGCGCGACCTGCGGCACGGACGTAAACGAGTGCGACGCGAACCCCTGTCAGAACGGCGGGTCGTGCTCGAACTCGGCCGGCTCGTTCAGCTGTGACTGCGGCGGCACGGGCTACACCGGCGCGACCTGCGGCACCGACGTAAACGAGTGCGACGCGAACCCGTGCCAGAACGGCGGTTCCTGCTCGAACTCGGCCGGCTCGTTCAGCTGTGACTGCGGCGGCACGGGCTACACGGGCGCGACCTGCGGCACGGACGTAAACGAGTGCGACGCGAACCCGTGCCAGAACGGCGGTTCCTGCTCGAACTCGGCCGGCTCGTTCAGCTGCGATTGCGGCGGCACGGGCTACACCGGCGCGACCTGCGGCACCGACGTGAACGAGTGCGTGGACCTCAACAATCCGTGCAACGACTCGGGCGACGCGTCGGCGACGTGCCAGAACACCGGTGGCGGTTACAGCTGCACCTGCTCGAGCGGCGCCTACAACGCGGCTTCGAACTGTGCGCCGTACCAGTACACCATCGGCTTCTCGGTGTCGGGCCTCGCCAACGGTCGGAGCGTGGAACTCACGCTCTCCGGTTCGGCCTCCTCGGTTCTCGAGGTGTCGGCGGATGGTTCGCACACGTTCGACGGCGTGACGTTGCCCGGCGGCGGCACCTACTCGGTTGCCGTCACCGCGACCCCGACGGGTCAGGCCTGCGCTGTCACGAACGGGAGCGGTACGGTCAGCGGAAATGTCACGAACATTACCGTTGCGTGCGGCTACGCCGTGGGCGGAACGATCAGCGGTCTTGATGGCGCCACCGTGGAACTCCGGAACAACCAGGGTGACGCACTCAGCCTCTCTTCCGACGGCTCCTTCACGTTCAGCAAGGGCGTCGCGGACGCCGGGGTGTACGTGGTTCAGGTGGCTGCGGCTCCGGCGGACGTGGCGTGTCTCGTAACCAACCGGTCGGGCACGATCGCGAGCGCACCGGTGAGCAACGTGGCCGTCAGCTGCTTCTCGGCGAAGAAGGTGTTCCTCTCCGCGGGTGGCTATAACGGCAACCTCGCGGCGGCGGGTGGACAGGCCGGCGGTCTCGCCGCTGCGGACGCGCTTTGTCAGGCACGTGCGGATGCGCGCGGCATTGGCGGCACCTACAAGGCGTGGCTCTCGGATTCCGTGGCCTCGCCCTCGACGCGATTCACGCACGCAACCATTCCGTACGTGCTCATCGATGGTTCGCGGCAGTTGGCCACCAACTACGCCGACATCATCGACGGCGTGGCCGGTGCGACAACCGTCTACCCGACCATCAACGTCACGGAGACGCTCGCCACGGTGACGTCGAGCGCGGAGGTCTGGACGAACACCAATGGCAACGGAACGGCGTACTCGACGAGCGCCGCCTCCACGTGCAGCGACTGGACGATGAGCTCGGGCGGCGGTCGCACGGGCCTCGTGATCGGATCGGGATCCGACTCGCGTTGGTCCACCTGGTACTACGACCGCTCCTGTAGCACCTCGGGCTACCGCCTCTACTGCTTCGAGCAGTAGTCGACGGAGCGGCCTTGAACAGGCCATGAACATGCGGGCGGCACGGGATCTTCGGATTCCGTGCCGCTCGCGTTTGTGCGAGGGAACCGCGCGTTCGGGCCGATCGCTCAGGGTTTCGGCCGTGCTCACGGGGCCGGATTGCAAATTCGCTGGGTTCGCGCAATGGCTCCGGCCATGACGGCCAAGCCAATCCTTCGTTCGCTTCTCGTTTTCGGATTCCTCCTCGTCGCGGCGTGCAATCGCCCCGTGTCGGAGTCCTCCACCGCGAACCCGAAGGCGTGCGCGACGTACAGCGAGAAGATTTGCAAGGCCGTCGGCGACAGCTCGCCGTCCTGCGCGTCCGTGAAGGACACCGCGGAGATTCTTCCGCCGGAGGCGTGTGCCATCGCGCTCACCAAGGTGGATGGCGCCATTGTGAAGCTCACCGCCAAGCGCAAGTCCTGTGACGACCTCGTCGCGAAACTCTGTGCGGCGGTGGGCCCGAAGACCGAGACCTGCCAGATGGTGACGACGCAAACCGCCGAGTTCCCCACCGAGCAGTGCGACGCCATGCTCCCGCGCATCGCGGAGATCATCGAAAGCCTCAAGGCGCGCGAGGCGGCGAACCAGCCGCTCTCCGCCGAGAAGGCGCAGGCGCTCGCGGCCGGCACGCCGCCCTCGTTTGGCCTGGCGGACTCCAAGGTGACCGTGGTCGAGTTCTCGGATTTCCAGTGCCCCTTCTGCTCCCGCGCGGCGGCGGCCGTGCACGCCATCCGTGCGAAGTACGGCGACCGCGTGCGCTTCGTCTTCCGGCAGTTCCCGCTGCCCATGCACCCGAACGCGCACATCGCGGCGG
The DNA here is from genome assembly GCA_041389625.1 of Polyangiales bacterium. Classification (GTDB taxonomy): domain Bacteria; phylum Myxococcota_A; class Polyangia; order Polyangiales; family JAWKRM01; genus JAWKRM01. The sequence goes on from JAWKRM010000008.1 coordinate 22,513, forward strand.
AGGCCTCCCTCGCGGCCCACGCGCAGGGCAAGTTCTGGGAGCTGCACGACGCCATGTTCGAGAACCAGGATTCCCTCGACCGCGCGTCGCTCGAAGGCTTCGCCAAGAAGGCGGGCCTCAACATGCCCGCGTTCAAGAAGGCGCTGGATGACGGCGCCTACAAATCGCAGGTCGACCAAGAAATGGCGCTCGGTTCGTCGGTTGCGGTTCAAGGAACACCCACGATGTTCGTGAACGGCGCCCGCGTGGACAACGCCACGGACCCGGACGCGATCGGTCAGGCCATCGACGCTGCGTTCTCGAAGTAAACGAACTCGGACGAGCGTAACGGGCCCCGTGTTGTCCGCGGGGAGGCGCGGGGGCATGTCGGGGGGACGAGGGCGCCGTAGACGCTGACGTGTGGGTGGCGTGTGGCTGGGGTTTTCGTGGGGGTGGGGTGACCGGCGAGCCTGCGCGACGCGTTTCGCTTCGCTCTCTGCATCGCACCTAGGCGTGCGGAGGGCGCCTCGACCTGCCGGGTCGCCACGCCTCCTCTGCCCCACCGCAACGAAGCGCCAAGCCCCCCGCCACACCCCCGCACCTCCCCGCGGCCGAACGCGGGTCGCACTGTGCGTGAGCGGACGATTTCGTATCAACGTAGATCGAGTGGCAAGGCTGCGGACCGTTCCGCAATTGGGATTGGCTAGTTCGCGCCGTTGGAGAACTGCTCGAGAAACTCGACATGCGATCTACCGGGCAGTTTCAATCACGATGGCCTGTCGCGAGCCCACTGCTGTTCGATAGGTTGTGGTGCCCACAATCACGATGTACCTATTCGCGATGGCTGTAAGAGGGGAACCTTCGAGGATTGTTGGGCCGGCGTAGTTCTGAAGCAGGAGGACCTGAGCCAAGCCGCGACTCGTGTACGTGGCCTGCTTCCTATTCAGCACCTGCAACGCTTTGAATTCAGGATCGCGTACGTCGTCGAGTTTGATCACAACCCCAATCGTGTCCTCCAGCGACTCCGCGCCGGCGATCAGGCGTTCAAGAACCGCTGAGAGGCTGGAATCAAATAGGACGTACTTGTATCCGTGCTGCCTCGCGGCCTCCTGAATCGCCAAGTTCCGCCGCTCCGCCTCTCTTTCGGCATCGGCGGCTTCCTGCTCGCTCCGAGCCGCCCAGTCCGCGAGGCCTTTTGTCGATTTGCCTCACGCTGCTGCTGAAACGCCCATTCGATGTCGAAAGATGTGCCGAGTTCTGGAACGACGTCCGCTCGGGGCGACGGGCATCCGTACCGTTCCGCATTTGCAAGATCTTGTTCGGCCCAACGAAACTTTACAAACAGCGTGGACGGTTGCAGCGGTACGATTTCGTCAGGCCCAAACGTTGAACCTCGAGCTTCACGTTCTGCCTTCGAAGGTCGAAGATATTCTTCCACGAGTGCTTGGGCTAGCTTCGGTGACACGCAGTGCGGATCACGGACCTCGTTCTGCGCGCGATCCAATGCCGGCCGCGACGGGTGCTTCCCGCTCGAACCTGATGCACCGCACCCAACTAGTGCAAGGATGGAAAACCAACGCCAGAGACGTATGCGCATGCTTCAAGGATAGCGAATGCTTCCCGACCCCAACGGTCTTTCACAACGAGCGGCGTAAGCTTGGGGGCCGGGCCGCGCCTACTCCGTATTCCGACGGTCGGCACGTGATTACGTGCGACCGGAGGGGCGGGGGGTTGGCGGGGGGCTTGGCGCATCGTCGCGGTGGGGCAGAGGAGGCGCAGTGACCTGGCCGGTCGAGTCGTCGCTTGCACGCTAGGTGCGATGCAGAGAGCGAAGCGAAACGCGTCGCGCAGGACCGCAGGTCACCCCGACCTCGCGAAAACCCCAGCCACACGCCACCCACACGCCAGCGTCTACGGCGCCCTCGTCCCCCCGCCGGCCCCCCGCCCCTCCGGGCGGACAACGTGAATCCCGTGTCTCAGTCGCCCACGATGGGACGAAGCGCACTCGCGTGCGCGTCCACCAACGCGTCCACGCCGAACGTGCCCACGTGATCCAGCGTGAGCCGGTGCCCGCCGACGATGCCGAGCCTGCGGCACGGCACGCCGTGCTCCGCCGCAAGCTCCTCCACCACCGTCGTGTTCTCCGGGCGCACGCTCACGACCACCCGCGACGGCTCTTCCGCGAGCCACGGCGCGAGGTCCTTCTCGGCGCCTTCGATGTGCGCGCCGAGGTGGCCGGCGATGGCGGATTCGGCGATGCACACGAAAAGCCCTCCGTCGGACACATCGTGCGCGCTTTGAAGCACGTGCTCGCGCGCCAAGGCCAACACGAGCGCTTGCACCTTCTTTTCCATCTCCAAATCGATGCCGACGCACGTGCCAAGCGGCTTGCCGTCCTGCTGCACCTGCCACTCGGAGCCTGCCAGGTTGCCCTTCGACGTGGGCCCGAGCTCGAGAATCGAATCGCCCGCGGCGCGGAACGCGATGCCGACGCGGTCGTCGACCGAGCGGAGTTGGCCGACGATGGCCACCGTCGGCGTCGGGAGAATCGGCCGGCCGTCGGTTTCGTTGTAGAGGCTCACGTTGCCCGAGACGACGGGCACGTCGAGGTTCGTGCACATGGCGGCGATGCCGTCGATGGCCTTGGCAATGCGCCACATGGTCTCGGGCTTTTCGGGGCTCGCGAAGTTGAGGCAGTCGGTGAGGCCGAGGGGCTCGCCGCCGCTGCACACGATGTTGCGGGCGCACTCGGCCACGGCCATGGCCGCGCCTTGGAAGGCGTCGAGCTCCACGTGCCGCCCGTTGCAGTCGACGGCCAGCGCCAGGAACTTTTCGCCGCCCTCTTCGCAGAACGCGCGCACCACGGCGGCGTCGCTCTGGCCGGGGCCGAGGACGGTGCCGTCGCGGACGACGTGGTCATACTGCCGCCAAATCCACCGGCGGCTCCCGATGTTCGGCGACGCAAGGAAACCAAGGAGCCGCTCGACGCGCGCGGGCTCGTCGCCGAGCTCGACCGTGTTCGACGCGAGGGGAGCCGGCGCCTTCGGCTCCGACATGGGGCGCTCGTACTTCGGCGCGTCGTCGGTGAGGAGGCCGATGGGCAAGTCGACGACCGTGACGGGCTGCTTCGGCGCCGACGCGTCGTCGAACGGGTCGTACCCGGGGGTCGCTTTGCAGATGAACCGCCCCGTGTCCGTGACCTTGCCGACGACGGCGGCGTCGAGGCCCCACTTCTCGCAGACCTCGAGCACCTCGTGCTCGCGTCCGGGCTTGGCCACCATGAGCATGCGCTCCTGCGACTCGGAGAGGAGCATCTCGTAGGGTGAGAGCGCGCGGGTGCGGCGCGGGATGGCGTCGAGGTCGAGCTCGAGGCCGTTGCCCGAGCGCGCCGCCATCTCGACGGACGACGACGTGAGGCCCGCGGCGCCCATGTCCTGCACGCCCTCGAGGCAGTTCTTCGCGAAAATCTCGAGGCACGCCTCAAGGAGCAGCTTCTCCATGAAGGGGTCGCCCACCTGCACGGTGGGGAGCTTCTTCTCGGACGCGGCGTCGAACTCGGCGGACGCCATGGTGGCGCCGTGGATGCCGTCGCGGCCCGTGCGCGCGCCGACGTAGAGGACGGAGTTGCCGATGCCCTTCGCGAGGCCGAAGAAAAGGTCCTTCGAGCGCGCGGTGCCGACGGTGAACGCGTTGACGAGGATGTTGCCGTCGTAGCTCGCGTCGAACTGCACTTCGCCGCCGACGGTGGGCACGCCGATGCAGTTGCCGTAGCCGCCGATGCCGGCGACGACGCCGCGCATGAGCTCGGGCGTACGCGGATGATCCGGGCGACCAAAGCGCAGCGAGTTCAGCGATGCGATGGGGCGCGCGCCCATGGTGAAGACGTCGCGGAGGATGCCGCCCACGCCCGTGGCCGCACCTTGGTACGGCGCGATGAAGGACGGGTGGTTGTGCGACTCCATCTTGAAGACGGCGCACCAACCGTCGCCGATGTCGACCGCACCGGCGTTCTCGCCCGGGCCCTGCACGACGCGCGGGCCCGTGGTCGGCAAGCGGCGCAGGTGCACGCGTGACGATTTGTACGAGCAGTGCTCGGACCACATGACGCTCACCACGCCGAGCTCGGCGTACGTCGGGAGGCGCCCAAGGGTCTCCGTGAGGCGCTTCCACTCGTCGGCGGTGACGCCGAAGTCCTTGGCGAGGGCGGGGGAGGTCGTCGGGTCGCCGGGCATGGGGCTCGGCGCGGCGCGTTTTCCGGGAGCGCTCATGCGGCCCTCCCGAGGTGCGTGCGCAGACTTTCAAAGAGGCGGAAGCCGTCGGCGTTCCCGAGGATGGCTTCGCTGGCCCGTTCGGGGTGCGGCATCATGCCGAGGACGTTGCCCTTCGCGTTGTAGATGCCCGCGATGTCGAGGGCCGAGCCGTTGGGGTTTGCGGGGAGGCGCTCGCGGGCGCCCGGGTCCGCCGTGTAGCGGAAGGCGATGCGGCCTTGGTCGACGAGCTCGCGGAGCGTGCGCTCGTCGGCGTGGTAGCGGCCGTCGGCGTGCGCGATGGGAAGGCGGAGCACGGTGCCGGGCTCGATGCCGTCGGTGAACGCGCCGCGCCCCTCGACGCGCACGTGCACGTCGCGGCACTCGAAGCGAAGATGCGCATTCCGCGTGAGCGCACCGGGCAGCAGGCCCATCTCCGTGAGGATCTGAAAGCCGTTACAGATGCCGATGACGGGGCCGCCGCGCTCCGCGAAGGCGCGTACGGCGGGCACGATGGGCGAGAAGCGTGCGATGGCGCCCGAGCGCAGGTAGTCACCGTAGGAGAAACCGCCGGGGATGATGACGGCGTCCACGGCGCCGAGGTCGGTTGACCTGTGAAAGACGTAGCGGGCCTTGGCGCCGAGCACGTCACGGGCGGTGTGGAGCGCGTCCCAGTCGGCGTTCGAGCCGGGGAATTGCACGACGGCGATGTTCACGGGCGACCTCCGTCGGTGAGCGTGTTGGCCACGGCGGGCGCGAGCATAGCCGCCGGTCCCCCGTCGGCAAATGGTGTGGGTTCGGCGGGGAGATCGCGCTTCCGCCGGCCTCGACCGGGCTACGCGCGCTCGATGAGTGTGCCGTCTTGGATGTGCCAGCGTGCCTGTCCGATGCGCGCCGCGGCGCCCTCATCGTGCGTCGAGCAGACCATGGCGACTCCCCGCGCAAAGGTGGTGTCGAGGAGGAACGTGAGCACGCGTTCCTTGAGCTCGCCGTCGAGGGCCGAGAGGGGCTCGTCGAGAAGGAGCAGCTCGGGGCGGGCGAGGAGTGCCCGCCCGATGGCCACGCGTTGTGCTTCGCCGCCCGACAGGTCGCGAACGCTGCGCGCGAGCAGTGGCACAAGTTCAAGGGCCGCCGCGGTGGTGTCGAGTTCGGCGGCGGACGGCGCACCGAAGAGGAGGTTCTCCCGGACGCGGAGGTGGGGGAACAGGGTCGGCGCCTGCGGTACCCAACCGATGCGACGTTTCCATGGCGGCGTGCTCGGCGCATCGCTCGACTGCCACGTGGCGCCACGGAAGCGCACGGCGCCACGCGCGCCGGATTCGACGCCCGCGAGGACCCGGAGGAGCGTGGACTTCCCCGCGCCCGACGGGCCGGTCACGGCGACGCGGTGCGCATGCGTTTCGACCCTGGCGCGGAGCGCAAAGGCTCCGCGGTCGAGCGAAACGTCGACGGCGAGCACGCTATCGCCCATGCCCCCCCCGCATGCGGCGTTCCTGCCACCGAAGGAGCCCCTCGGAGGCGAGCACCGCACCCGCGGCGAGGGCGATGCTCAAGAAAAGCAGCGCATGGAGCTCACCCGTGCGCTCGGGTAGCTCCAGCATTCGGTAGATGGCGAGGGCGATGGTGCGCGTTTCGCCCTCGATGCTCCCCGCAAGCACGAGGGTCTCGCCGAACTCGCCGAGGGCCCGCGCGAAGGCGAGGGCGGCGGCGGCGAGGATGCCGGGCAGCGCGAGCGGCAGTGTCACGCGCCGAAAGGCTTCGACCGGTGTGGCGCCGAGGGTCATCGCCACCTCTTCGTGGGTGCGACCGAGGACGGCGAACGTCGCGCGCAGCGTCGCCACCTCAAGCGGGAAGGCGATGACCGCCGCCGCGACGACGGCGCCCCACCATGTGAACGCGATGTGGAGGCCCATGGCGGCCAGGGGACCGTGGCGACCGAACAGAAGCAACAGGGCGTAGCCCGTCACCACCGGTGGGAGTACCAGCGGCAGGAGCGACACGAAGGAGAGCGCCGCGCGTGCGCGGGACGGCGTGCGCGCAAGCCACGCCGCCGTGGCGATGGCGAACGGTAGACTGAGCGCGGTCGCCGCCGCCGCCACCGTTGCGGAAACGCGGAGGGCCAGAAGCGTCTCAGTTTCCACGGGGAACCTCGAACCCTTCATCGCGGAGGATCGTGCGGGCGCGTTCGAGCGTGAGGGCGTGGAGCCACTTCTTGGCAGCTTCCTTGTGCTTGGCGTCCTTGAGCACTGCGCCGGTGTAGCGCACGGGCGTGTGAAACGACTCGGGGACGGTCACGCTGCCTGCGTTGGTGAGCTTGCGCGCGTCGGTGGCGTAGACGATCGCGGCGCCCACTTCGCGCCGCTCGAACCACGCGAACGTTGCCTGCGCGTTCTCCGTGGTGACGACGCGACCGCGGACACGTTCCCAAAGGCCGTATTTCACCAGCGCGTCATGGCCGTAGCGCCCAAGGGGCACGTGATCGTCGGGCATCGCGATGCGCTCGACGTCTAGAAGGTCCTCCGCACGCCGCTTCGATGCCTCCGCGAACACGATCACGAGTCGGTTTGTTGCGAACGGGACGCGTGTGCCCGGTTCGAGGTGGCCACGCTTGTCGAGCCAGTCGATCCACTCCTCGTCGGCGGAGATCATCACGTCGGCGTTGGCGCCCGCGTCGATGGAGCGTGCGAGGCGCGAGGAGGCGTCGACCTGGGTGGTGAAGGTCGGGGCGTGCCCGTCGGCGTGCTTCGCGTACGCGTCGAGGAAGCGGGCCAGGCTCGACGCGGCGAAGACGTGAACGGTGTCCCCATCGGTGGCGCGATTGCCGCATGCGGCGCCCGTGCCCAGCAGGAACGCCGCAGACAGCGCCGCAGACGAGAGGTGGGCCCGGAGCATGCCCGCTTCATACGCGGCGGCGCGGGCACCGCAACCCATGAGGAAGACAGGGCTTTTTTCATCAGTGGTTCCGATCAGTTGACGGAAAGCGGGGCCTGCGCCAAAACAACCAGACTTGTGAATATGAAATTCAATATCGCCCGACGCCCCCCGGCGCGCGAGGGCGGTGTGAGCGCCAGCGCGGTGGCCATGTTGGTGTCGGCCGCATTGCACGGCGGCGCGTGGGCCGCGTCGGGCTTTGCGCTCGACCGTGCGGGTGACCAGGCGTCGCCCACGAGCAACGTGGCGGTGGATTTCGTACTCGATGTGGCCGAGCCATCCCCCGAGCCGGTGCCCGCGCCCGAACCTGTTAAGACGGTGTCGGTGGCGCGCGTTCGCCCGGTGGTGCCGCCCACGGCGGTGCCATCACGCGATGAGAATGTGAAGGAGGCCGCCGTGCCGGTGGAGCAATCCACGGACGACGTGCCTTCGGCCGGCGCCCTCGCCGAGGGCGATGGGATCGTGAGCACCGACGGCGGTCTCGGCGTGGCGGTTGCCTCGGGCCACGGTGGTGGCGCGGGAGCGCCGAGGGCCGAGCCTCCGGCGCCGACGGTCGATCCGCGGGTGCTGCTTCGTAGCTGGGTCAAGCGTGTGAGCTCCATCGTCAATGCGAAGGCCTCCCAGGATTACCCGCTCGCTGCTCGACGCACGCGCAAGGAGGGCCTCGTGGTCGTCGGCGTTGTTGTCGATGCGCAGGGGCACATCCTGAGCGTCGAAGTGAAGCGCTCCTCGGGCGTGGAGGTCCTCGACGGCGCGGCCTTGGCAGCGCTTCGGGATCTCGGGGACGTGCCCGCGCCGCCCTCCGTGGTCGATTGGCGGCCGCGGCCACTGACGCTTCCGATCCAGTACCAGCTCGAGGTGCTGTGATGTGGCCCGCGGGGGCGCGCCCGGTGGGACGGCCGTGAACCTCGCGGAAGTGCCTGCGGGATCGCACGCGACGGTGACCGCGATTGGCGGCGCGCGCGCCGAGTCGGTGCGCCTCCACGAACTCGGGCTCTTGCCCGGCACGCGCGTATCCGTGGTGCGAATCGCGCCCCTCGGCGATCCCCTGGAGCTTCGCCTCCGGGGCTACTCCCTTTCCGTGCGTCGGGCGCTCGCGCGCACCATCGAGGTGGACGATGTCGGACGCGACGCACGCTGAGCGCCGCAAGCTCTGCCTCTTCGGCAATCCGAATTCGGGAAAGACGACGCTCTTCAACCGGCTTACGGGAGCGCGCGCGCGCGTCGGCAACTACCCCGGTGTCACCGTCGAGCGCCGTGAAGGATCCCTTCGGCTTCCAAACGGCGAGGAGGTCGAGGTCCTCGACCTCCCGGGGACCTACAGCCTTGCGCCGCGTTCGCCCGACGAGGCCATCGCGTCGGCTGCGCTCTTTGAGGGCGACACGGACTCCGTGTGGGTCGTCGTGGTCGACGCGAATGCCCTCGCGCGCACGCTCTACCTGGCAACGCTCGTCGCCGAGACGGATGTGCCGTTGGTCGTCGCCCTCAACATGGTGGACGAAGTCGAGGGACGCGGCGGACGGGTGGACGTAGGGCCGGTCGAACGTGCACTCGGTGTGCGGTGCGTGCCGATTGTCGCGTCCAAGGGCGAGGGCGTGGATGCGCTCCTCGAGGCCGTGATCGCGGCCAAGCCGCGGAGCCCCCTCGCATTGCCGGCGCTCGGGCCGGCGGCGGGGCCGCTCGCACGCGTCGCCGACGGCGTCGCGAGCGCCTTCCCGAGCGTTCGAGCGGGGCTCGTTCCCGGGCTTGCTCGGCGGTTTGTGCTCGCGACGGATGCGGAGCTTGGGGAGCTTCCCGACGCCATCGCGCGTCCCACGCGGGAGGCCATCGATGCGGGCGCGGGGGAGGCGCTCGTGCGGGTGCGCTACGCCCTGGTCGATGACCTGACGGCGCGGACGGTGGATCTTCCCGCCACCACACGTTCGGCCTCGGAGCGGATCGATGACGTGCTCACGCACCCCTGGCTCGGGACGGGGATCTTCCTCGTCGTCATGGGACTCATCTTCGAAGGACTGTTCGTGGGCGCGGAGCCCGTCGTTTCGGTCATCGAGCGGGCCGTCTCCGCCGTGGGCGGTTTTGTCGCGGGCGTGATGCCGGAGGGGCCCCTCGAGGGGCTCGTCGTCGACGGCGTCATCGCGGGTGTCGGCAATGTCGTCACGTTCGTGCCGCAGATTGCGCTCCTGTTCCTGCTGCTCGGCGTGCTCGAGGACTCGGGCTACCTCGCACGCGTCGCCTTTGTGCTCGATCGACTCATGGGTGCGGTGGGCCTCAACGGCCGGGCCTTCGTGCCGATGATCTCGGGCTACGCCTGCGCCATCCCAGCGGTCATGGCCACGCGCACCATCGAGAACGCGAAGGACCGCATTCTCACGATGCTGGTGATCCCGCTCATGTCGTGTTCTGCGCGGTTGCCCATCTACGTGCTCGTGACGGCGGCGGTGTTCTCGGGCACGAAGCCCGTGTTCGGCTTCATCGCGGTGGGCGCCGTCGTGCTCCTCGCCATGTACACGCTGTCGCTCGTGGCGGCCGTCGGCGCGGCGGCGGTTCTGCGCCGCACCGTGCTCCGCGGCCCGCGGCCCACGCTGATGCTCGAGCTCCCGCCCTATCGCTGGCCCACCGGGCGAAACCTCGCATTCGGCGTGTGGCGACGCGTGCGGGTGTTCCTCACGGACGCGGGGAGCCTCATCCTCGCCCTCTCGATCATTTTGTGGGCGCTCCTCAGCTATCCGCGCGATGGCGCCGCGCACGCGCGCTTCGAATCGGCGCGCGAGCAGGCCGAGACGATGCTCGCCGGCCCCGCCCTCGACGCCCGCATGCATCAGCTCCAGGACCTCGAGGCGCAGCATGGGCTCGAGCACAGCGTTGCCGGTCGGGTGGGGCGCGCCATGGAACCGGCCCTCCGCCCGCTTGGGATGGATTGGCGCGTGGGCGTGGGTGTGCTTGGCGCATTCGCGGCACGCGAAGTGTTCATTTCGACGCTGGGCACCGTGTTTGGCATTGGCGACGCCGACGAGACGAGCGCGCCGCTCCGTGATGTGCTCACGCGCGCCAAGCGCGACGACGGCAGCAAGCTCTTCACTCCGCTTTCCGGCGTGGCCCTCATGGTGTTCTTCGTGCTTGCGTGTCAATGCATGAGCACGCTCGCGGTGGTTCGACGCGAGTCCGGGTCATGGAAGTGGCCCGTGTTCCTCTTCGGGTATATGAGCGTGCTCGCCTACGTCGGGGCGCTCTTGGTGTACCAGGCGGGCCTTGCCATGGGGTTTAGCTAGCCATGCCCGTCGTATTTCAAGATGCCATCGTCGCGGTGGTCGTACTCTTCGCCGTGCTCTACGTCGTTCGGGCCTTCCTCCCGAGCCGCGAAGAGCGCGGGCCGTCGGGCGGCGGGCCCGATGTTCCGCTCCGTCGCCTGCTTGAGCCCCATGCGCCGCGTCGCACGGTGGAGCGACATGATGAGCGGAGCGCGGAGCGGGCGAATGCCACCCTTGACCCGGCGCTCACCGACGGCGTTGACCGCGGCTCCGCGGCCCGGTAGGCACGGGCGGTGACTTCGATTCGCCCGACGCGCGCGGAGATCTCCCGCGCCGCCCTCCGTGAGAACGTGGCGGTGCTGCGCCGCGCGGCGCCCGGTGCCGCCCTCTGGCCCATGGTCAAGGCCAACGCCTACGGGCACGGCATGGTGCCCGTGGCCGTGGAACTCGCGTCGGCGGGCGTCGATGGGCTCGGTGTGGCCACGGTGGAGGAGGGGCTTGCGCTACGTGAGGAGGCTGCCCTCCACGCGACGCCCATCGTCGTATTTGGTGCGGACTACGGCTCGGCGCATGCCGCGGTGCTCGGGGCGCGCCTTGTGCCGGTGGTGCACCGTGCGGCCGACGTCGCCGCATTCGCCCGTGCCGGTGCGGACATGGGGACGACCGCGCCCGTGTCGGTGGAGGCGGAAATCGATACGGGCATGGCGCGCCTCGGCTTTCGCCACGACCGCGCCGCGGAGCTCCTTGACGCACTGCGCGCTGCACCGAACGTGCGGCTCGCGGGGCTCTTCACGCACTTCGCCGCATCGGAGGATCCGAAGGAAGACGCGTTCACCAAGCTCCAGCTTGAGCGGTTCGAGGCCGTTGTGGCGGCGGCCCGGGCGGCGGGCCATGCCCCGCGGATCCACGCGGCCAACAGCGGAGGCATCTTCCGACATGCGGCGGCGCACTACGACGCCGTGCGACCTGGGATCGCGACCTACGGTGTCGCGCCGTCGGACTCCGTGCGAGCGCCGCTCGTGCCGGCGCTCCGCCTCGTGTCCGCCGTCTCCACGGTGCGCGATCTCGCCGCGGACGACTCGGTGGGGTACGACCGCACCTTCGTGGCGTCGGCGCCCATGCGCGTTGCGTCCGTGCCCATCGGCTACGGTGATGGTCTGCACCGCACGCTCTCCAATCGTGGCGCGGTGCTCGTTGCCGCGTGGCGATGCCCCGTCGTGGGTCGCGTGTCGATGGATTCGATCGTGGTGGATGTGACGGGGGCCGGCGACGTAGGGCCCGGCGCCGAGGCGGTGCTCATCGGCGCGCAGGGCGACGCAGCGATCCGTGCGGAGGACGTCGCAGCCTGGAGCGGCACGAACACCTACGAGGTCTTCACCTCCCTTTCGGCGCGGGTTTCGCGGGTGATGGTCGAAGCGCACGCGGGCTACCGCTCGCCGGCGAAATCGCGCTAAAACCCGGACGCGTGTCCGCCGAATCCCAGATCCAGCGTTGGGTGAATCACCCCGCCGTGCAGCCCATCGTGGCGCTGCCCATGGGCTGGTTCCGGGAAGTGGGGGATGTGGCGACGCTGTTCGGGCAGGCCATCTACTGGGGCACGCGTCCGCCGCTTCGATTTCGGCAGTGGGTGCGGGCGCTCGACTTCGTTGGGTGGGGCTCGCTCTTCATCGTCGGGCTCACATCGCTCTTCGTCGGCATGGTGTTCGGGCTCCAGCTCGTCTACGGCTTCCGGCAGTTCGGCGCGGAGAATCAAACGGGCGCGGTCATCGGCATCGCGCTGACGCGGGAGCTCGCGCCGGTGTTCGCGGCACTCATGGTGTCGAGCCGAGCGGGCTCGGCGATCACCACGGAGCTCGGCTCCATGCGCGTCACGAGCCAAATCGACGCGCTCATTGTCATGTCGGTCAATCCCATCCAGTACCTGGTGGTGCCGCGACTCGTGGCGGGGACCGTGGCGGTTCCGATGTTGACGATGTTCGCGAACGTCATCGGGTGCACGGGCGCGTACCTCGTTTGTGTGCATCTCCTCGGCCTCGACCCGGGCGTGTTTCTCGACAAGGTGCGGTGGTACGTCGACGGTGCGGACGTGGGCCAGGGGCTCATCAAGGCCGCGGTGTTCGGCCTCACCATCATGCTCATCGCGTGCCGGCAGGGGTACTACGCCACGGGCGGCGCCGCGGGTGTCGGCATGGCGACGAACCGTGCCGTCGTCCACAGTGCCGTGGCCGTGCTCATCCTCGACTACGTGCTGAGCGCGATCATCACGGGCTCGGGGATATCCGCGTGAGCCGCGCGTCGGTTCGCCCGTCCGCAAGTGAGCGGAACGCGGTACTCGAAGTGAAGGATCTCAAGAAGGCGTACGGCGCCAACGAGGTGCTCCGCGGCGTCACGTTTCGGGCCGAGCCCGGCAAGATCAACGTGATCGTCGGTGCCTCGGGCGCGGGCAAAACCGTGCTCATGCGGCAAATCGTGCGCCTCGAGCGGCCCGATTCAGGCGAGATCCTCCTCGATGGGCACGACATCACGCACCTCGGCGAGGCGGCGCTCGAGCCCCACCGTCGACGCATGGGCATGGTGTTTCAGATGTCCGCGCTCTTCGATTCGCTCACGGTCTTCGACAACGTGGCCTTCATGCTCGTCGAGCACACGGACCTTTCCCAGACCGAGATTCGTGAAAAGGTCATGCGCATGCTCGAGACGCTTCAAATCGACGGCACCGCAGACAAGATGCCGTCCGAACTTTCGGGCGGCATGAAGCGCCGCGTGGCCATCGCGCGCGCCCTCGTTTATGAGCCCGCGCTCCTCGTCTACGACGAGCCCACGACGGGCCTCGACCCCATCACCTCGCGCACCGTCGACGACTTGATCGTGGACACCGCGGCGCGCGCGGGCGTGACCTCCATCGTCATCACCCACGACATGGCCAGCGTCTACCGCATCGCGGACCGCGTGAGCTACTTGTACAAGGGCACGATCTCGTACACGGGCACCCTCGACGAGCTCCGCGAAGTGCGTGAACCGCGACTACGGGAGTTCCTCGACGCCTCGGGCGTCGCGAGCCGCGGGTAGAGCGGCGAGGAGTTGAGGGCCCGTCGCGTCGTCATCGCGGTGGAGCTGCGTCACTCGCGTCCACGAGGATAGGCGCGCGGCTTCGCGCCGCCGACCTTCTTCGGGCGCCCTCGCTTTTTGGGCACCGGCGAGCTTCGAACGAGGAGCTGTTCAGGGGTGACGTCGAGCGCCTTGGCGAAGAGCGCGATTGTCGACAAGCGCACGTCGATGGACCCCGACTCGACCCGTTGGAGATAGCGAATGTCCACATCCATCCGGTCGGCAACGACTTGCTGCGGCAGCTCGAGGGCCTCGCGGTATTTGCGAACATTCGCGGCGAAGTAGGACGCGACGGGTTCAGTGCGCGGTCGAGCCACGGACTGATCGGTATCGAAATACCGGGGCTTGTATTACGGTATGAGTATGCCGTAATGTGCTCGTCGAGGGGGAACTGCCATGAAGCTTCGTTGGGGAGTGTTTGTCCTTTGGGTTTCGTTTTCCGCGGCGCTTGCCGGTTGTCCTGCTTCCGAGTCCGGGTCCAACGACGGCGGCGCTGCGGACGGGCAGACGAAAGACGCGGACACGCCCACCGATGGGGCGACGCCGGATGGGCCGGGAACATCGAACGATTCGGGCACTCCGCTCGCGGAATGCAACGATTTCATCCTCGATGACGACTTCGAGTCCAACGACGTCGACGATGCTCCGAGTGGCTGGAGCACGGCATGCTTCAGCGGGCAACCCTACGAGGCCACCGTGTCGGACGATTCGTACGATGGCGACCGCGCGATGCATATCGAGTTCGCCGGAGGAAACGCGGAGTCGGCGGTGTTCGTACCCGTTGCGTGGCCCCGCGGCGGAATCGTTCGCGTGTCGATGCGGATTCGTCCGGGTACGGACGATCAGAACATCTACATTCTTCCGGTTCACGACGATGAGCGCATCTTCAACGCCGTTCCGTTCCAGCACACAGGCAAACTCATGGACGGGAGCACCAACTACGATGCAGGGACCTGGTACCGACTCGACTATCTGATGGATTTCGACGACGACAGGTTCGAGATGTTTGTTGATGGCGTGCTCGTCGAGGATGGGCCGTTCGATGCGAGCGCGCTTCCATGCACACCCACGGGAAACGGCGATTACCTGCTCTTTGCCGGTGGATATGTCGATCAGAAATGGAACGCCGAGGTCGACGATGTTGAGGTTCGCACCATCACCTCACTTGTCGAAACCTATGACGGAGAGGAGCCTCCGTGTCCCACTTCACTCCTCGATTGCGCATTTTCGTGCGACGACGGTGACAGCGATTGTGTTGAGGATTGCGTAAGCGCGGAGTCGTCGAACTGCGGAAAGTGCATCAACAACAATCCGATCGCCTGTGCAAACGAGAACGGCTGTCAGCTCCTTTGGGACAACTACGAGTGTTGCGTCGCTGCGGAATGCCCGACTGGAAAAGCGAGTTGTATCGACAAGTACTGCAAGGCCGAGGCACAGGCGTATGACAACTGCTCCAGCGAGGCATACGACGGCGTCTGCGAAGGGACCACGACCGCGTGCATCGCATCGAGCTGCAGTGTCCTGAGCCCCAACACCCAGGCGCGTTCGTTGGTGACGGATACGACGGGACTTTTCCCGTCTACCATGACGTACGAGATGTGGGTGCGTTTCGACTCGTTCGATAGCACGGACCCGGCCCAGTACATCCTTCAAGCGGAGGCGGCGGACCACAAGCTCCTCTACCTCCGGGCATTCATGGGCAACCTCGAGTGTGTCATCGGCACGGGTGCGGGGGAAACGCGCGTCCAGTATGCGTTGAGCAGCCTTTCAACGAACACGTGGTACCACGTGGCCTGCACGCGAAGCTCTTCGCAACTGGCGCTTTGGGTCGATGGGGAGAAGCGCGATTCCGACGCGGGATCGCCGTATGCCAAGCCGCCGGATGGAACACCGTTGAGCTTCGGTGGTGACTCGCGAACTCCGCCGGTCCTTCCTGCGTTCAAGGGCGCCGTCGACGAGGTACGCATCTCGAACAAGGTGCGCTACACCACCGCGTTCACGCCGAAGGGGCGCCTGGTCGCAGATGCGAACACCGTGGCCGTCTGGAACTTCGACGAATGTGATGGGACGACTGCAAAGGACTCGGTCGACGATCGGGAGGCCACCCTCGACTACGGCGCGACGTGGATCGAGGAGTAGCGACAAGCCGGCACGGGGTTGCCACCAAGGCGTCGCCCCAAGCGATTTGGTATTGCCGCCAGTGGACCCGGGCCGTGCACCGTCCGACGCCGCCGTCCCGGCTGCGACCTGGTCGAGCCCTGTGCACGTACGATCCACGGTGTCGAAGGACTCGCGCTCGCTCGCGGCGGTCGTCGACAGCACGGGCGTGGTGACCGCGCTCTGGGCCCAGCAGACGTTCGAGGAGTACTCGGTTCGCGCCTCCCCTCCCGTCGTCCGGCGCGGTAGTCCATCGGATCGACCGCGGCCTTGCATGCGCGCGGGAGCTGAGCGACGGGCCGCCTATTCGGTTGCCGTGGCGGCTTCGGCGGTCGACGTGTAGTCGACGGGGCCGAGTTGGACGTGGAGCTCTGCCACGCAGGTCCCGGTGGGACTGTCCTTGAGCGGTCGGAGCGTGAAGCGGGGTTCGTGCAGCGTCGTCGTGCGCGCCGGCATACCTTCCACGGCGCCGACGGAAAACGTGCACCGCTTTTCGCTCCCTGGCGCGAGTGTTGCCTCGACGACCAAGTTGTTTGGCGCGAGCTTCCGTAGGTCGACGCGCACGTCACCCACGATGGCGAACAGCGCACACTCACCCTCCAGCGAACAATCGGCTTCGATTTGGTCCGCGCGTGGCGACACGGGTACGTCCGCGAGGGGTTTCGGCACACGCGGGTCTCGGTTTGGGTTCCACGTCGTCCACAGGTTGTACTGGTCGCCGTTCAACGCGTGTGCTCCCGGTAGAAATTCATCGAGAGACATCGTGGAGCTTCCGGCGAAGGGCTCCATGAACACGCGAACCTTTACGGGTACCCCTTCGAGCAACACCGGCGGCTGCTCAAACCAACCGAAGGTGGGGGATGGGCGCGCGACGCGCACACGAAGGGTTTGCTCGACGTTCCACGAACGTAACCCTTCGACGCGACCTCGGAATCGAACGTGCACACGCCCAGCTGCACGCGCGCGCAGTTTGCACTCGTGGTACTCGCACCGAACGTCAACGATGCCGGATACGTCGGGCGTCGCTTGAAAAGCTTTGACCGGCACATGGTCGGGCCCGCCAGGAATGACGGCCGTGATCCAGATGACTCGGTCGCTCCGAGTAGTGACGGAGACGGATGCGCCGGGCGCGAGCAGGATCTCCTCGTCTGGCGAGGCGTATTTGTCGTCGGCCCATAGGAGCATCTCCGGCGAAGCACACCCCGCGGACGCCGAGAGGAGTCCGGCGAGAAGGAGCTGAAATGTCGATACGCGCTCCATGCCTGCGCTGGAGATAGTCGCCGCCTTCGGTGCCGCAACCGGACGAGGACTCCGAGCCCACCCTCCGCTTGCCGATTTTTTCGGCGGTGTGTGCATGTAGGATAGTGTCGCATGCATGAGCACATCTGCGGCCCGTCGTGTGGAGGGAAACGAGGCTTTTTCCGCGGAAAACGCGCAGGCGAAGGGGGCGCCGCTTCGTGCGGTACCGACCCAGGACCCGGCGCCGTTTCTCAAGTGGGCCGGCGGGAAGGGGCGGCTCCTTAGCCAGCTCACGCCGCTCCTGCCGCCGGGTGCGGAGCTCCGGCGGCATGTGGAGCCGTTCTTCGGTGGCGGCGCGCTCTTCTTCGCGCGGCAGCCGTCGCGGGCGCTCATTTCGGACGTGAATCCGAATCTCATCGCGACCTATCGCGCGGTGCGTGACGACGTGGACGGTGTGGTCGAGCGACTCGCACCCCTCGCGGCGCGCCATTCGCAGACGCACTACTACCGCGTTCGTGAGCGGTACAACGCGTCCGTGAACATCGACGAGGTCGACCGCGCGGCCATGTTCATCTACCTGAACAAGACATGCTTCAACGGCCTTCACCGCGTGAACGGCAAGGGGCAGTTCAACGTCCCCGCGGGGAACTACAAGAATCCCAAGATCCTCGACCTCGATGCGCTTCGTGCCGCAAGCGCCGCCCTCCAGGGCGCCGACATTCGCTGCGAGGGGTTCGAGTCCATGCTCCGCGACGCGCGGCCTGGCGACTTCGTGTACTTCGACCCGCCCTACGCGCCCATGAGCGAGACGGCGAACTTCACATCCTACGCCCTCGGCGGCTTCGGCGCGGCGGATCAGATTCGCCTGCGCGATGTCTACCGCGAGCTCGACCGTCGTGGATGCCGTCTCATGCTTTCGAACAGCGACGTGCCGTCCATCCGCGAGATCTTCAAGGACTACCGCATCGACACCGTGATGGCGGCCCGCGCCATCAACTCGGACGCCTCGCGCCGCGGTCCCGTGCCCGAAGTGGTCGTCCGGAACTACTAATTCCGGCGTTCCTGGGCTGTTTTTGGGCCCCGGAATCGGGCTGCGCAGAGCGGAGCCCTTTGGTACGGTGGCGCGTCTTCCATGTCGGACTTAGCGCAGCGCATTGCATCGGGGAACGCCACCGTTGGCGTGATGGGTCTCGGGTACGTGGGGCTCCCGCTCCTGCGTGCGTTCTGGGATGGCGGCTTCAAGGTCCTCGGGTTCGATATCGACCCGGAGAAGGTGACCGCGCTCAAGGCGGGGCAGAACTACCTCAGGCACCTCGGCGACGCCCTCGTGTCGGACATGAAGGGTTCGGACCGGTTTGATGCCACGTCCGACGCCTCGCGCCTCGCGGAGGCGGACGCGCTCATCCTCTGCGTGCCGACGCCGCTCGACGCGCGACTCCAGCCCGACCTGAGCTTCGTCATGGACACGACGCGCACGGTGGCGAAGACGCTCCGGAAGGGGCAGCTCGTTGTGCTCGAGTCGACGACGTATCCCGGCACGACCCGCGGCGACATGCTGCCGGTGCTCGAGGCGACGGGGCTCAAGCTCGGCACGGATTTCTACCTCGCGTATTCGCCCGAGCGGGAAGACCCGGGCCGAAAGGATTTCTCGACGCAGTCGATCCCGAAGCTCGTGGGCGGTGTGGACCCGGTGAGCGGCGAGCTCTCCCTGGCGCTCTACCGGAAGGCCATCAAGGAAGTGATCCCCGTGTCCACGGCGGAGGTGGCGGAGGCGGCGAAGCTCCTTGAGAACATTTACCGCGCCGTGAACATCGCGCTCGTGAATGAGATGAAGGTGGTGCTCGACGCCATGAACGTGGACGTGTGGGAAGTCATCCGCGCGGCGGCGACGAAGCCCTTCGGCTTCCAGGCGTTCTACCCGGGGCCGGGGCTCGGCGGTCACTGCATCCCCATCGACCCGTTCTACCTGACGTACAAGGCGCGGGAGTTCGGTCAGTCGACGCGCTTCATCGAACTCGCGGGCGAGATCAACCGCGCCATGCCGGCCTACGTCATCGCCCGCGCCGTGGAAGCGCTCAACGACGACGGCAAGCCCATGCGCGGCTCGAAGGTCCTCGTCATGGGCCTCGCCTATAAGCCCGACGTGGACGACTGCCGCGAGAGCCCGAGCTTCCACCTCATCGAGCAGCTCACGAAGCTCGGCGCGAAGGTCGACTACACCGACCCGCACGTCCCGAAGGTGCCGCGCACGCGCGAACACCCGCACATCCAAATGGACAGCACACCGCTCACGGCAGCGAACCTCGCCAAGTACGACTGCGTCCTCGTTGCCACGCACCACGCCGCCTTCGACTGGAAGCTCGTGGCCGACAACGCCAAGCTCGTCATCGACTCCCGCAACGCCATGCGCGACGTGCGGGGCAGCGCCCGCATCGTTCGGGCGTAGGTCAGACATCGTTCGGACGTATGGGCGCGGCGAGGGCGGTCGAGTTGCCCGCGCTTCGGCTACGGAGTACGCCTACTCAATGCTCGAACTTCGAGCGCGCGAGGTGTTTCGTGTTCATCCGGAGGGCGGATACCGCGCCGGTGAGAGCTGGATCTACTTCTGCTTCGACGCCGGGTTGTTCGGCTATGCGCTTTGGGGTCGGCCGACAGCTGAGGATGTGGGAGCGCTCGTCGCGCTCATGTCTGAGGAGCTTGATCGACCGCGCCATGTGGCAATCGCAGACTTGGGCGGGATCGAGTTTGTTGACCCCATCGCCTTCGACGCATTGGCGCGCTACACGATCGAGCATGCCGACGAACTCGGGGCGATCATTTCGCGCGCCGCGGTCGTACACCCACCGGGGATGAACGGCGCGATCGTGACAGGCTTCTTCGAAGTTGCGGCTCGCCCGTTCCCGCTGACGTTGACGGCTTCACTAGAGGAGGCGTTCACTTTCGTGGAGCGACCAAATGGAGTTGCGGAGGCTGCGGCCCTGCGGGCGGCCCGCGCCGATGTGGCGTGCGAGTCTTCGTTGCGTCGGACTCTTCGTACGTACTTGATTGGACATCTTGCGGGTGCCGACCTCGACGATGCGGCCCGTGCGACGGGAGTCTCCGTGCGAACGCTGCAGAGGCGGCTTTCTGAGGAGGGAACTTCCTTCGAAGCGGAACTTCAGCGCGCTCGCCTCGAGGTGGCCAAACGACGACTCCTCGATTCCTCGGCGCCAATCACGGAAATCGCATTCGATGTGGGGTATAAGACCTCGCAGCATTTTGCGAAAGTGTTCCGTGTTCTCGAGGGATGTTCACCAACCGAGTTCCGTGCACGGACCAAGTGACGTTTCGCACGGGGGCTGACCAAGGGCGCCTGGAGATACGTGCTTGGCGGCTCGGAGCACGTTCGTGTGTCAACTCGGGGTCACAGTCGCCGTGTGATGTTCCCGTTTCGATCCGTCTCCGTGGGCGCCATCGCCCTATCGTTCTTGGCGAGTGCCTGCGCCGGCCGCGAGTTGGATTTCCACTATCCATCCGCGCCGCTCCTTGCGTGGGTGCCAGTGGTTCCAGACGTGAGCCAGCCGGATGATGCGCTCTTGGCGCGTGTCCCGGTGCTCTTCGTGCACGGTTACGGCGGGAGCTCC
Organism: Polyangiales bacterium; assembly: GCA_041389625.1. Classification (GTDB taxonomy): domain Bacteria; phylum Myxococcota_A; class Polyangia; order Polyangiales; family JAWKRM01; genus JAWKRM01. The sequence continues at coordinate 43,045 of JAWKRM010000008.1, forward strand.
CGCGAGTTCAGCACGATCATCGACCGCATGGTGCGCGATGGGTGGCCACGCGAGTCGCTCCTCGCCGAAGACCTGCCGGATCGCGGGCGGGGAAGCAACATTGCCAACGCACGGCACGTTGCGGCGTGGGTGAAACGTCTTCGCACACGGACGGGCGCGGCTAAGATTGACATCGTCGCTCACAGTATGGGTGGCCTGAGCGCGCGGTACTTCATTGAGTTCCTCGACGGGGCGGATGTTGTGCGTACCTACGTGAGCCTGGGAACAATGCATCAGGGGCTCGTCGCGCCATGTCGCGCACCCGTGAAAACAGCCGCCTGGAAAGAACTCTGCACTGATGAGGAGTTCTTGCGTGATCTTGCGTCTAGGGCCCCCAGCGAAACGAGTCCCGTTGCGTGGACTTCGATCAGCGGCTCTGCGGACCGTGTGACACCCGTCGAGTCAGCAATCCTGCCTGGTGCGACGTTCATGATCGTTCATGGAGTCGAGCACGCGGGGCGCAGGGGATTGCTCGAGCACCCCTCTGCCTACGAAGCTACGCGGGCGGCGTTGCTTCACCGCGCCCGCAGTGCAACCACAATCGCGCCCGCGACGAGCCGACTTGGCGCCTACAGGAACGTCCTCGGCGCCGGACGAAACGCGCGTGCGGCGTGATTGTGGGAATTGCCGGTCATGCGAAATCCAGCCTCCCTTCGTCGCACCCTTGCGTTCACCACGGTGCTCTTTGTCCTCAAGGTCACAAGCGGTGCGACCGCAGTCCTTGCCCAGCCATCCGACGACCTCGCCGCCGGCGCGACGACGCATGTCGATGAAGGGCGCTCGCCAGTGGCCACCGCTTCGATGCAGATCGCCGGTGGCGTCGTTGGAGCCGCAGTCGCGTGGCTTCCGGTTCTCGCAATGTCGAGTGGATGCGGCGACTACGCATGCGCAACGGGCGCCGTTTCACTTGGATTTTTCGCGGGGATCGCCGCACCGTTCATGACGGCCGCAGGTGTGTACCTTGTCGGCGAAGCCGAGGGAGGCGACGCGAGCTATTGGGCCACCCTTGGGGGCGCTGCCGTCGCCGGGTTTGTCGCCGGGGGCATTTTTGGAGACTCCTCCACCATCGATGATGCGACCGACGCGGAGCTCATCGCAGGGATCTCGATGGGGCTGCTCTTGCCCGCGGTCGGCGCGCTGATTGGCTACATGTTGAGCGACGACAGTGGCGACGATGACTTGGGATCCAACCTCGACGCCGCGTCGCGTTCGCGGGCAACGTCCGAGCGGTCGACGTTGTCCATTCGACCGAGCGGGGGACCGACTGCGGATGGTAGTGGCGGTTTCCTCGCCATCCACGGCTCTTTCTAGGGCGACCGCGCTGTCGTACATCGCGCCAAATTCCGGCGTTTCGCGACCCGGCGGCGTTGCGCGAAGCATCGGTAAGGGGCGGGGTGTGGGGTTTGCGCACAGCTTGTCCGGTTGTGCGTAACGAGGGGGGTATGGGGATGCTGAGGACCAGGGGAGAGTTCATTTCATCGTTGGCGCTTGCGTGCGCCGTTGCCTTGGCCGGGTGCGTCGGGGCGGTGGGCGAACCGGTGCCGGGGAGCGACGCGGATGGGGCGTCGGTCGACCTGCGGCTTAGCGGTGAGCGCACGTTTACGGGGAGCCTAAGCGCTTCGGGCACGAGCATTTGGCGTCGCGGAATCCGCGTTCGGGCCGATGGCGTGCTCGTGGCGACCCTTGAATGGGGCGACCCGTCGGCGGACTTCGCCATTCGGCTCAAGAGCGGTCGTCGCGTGGTCGAGTACGGCGACCCGATCGATGAAACCGTTCAAGAAGTGCGGCGCAACGTGAAGCGCGGTGAGTACTACACGATCGAAGTGGAGGCCCTCAAGCGGTCCGACGACTTCGCCGTGACCGTGAAGTTGATGGATCCGGACGCGGTGCCGGAGCCCGATCCGATGCCGGAGCCGGATCCCATGCCCGAGCCGGATCCGATGCCGGAGCCGGATCCCATGCCCGAGCCGGATCCCATGCCCGAGCCGGACCCCATTCCGGACCCGCCGCCGGCGCCCACCGGCGGTCTGCCGAATGCGTCGAACACCGGCTGGCAGCACACGGGCGTGACCCTCACGAACTCGGGCTCGATCACCGTGAACCAGGACGGCACCGTCATCGATTCGCTCAACGTGACGGGTTGCATCACCGTGAACGCGAAGAACGTCACGATTCGACGCACGAAGATCACTACAACGGGCGGCTGCTGGCGAGGCATCGATGTTCGGAGCAGCAGTGCCAACTTGCTTGTCGAGGACGTCGAGGTCAACGGTCGCGTCGGCGCAGACGAAGGCTCAACCGCGGAATGCATCTCCTCGGCCGGCTTCACGGCGCGCCGTGTGAACGTCTACGGCTGTGCAGACGGCTTCAAGATGAGCACGAACACGACGATCGAGGACTCGTACATCCACAACCTGCTCAACGGGAACGGGTGCCATTGCGACGGCGTCCAGACGATGGGCGGGAACGGCATGACGCTTCGCCACAACAATTTCGACGTGGTCGGAAGTGGCGCGGCCATCATGCTCGGCGACGAGTTCGGGACGCTGAACAACATCCGTATCGACTCGAATCGAATCAATGGCGGTAACTTCGGCCTCTACGGCGGCTGGAATCAGTCCACCAACTACATGCCCACCAACATGAGCGTCGTGGACAACCGCTTCGGTCGGAACTTCACGTACGGCACGCACGTGTACGTGGCGCCGACGACCGCGTGGAGCGGGAACGCCTACGACGACAACAACCAATCCATCGCCCGATGACCTGAATACGCAGCGCGTCCGAGGTGCGGTCCACACTCCACACCACCCATACTGTGCCTCGGACGCGCTGGGTTGCTACGTCGAACCTGTTCCATGGGCCCGCCCGGTCGAACCGACCGCGGCGGACGCATGGCTTAACCCGTGGCGGTCGAAGTTGCCGGTCGAAGTTCGGTCACTTCCGAGCGTGCGGTCAGCGCGGTCAGGCGTGCGTCGAAGACTTCGCTCACGAGCTGGAGGAGCACGACGATCTGGGGAGAGACCGAGTAGGACTCGCCCGAGGGCCATACGAAGCGGAGAGAAGCGTCCGTACCGGCCGAGGGGACCGCGCAGCGTGTGCTCGCCACTTCGCGCGGGGCAGGGCTCGGGGCGCTCGGGTCCTTGTACCAGTCGAAGGATTCGAGCTTTGCGTCGGCCGATGCCACGAAATGGAGCTCCAGGATTCCCGCGGCCTCGGCGAACTCTTCGAGTTCCATCCGGAGCTTGGCCGGGGTGCTTGCGCGGTGGAGTGTGAGCACGGCGTCCGGGATGGCCTGGCGGATGCGTTCCACTTCGGGGGCGCGCATGCGCTCGACGCTGCGGCGACCGGCACGCGCCAACTCAAAGTAGCGTGCGAAGCGGACAACGCCGAAGAGTACGACGCTGAGCACGAGCACCGCGCCACCGACTTGCCACGAACGCCCCACGGAAATCGCGACGGCGCCCGCGGTCAGGAGCACGCAGACGCCATAGAGCATGAGCACGGCCCGTTTGTGCGTGATTCCGACGGCGAGGAGTCGGTGGTGGATGTGCCCGTTGTCGGGCGAGAAAATCGGGCGGCGCTCGAGATACCGACGCACCATGGCGAAGAGCGTGTCGATGATGGGCAGGCCGAGCGAAACGAGCGGAACGAGCAGTGCCACGGTGGTCGTGCTCTTCACGGACGCGCCGAGCATGGACATCGTCGCGAGGATGAACCCGAGGAACATGCTCCCCGAGTCGCCCATGAAAATCGTGGCAGGGTTCCAGTTGTAGACGAGGAACCCAAGCAGCGCGCCGGCGAGGCAGGCGGAGCTCAGGACCACGAGGTTTGAGCCGTTCAGGAGTGCAACGACAAAGTTTGTCACGCACACGAAGAAGGCGACGCCGCCCGCAAGACCGTCGAGGCCATCGATGAGGTTCATGGCGTTGATGACGGCCACGATCCAAAAGACGGTGACGGGCAGCGCGAAGATCCCCATGGGCAGATGGCCGAGGAGGGGCAACGCCACCGCGTCGATGCGGAAGCCGCAGTAGAACGCGACGACGGCCGCGGCCACGTGCACCCAGAGTTTGTGCCATGCGCGCACGCCGCGGAGGTCGTCGAGGGCGCCGAGGGTGGTAACGATGAGGCTCCCGGCGAATAGCCCCACGACGCGGAGTGGATCGGAGAAAAGGACGCGGCCCACGCTGCTGTCGAGGACGAAAAGCGCAACGAGGGGCAAGAAGAACGCGAGCACCACCGCAATGCCGCCGAGGCGCGGGATCTGCCGCACGTTGACGCGGCGTTCGCCGGGTGAATCAATGGCGCCAAGGCGTACGGCCATGCGCCGCACGAGTGGCGTGAGGGCCGCCGCCAAGAGGAGCGCGGTGCCGAAGGCGAAGGCGGCGCTTCTCATGGGTGCGCTCCTTCCGTCGTCGAGCTTGCTGGGGCCGGGACGCGGGCTTCGAACCCGGCGGCCTTCGCAAGCGCCGTCTCGTAGCGGCCCGTGCAGACGCGACGGCTGAAGTGCGATTCGCCCGCCCGGCGGCCACGCTCACCCATGGCATGGAGGTTCTCGCGTTGCGCGTGGAGTTCGCGGATGGCGTCGGCGAGTGCCTTGGCGTTCTCCGGTTCCACCACGCGGCCGCAGTCGAACTGGCGAACCACGCGGCCCACCTCCGAATCGTGCTCGACGGACGCGAGCACGGGCTTCGACGCGGCGAGGATGCCGTAGAGCTTCGAAGGTACGAGGTCCGAGGCCACGCCGCGCTTCATGGGCACGAGGCTCACGTCGGCGCTCGCGAGGAGCTCGCCGAGGCGGTCGCGCGGGGCCGGCTCGAAGAAGCGCACGTTGGTCAGTTGCTGCTCCTTGGCCTGGCGTTCAAGGGACGCGCGAGCATTGCCGCCGCCCACGATCGCCAGCGTGATCGGCAGGTCGCGGAGGTGCGCGGCCGCGGCGACCACGTGTTCGAGGCCTTGGGAGAGGCCGACGTTCCCCGAGTACTGCACGACAAACGAATCGACGAGGCCGTTCTCGCGCGCGTAGGCGTTGTCCCGCGGGGTGGGGCGCACGGCGTCCGTGTCGGCCCAGTTCGGGATGATGGCGATGCGCTCCGCGTCGACGCCCTTCTCGACGAGGCGGTCCGCCATGGCGCCCGAAAGCGTGATGATGCCCGCGGCACCGCGGTAGAGCCGACGGGCCACGTGGTCGATGGCGGTGGCGGCCAGGCCCGGCTTGAGCACGCCGAGGTTGATGGCGATGTCCGGGTAGAGGTCCTGCACCGAATACACGTACGGCACGCCGCGGAGCGCGCGGTGGAGCGCACCGGACACACCGAGAAGCAACGGCGGTGTCGAGAGGACGAGCGCCACATCGGGCTTCGCGTCCCGCACGGCGGCCACGAGGGATGACGCGAAGTAGCTCCCGTACGCGAACACGCGGCGCGGGATCGAGCGTTCACGCGGCACGTAGGACCACACACGGCGGATGCGGACGCCGCGGCGCGTTTCCTCCGCGGGCAACGTGCGCGTATCGCCGCTCACGCGGTAGGACGGCTGTCCAGTGATGACCGTGACATCGTGGCCACGGGCGACCAAGTCCTCGCAGACATCTTCGAGAAGCTGCCCGGTGGCCGCGATCTCGGGCCAGTAGTGCTGGTTTAGGACGAGCACCTTCACGGCGCGGCCCTCCGCGTGTAGCGGTCGCCGAAGAGCGCGTCGACGAAGGCGGCGACCGTGACGGCGGCCGCGTGCCCGGCCTCGAGTGTCGCGACGGGCGGTGTCTTCAAGAACGAGAGCGTGTGCGCACTCTTGAGCCCCGCGAGGGTTTCGACGGCACCGAGCACGTGCGGGTCATCGCCCACCACGCGGCGCATGCGCTCGGACAGGGAGCCGCCCGGCTCCACGCCCGCGGCGTCGAGGAGCGCGCACATGAGATCTTCCGTCGCGAGGGCCACGTCGCGGAGCCGGTAGAACGGCATCATGCGGTCGCCCTGGTCGCCCTCGGTCATGGCCGCCGTCAGCGCGAAGGTGGCACGGCCGAATTCCGCCGCAAGATCGGCAAACGCGGCCTCGGCCTGCGCTCGTCGACTCGTGCGTGGAGTGGTTTCCATGGTCACGCTATGCATCCGACTTTGCCGTGAACCAGTTTCCGAGCACGAGGACATCCATCTTCGTGCGCAGGTAACAGGCGATGGCCTCGTCGGGCGTGCAGACGACGGGCTCGTTTTCGTTGAACGATGTGTTCAAGACGACGGGGATGCCCGTCTTCTTCCCGAACGTCTCGATGAGCTGGTAGTAGCGCGGGTTCTGGTCGCGCGAGACGGTTTGAAGACGGGCCGTGTGATCCAGGTGGTCCGTCGCCTGAATCTTTTCGCGCGACTCGGGCTTCGTCGGATAGACGAGCATCATGAACGGGGAGGGCCATGTCTCCGTGAAGAACTCGTCCATGCGGTCTTCGAGCATGCTGGGCGCGAAGGGGCGGAAGGGCTCGCGGTGCTTGATGCGTGCGTTGAGAACGTCCTTCATGTTCGGAAGGCCCGGGTGCGCGACGATGGATCGGTTTCCGAGGGCGCGGGGGCCCCACTCCATGCGGCCCTGAAACCAACCGACCACGTCCCCCTTCGCGATGCGGTCCGTGGTGCGATCAAAGAGCGCGTCGTCGTCGAGGTGCACGGCGTTCGTGACGCCGGCGCGGTCGAGGGCCGCCTTGATCTCGTCGTCGGTGTAGCTGTTCCCGAAATAGGCGTGCATTTGCGGCTTCGGGCGTGGGTTTCCGAGGGTGATGCAGTGCACGAAGTAGGCGGCGCCGAAGGCCGTCCCATCGTCGGTGGCGGCCGGGTGCGCGTAGAAGCCCTTGAAACCCGTGCGCGCGAAGAGCTGCCCGTTCGCCACCGAGTTCAGCGATACGCCGCCGGCGACGCACAGGTTTTCGTGACCCGTCGTGCGCTGAAGGTGGCCGAGGACGTGGAAGTAGATTTCCTCGAAGCGTGCCTGGAGCGAGCGGGCGAGATCCTTGTCGCGCTGCGTGAGTTCGCCCTTCGGTTCGCGCGGCGCGCCCATCTTCTCGACGAGCTTTTTCGAATAGAGCGGCGCCACGGTGGGGTGGCCGTGCTCGTCGAAGCTGTAGTCGACGCCCTCCGAGTGGTGAATGAAGTAGTCGAGGTTCAGCTCGAACTTGCCGTCCGGCGCCTCCTTCACCATGTCGCGGAGGAGGTCCATGTAGGCCGTCTCGCCGTAGGGCGCGAGGCCCATGACCTTGCCCTCGTCGCCGTACTTGCCGTAGCCGATGAACTGGCAGATGGCCGTATAGAGGATGCCGAGCGAGTGCGGGAAGTAGACCCGGTCGACCACCTTGAAGGAACGACCTTCGCCTGTGGCGAGCATCGTCGACGCGAAGTCGCCGAAGCCGTCGATGGAGGCAATGGCGGCGCGCTCGAAGTTCGACGGGAGGAACGCGCTCGCCGCGTGGCAGAGGTGGTGCTCGACGTGGTGAACCTTCGCGCGGAGCTTGTCGGGCGCGATCTCGCAGGCGTCGGCCACGAGGGACGGCACGTCGCGGATCTGCGCGCGATTCTGAAGCCGCTGTTTCGCGAGGTTTCCGATGCGGCCGAGGTTCTGCACCGTGAACCCGAGCTTCTGCTTCAGGTTCGCGGACGAATCGCGTCCAATGGCGATGTGGTCCACCTCGTCGATGGTGATGTCCCCCATCTCGAGGAGTTTTCGAATGGCGAGCTTCGGGAAGCCCGCGAAGTGCTTCACGCGGTTCAGGCGCTCCTCGGCGATGGCGCCCACGACTTCGCCGTCGCGAAGGAGCACCGCGGAAGCGTCCGCGTGGAAAGCGTTGATGCCGAGTATGTGTACCGCCACGGCGTTCGCCTCCGGTGTTATTCCGCCGCCTGGGCCGACTTGCCTTCGCGGTCTTCCGGGTCCGTGCCGTAGTAGTAGCCGTAGCGACGGTAGTAGTACTTCTTCCCGTAGCCGTACTCGCGTCCGGTCGGGTCGAGGTCGTTGAGCACGCCGCCGACGATGTTCGCCGCCACGTCGTGGAGCTGGCGAAGCACCGAGCGAAGCGCATCACGCGTCGTGTTCTGCGCACGGACGACGATGACCGCGCCGTGTACCTGCGGCGCGATGACCGCGGCGTCGGTCACGACGGTGACCGGGGGGCTGTCGAAGATGACGCGGTCGTACTTCGAGAGGGCCTCGTCGACGAGCGCGGTGAAACGCGCCGTGTGGAGGAGCTCCGACGGGTTCGGCGGGATCGGGCCGCAGGGCAGCACCGACAGGCAGTCGACCTGGGTCTTGCACACCACGTCGTCGAGCTGCGCCTCGCCCACGAGCACGGAAGACACGCCGCCCCCGCGCGGGAGATCGAAACTCTTGTGGATGCGCGGCTTGCGGAGGTCCGTGTCGATGAGGAGCACGCGTTTGCCGCTCTGCGCGAGGGCGATGGCGAGGTTGACGGCGACGGTGGTCTTGCCGTCCTGCGGGAAGGCGCTCGTGACCACGAGGGCGCGGAGCGGATTCTCCGGCGACATGAACGTGAGGTTCGTTCGAATGCTGCGGCACGACTCCGCCACCGACGACATGGGGTGCGTATGCACGATGAGGTCGAGATTCTCGACCGGTTGCGGCGCGGCGTTGGGTCTTGGTTTCGTACCGTAGGTGCCGCGGCGTGCCTGTTCGGGGGCCGAACGCGGGAGCACGCCGAGGATCGGAAGGCCGATCGCTTCGACATCCTCGACCGACTTCACCGTGCGGTCGAGCTGCGCGGCAAGGAATGCGAGCGCGATGCCGAGCACGAGGCCCGCGAGGAAACCGAGGGCGAGGTTCACCGTAAGGCGCGGGCTCACGTGGTAGTTCGGCTTGAGCGCGCGATCGATGATCTTGATGGGCGAGACCTTGAGGGCCTGCGTCAGGTCCGTCTCCGCGGTGCGTTCGAGGACGAGACGGTAGAGCTTGTCGTTCGTCTCGCGCGCGCGGTTCAGGCGACCGTACTCGGTCTCCTTCACGTTGAGCTCAAGGCCAGCGGAGTTCGCTTGGTCGAGGAGCGACTTGAGGCCCGTCTCCTCCTGCTGCACCTGCTTGAGGTCCGTCTCCACGGAGCCGATGAGCCCATCGACTTCGTCCGAAAGTTCTTTCCGGAGGATGGACAGCTCGGCGGTGAGCCGCTTCATCTCGGGGTGGTTCTCGCCGTACTTCACGGCGAGGGCGTCGCGCTCCCCGAGCTTGGCTCGGTACGTTTCGCGGAGGCCGTTGAGCGCCGCCGAGGCCGTGAGCGACGCGGCCTGCACCTTCAGCGGATCGCTGCGATCCAAGCTTCGAAGTGCGTTGAGACGGGCCTGGAGCTCCACTCGCTTGGTCTTCGCGTTCGAAAGCGCTTCCGAATAGCGAGCGATGTCGTTTGCGACGATGTTCTGTCGATCCTCCATCGAGAGCGACAGCACGTTGTTGTCGGTCTTGAACTTGTGGAGTTCGTGCTCGGAGGACTCAAGCTGTCCGCGAAGCGACTGAAGCTGGTTCGAGAGCCACTTGAGCGCGTTGCCCGTGGACTCGAGCCGATCGGACATCGTTTTCTCGATGTACGCGTCGGCGATGGCGTTTGCGAGGACGCGGGCTCGCTCGGCGTTCGTGTCCTGGACCTGGATCAGGACGAGCTGTGTTTCTTTGATCTGGTCGACCGTGACGCGGGACTGAAGCTTCTTCGCGGCCAGTTCGACCGAAGCACCCTTCCAGTTCTTTCGCTCGTTCTGCGGGACACCGAAGAAGTCCGGGTCGTGGTGAAGACCGAGCTTCGTGACCACGAGGTCCATGACAGCGCGGCTTCCGATGATCTGGTTTTGGGTGCGGTAGAACTCGCGACTTGCCCAATAGCTCGGGACCGTCGACGCGACTTCTTCAACCGCACTGCCGAGGTACCGCGGCGGATTCGGATCGTAACGAAGGGTGCAGACCGCTTCGTAAATCTTTGGTTGGCGCGCCGTCCAAAGGCCGGTGAGCAGCGTCATCAGCGCCGTCGCACCGACGATCACCCACTTGTACTTGAGGACGATGCGGACGTAGTGCCCGAGATCAAAGGAATCCTGGGCGCCGGCCGCTCGGCTCGTATCGCTGGCCTGGGACAAAACGGACGCTCCCCTGCGAAAAGAGTCGGGCATATTTGGCCGCCTGACCGGGGTGGGTCAAGCCTCGGGCCTACCCCTCCGTTGCGCCCGGGCGAGAGGGTATTCACGGGCGCGTGTGAAGCAGGCGTTCCATTTCTGCACAGTGCTTGGGACGCCGTTCGCCGTCCACGGTCCCCTCGCAGAGGGCGCGGTGGGCATTGACCACCCGGCCACCCAGGCCGAGGGCCTCGGCGAGCCTGGCGATGCGCGCCACGGTGTCCGGCGTCGCGTTGTAGCTGTTCGCTTCTTCGAGGGCGACGAGGGCCTGGTGGCGATTCCCGAGCTGCTGCTCGAGATCGGCAAGGAGCACCATGGTCTCGGCAAGCGCTTCGCCGTGCACACCGGTGCGGCCGCGGAGCGCACTGATGGCGGTGAGCATGCCTTCGCGGTCGTTGAGTGCCGCGCGCGTTCGGGCGTGCATGCGGAGAAGCTCGGGGGCGTCGGGGTTCGTGCGGAGCGCGCGTGCGACGACCGCGTCGGCATCCGTCGAGAGCTTTGCGGCGAGGAGCGCGCGTGCGTAGGCCGCCTGCATGTCGACATCCGTTGGGGAGGCGATGGCCGCCGGCTTGAGGAGGGCAACGGCTTCCTCGGGGTGCTTGAGAAACGTTGCCCGTCGAGCCTCGCGCATGCGTGCGTCTCGCTGTGCCGGGTGAGGATTCGGCGACTTGAGAATCTCGACGTCGATGTCGTGCGTCAGTTCGAGGGGTAGCCCCTCGCAGCGGGCGACGGCATCGAGGTACGTGAACCGTGCGGGGCCGTCGGGGGCGGCGCGCTCGACGGCTTCGAGGTTCCCGAGTTCGCCGATGAACGTGCACAGCGTGCCCCGTGCGTGCGGTAGGTCGCGCCGGACCGCTTCACGGATTTCGAGGAGGGCCTGGTCGCGTCGTCCGGTGGCAAAGAGGGCACGGGCGGCTTCGATGTGCGGTGCTGCCCACTCGGGCGCGAGGCGCATGGCCCGCACAAGCCAAAGGCCCGCCCGCGGGTCGCCGTGCCGTGCCGCCTCCGCGCCCCCCAGGAGCGCGAAGACCGGTTCCGCGGGGTGCAGGCGCACCGCCCGTTCCAGGGTGGTTCGGAAGGCGTCGCGCTCACCCGAGGTGAAGTTCCGTTCGAGCGTCGCCTGAAGCGCGTTGACGTCGCGGGATGGCACCGACGCGGAGAGGAGCCCGAGGAGCAGCGCGCCCGCGACAACGAACGACCATGCGAGCGTCACGCCCGCGCGCGGGAACGTTGTGAAGAGCCTCGGGGGCGTCGTGGGCTCGCGCCCCGATGGGGCCAAGGCGGCGCCGAGGAGCGCCCCCGCGACGACGGCGGGGCCGAGGAGCTCGAGCGTGAAGTCGAAAAGATCGTGGACGAGCACCGCGACGATGCACGCGATGGCGGCGATGCGCGTGCGTGACGGGGTGGTCCATGCGGCGCGTCCCAGCGCGACCGCGAGGACAAGGAGGAGCCCGAGTGCGACGATGACGCCCCACTCGCTCGCCCACTCGGCGACGAAGTTCTCCGGGTACACGTAGCGCTTCGTGTCGCCCCGAACGCGCACGAAGGCACTCGAAAAACCGCCGCGACCCACGCCGACGTACGGATGGTCCAGGCCGAGGCGGAGGCCCCGGCGGCCAGCTCGAGCTGTTGAGTCCACCCGAACCGAGCTCCTCCGAAACCGGAATCGCTTGCGGCAAACACGCCCGCGGCGATTCCGCCCGCAATGGCGAGGACGCCAAGGCCGCTCACCAAGCGGTGCTGTGTGCGCAGCGGCGCGTGCTTCTGGCGCTTTCGGTGCCGCAGAAGCAGGAATGCGAGGAGCGCGGTCCCCACAAAGAGCGACGCGTACGCACCGCGGGAGAGCGTGAGCGTGGTTGCCAGCGCCATGACAAAGGCCGCGCTCCACCACGTGGCGCGCTCGAGGCTTCCCGTGGCCTTCACCGCGAGCACGAGGGCCGCTGGAAGTGTCAGCGTGAGGAACCCCCCAAGTTGGTTCCCGTTCACGATGGGCGCGAGAAGGAGTCGACGTTCGACATACTTCGGCACGTACGCGCCGAACACGGCATCGAGCTGCATTGCGCCGTGGGCGAGGGCGACGACGGCCATGACGCCACCCGAAGCCGCCGCGCACGCGAGTACGAAGCGACGGTGTCCCGAACGCGCAAGGAGCCAGCCGGTCAGGACGAGCGCACCCACGGCCGCGAGCTTCACCGTCTCGTTCAGCGTGTTCCCCGGGTCGTAGGAAAGCGTGCAACGTGCGGCGCCGCCGAGGGCCGCGGCGATCTCTTCCGCGTGGCGTGCGGCGGCGGGCGAAAGGCGGCGAACGAGGCCGCAGGGGAGTGGCACCGCGGCGAGCAGCGTCCAACCCGTCAGCGCCAGGACACCGAGGGCGAGGCCGCCGGATTCGGCGAATCGGGTCGTGCCCCGGTAGTGAAAGGCGGCTGCGATGAGCGTCGCGAGCGAAAGCAGCGCGATGGCCGAGATGCTCCAGCCGAGCGCACCACCGAGCAGTTCGGGCGCCACGATCACCGTGAGCGCGAAGGGCGCGGCGACGATGCGCGGCGGCTGTCGATCCGCGTGTCGCCCGTCGGTGCGTGACCCCATCCCGTTCCCCGTTCGCGGTGTGCGCGCCTAGCCCCGGGCCCGCTTCTCGCGTGCCGCGAGCTCCATGTCCGCGTCGACCATCATGCGGACGAGCTCTTCGAAGCCCACCTTCGGCTTCCAGCCGAGTTCACGTTTTGCCTTGGTCGGGTCCCCGAGCAAGAGGTCGACCTCCGCGGGGCGGAAGTACTTCTCGTCGATATGGACGCGGGTCGACACATCGACGTCGGCGTACTTGGCGGCGAGCTCGAGGAATTCGCGCACGCTGTGGGTTTCGCCGGTGGCGATGACAAAGTCGTCCGGCTTTTCCGCCTGCAGCATGAGCCACATGGCCTCGACGTAGTCGCCGGCGAAGCCCCAGTCGCGTTTGGCGTCGAGATTGCCGAGGTAGAGCTTCTCCTGAAGCCCATGTTTGATGCGGCCAAGGGCGCGCGTGATCTTGCGTGTCACGAACGTCTCGCCGCGCTTCGGGCTCTCGTGGTTAAAGAGAATGCCGTTCGTCGCGAACATGCCGTACGCCTCGCGGTAGTTCTGCGTGATGTAGAACGCGTAGGCCTTCGCGGCGGCGTAGGGGCTCCGCGGGTGAAACGGCGTCGTCTCGGACTGGGGCGTCTCGACGACCTTGCCGTAGAGCTCCGACGACGATGCTTGGTAGAACTTCGGCGAAAGGCCCACGTCGCGAATGGACTCGAGGAGCCGCACGGCGCCCACCGCGGTGACGTCGGCCGTGTACTCGGGGATGTCGAAGGACACGCGGACGTGGCTCTGCGCACCGAGGTTATAGACCTCGTCGGGTTTGACCTTTCGCAGGATTTGGTTGAGCGACGAGCTGTCCGTGAGGTCGCCGTAGTGCAGGAACAGGTGCGTGTTCGGAATGTGCGGGTCTTGGTACAGGTGATCGATGCGCTCCGTTCCGAAGACCGACGAGCGCCGCACGATGCCGTGCACCTCGTAGCCCTTTCGGAGGAGGAACTCCGCGAGGTAGCTGCCGTCCTGGCCAGTGATGCCAGTGACGAGGGCACGTTTGGACGTTGAGTTCGACATGGCGAAAGGCGTTGGGGCGAGGCACCCGGACCCTACGTTGCGTGTCGGGCCCCGTGTGTTCGACGGGGCGCACAGAAGCGCGGACCCGCGTGGGTGTCAACCCAACGCACGCCCTGTCCAGTTGCGCTGGGCCGCACGGCTAGGGGAGGAGCTGGGCCCGCTCCTCCGTGTCGGGCACGCGGCACGCGTCGTACTGGCCCCAAACGCGGTATCGGATACCTGCAATGAACCGATAGAAGAGGTCCGCCACGGGCGCGGGCACGGCGCGAAAGAGCGCGCCCACGCGCCACGGGTAGGGGAGGTACTTCGCGATGTGGAGGAAGGCGCGGCTTCGGAGGTGGACGCGCCCGTCGTCGACGAACACGACGGTGTCGAGGTCGGTGGGAATCGTCGGGTGCTGTGCGCGGAGCCGCTCCGCCGTTTCACCCTGGAGCGGCGCAAAGTGGAGTTCGCGATTCCGGTCGTGCGTGAGGAGCCACGCCACGGTCCAATGGCAGAGTCCGCAGACTCCGTCGTAGAGAACGATGCGCGGCGGAAGCTCGCTGACCACGCCCTGAGTCTAGGGTCAGACGAATGCGTTGGCGACTTCGGGGTTCCTGTGGTTTGTAGCGAGCAGGTACGCGTCCGTGAAGGCGATCTCCGTGGCGGCCATGGCCAGCGGGGGAAACACGAGAACGCCGACGCACAGGGCGAGGAAGCCCAGAACCACGGACGCCAGCATGACGAGTCCCGACAAGAAGAAGAAACCGAAGAGGCTGCCCCGCATGCCGTTCGCGTAACGCCAGCTCTGTCGGAGGGCGTCCATGGCGCGCATGTCCTCGAAAACGGCGACGCGTTCCGCGAGAACGAAGCCGAGGTAGATGTAGACCATGCCGAAGAGCCCGGCGAGCCCGACGACGACGCCCGCGAGGATGAGAACGATGTAAAGGGCGACCGAGTCGCCGCCTACCTTCGAGAGCATCATGAGCACGCCGGCGACGAGGATGAGCGCCGCGGGGATCATCGGAGCGAACATGGCGAGGCCGCGTAGCACCCGAATCCCGAGCACCGTGAGGTAGCGACCTTCGGGGTTAAAGAGCTGGGCGACTTCAGCGCGGCCCGTACGAAGGAGCGACTCCTGAAAGCGGAGGAAGCCGACGGCGATGACCGGGTACGCGAAGAACATGGCGAGTCCGAAGAGGCCCATCGCGATGAACGCGAACAGCATCATCGTGTCGACCGCATCGCTGCCGGATTCGGACGACGGCAAATTGAAATCCGTGCGGTTCTGGCTCACCAGCAGGAACAGGAAGCCCCCGAGCCAGGCGGGTAGCGGGTTCTGCTTCACAAGGTCGACCGCGCGGCGCAGGCGCGGGCCGAATTGAAACGAGGCGCCGGCGAACGCGGGCTCGGGCGGGAGAGCATGTTCTTCCATGGGCGTGTCGCTAACACGCCCATTCGCCGGCGGCTACGGGGCCCCGGGGCCGTCCGCGCCGCGGCGTACGCGGTATCGGAGCATTCGCGCGTGGCGGCGGGCAAAATGTGCGAACTCGTAGCGGAGCGTACCCGGGAGAAAACGCACTTGGCCGAGGCGCCACGGATCGCGTGTTTCGAGCGCGTACCCGAACGCCGAGAGTGCATCCCCTGCGATCCGTTCGAAGGTTCGCACTTCGCGTGGCGCGAGCTCGTCGCGCCAGCGTCCCACCTCGGAGGGATCGATGGCTTCGAGGGTCTTGCCCTTCCAGCCAAGGTGGCGCGCGGGCTCGAGCGTCGCGTTGCGGTTGTGTGCGCCGAACTCGAGCATGGTCGGCGCGTAGTCCTCGCCGAGAAACGCGCAGAGCGCCTCAAGGGTGGGCCCCGGGTACTGCACGAGGTCTTCGTAGCGGAGCACGTGGTACCGATGGTGGCCGAGGGACCGACCCAAGTCTTCGAGCGTGGCGAGGGTCGCGCGCCACTCGCGGGCGACGCTCTCGATGCCGCTCGCGGCGAGGTGGTGAACCCCTTTGTACGATGCGGCGACCGCGCGTCCGTCGCGCACGATGTGGACGAACTGGGCGTGCGGAAAATACGCAGCGAGTTCCGCGGCGTGCTCCTGGAGCCCCGTTGTTTTGTCGCCCCAGCGTGGTTTGCCGGGGAACTTTCTCGCGAGGTATGCGCGGTAGATGCGCTCGACAATCGTGGGAAACGAGCACGGAAGCGCGAGCTCAAGCGCCTTGTGCAGGTCCCCTCGCGAGAGCTCCCAGTCCTTCGCGTTGTCGAGGGCGAAGTAGTCGTCGAGGAACGGTTCGAGGTTCGCAACGTCGCGGAACCACACCCGGCCGTACTTCCAGCCAAGCACAACGGCGAACCCCGCCTCGGGCGGAATGCCGATGCGAGGGTGGCTCGCCAGCATGAGGCGCAGCATCGTGGTGCCCGAGCGCCGGTTTCCCACCACGAAGATGGGCGCGTCGTAGGGCGAGCGCGTCATCGGCGGACGGCCCCCACGTCAATGATGTCGCCGCCGCCCACGCGGTCGAGGACCGTGCGCATGCCGAGCCCAAGGGCGCGCTGGGCGAGCTTTGCGGGCCCCCGCGCACCGCGGCCGAGCGGTCCAGGGAGCCCCGCGAAGAACGCGTGGGCCATGAAGCGGGAGTTCCGGTAGGTGCGTTCGAGGCCCGCACGCTCAAGCATCCGATCGATGCCCCGCGCGGTGAAGTGAACGAGGTGGCGTGGAGGTCGGTAGTAGTGCCAGTGACGGCCGAAGAGACGTTGGTTCACGGACTCGATCGAAACCGTCGAGAAGAAGAGGACGCCGCCGGGCGCGAGTCGTTCCCGGAGCGTCGCGAGGGTTTGAACGGGCTCGGGGAGGTGCTCGACCACGTCCCAAAGCGTGATCACGTCGAAGTGGAGCCCCGCGGGCAGTTCGTCGACGCGTTCGAAGGCGTGCCCGTCCCCCGCGAGCGATTGGATGGCGTCCCGACCCTCACGGGTGATCTCCACGCCGTACGCATTCCAACCCGCGTCGGCGGCGACGCGAAGGAAGGCGCCGTAGGAAGCGCCCACGTCGAGGACGGTGCCCGGGCGCTCGGTGCCGCGGAGCTCCGCGATGAGCTCGAGCCGACCTTTCCAAGTGCGCGTTTGGGCGTGTTCCGTGGCGCGGTACTTCACGCGGTAGTCCGGAGCCGCTTCGTCGTTGTAGTAGGCGGCGAGGTCCGCATCGGCGGGAACACGTCGGACGGAGATCGAGCCGCACGCCGTGCACTTGCCAAAGGGAAACCCGTCGCGCTCGAAGCTGGGCTCGAGCGCGCCACCGCACGCGGGGCAATCCCTTCGAAGCTCGGACATGCGCGGCTCCGGTAGACCTGGGCCCGCGGCGTGTCAAGCTCGCGCCCGATCCCGTGGCCCCCAATCCCGTTACCGTGAACTACCTCGCGCCCGGCCTCTTCGACATGGGCGGCATTGCGCGTTACGGGCGCTACCAGGTGCGCGCGCTGCGTGAAGTCGTGGGGCGCGACCGGGTGCGTGTGCAGTCGCTCCTCGCCCCGGAGGCGGGCGGCTTCGACGACCCGTTTGAGGTCGACCTCGTCGGCGGCGGCCTCAAGCTTCGCCACAAGGTGAAGTTCGCGGGCGCCGCGCTTCTTCGCTCGCCGCGGCAGCGCATTCACTGGACGGGGCACCTCCACTTTGCTGCGCTCGCGCTCGCGTGTGCGAAGGCCGCGAGGGGCCAGGCGGTGGTCAATATCTACGGTCTCGAGGTGTGGTCGAGTCCGCCGCGGTCGAGTGTGTTCGCGCTCGGCCGCTCGTGGGTCGTCTCCGACTGCCACGCGACGTTAGACGAAGCGATTTCGCAGGGGATGGTCGAGCCCTCGCGCGCGACGGTGATCTGGGACCCGGTGGACATCGCCGCGTTCCGACCGGGCCCGCCCGATGCGGCCGTCGCCGAGCGGTATGGGCTCACGGTCGACGACCGATTCCGCGTGATGTTCCTCGGGCGCCTCGCGCCGGGGGCGAGGCACAAGAATCCCGACGGGCTCATCCGCGCGTTCGCGAGGGCGCGGCTCCCGGCGAACGCCGAATTGGTGATCGCGGGCTCGGGGGCGCGGTCCGGCGAACTCGAGGCGCTCGCGCATTCGCTTGGTATCCGTGATCGCGTGAAGTTCGTGGGCCGCGTGCCCGACGCGGACCTGCCCGCCATGTATCGGCTCGCGTCGGTGTTCGCGCTGGTCAGCCGCCGGTACCACGGTGGCGGCGAAGGGATCCCGCTCACGCCGCTCGAGGCGGCCGCATCCGGAGTGCCAATCCTCGTGGGCGACGAGGACGGTTCCCGGGAAGCGCCGGTCGACGGGGAGACGGGGTTCATTCTCCCGTCCCGTGACGATGCGGCGCTCGAGGCGGCCCTCGAACGACTCGCGGGTGATCGTGCGCTGGTCCGCCGACTCGGCACAGCGGCGCGGGAGCGCATCGAGGCCCATTTTTCCTTCGAGCGATTCGTGCGCGAGCACGCGGCGTTCATCGAACGGATCAACGCGAGCACGGCGCAATGAACGCGGTGCGGGCATGAGCGAGGTGCGTCTGGCGATCCTCGGTTCGCACCCGGTGACGTATCGGGTGCCGCTCTACCAGGCGCTGTCGAACGAACCCGGGCTCGACGCACTTGTCGTGTACGGTGACGACTACGGCGTGCGGCCGCGGAAGTCGCGATGGGGGGTGGACGACTTCGTGTGGCAGATGCCCATGACCGACGGCTACCGGCATGTGTTCGTGCCGAACCGCGCACCGAAGCCGGATCCTTCGAACTTCTTCGGCAAGGTGAACCCCGGTCTTTGGCGCGCCCTTGGCGACTTCGATCCGCATGCGGTGCTCATCTCCGGCTATGCGGGCGTTTACCAGCTCCAATCGTTCGCGGGGGCGTGGCTCTCGCGCCGGAAGGTGCTCTACACGGCGGACACCAATGTGCTCGGGGACCGCGGTGGCGTTCGCGGCCGCGTGCGTTCCGCGATGCTGAGGAGCCTCTATCGCGGCGTTGACGTCTTCCTGTCGCCCGGCACGCGTGCGAACGAGCACTACGCGGCGCACGGAGTTCCTGCGTCGAAGATCGTGCGTTTCCCCCTCGCCGTGGACAACGCGGCGTTTCGTGCCGCGGCAGAAAGGCTCGCTCCCTCGAGGGAAACGATCCGTGCGAAGTGGAACATCCCGGCGAACCGTGCGTGCGTGCTTTCGGTTAGCCGCCTCACGCCTTGGAAGAACGTGGACGCGATCCTCGAAGCGGCGGTCGGCGTTCCGGAGGCCCACGTTCTCATCGTGGGCAGCGGTCCCGAGGAGAGCGCGCTTCGTGCGAAGGCGTCGTCGCTGCTTCCGGGCCGGCACACGTTCGCGGGGTTTCTCAACATCGACGCCATCGCCGAGGCGTACGTCGCGGCCGACGTCTACGCGCTCGCGTCGCACTACGAACCCTGGGGGCTCACGGTGAACGAAGCCATGAACTTCGGCCTCCCGCTCGTACTCTCCGATCGCGTGGGTGCCGCGGCGGATCTCGTTCGCCCCGGCGACACCGGGGAGGTGTTCCCCGCTGGGGATGCGGGCGCGTTTCGGGCGGCGCTGGGTCGCGTCGTTCAGCGTCTCGACGGAGACCGCGTCGGGGTCGCATCCCGCGTTCGTGCGGATGTGGATCGCTATTCCGTGGCGGCGCAGGTGATGGGGCTCCGCGAAGGCCTCGCCGCGATCGGGCTCTAGATACCGCGGCGCGCGTCCCGTCCGGGACCCCAGGGCGGCTCGTGGAGTTGCCGGTGGGCGCGGGCGATTTGTGTCAGTTCAGCGGCAATTGGGGGGCGAGCCGGCGCCCCGTGCGCGGCACGGTGCTTGCTCAGTTGCGCCCCGTGCGGCGGAGCAGGCAGCGCGGCGGTGTGGCGGTCTCGGAGCTCGTGCTCCTTTTCGCCATCGCCCTCGGCGGTGTCGCGTTCGTGTCCCTCGGTGGGGCGTTTGAACGGGCGACGGCCGGCGACGTGCGGTCGAGGGCGGTGCCGTCGCTCGGGGCGGCGGGCACAGCCCTCGTCGACGGAAACGTTCCGAACCGCGTGACGCCCGCGGCGCCGAACGGCGTGTTCGTGTCGGCGCAGGCGGGCCTTGGCACCCTGCTCGAGGCGGGCGCGCGGTTTTCCGAAGAAGGGGTGCGGGTCATCCGCAGGATCGCGAGCGAGGTGCCCGCGGGCGAGCGCCGGATCGTCACGGTCGAGGGGCGCACGTTCCCCGTCGGGCGAATCCTTTCGAGCGATGGCCTCACCGAGTTGGCGAGGAAGTTTGCGGGCGTGGCCGCCGACTCGAGCGACGTGACCAAGTCGGCGAGCAACTGGATGGATGTTGTCGGTCGAACCGACACTGCGACCAAGCAAGCGGAGAACTGGGCGGCGCTCGTCGATCGCGCACTCGATGCGGTGATCGAGCGGGGCAGGATCCCGGGCGAAGGGGCGCGCGTAGAGGCGAAGGGCCCGGAAGTGATCGCGGGTTTCAACGGCGGCGCACGACCCTCCGGAACGTCCCTCTGGAGTTCGCATGGTGGACCGACGAGCCTTTCGTACCGACCCGGCGTGGAAAACTTCTTGAACGACAATGGCGTATGGGCAACGCGTGGAGTCGGCGGCGACGTCGACATCCCGCTCCACGATGCGGTGGCGCGGCTCCGCGCGGCGGGACATCGGCACGAACCCATCCTCCTCGATGCGTGCCAGACGGGATGCGATGCACTTCGTCCGGAGAGCATCGCGCGTCGCCTCGCCAACGCGACCGACTCGCCCGTGATCGCACCCACCGAATCCCTTTGGCTTGCGTACCCGGTCGACGAGCCGTGGGTGCCGCGATCCCGTGTGCTCGGGAACACCACCGTCGAACTCGGATACCCGCAGGCGAGCGGCGACTGGGTGCTCGTGATGCCGGACGCGTGGGGCGGTCAGGTCCACCGGGGCCCCCACCCGCTCGCGCCGTAGGCCCGGTTTTTGGGGGAATTCCCCCGTCCTCGGCCCCCGCTGGAACCGGGGCGCCGCGCCGTCCATGCTCCGCCGGCTCCCATGGCCGATTTTCTGCCCGTCGCCGAGCCCGACCTCGGCCCGCTCGAACGGAAATACCTCCTTGAGGCCTTCGACTCGGGCTGGGTGTCGTCCATCGGTTCGTTCCTTGAGAGGTTCGAAGCGGGCGTTAGGAGCCTTGCGGGAACGAAGCACGGCATCGCCGTCTCGAACGGCACCGTGGCGCTCCACCTGAGCCTTGTCTCACGGGGCATCGGACCGGGGGACGAGGTGATCGTGCCCGATCTCACCTTCGCGGCGACGGCCGCGGCGGTGTGCCATGCGGGTGCGACCCCGGTGATCGTGGACGTGCAACGGGACACCTGGTGCATGGACGTGGAGCTCGTGGAGCGAGCGATCACCGAGCGCACGAAGGCGATCATCGCTGTGCACCTGCTTGGGCACCCGGCGGACATGACGGCGCTTCGCCGAGTCGCCGATGCGCGAGGTCTATTCCTCATCGAGGACGCGGCCGAGGCGCACGGTGCGACGGTGAGCGGCCGGCCCGTGGGTGGTCTTGGACACGCGGGCTGCTTCTCGTTTTACGGCAACAAGCTCGTCACGACCGGCGAGGGCGGCGCGATCACGACCGATGACGACGCCTACGCGGCGAAGGTTCGATTTTTGAAGGACCACGCCATGGACGCGAAGCGCCGCTATTTCCACCCGGAAGTGGGCTTCAACTACCGCATGACGAACCTCCAGGCCGCGCTCGGCGTGGCGCAGCTTGAGCGCTACGACGCTATGCGTGCGCGGAAGGCGGAGCTCCTCGCCTGGTACCGCGACGCGCTCGCGGAGACGCCCGTGGAGCTCAACCCGCAGGCGCCGGGCACGGAACCGGTGTGTTGGCTTGTGGCGGCGCTTCTGCCCTCCATGAACTACGCGACCCAGGCGAAGGTGATGGCGCGAATGCGTGCCGACCACGGTGTCGACTCACGGCCGTTCTTCGTCCCGATGCACGAGCTTCCGCCGTACGCGGGCGCGCGGCTTGTGACCCGTGGTGCGTCGGTGGCGTCGGAGCTTGCGGCGCGGGGGCTCTGCCTGCCGTCGTCGAACCGACTGACCCGCGACGATGTGGCGCGCGTGGCCACGGCGCTCCGTGCGGCGCTCGAGGCCGAGCGATGAGGGGGAACGTGGTGCCGTTCGCAAGGCAGGTTACGCCTGCCGCGGTCCCCGCCGCACCCGTGCCGATGAGTGGCGAACGCCGTTGGGTTCGGTTCCTCCGCTCCCCCATGGCGCTTGTGCTCGTCACCTTCGCATTCGTTGCGGTGCACCTTCTGTTCTCCGCGGAGATTTTCCCGATTCCCGCGCGTCTTCTCGGCGCGGCCGTCGGTGTCCTGACGTTCGTCATCGTGCGCCGCGCCGATCGATCGCACAGCCCGTTCCTCGAATTCGCCGCGGTGCAGGTCTACGTCTATTTCGGCCTCGCGACGTTTTGGAACCAGGAACTCGCCACCATCGACGGACCCATCATGCTGAGCGACACGGCCATCAATCAGGCCGCGCTGTCCGGGTTCGTCATGTTGCTTTGCTTCTTCCTGGCGTCGTTCCCGGGCGAGCGCGTGGGCGGCCGGACTCGCGAACGTTGGGGAGCCATCGTGCCGTCCTCGACCGGTGATCGATTCGAGCTCGCGGTTCGCATCGTGGCCGTGGCGCTCGGCCTCGCGTTCGTGGCGCATACGCTCTTTCGTCACTCGATTCCCGCGGGCATCGCGCAGCCCATCGCCATTCTCGCGCGTCCGCCCATCGCGCAGGCGCTGCTCGGCGAGAGCATGCGGCGTAACCCCACGCGGACGAATCGATTGCTCTGGTGGGGCTACACCGGGGCGGCGATGTTCGCCGGCGTTCTTTCGGGGATGCTCAAGGAGGTTTTCGTGCCGCTGCTCACGGCGCTCTATCTCCTCTGGCTCTACCGAAGCCGAGTGCCGAAGACCATCGTGTTCGTGATGATCGCGGCGTTCGTCATCGTGAACCCCGCGAAGCACGCCTTTCGTCGCGCAAAGATCGACAAGCTCGAACTCGGGGAGTCGGTGGGCGTGACCGATACCGTGTCGCTTTGGACCGACGCGTTCTCGAGCACGTGGCTCACGGACGAGCACGAGGCCATCGATGAAAACCTTGCCGTAAACACGAGCCGCGTGTCGGCCCTCCTGAACGTGGCGCACGCGTTCGAATGGATTCCCGTGCAGGTTCCATTCACCGGGGGCGAGCGGTGGCTTGCCATCCCCTCCGCGTACATTCCGCGGTTCCTCTGGCCCGACAAGCCGAACATGACGCGCCTTCACAACGGTGAATACGCGCTGGCGTTCGATTTGCAGACGGAGAGCGCGCTTGAGCACACGGCGGTGAACTTCCCGCTCCCGACGGATGGCTACTGGGCCTACGGCTGGCCCGGCGTCGTTTTCGTCGCGCTCTGCGTCGGCTTCCTGTTCGGGTTCTACCGTGGTGCGTTCCGAGCGATCGGTTGGGGCGAAATCGTCGTGTCGGTGGGTATTCTCCCGTACATCGTGCCGCACCAGCACTTCGCGCAGCACGTGACGGGGGTGCCGCAGCGCCTGCTCGTGTTCTTCGCCGTGGCGTGGGCGGTGCAGCTCCTATCCACCGCCCTTGGCGCGAAGGAACACGCGGGCGGCACGCGGGGAACCTGGAGAGAACGTGCGAATCCTGGTCTTTGACGCCGGCCCGGTGGATGCGGCCATCAGCTCCATGACGTCGGCGCTTTCGCTGCGCCACGAAGTGGAGTCGTTTCCGTACAATCAGCGGGCCATGCCGCTTCGCGGGCGTCCATCGAAGTGGAGGCCGCTCAAGCGCATGGCGTCGCTCGCCGTGACCGGAGCGACATCGTTGGCCGGGGCGCCCCGCACGGCGTTCGCCGACCGGGCGCTCCTCAAGCACATTGCGGGCAAGCACTACGACTTGGTGCTCGTGCTCCGGATTCCCATGATGCCGCCCGAGATCGTCGCTGCGCTCAAGGCCACGGGGGCCGTGGTGGTCGGTTGGTACATGGACGCCATCGTGAACGTGAAGGACGCGCGCTTCGTGCACGCGCCCTACGACCGCGTGTTCTTCAAGGACAAGGTAACGGTGGACCGCTTCCGCGGCGGCCTGGCGGACGCCCGGTACGACTTTTTGCCGGACGGGTTCAACCCGGAGAACCACCGACCCGTATCCGTATCGGACACCGAGCGCGCCGCGGCGCCGGATGTCGTGACCTACGGGAACGGCTATCCCTTTCGCGCGAAACTCATGGCGGAGCTCGTCGCTGACCCGGCGCTTCGCGTGGTCATTCACGGGGTCCCACAGCGGGGCACCGACGATGCGCTCCGGTCGCTCTATGCGCCGCCGATCTTCGGGCGCGCGAAGTCGAAGGCGGTGCGCGCGGCCAAGGTCGCGCTCAACACGAACCACTTTGGCGAAATCGGTGGCATCAACAAGCGCACGTTTGAGATGGCGGGCGCCGGGGCGTTTGAGCTCACCGACGGGCCGACCATCGGCGAGTACTTCGAGCCCGGCCGTGAAATCGCGACCTTCGCCGGGCCCGCGGAGCTGCTCGAACGCGTGCGTTGGTACGTGGACCGGCCGGAAGAGCGTGCCCGAATCGCCGAGGCCGGCATGGCGCGGGCCTGGCGGGAGCACACGTACCACCACCGGTTGAATGCGTTGTTTGCGAGCATCCCGGCGCTCGCATCGGAGCGACCGCTCCCCGTGCCCGCCGGTGCGCCGGGTCCCGACGACGTCGTCACCTACGTGGAGCCGTGATGCAGCGCCACGGCCTTGATGTGGGGGACCACCTCGCTATGCTCCGCGCCCCATGACGAACCCCCGCGTACCCGTCTCCGTGATGGTGTTCACGCTCAACGAAGCGGTGAACCTGCCCGGGTGTCTCGAATCGTTGGCGTGGTGCGACGACGTCATCATCGTGGACTCGTTCAGCACGGACGCGACGAAGGCCATCTCCGAGAAGGCCGGAGCGCGGTTCTTCGAGCACGCGTTCGAGGGGTTCGGCTCGCAACGAAACTGGGCCCTCGATCACACGTCACCGAAGCATCCGTGGATCTTGGTGCTCGACGCGGATGAGCGCGTTCCGCCGGAACTCGTGGCCGAGATGGCCGAACGCCTACCGAACGCACCCGACGATGTCGCGGCGTATCGCATCAAGCGGCGCTTCCACATGTGGGGGCGCTGGCTCAAGCACAGCTCGCTCTATCCAACCTGGGTCGTGCGCCTGTTTCGCTACGGCCGGGTGCGGTACGAGAACCGCGGCCACGCCGAGACACAGGACGTGGACGGCCGCATCGATGTGCTCGAGCAGGATCTCATCGACGAGAACCTGAAGGGCATCGTGGAGTGGTTCGAACGCCAGGCACGGTACGCGCGCAAGGAAGCGGCCTTCGAGCTGGCCCAGGAAGGTGCGGGCGAGCCGACGGAGCTCATGTCCGCCGATCCCCTGGTGCGTCGCGCGGCTTGGAAACGCGTGGCGGGGAAGGTGCCCGGGCGTTCGCTCCTCTACTTCGGCTACTCGTACGTGGTGAGGCGCGGGTTTCTGGATGGCACCGATGGGCTCACGTTTTGCGCCATGAAGGCCATCTACCAGCAGATGATCGTGGCCGCGAAGCACGACCTCCGGCGTACGGAGCACGGGGAGTGACCGTTCCCGTCCACTTCATCTGCGGCATGTCGCGGGCCGGCACGCAGTGGATGGCCAAGGCACTCAATCACCACCCACACGCCGTGGTATTCGGCGAAACGCTCTACTGGGGCCGAAAGTACCGAGCGCCCGAGAGCGGGGATGTGTTCTCCGAGGCCGAACTCCTGGACGCACTCGATTGGCTCTCGCGTGGCTCCACGGCGACGCTGAAATATCACCCGCGCGTGGGCGGCAAGGAGGCGGCGGAACGCATGCGCGTCGAGGCTTCCGAACTCGTGCTTCGCATGCTCCCGCGGCCCGCGAAGCCCGAAGACCTGTTCGCTGCATACGCGGAGGCCCTGGTGGACATGACCGGCGCCATGGTCGCCGTCGAGAAATCCCCCCACCACGTGCTCTACCTCGACCGGATCGTGGCGGCGATGCCGAAGGCGCGCTTCGTCATCATGTTCCGCGAACCCTACGGGTTCATGCGGTCCTACAAGCACCAGGGCGACCGCAAGGCGCCCGACGTGAAGGCAAACTTCGATGCGCTCTACCACCCGGCGGTTTGCGCGATGCTCTGGCGGCAGTACGCCCGGGCCATCGAGGCGGCGAAGCGGAACCACGGCGACCGCGTGCTGGTGGTGGACTTTGAGCGCATCGCGAGCGAACCCGAGGCGGTGATGCGGGACGTCGAGGCGTTCCTCACGCTGCCGTCCCGGCTCGCGGGCGTGGAGGGTTGGCGCCAGGGGGAGAACTCGAGTTTCACCGACGGGGTGGTGCCCCTCGAGGCCGTCGATCGCGCCTGGATGAACGCCGTCGCGGGCGCCGAGATCCGCAAATTGGGCCTCGCGAGGGAGAACGGCGCCCCGCATCCGGTGGCGGTCGCGCAATCCATGCTTTCGCTTCCCGGCTGGGCGTGGCGGAATGTGGCTGCCATGCGGGGGAACACGCGCGGTTCGGTGGTGCAGTATCTGGCGAGGTGGCTCCAGTGAGTCGCGTGCTTGTCGTCGGCGGTGCGGGTTACATCGGCTCGCACATGGTGCGGATGCTCGCCGAGGCCGGGCACGGGGTGACCACGTTTGACAACCTCACGCTCGGGCACCGCGACGCGGTTCTCGCGGGCGACATCGTGGAGGGCGACCTCCTTGACCCATCGAGCCTTGCGCGGGCGTTCGCCGGGCGCGCGTTCGACGCGGTGATGCACTTCGCGGCCTTTGCCTACGTGCGCGAATCCGTGGTCGCACCGCGCAAGTACTACGAGAACAACGTTGTCGGCACGGTGAATCTGGTGAACGCCATGCTCGATGCGGGCGTCAAGCGCCTCGTCTTCTCCTCGACCTGCGCGACCTACGGCGAAGTCGAAAGCGGGCCCATCACCGAGGCGACGACGCAGGAACCGGTCAATCCCTATGGGCGCACGAAGCTCGTGATCGAGGGCCTCCTGCGCGACTACGCCGATGCCTACGGCCTGTCGAGCGTTTCGCTGCGCTACTTTAACGCGGCCGGCGCGTCGATGGACGGAACGCTCGCCGAACGCCACGACCCGGAACCGCACCTCATCCCGCTCGTGCTTCGAGAAACCGAGCGCGTGCTCGACGGCGGCGACCCTGCGGCCACAAATCTCGAGGTTTACGGCACCGATTTTCCCACGCCCGACGGGTCCTGCGTGCGCGACTACGTGCACGTGGAGGACCTCTGCGCCGCGCACCTGCTCGCCGTGGACCGGCTCATCGCCCGCGCGGAACTCGGTGCGGAGGCATACAACCTGGGCTCCGACCGTGGGTTTTCCGTGCTCGAGATCATCGATGCGGCGCGCCGCGTGACGGGCGCGCCGATTGAGCACCGCGCCGTCGGTCGAAAGAAGGGCGACCCGGCGACGCTGGTCGCATCCACGAAGCGCGCGCGTGAGGTGCTCGGCTGGGAGCCGCGCCACACGGACCTGGATTCGATCCTGCGCTCGGCTTGGTACGCGTCGTACCCGAAGCGCCGCCCCGCGGGTGCGTAGCGCCGAGCGATCATGCGCATGGCCCACATCAACCCGTCCTTTGACCCGGCGACGTTCTACGGTGGTCCCACGGTCACGGGTCTCGCCCTTGTGCGCGCGCTGGCGGCGGCGGGAGCCGAGGTGCGGGTGCTCACGACGAACGCCAACGGTCCCACGGAGACGCTCGATGTCCCGACCGATCGCGAGTTCGAGCGCGACGGCTTTCGCATCGCGTACGGCTCACGCATTGCGGCGGAATCCGCGTCGCCCTACGTGCTCCGGTCGCTTCCAGAGCTCGTGCGTTGGGCGGACGTTGTGCACCTGACGGCTGTCTACAATTTCACGACGTTTCCGACGCTCGCCGCCGCGCGTGCGTTTGGAAAACCCGTGATCTGGACGCCGAGGGGCGCGCACTTGCGCTGGGACGGTGCACGACGCTCCCAGGCGAAAGGCGTCTGGGACGCCGCCATTCGGCGAACCGCCCCGAAGCGCTTCGCGGTGCACGTGACCTCCGAGCGCGAGCGCGAGGCGGCGGAGGAGCGCGTCGGCGCGCGTGCCGTGGTGATCCCGAACGGCGTCGTGGTTCCCGATCGCGTTGATCGGCGAGCGGATCCGGGCGGCCCGTTGCGTCTCGCCTTCCTCGGTCGTATCGACCCGATCAAGGGACTCGACCGCCTTGTGGATGCCGTTGCGCGACTAGCGCTCCCGGCGCGTCGCAACTGGGTTCTCCGAATCGCGGGCAGCGGCGAGGCGGAACACACGGCGGACATCCGCGCGCGGGTTCCACCAAAACTCCAGCAGCAGGTCGAGTGGCTTGGCCAGATTGCAGGTGCCGCCGTCGACGCACTGTTCGCCGACACCGATCTCTACGTGCAGCCGTCGCACAGCGAGAACTTCGGCATGTCGATCGCGGAGGCCCTGGCGCACGCGGTGCCCGTGATCGCCAGTCACGGTACGCCTTGGGAACGGCTCGAGTCGGAGCGCGCGGGATGGTGGGTACCAAACGACGTGGAGTCGCTGCGTGCCGCCATCGTGCGGGCGGAGGGGATGGACCTCGAGGCGCACGGCGACCGCGGTCGCGCGTGGATGCGGCGGGAGTTTGCCTGGCCGAGCGTGGCGGAGCGGTTCCTCGCGTTGGCGCGGGAACTTCGCTAGCTCGGGTCCCGGGCCCGGCTCAGCCCGTCCGCGCGCCGAGCTTTGTCCGAAGGTGGGAAAGCACGCTTCGGAACTGCGTTCGGTCGCCGTCGTCGAAGCCGATGAGCCACACGGCGGCGGCCCACACGAGCGTGACGACGGTCGCGCAGCCGAGGAGCACCGCGAGGCCGTGGATGGGCACGAACGCCCGTAGTGCCCCCGCCACGAGGCCGACGACGGCGAGCACCTTGAGCCCGCCGAGGTGCGAGCGGCGCACGTATTCCCAGGCGCCCATGCCGGCGACGTGGGCTGAGTAGCGCGTGATGATGGTGCGCATGATGACCTCGATGACGAGGGTCGGCAGCAGAATGCCCGGGATGCCAAGGCCGCCGTACTTGAGCACGAGGGCGTTCGCGACGACGTTGATCACCGCGAAGGGTAAGTAGACAAGCACCGGGAAACGGAGCTGCTTGGTCGCCACGAGCACGGCCCATTGGGTGCCGCCCGCGTAGACGAGCAGGTCGATGCACGCCCAGAGCGCAAGGAGCTCCGCGGCCACGGCGGTGTCGTCCCCGAGGGCCTTTCCGAGCCACGTGCGCATGATGGGCTCGGCGAAGACGGCGAGGACCGTGGACGATGCGACGCCCATCAAGAATGTGTACTTCGAGCCGCGCACGAGCAGCTCGCGCAGGCGTTCGGGCTGGTTTGTGACGTGGTACGCGGTGGCCCTGGGGTTCAGCTGCACCGAGAGGATGTTCACGAAGGGTCGCGCCACCGCCGCGAGCCCGAGGGCGGGCTTGTACACGGCGACGGCGGTCGACGAGAGCACGCTCGCGAGGATGAACGAGTCGGAGTTCTGCATGAGCGCGTTGGCCGCCTGCGAGAGGAAGAGCCAACCACCGACGGTGAACACGGGCACGAGGGCGGCCTTCGTCACGAAGCGCACGCGAAGCTTGAGCTCGGGGCTCACGCCGTACGCCATGCGCAGAACCGAGAGAAAATAGAGGATCCGCGAGAGGAGCCCCAGCACGGCCCAGCCGCGGAGCGCCCAGTCGGTGACGCTGAGCACGGTGAGCAGCAGTACCGCCGAGAACACGCCGAGGAACGTGTTCGAGTAGTTCACGAGGTCGAAGCGCTCGTGGCTCGACATGGTGCCGAGGTAGACCTGCACGATGAAGGTGATGAACACGGACCCGGCGCCGAACACGCGGATCGCGAAAATCGCGTCGCCGAGGAGGTGCGGCGAGACGTGGAAGCGTGCCGCGAGCCACGGCGCCATGACCCACAGGCCGAACGCGCTCAGGCCGCCGAGCACGAGGTAGAGCGCCATGGCGCTCGACGCGAGGCGGTTATACGCGTCGTGGTTCCGTGTCGCGACATGCTCCGCGAGGTTTCGGGTGAGGCCCTTCCGCAGGCCCATGTCCGCGATGACGGTGAGCCCCACGATGGACATGACGACGCCCGTCAGTCCGTACGCTTCCTTGCCGAGCTTGTGGATGAGGAACGGGACGACGACGAGCTGGAGTGCGCTTCGCGCGATGGTGGCGCCCCACCCGGCGAGG
This sequence comes from Polyangiales bacterium, assembly GCA_041389625.1. GTDB lineage: Bacteria > Myxococcota_A > Polyangia > Polyangiales > JAWKRM01 > JAWKRM01. The sequence goes on from JAWKRM010000008.1 coordinate 73,182, forward strand.
GCGTTCTTGAGCGTGCGAATGGCGCCGCTCATCGGCCGACCGGCGCGTTCCCCTCGCCCACGAGCGCACGGAAGTACGCCGCCGTGTGCCGGAGGCCCTCCTCAAGGGGAGTCGCCGGCTCGAACCCGAACGCCGCCTTGGCGCGGCCGATGTCGGGGCGTCGCCGGGTCGGGTCGTCCGTCGGCAGTGGGCGCGTCTCGATGCGTGGAGCGGTGCCGAGCACGCGCCCCACGGCGTCGACGAGCTCACGGATCGTGAACTCGGTCGGATTCCCAAGGTTCGTGGGGCCCGGGTCCTTCGCCGTCTCCATGAGCCCCATGAGCCCGCGAACCAAATCGTCCACGTAGCAGAACGAGCGCGTTTGCGACCCGTCGCCGTAGACCGTGAGCGCCTCGCCGCGGAGCGCCTGCACGAGGAAGTTTGAGACGACGCGGCCGTCCTTCGGATCCATGCGCGGTCCGTAGGTGTTGAAAATGCGGGCGATGCGCACGTCGGCGCCGCGCGCCCGCACGAAATCCGCCGCGAGCGATTCGCCGACCCGTTTGCCTTCGTCGTAGCAGGCGCGGGGCCCAGTGGTGTTCACGGCGCCGCGGTAGTCTTCGCGCTGCGGGTGCACCTCCGGGTCGCCGTAGATCTCGCTCGTGCTCGCGAGGAGCAGTCGCGTCCCGTGCGAGCTCGCGTATTCGAGGGCGTGGAGCGTGCCGAGGACGGCGGTCTTCGTCGTGAAGATGGGGTCCTTTTGGTAGGCGGGCGGGCTCGCGGGGCAGGCGAGGTGGTAGAGGCGATGGGCGGCGCCGAGGTCGGGGAAGGGCGCGATGACGTCGTGGTCGACGACGGTGAGCTCGCCGAGCGCGTCGAGGCCCACGAGGTTTTCGCGCCGGCCCGTGAAGAAGTTGTCGACGACGACCACCGCGTGGCCCGCGCGGAGGAGCGCCTCGGTGAGGTTCGCACCCACGAAGCCGGCGCCCCCGGTGACGATGACGCGCATGGACGTCACGCGGTCCGAACCCCGATGCCCTGGTAGGCGAAGCCCTGCTTCTTGAGACCGTAGCCCGACCAGATGTTGCGCCCGTCGAAGAGCGCGGGCGTGCGCATCTCCTTCATGAGCCGCGCGAAGTCCGGGTTCTGGTACTCGCGCCACTCGGTCACGAGGACGAGGGCGTCGGCGCCCTTCGCGGCGTCGTAGGCGGTGGTCGCGTAGGTGATGCGGTCGCCGTAGAGCGCGCGGGCGCCTTCGAGCGCCTTCGGGTCGTGCACGACGACCGACGCGCCCTCGGCGAGGAGCGTGTCGATGAGCGAGAGCGCCGGCGACTCGCGAATGTCGTCGGTGCGCGGCTTGAACGACACGCCCCAGAGGGCGATGCGTTTGCCGCGGAGGTCCTCGTCGAAGTGCTTGCGGACCTTGCGGGCGAGCACGCCCTTGTGCCGCGTGTTCACGCGGTCGGTGGCCGCGGCGAGGTCGAGCTCGACGCCGTGGTCGCGACCCGTGTGGACGAGGGCCGCCACGTCCTTCGGGAAGCACGAGCCGCCGTAGCCGGGGCCCGCATAGAGAAACTGCCCGCCGATGCGCGCGTCGCTGCCGACGCCGTGGCGAACTTCGTGCACGTCGGCGCCGACCTGTTCGCAGAGCGTTGCGATCTCGTTCATGAACGAGATGCGCATGGCGAGCATGGCGTTGGCGACGTACTTCGTGAGCTCGGCGCTCGCGGGCGCCATCCACTGAAAGCGGCTCCGGTCGAGCGAGACGGGGTGGTAGATGCGCTCCATCACTTCGCGCGCGTGCGCGTCCGCTGGGTCGACGCCAACGATGATGCGGTCGGGGCGAAGGAAGTCGTTGATGGCGTCGCCTTCCTTGAGGAACTCGGGATTCGAAACCACGTGGATCGGGAACCGCGCGTCCGCGACGATCTTCCGGACGCGGGTGTTGGTGCCCACGGGGACGGTGCTCTTCAGGACGAGGACGGTCTCGCGCGCGACAGAGCGGGCGACGACCTCGGCGACCTTGTCGACGGCGCTCAGGTTCGCGCCCCCGTCCGAGCGGGGCGGCGTGCCGACGCCGATGAACACCACTTCGGAGGCGCCGATGGATGCCTCGACCTCGGTGGAAAAGGAGAGGCGACCCGCCTCGATGTTGCGGAGGATCATCTCGGAGAGGCCGGGCTCGTAGATCGGCACTTCCCCCTTCCGAAGGCGCGCAATCTTGTCGGCGTCGATGTCGACGCAGATCACGTTGGCGCCCGTCTCGGCGAACCCTGCGCCGCTCACGAGGCCCACGTAGCCGCTGCCGACCATGCAGATGTTCATGGCGCGAAGGCGTAGCATCGTGCCCAAAGGGACACAATCCGCCGTAAATCACGCGATTTGGCGCGGGACGGCGGACGTCCTAAAACGGCCCCCATCCGCATGACCACCGTGCTCCACATCGCGCCCTTCGACGCGAGCAAGTATCCGCCGCTCCTCAACACGGTGCGCGTGTCGGCGGCGCGGGGCATTCGGTCCGTGGTCGTCGCGAGCGTGCCGTTGGCCGCACGCGACGCCGTTCCGACTCCGGAGGTCGTGGCGCCCGCGCGGGTTCGCGGCGGCGCGGCGCAGCTCACCTTCCTTGCGGCGGCGGGCGCACGGCTCGTACGAAGTTTCCGACCCGACCTCGTCGTCGGTCACAACATGCGTGGTCTCGGAGTGGCGTCGCTCCTTCCGACCCGTGCGCCGCTCGTCTACCACTGCCACGACTTCGAGCATGCGAACGCGTGGATTCCGCGCGTCGAGTGGGCCGCGTCCCTGCGCGCAACGGAGGTTTGGGTGCCGGCGGAGGAGCGGCGTGACCGGGCGGCGGCCCTGGGATTGCGCGCGCCGGTGCGTGTCGTCGAGAACTGTCCGGTGCGCATGGGGGAGCTCCCCGCGCCCGGGCGCCTCCGGCGTTGGCTCGCGTCCGAGGGCGTGCCGAATGCCGACACGGTTCCCATCGTGCTGCGCCACGGGGGTATCGGCCGTTCGCAGTGCATCCTCGAGACCGTGGAGACGTTGCCGCAGCTTCCCCGCGGCACGGTCTTTGTGGTCGTCGGCGAGGGCGGCGGCGCATACCGGGAGCGGTGCATTGCGCGCGCAGCGGAACTTGGCGTGGGGGACCGGCTCCGGTTTCACCCGTTCGTGTCGCACGGCGAACTCTGGGAACTACTCGTTGACGCGACCGTCGGCATGACGCTCTACGCGCCCACGGGTCCCAATGCCGCCGCGCCGGCACCCAACAAAGTCTACGAGTGCATGGCCGCCGGCGTTCCCGTGGTGGTGACCCACGGGAATTCCATCGCTCGGATGGTCGAGGCGTCGGGCGCGGGCCTCTCGGTGCCCGTCGACGTGGCGCGGCTCACGGACGCGCTCCGCACGTTCATCGTCGACGACGCACTCCGCAAACTCATGGGAAGCGCCGCCCGCGAGGCGCACCTCGCGCGGTACCACTACGAGTCAGAGCTCGCGCCGACGATCTTCGGCGCGCTCTCGGCAAGCACGGCGTCCTAGCGATCCGAGCGAGCGCCCACGAGGTGGTAGCTCGTTTGGCCTTCGTAGCCGTGCACCATCACGTGGATGGGGGCGTCGCTTCCGAGCTCGATCTCGCAGGACTCGACCGAGCCGTTCCGGTACGGGCGGCAGTCGAAGGTCTGGTAGTCGGGCGGCGCCCCGATGCGGACATAGAGGTCCGCGTCGCCCGTGCCCTCCACGTGGAAGGAGTACTTCCCCGGGGCGAGGTTCGGCGTTTCGTATCGGTGTTGCTCGTCGAGCGCGAGGGTGCCCGACTCGTCGAGGCCACCCCAGGCAGCGTCCGCGGGCGGCGCGCCGGAGTCGGGGTCGTAGCCCGGGACATACACGTTGTCCTCCTCGCCGGAGACGAGGACGACTTGGTTCGGGTCGAAGTCGAGGAAGATTTGCTCGTAGGTCTTCGGCGAATCGTAGGCGAGGAGGCCGTTGACCATGGCCATCGAGTCGCGGCGGAGCGAGGTGAAGAACGCGGGCATGGCGTTCGTGACCATGTCCAAGTAGCGGTAGCCGGACTCGTCGTCGGGGTTCACCGCTTGGTGCGCCTGGGCGAGTGCGCCGTCGACGTACGCGTGGGTGTCGCAACCGTTCATCATGACGACGACGTATTGCCCTTCGACCCATGTTCCCTTGCTCGCAAGGGCGCGGACGTTCGAGCCGAGGCCGGCATGGCCGTTGTAGATGATCAGGTCGGCGTCGCTTGAGAGGGTGCGGTAGCGCGCGTCAAAGGTGGGGCCCGCCTCGCGGACATTGTCGACCAACAACGCGACGATGGAGACCGAGCGGCCGTCGCCGAGGTCGGCTTCGAGGACAATGTCGGGATTTCCGACGCCCGGCGTCGACGACACGTTGACCGGGGTGGTGCGCACGCCGTCGGCCTCGAGCCGCGTTTTCACGGCACCAACGAAGCTATTAAACGCCGCAATTCCAGGGTCCGTATTCGCCGTTTCGCCGTCTTCGTTCTTGCCGAAGACCGCCACGACGCGGAGCACGTCGTCTTCCCACACCTTGTGGTACTCGGGGTACTTCCCCGTCGTGTTCGTGGTGCTCACGCTGACGCAGGCAACCGAGGTCGTGAGATCGGACGCGGCGATGGTGCAACCCGCGCGATTCGGGCGGTAGTAGTACCAGATGCTTCCGCTATCGACGTCGTGCGCGCCGTAGTCGACGCAGCTCTCCATGTACTTCTCGGTAAACGTTTCGATACCGTTGAAGCTCACATCGCGTGGAAGACGCAGCGTGTAGGTGCCAGGAATGCTGTTCTTCTTGCCCCACGCGACCGGGAGGATGGCGTGGTATCGAACGACCGTGTGCCCGCTCTCAACGGAGGTGCGCACGTCGGAGATCTTCACGGTATCCAAGCGGCCCACGGAACGCTCGCCGTTCAGGTGACCGATGGTGAAGAGGAGCTGCTCTTCAATCTGCCGATCGGCGTTCCACGCGTAGTCGGTCAGGAGTTCCCCATCGAACTCGAAGTTGAGGACGATGGCCTCGACGCTCGAGTCGTACTTTCCGTCGCCCGCGCGTACGAAGCCGTCGCGTGCCGGCGCGTCGCCGGTCGCGTCCGCTGCGCATCCCGCCAAGAGCACCATCCCCATCCACGTTCCGATTCGTCGCATCGCGAAGCCCCCTTCGAATTCGGCGCGGAGGTTAGGGGCACATGGTGGGGAGCGCTACGTGAATGTGTGCGTGGACATACATCCCCGTGGGGGCGGCCGAGCCGGCCGATGGCACGCCTCGGCACACGGATACGTTTGATTTTATTAGTGGAATCGTTGTTTTTCTTGGCGTAGTCCTTGCTCATTCCCTCGGCCGACGGCGTGGTGCCAGCGCGCCAATGGAAAGGACCGAGTGCCCATGCAGAACCGTCGACCGATCCGAGGCCCCTTCGTTCCTCACCTGGCCGAGCGACGTGCGGCGACCCGTGCGGAGCTCCGGGCACTCATCCGCGCCAACGCCAGCACCCTGGCACCATGGCTCCGCGGCGTCGCGCACGCGGCCTTCGCCGGAACGCTGGTGACGGCGGCGGCATGCGGCCCGGTGCTCGACGGCCCCCGCATCGATGGTTCGTACGATCGGCCCATGTGTCAGGACGCGGGTTGGCGTCCCCTCGCGAGCATCGATCCCATCGCGGAGCCCGAGTACGTGGCCATGTACACCGTGGGAATCCAATACGCGCCCGATGGTCCCGACGACGAGCTTGGTGAACGCTGCAAGTCGGCCACCGACAAGGCGACGTGCGAGGCGGAGGTCGAGACGGGCTTCGGGTTCGAAGGCGTGGGTTCGCACGTGGTCACAACCGACGGCGACGACGTCGAGCGGTACGGAACGCCGGAGCGCCCCATCGGTGAGTTCCTCGGGGAGATCAACACGCCCGAAGAGGCGCTCATGGTGATCTGGGCCCAGGGCTACGACATCAACTGTGCACCCGGGGCCGACGGGGGGGCGGGCGTAAAGAAAACGTCGAAGGGCTTTGAGGTCATCACGAGTCGCTACACGATGGACTGCGATCCCATCGAGAAGACGAGCTACCGGTTCCTTGTGCGGCCGGACGGCTCGTTTGTGCTCCTTGAGTCCGGCGTCATTTCATCGGAGGACGGCGCGTGCATTGGGCGTCGCCCCCACGGGTTGCTGCCGCCCACGGCACCCATGCAGCCCACCGGCGCGGCGGCGCACCTCGCGACCATCGCTCGGCTTGAGGCGAGCGCGGTGCTCGCATTCGACGCCCTCGAGGTGGAGCTCATGGCCCGGGGCGCCCCCGAGGCACTCCTTGAGGAAGTTCGCGTGGCCCGGGCGGACGAGGTGCGCCATGCGGTCGTGATGGCCGCCTTTGCGGCGCGGGCGGGTGCGTGGGTTGAGCCCCCCGCGGTGTCGCCCACGGGTGCGCGCAGCTGGCTCGACCTCGCGCTCGAGAATGCCGTCGAGGGGTGCGTGCGCGAGACGTACGGTGCGGTCGTCGGCGAGTACCAATCCCTCGCGGCGGAGGACCCCGCGTTCCGAGTCGCCATGCGGCGCATCGCCGACGACGAACGGCGGCACGCGACGCTCTCCTGGAAGCTCTTCGATTGGTTTGATGGATTCCTCTCGGACGCCGAACGGGAATCCGTTCGCATGGCCATGATCGCTGCCGTGGGCGAGCTTCACCGCTCGTTCGAGGGCGACGTCGCGGAAGACGTGCGCCGCCGGTTCGGTCTCCCGGACCACCGAGCGCACGATGACTTGTGGTGGCGCTCGACGGGCAGTTGTTTGCCCCAGTCCTCGCCGCCTAGGGGGTGTCGAGCACCAGCTCCGCGATGCGGCGGCCGGCGTGGCCGTCGCCAAAGGGGTTCGGTGCGGGAATTGGGCCCGCGTAGGCGGGTTCGGCCCACGCGGAGAGGAGCGCGTCGCGGATGCCCTCGCGGCTGCGCCCCACGATGCGATTGCGGGCGTCGTCCGTGGGGCGTTCGGTGCGTTCGCGTGCCACAAGGACCGTCTTCCCGAGGGAAGGGCCCTCCTCCTGGATGCCGCCCGAGTCGGTGAGCACGAGGCGCGCCGAACGAAGCGCGCCCGCGAAGGCCACGTACGGCATGGGCGCGGCCATGTGAACGCGCTCGTCGTCGCCGAGGGTCCGCGCGGCGGCGGCCTTCACCTCGGGGTTCGGGTGCACGGGCCAGATGACCTTCGCTTCCGGCGTGCGTTCGAGGAAGTCGCGCAGGCCTTCCAGGATGGCGTCGAGCTCGCCGCCAAAGGACTCGCGCCGGTGAAGCGTGAGGAGCAGCGTGCTTGGCCCAAGGTGCGTGTCGGAGCGTTCGATGGCCCAAAGGAGTCCATCGACAGCGGTGTTCCCGGTGACGAAAATGCGGGCGTCGTCGATGCGTTCGGCGCGGAGGTTTCGGCGCTCCGCCTCCGTCGGCACAAAACACCAACGCGCGAGGCGATCGATGAGTTGACGGTTCCCTTCTTCGGGGAAGGGGTGTGCGTGATCGTACGTGCGGAGGCCCGCCTCCACGTGGCCCACGGGGATCCGAAGGTGGTAACCGACCTGGGCGGCGGCGAGGGCTGTGGTCGTGTCGCCTTGGAGGAGCACCGCATCCACGGGATTTGCCTCGAAATGCGCCCCCATGCGCTCCACGACCTTCGCAAGGACGCCGTTCAGCGACTGCCCGGGGGTCATCACGTCGAGGTCCACGGAGACGGGCATCTCCACCGATGCGAGGGCGCTTTGGAGGAGCTCGCGATGCTGGCCCGAGGAAATGACCTCGACGTTTGCCCGGCTGTCCGCGCGGAATGCCCGGTAGACCGGCGCCATCTTGATGGCCTCGGGACGCGTGCCCACCACAAGCGCGATGCGCTTCGACGTCATCACGCGGTTCCCTTCGGTGCCCACGTAGCCGAGCAGAGTAGGCGGTAGCCTTCGTTTGGCACGAGGAGCTGTGGTTTGGTGTGACGGCGCTCAAGCACCTTCTGAGCCACGCGTTCGGCGCGCTGGAACATGCGGGATGCGCGGGACGTCGCACCCCCTCGGTGCATTTCCGCCGAGTCGCTCGGTAGGCCCCACGTGAGCACCTCCCGCGCGCGGAGCCCCACGGCTTCGAAGGCGTGTCGAATGGACCGGTCGTCAAACACTGCGAGGTGGTCGAAGTCGGTGTCGAGGCCGCGCCACTCCGTGTCGGCACGGTGTCGTACGCCGGCGTTCGGAGTGGAGAGGATGAGCACGCCGGTCGGGCCAAGGAGGCGAGCGCACTGCGAAAGGAGCTTCACGGGGTCGAGCACGTGCTCGATGACCTCGCTTAGGATCACCACGTCGAATCCACCGGTGGGGAGGGTGATTCCGTCGGCGTCTCCGGCCACGACGTTGAGTCCGAGCTCGCTTGCGGCGTAGGCCGCCGCCTCGGCGTCGGGCTCGCATCCCGCGACCTGCTTGGCACCCCGCGCACGGAGTCGCGCCAGGCGCCCACCCGACCCGCAACCCACGTCCGCGATGCGTTCGGGCACGCGGTGAACGGTTTGGAGCAGAAACTCTTCGATCAGATCACGATGTCCGCGCGCCACGGCATTGGCGACCGACGCGCGCGTGGGGCGTTGTGGCTTGCGGTAGACGCCCCAGTAGTTCGCATAGAACGTGCCGAGCGCCTCCGGCGTGGGGGCGGGGTTCAGGTGCAGCATGCCGCAGGCATTGCACTCCACGAACTGGCCCCCGTCCGAACGCGTGCGGAAGGGCGTCGAGCGCGCGCCGCCGCAGAGCGGGCAGGGGCGGGTTTGAACGGGACCTTCGAGCGGTGAACGCATGCGGTTCTAGCGCGCGGCCTCGATCATGCGGCCGAGGCGTTCGAGGGCATGATCCAGCGTTGATGCGGGGGGGCCAAAGGAGAAGCGCACGTGGTGTCGGAATCGGGACACGCGGCCATGGCGCCGATTGCCCGGGTCGACGTCGAAGAATTGGCCCGGGACGACGATGACCTTTTCGTCGAGCGCGGCCTTGAAGAACGACTCCCCGGTGTTGATCGAAGGCGGCAGGTCTGAAAGGTCGCCCCATGCGTAGAACGTGCCTTCCGGCTCCACGTCGAACTTGACGCCGAGCGCCTTGAGACCGGCCACGAGCCGGTCGCGCTTCGGTTGAAATGCCGCGCGGATGGCCGCCGTTTCGCGGCGCGCGTAGTCGGCGCTCACGAGGTCGGCGGCGGCACGCTGCATGGGCCGCGAACCACCGCCGTCGAGGAAGGAGCCGGCGCTTGAAACGGTCTCGATCACCTTCCGCGGTCCCACGATCCACGTGACGCGCCAGCCGGGATAGCGCCAATTCTTGGTGAGCCCGTCCACGAGAATGACCGGATCGCGCTCCACGTCCTCGACGTGGGCCGCCGCGCTCACGATCTCGTTTGTGCCCTTCCAGATGTAGTGCGAATAGAACTCGTCGATGAGCAGCGTGCAGTCCACGTCGCGCGCCGTGGCCACCCAACCGGCGAGCTCGTCACCTTCGATGACCTTGCCGGTGGGGTTACACGGGTTGCTCATCAGAATCGCGCCGAGGCCACGGCCGACGATTTCCTTTCGAAGCTCCGCGGCCGAAAACGCATAGCCACGCTCCGGCTCAAGGAGGATCGGCGTCGGCGAGAATCGGCGGAACACATCGAGGAGCTCGGCGTAGGCCGTGTAGTCGGGGAGGAAGTGCCCCATGTGCACCGGCGCAATGGCCGCACACGCGCGCATGAGGCCCACGCGCCCGCCGCCGCTGATGGCGACATTCTCCGCCGTGTACTGCGACTTCATGCCGCGGCGGAAGAGCTCGTTGTACATGCCCGCAACCGCCTCGCGGAGCGTTCCAAGGCCCGCCACCGGCGCGTAGTCCTGGTCGTGGGCGTGGATGGGGACGCCGGTCACGCGCGGCGGTGCGCCGGGGAGGTCGCCCGTCTCCGGTTGGCCCTGACCGAGGTTCGCCCACGTCGGGTCCTCCATGGAAAAGCCGCGCCGCTCCGCCTCGGTGGTGACGTAGATGACGCCGGTGCGCGGGACGGGGCGAAACGCGCTCGGATACTCCGAGGAAGACTTGCTCATGCGCGCCCGAAGGTAGCAGGGCTGGCCGATCCGCTCTACCTTCCGTTCCGCATGCTCTCCGCGCTCCGTTCGGACGTGATCGCCATTTCCGGCCTGCGCGTCGACTGCGTGGTGGGGCTCTATCCGCACGAGCGGACCTCGCCGCAGCCCGTCCTCCTCGACGTGGAGCTTGCCCTCGACACGGAACCGGCCGCCGTGGAGGAGGCCATCGCGAAGACCGTGGACTACCACGCGCTCAGTGTGCAGCTCGCGTTCATCCTCGAGAATGCCGGCTTCGAGATGCTCGAGACCGCGGCCCACGCCCTCGCTCGCTACGTGCTTGCGCCGCCGGCACCGGGCGAACGGCGTGCGGGCGTTGAGGCGGTGCGCCTGGTGCTTCGAAAACCCGGCGCGCTTGCCTCGGACGCGGTTCCCTCACTCAGTGTCACGCGCACGCAGGAGGCCAATGCGGAGTACGGCCACGAAGTGAAACCCTTCGGGACGGTCGACGTGATTCACGAGACGCGCCACGCGGGCATCTATCGATTGAACGTCGCACCGGGGCGGCGCATTCCCCTCCACCGTCACGCGGTCATGCGCGAGGTGGAGATGGTGCTCACCGACGGCCTCCTCTGCCAGGGGGAGTCCGCGCGCCCAGGGTCGGTCTACCGCTGGCCCCATGGTGCAGCGCACGACTACGAAAACGTGACCGACCACGTGCAGACAATCCTCTGCATCGATGCGCCTCGGTTCATGGAAGACGATGAAGTGGAAGTGACGGGCGAGCGAACGCTCATCGAGCCCGACGTTTCCCGCGTCTGGGTGCCCGAGCCGTGAGTCTTTCGGGCAAGCGCGTCGCCGTGACCGGCGCGAGCCGAGGCATCGGGCGTGCCATCGCGGAGGCATGCGTCGCCGAGGGAATGCAGGTCGTGAGCATCGCGCGCACGACCGACGGAGCGGTGGGGGCACGCACCGTGGCCTGCGATCTCGCGGATTCATCGGCGAGGGCTGCGCTCGTCCCGAAGGTGCTCGAGGAACTCGGCGGGTTGGATGCCTGGGTCAACAACGCGGGCATCGCGCGGCATGGGCCCCTTGTCACCGCCACGGACGACGACGTTCGAGCGACGTTTGAGCTCAATTTCTTTGCGGCACTCGATCTCGCTCGCGCGGCCCTGCCCGCATTGCTTGCGAGCCAAGGAAGCCTGGTCTTTGTCGCGAGTACGTTGGCCCTGCGCCCGGCACCGGGCACCGGCGCGTACGCCGCGTCGAAGGCGGCGCTCGTCGCGATGATGCGGACCCTCGCGCTCGAGCACGGCCCCGCGGGTGTGCGTGTCAACGCCGTCGCGCCGGGCGTCATCGACACGGACATGGTGCGAGGTCGTGACGACCTCGACGCGGTGCGTGCACTTCACCCCCTCGGCCGGCTCGGAACGCCCGAAGACGTGGCCGGCGCGGTGCTGCATCTCCTTCGCGCACCTTGGACGACCGGTACCGTGCTCGCCGTGGACGGCGGTCAACTCGCTTCGTAACGCCGCACCACGGCGTGTGCGTCAGAGCGGGTGAACGCTTTCGACAAGCTCGTGGAAGCCGGACTCGGCGGAGTCCACGGCGGCCTTCGGGCCGACAAACTTGAAGAACACGGGCCCATTCGGTCCTTCGACGATGGCGCCGAGCATCCGTTGATTCACCTTTGGCCCCGTGTCGCCGCCTCCGTGCGGTCCCATGGCGGGCATGCCGCTCGCGTAGGTGCCGCTCACGTCGACGACGGTCGACGCCATGCCGTTGACCTTGGAGGTCTGGGTCTTCGCCTTGGCCGGGTTCCCGGCGTCGTCCTTGAACTGACCAGCCCAGCGGTCGATGTTGCTCTTCGCGTCGCCGCCTTGCCCGGGGCCGAAGTAAAAGACGGCGAGGGAGGCCGGTTCGCCGGCGCCCGCGCTCACCGTGTACTCCGCCGCACGCATGCGCGACTCCGGCACCTTCCACGTGAACACCGCCGGGGCTTTCCAACCGAGACCGCCGGCGGTCGGGTTCGCGGGATCCGCGGCGCCCGCAGTGCCACCCGTGGGCGCGGTGCCGACGGGCGGGTGCCCGGGGGGCACGTTGCCGGACGGGGTGCCGGGGCTCGGCGCGGCCGGGGCCGAGTTGGTGCTCACCTCCGCGGCGGGGGAGCGGCTGCAGCCCGCTGCAATCAGGGTGAACGCGGCCACGACGGCCCACACGAAGCGGAATGAACGCACGGTCATGCGTGCCTTCTACGCGCCCGCGTTCCAGGGGTCAACGGCGTGGGGCACACGCGCTCGGTTCGCCGTCTCGCGAAGCGGCGCAGCGCTACTTGGCCACGTACAGCTTGCCGTTCGCGCGGAAGTAGCCGCCGGCGAGCGAGGCGTCCGTTGCGTAGAGCTTGTAGCCGTAGAGGGACGGGATCCGGAGGCCGGAGATCTCCGAGTACTGCTCGATGTACGGCTTCACCAAGTCGAGAATGATGGTGTCGAGCTCTTCGCCCGTGGGCATGCCCTTCGGGGGGATCCCCACCGGATCGGCGTCGAAGTTGTACTCGCCGATGTGAACGCCAACGGTGTCGTTGAGAATCTTGAGGCTCACGGGTGCGCTTGCGCCAACGGAGAGCGTGAACAGTTCAACATCGGACCCACCCTCGTTCGCGACGAACTGCACGCGGAGATCCGCCACGTCCACTTCCACCAGTGCGCCCGCCTTTTGGGCGAGAACCGGGGGTAGCTCGGCCCAGACTTTGACGTTCACCTTCGAGTCCGCCGACGCGAGCTCGCGCACGCCGGGAACGATCAGCGCGAGCGCGCCCACGTTGAGCGGCGTCCCGTCGTCGTTCATGTAGACGTTGTCGACGCGGTGTGAGAGCCCGCCCGTGGACCAGGCGGCGTACGCCGTGGCGTTGACGATATCGAGACTGACGGCGGCTTCGATGTCCGGGCTTGTTCCGGACGTTGGTACCGCTCCGTGGCCGTAGAAGAGGGGGCCCGGTGCGCCGTCCGTGAGATCCCAATCGCGCGATTTCGCACGCACGTTGATGTCGACGACGGCGCGGATGCCCTTCGACGAGATCCCGAGGAGCGAAGGAACGACCTTCACGGTGCCCGTGTGACCCATCACCGAGATGTCACCGCCGCTCGGAAGGTCCTTGAGCGCATCGTTGACGGCTTGCGGAATCCACTTCGCGAGGTGCTCGACCACGGAGTCGTGAACCTGTCGACGCGCGATGTCCGAAACGATGCCGCGGTCGATGACGTCGGGCCAACCCGCCATGTCGACGAAGAAGTCGACCATGTTCAGCTCCAGGGAATTGATCCATACGATGGGCTTACCGTTTTCGACCCTCGCGCTCGCCTTCACGCGGCCTTCGATGTACTTCGCCGTCACGTCGCCCGTGATCACGCCAGGGAGGAAGTGGTCGAGGCGATACGGGATCCGCGCGTTCAAGATCGCAACGGTCACGTCGAGGTACCCGTTCTGCGGCGTCACCGTCGCCGTGGCGAGACCGTGACTCTCACCGAGGAAATCCACGCGACCCCACCATTCCTCGACGATGGGGTTCTGTTTGATCATCGCGCCGGCCACCTGGCTCGAGTTGAGGTACGGCATGATGCCGTCCGCGACCGCGTCGAGGCTGTTCTGGCCGAGTTTCACCACGGCCGAACTGGGCTGCATCGCGTAGGTCGACACGAAGTTGCCGTTGATGAAGGCGGCGAACCCCGTGGCGTCGTGGCCGACCTCGTCGACCGCCACTGCGCGAAGGTGGTGCGCGCCCGCGGGAACAGGCATCGTCTGATCGAAGTTGCCGTTCGCGTCGACGCGGACCGGGTCGCTGCCGATTGTGAAGCTCTTGAGATGAGCATCCGTGACGCGCCCACGGAAGCGAATGTCTTCCCCGCCGAGGAAGGAACCCGGTGCGGGCGAGTCGAACACGATCTCCGGCGCGATGGAGTCGACCTCCACCTGCACGCGCGCAAGGAGATCGAGCGTGCCCACTTCGATCATCTGAATGTCGTCGCCGGCCACGGCGATGGAGCCCGAGAAATGTCCCTGTTCATCGAGGGGCAGGGTAACCGCGCCGTTGAGGGTGACTTCGGTCGCGTCCTCGGCATCCACGTACCCTTCGACGAGCACGGACCGCGACGGAAGGAGAACCCCCGGAAGCGGCCGCGTCACCGTGAGCGTGCCGAGCGACGACTTCACCACCGTCGGTTCGGGCGCCCCTTTCCCGGCTTCGATGGTGCCCGTGCAACCGGCCAGGGCGGCGACCACCACGACAGCAACGCCGCAGGCGAGTCGGTGCGCGCGGGCGCGGGGGAGGGGACGCGTCGGCATGGCGTCTGAACGGAATGCAAGCGGCACACCATGACGCGCCAGGACAAACCCGTAGGAATTACGGCCCGATTTCACTGTCCAATTCCTGCATGGGGTGAGCGAGGCCAGCGGGCTAGACCCCACTCAACGGCGATCGCTGGTCACTCGGCTGGCCGGCATGCGGCTTGAGTTTCCACCGGAATCGAGCGGCATGGTTCCTGCTCCATTTCCGCGTTCTTTACCGAGAACGAATCGACCGAACGGAGCGAACGATGCCGAAGCGAACCTGGATGACATGGATGTTGGGCCTCTCCCTCGTGGGCGCGGTGGGCTGCGGAAGCTCGTCGCACTCCGGGAACCTGCTCGGGGATGACGGCGGCAAGGACGGCGGCGACTCGGACGCGGACGGAAGCGAACCGGATGCCGGGCATCAGGGCGGAACGATTCCGGACGGCGGCAAGATCGACATGTGCGACGAGGGCGGCCGTTCGTTCTTTTACGTCATGCGTGTGCTCGACATCGGTACGAACGCGTGGGTGAAGGAGAACGTTGACGCAAACGCTGCGAACAATGTCATCCCAGGCCTGAACCTGGATGCGACCGACAATAGCGTCGACTACGTGAGCGCGGGGATGTCGCCCTGCGGCAAGCGGCAGGACTTCGTGTATCCGAGCGCGACCAGTCCGGCGTACGTGGGCATCGACAACCGTGCCGCCGTGTTCCTCGCGGACGTGTCCGGTCTTGCGAACATCGACGTTTCGAAGATCATCGCCGATGCGATTCATTCGGGCGAGTTGCTCCTGCTCGTCAAGCTCAACAACGTCGACATCGACGTGGAGAACCCCGAAGACGAAACGTACTTTCCGGAAGACGATGCCTGCGTGAACCTGGACATCCTCATCGGTGGGGTGCCGGCGGAGACGGAACTCGCCTTTGACGAAGGTGGCCTCCTGACAGCGGGCCAGACCTTCGACACCAAGCTCTCCTCCTACGAAGCCGGCAAGCCCGTTGTTCAGATCTTCGGCGCCAAGATCAAAGACGGTCGTCTGCGCGGCGGCACGTCGACGAAACTTCCGGTCGAACTCCCGACCGAGGGCAGCGCGACGATCGATTTGGCCATCGAAAACGCGAAATTCGAGTTCGACGTCAACGCCACGGCCATTTCGAATGGTGTCCTCGGCGGCACCCTCAACGTGAACACGACGGCCCAAACGTTGGCGACGTACGCGAACATTCAGAACGCCATCGTGAAGGCGGCGCTCGCGGGCCACGCGGACATCAATCCGAACGCGACGGGTACGCAGTGCCAGGACATCTCCATCGGTCTCGTCTATGACGGCGTGGACGCGGTGGAAGGCATCCAGCAGTAGTCGCCAAACGCGACGGCGACCGTTGGTCGTGCCGAGCGAAAATTTGGCTGCTGCGGCGGCGGCGTGGCAAAACGGTGACCATGCTTTCCCGTCTTCTTCGCGCGGGCATCCTCGCGGGTGCCCTTTCTTCCATGCTCCTTGTCGTCGGCGGTTGCGATGACGAGGCCTCCTCGGATTCGGATGCGTCCACCGGCAAGGACGGTGGAAACATGGAGAACGATGCCGGGGATGACGCCGGAGACGACGCGGGGAAGGACGCCTCGTCCGGTGGCGGCAACACCTGCGAGGATCTGTGCTCTGGGGCCGGCTTCAGCGGCGGCGACGAGCAGCAGTTCGACAACGGGGACCTCGTGGAGTGCACCTGTTCGGGCACCGGCGCGGGCATCGAGCAGGACGACTGCTCGAGCTATTGCGACCAGTTCGGCGTGGGCCCGGACAAGTCGTACCTGAGCACGGAGAACGCCGACGACGACAAGTGCGTCTGCGACGGCACGACCCCGCCCGTTTGATCCGCGGCTCGCGCGCGATCGCGGGGCTCGTTTTGAAGCATTCTTGAGCGGTCACCCGAACATCCGTACAGTGCGTGGGCATGGACGCCCCCGAGCACTCCTTCACCGCCCCCCGACGTGAACCCTGGACCGCACCGCGCGGACTTGAAGCGGTGCTCGACGCCTGGGAGCGCGACCGGGGCTTTCGGCGTTCCTTCGCCCTCGATGAACTGCGCGCGGGGCAACCGGCCGAGCACGCACCGCTGCCGACGGACCTCGCTCCCGGCGTGCGTCGCGCGCTCGAAGCGCGTGGGCTCCGTGAGCTCTACGTGCACCAGGCGGAGTCCTACGAACACGTTCGAGCGGGGCGTGACGTCGTCATTGCGACACCGACGGCGTCGGGGAAGAGCCTTTGTTACAACCTACCGATCCTCGACGCGCTCGCGAAGGACCCCGAGGCGCGGGCGCTCTACCTGTTTCCAACCAAGGCGCTTTCGCGCGATCAGGAGCATGCGCTCCGCGAGTGGATGAACGAGTGCGGCGTGCCACACGGCGCCATCACCTTCGACGGAGACACGCCGGGCGATGCGCGCCGCGCCGCACGCGAGCGGAGCGGCATCGTGCTCACGAACCCCGACATGCTCCATGCGGGCATCCTTCCGCACCACGCGAACTGGGCGAGGCTCTTTTCGAACCTTCGCTACGTGGTGATCGACGAACTTCACATGTACCGCGGCGTGTTCGGGTCGCACCTGGCGAATGTGATCCGTCGCCTTGAGCGAATCGCGCATTTTCACGGCTCGAAACCGCAATTTGTGTTCGCGTCGGCCACCATCGGAAACCCGGCGGAACACGCGGGTCGAATGCTGGGAAGGGACGTGGCGCTCGTCGACAGGAACGGCGCCCCGGCGGGGCCGCGACGCGTGCTCCTCTACAACCCACCCGTCGTGAACGCCGAGCTCGGCATTCGCGCAAGCTACCTGAAGTCGACGGTGCGCATCGCGGGTGACCTGGTGCGCGAAGGTGTCTCGACGCTCGTCTTCGGCCAGTCAAGGAACGGCGTGGAGACCATGCTCAAGTATCTCCGCGACCGGCTCGCGTCGGACGGCATCGATCCGAGCACGATCCACGCGTACCGCGGCGGGTACCTGCCCGAGACGCGGCGGAACATCGAAGCGGGGCTCCGTGACGGCACCATTCGATGCGTGGTGGCGACGAATGCCCTTGAGCTCGGCATCGACATCGGATCGCTCGATGCGGTGGTTTGCGCGGGATATCCGGGGACGGTGGCGGCGCTTTGGCAGCGCTTCGGTCGGAGCGGCCGTCGCGGCGGGCTCTCGGCGGCGATCCTCGTCGCCTCGAGCATGCCGCTCGATCAATTCGTCGCCGGTGAGCCCTGGTATGTGCTCGGCGCTCCTGTGGAGGAAGCGCGCATCGACCCGACCAACGTCGAGATTCTAATTCAGCACCTCAAGTGCGCGGCCTTCGAGCTGCCGTTTGCCGCCGGGGACACCTTCGGCGACGTGACGCCCGAACAGGTGGCGGATGCCATGGGCTACCTCGAGCGCCATGCCGTCGTGCACCGCGGCATGGGGCCGGGGGGCACCGAAATGTTCCACTGGGCCGCGGACGCGTACCCGGCCAACCACGTGTCCCTGCGTTCCGCCACTTGGGACAACTTCGTCATCATTGATCTCGACGGCGATCGCACCATCGCGGAGATGGATTGGCGGAGCACGCACACCATGCTCCACGAGCAGGCCATCTACCAACACGAGGGCGAGCAATACCAAGTGGAACGGCTCGACTACGAGAATCGCAAGGCGTTCATTCGCAAGGTCAAGCCCGACTACTACACGACGGCGCTCACGCACACGCACGTGAATGTGCTCGAAGAGAATGAGCGCGAAACCGTGCGCTTTGATGGGGGGCACGCGATTCGCGCGGGTCACGGCGACGTGAGTGTCGTCGAGAAGGTCGTCGGGTTTAAGAAGATCAAGTTCCACACGCACGAAAACGTTGGGTACGGCGACGTGCACCTGCCCGACATGCAGATGCACACGTCGGCGTTTTGGCTGGTCTTCCCCGAGTCGCTCATCGAAACATTGCCGCACGCGCGGCCGGTGGTGATCGACGCGCTCCGGAGCCTCGCGAATGCCATGCATACGGTGGCCGCCGCGGGTCTGATGATCGACCCGCGCGACCTTGGCCGCACCATCGGTGATCACAAGGACGAAGGGGCGCCCCCATCGAAGGGGGTGGGCGGCGCACCGGGCTTTGACCCGACGCTGTTTCTCTACGACAGCATTGCGGGCGGCATTGGGCTTGCGCCGCGCCTCTTTGATGAGCGCGAAACGTTGCTCGTCCGCACGCGCCGGCTCGTCGAGCGGTGCGGATGCGAAGACGGTTGCCCCGTATGCCTCGGACCCACGGCCGGTGTCGAGGTGCCGGGGACGGTCCCCGTGCGCCGCCGCCGCGTGGTGCTCGATCTCCTCGACACGCTCGCCGTACCGGCGAGTCACTAGGCAAAGGCTCGGGCAGGGCGCAGGTGGTCTCCTTCAAGGACAAGTTGGCGTGGCTCGAGGCGCGGGGGGCTTCCCCGGGCGCACCTACGCCCGCGGTCGAGCGTGCTTCGCCGGACGCGGCGCCGCGGACGGCTCCCGAACAGGAGTCCGCGAACGCTCGCGCGTCGACCCTCGACGCGCTTCGCACAGCCATTCGAGACATGGAATCGCGGGAGGAGCGGCGCACGCGTCGTGCGGCGACGTTGAACGAAACACCCGAACCGCTTCCGGGGCGATGTGAAGAAACGCCGCACGGGCCGCTCCATATTGTGGAGACGGCCCTCGAACCGCACCACGCCCATGGTCGCGTACCCGTGGCGCGGCTCCTCGAAGCACGACCCGAAACCCTCGCGAAGCTCGCCCTCGATGACCGCATCGCCACCGTGGATCCGCGTCGCGTGCTGTTCCTCGATCTTGAAACGACGGGGCTTCACGGTGGGACGGGCACGCTTCCATTCCTCATCGGGGTGGCGTGGTTCGAAGATGAGTCGCTCCGCCTCGAACAGCTCGTGTTGCCGCGCCCAGGTGGCGAGGGGCCCATGCTCCGCTTCCTTCGTGATCGCATCGCACGTGCGAGCGGGGTGGTGACGTTTAACGGGAAGTCCTTCGATTGGCCGCTGGTCCGCACGCGTTACGTGATGAACCGCCTCGTGCCACCCGAGCTTCCGCCGCACCTCGACGTGCTCCACTGCGCGCGGCGGGTCTGGAAGCGGCGCATTGGCGAGACACGTCTCGTGACGCTCGAACGCGAGGTCCTCGGCCACTACCGGGAAGATGATGTGCCGAGTGCATCGATACCGACGGTGTATCTCGAGTACCTGCGCACGGGTCGCCTGGGGCGCCTTGCGGGCGTCATCGAACACAACGGCCACGACCTCGTGGCCATGGCGGCCATCCTCGCGCGCCTCGCGGAGCTTTTTGATGCGGGCGCCGAGGAGCACGACGAACCCCTCGACCTGCTCGCGCTCGCCGAGGTGGCCGTTCGTGCGAAGGACCCCGAGCGTGCCCTCGCGCTCTCCCGTGCCAGCGCCGAAGCGGACGCGCAAGGTGCAACCGGAGCCGCCGCGCTCCTCCTCCATGCGCGGTCCTCCGTCGTGCGGGTGACATCGAAGGCGAGGGCACGCCCTTGATCGTGACCCTTGCACTTGCCGAAGCGGGGCTCATCGCTCGCGTCCACCATTCATACCGAGCTCGCCAAACACCACGAGCACCGCACCAAGAATCTCCACCGCGCCCTCACGCACGCCCGCGCTGCCGTGGCGCAGACAGGTGCGCCCGACGACGATTCGGTTC
Source organism: Polyangiales bacterium (assembly GCA_041389625.1). Taxonomy (GTDB): domain Bacteria; phylum Myxococcota_A; class Polyangia; order Polyangiales; family JAWKRM01; genus JAWKRM01. Next base: position 93,261 of record JAWKRM010000008.1, read on the forward strand.
GGCGAGTCGAGCGGCTCGTGGAGCGCGTCGAGCGCACGGGTATCGGGTCGCGCCCAAGCGCTCCCCGGGCCTAGGCCGGGCCGAACGCGAACGACGCTCGCCCTACCGGAAGCAGGTTTGGTGCTTGGCCGGCTCTAGCCGAAACGGCTCGGAATTCACGTCCGGGCACGCGGCGAGGATGGCCTTCTTGAGCGCTTCCACTTCGCTCCATCGGAGCGTCATGGGGTCAAACACGATCTTGAATGGCTCCGAACCATGTTCCACGTCGTCGAGGAGGGCATCGTAGAGGCCCTCTTCCTTCCCGAGTGTCCAGAGACGTTCGAAGTCGCGTTCAAACGCATCGACGAGCGTGGGATACGCCTTCCCGTCGAGGAACATCATGTTCTCGATGGTGTTGTGCTCGGCATTCTCCGAGAGGTTGTACGAGCCCGTCGCGAGCTGCTCCCCGTCGATGATGAAGTACTTGTTGTGCATCTGATCGGCGTACTGGTAGTCCCATCGATACGCGTAGTACTTGTACCGGACGTCGATGCCGTGCTCCTCGGAGAGCATGTATCCGAAGAGGAAATTGTTGTCGGTGCAGTCTTCGCGCTTGCCCGGGTCTGAGCCAGCGTTCGTGAGGCACGTCTCGAGGCGCTCGACTTGGTCGTAGTTCGTCCAGTAGCTGATGTATTCCTGGCCGTCGGTGATGATGCGGATATCGATGCTCGGGTCCTCTTCGTGTTTGTGAATGAGGGCCTCGGCGACCTCCCGCGACCGCAGGTGCCCCGAAGCGATGTGGATGGACTTCGTGGCCTTCTCGATGAACGCCACAAGGGCATCAGCCACGGTGTTCAGGCCTTCGCGCGTTGAAAACGTTGGCCCGAAGCTCGAGCTCTCGTAGACACGGAAATTCGCCGACGTGAACGCCACGTCGACGGTGGGGTCCTCGGCGAATTCCTCGGGGTTGGGGGACGACGCTTCCTCATGCGTGAAACCGCCGTTCCATTCGAAGTCGCGCGAGTTGTTCCACAGCAGGGCGAACTCGTCCTTGAACTCCGTGATGAGCTCCGCGTTTCCGTGAATGAACACCGTGTTTTCGTCGTAGCGCGTCGCGGCCGCGCTCGACCAGTTGGCGCTGCCCGTGACGAGCGTTGCCGTGGTCGGATCGTCGTCGTTCGAATCGGGGCCATCCACGATAGCGAACTTGTGATGCATGATCTTGTTCACGTAGCGGACGTCGATTCCGCGTTCCTCGAGCTCGGCGCTGAAGCCGCCGTCGGGATCGGAACGGTCCTGGTTCGCTTCGTCGAACACAACCCGGACTCGAAGTCCGTTGTCGACTGCTTTCCCGAGCGCGTCGCGAATCGTCGCGTCGTCAAAGCTGTACACGGCGACATCGATCGACTTCTTCGCCCCTCGAATGACCTGCGTGAGCTTCGCCAAATGGGACTGCGCGCGCGTCGACGCCGGTGAAAATACGACCTCGATGGGTGGCGTTGTGCCGACGCATTCGCCCGCGACCAGCGTCGCGAGGCTACGTAGCGCGCTCGAGCCAACGTAACGGACAGCGTCGACGGCTTCCGCGTCGGCAAAGGGGCGCGCGAGAACGAGGTTCGAGGCGGCCTTCGAGGACACACCCGCGTCGCGGAGCGCGTCCTCTGTCGTCGTGGGGTCGTTGAGTAGTTCGACGATGGCGTCGAGTTCACAGGTGCTGAACGCGGTGCCGTCCGCCTTGCCGCCGGTGATGCCGTCGACCGCGTCGGCGTCGGTCGCCCGAGAAGCCCCTGAGCAGCCGGCCGCGATGAGCCCCACCGCGAGCGCCGGGCGTACCCGTCGACCGAACCAATTTAGAACCCGCAGCGGATGCATGGGGCGATCCGTGAGCAACTCCTGGACCACCTCTGCCCTGCATGACGAATGGCGGATTCATTGATGATCCAGCCGCACGCACGGCCCGTTTGTGGCCGATGGGTTAGCCACTCTTTCGGCGCGTTTTGGTGCCCAACGTGCGTGACATATCTCACCAATTGGGGCGCGCCGTCCCGGGGGCCAAGGTCGCGCATACCCACTACGGTGCTGTAATCACTTGTGAAAGTGGCTGGCATGGGCGCTGCACACCTGCGCCCACATGTGTGGCAGCTGGAGATGGGTGTTTCCGTTCGCGCTGGGGCTCGCGGCCTGCGCCGGTGCCCCGGAATCTCCCGATGATTTCGTGTCCTCCACGACGGGGACGTCGCTCATCGGCGGCGAGGCCGCGCCGACGGACATGCTCCAGGCCACCGTGGCCATCGAGGGCCGCTGCACCGGCGCCAAGATTGGCCCCCGGCACATCCTGTTCGCGGCCCACTGTGTCACCGCGCTCGACGACGGCGGTCACGCGTTCTTGCCGCGCATCGACCCCGCGTTCGCCGACGGCGCACGCATTCGGGTGACCGACGCCAACGACCTCCGTGGAGTGCGTTGGTCCTACCTCACGGTGACCCACGCGTACGTTCACCCGGAGTGGTTCGCGACCTGCGCGCTTTCCGGCTGCGGCTTCGATCACAGCATCCAGGGCACCGCGCCGCCCGACGTGGCGATCGTGGAGACGAAGGAGACCGTGCCCGGCGCCACCGCCGTGGTCGACGGGTCACCCGTTGAACCGAACACGGACGTCGTCATCGCAGGCTACGGCTGCGAGCAGAGCGTCGACACGCCTTCGCCCGGCGAGCGGCTCAAGTTCGCACGGACGCGCACGCTCGGACGAATCAAGTCCATGGGTGGCTACGTGGGCATTGGCTACTTCGAAACGCCGGGAATCGAACTCGGCGGCGAAGCGAGCCTTTGTCCCGGCGATTCGGGCGGACCCGTCTATCGCGCGGAGGGCGATACCACCCACGTGGTGGGCGTGAACGCGTACTACACGTTCAACGATGCGAACGGCGTTTCCGCCACGAACGTTCACACACGCCTCACCGGTGGCGCACACGATGTCCTCGGGTGGATCGAGCGCATCGTGCGTGGCGACTGGAGCGAAGAGTGCCTCGGGCTCGACGCCATCGACCCGGAAGCGTTACCCACCACGGGCTCCGTTCGACTGGGCGCCCTCCTTGCCACCGTTCGTGCACGCTGCTCGTTGTTCGGCGAGGCACCGTCGATGGCCGATCTGCACGCCTGGGCCGAGCGCTATTCGAGCGGGCGAACGCCGGCGGACTACGTTTCCGACCTGTTCGCCTCGGCCGCGGGCGTCGCGACCTACGGCGACGCGAGCGATCTCGACTTCGTTCGGGCGGTTTGGCGTCACGGCATGGGCAAGGAACTCTACGGAGACTGGGCCCTCTACTACGCACACCGCCTCGAGACGGGCGACACCACCCGAGCCGAATTCGTCGCGTTCGTCGCCGATTCGGAATACGTGCGAGCGCGCATCGACCCCCGTTGGCTTTGACCCGATCCGCCGAGACGGCGCGTGCGTTGACCCCATGCCCGTGAATCAGCCGATGGGCGGCTCGTCCGTCCCGGGCGGAATGCCGGGGCCGGTCGAGAACAAATGGAGCTCCATGACGTACCTCGGCGCACCCCACGGGGCGTATCGCTCCAAAGAACGATTCAGGATTTCGCCGGGAGTGAGCTGGCTCACGCTTTGCAAGTGATCCGGGGAGGGAAGGCAGGGATGGAAACCACCGCAACACGTGCCGTAGCGCTCACCCTCGGGGGCCTCCGCCGCGTTCGGGCCCTCAAGGGGCTCCTGGTCGGGACCCTGCTTTTCAACCTTCTCGACCTCGTCCTCACGCTGGTCGTTGTGCTCACGGGACTCGCCATCGAGGCGAACCCAGTGATGGCCGAGGCCCTCGACGCGGGCCCGCTACCCTTCAGCCTCGTCAAGCTGGCGTTGGTGTCGATGGGCGTCTGGATCATCTGGCGCTATCGACATCGACCCGCGGCGGTATTCGCGGGCGGTGCGGTGTTTGCCGCCTACGTGTTCGTGCTCTTCGTTCACATGAAGGGCGTTCACCTCGCGTCACTTGCGATGGTGATGGTGCCGAACTAGGCGCGGCGTTCGCATCGACTGTGCTCGGTCGCGCTCGGGCGGGCGCGTGGGCTCAACGCCGGTTGGCGTCGCGGAACGCGGCGAGGCCCGCATCAAGGTCGGCGCATGTCAGGTAGGGCGCGGGGCCGAAGCGCACGATGTCGCCGCGGGCGTCCGCGAAGACGTTCCGTGCGCGGAGGCCTTCGAGGACCTTTGTCGCATCGCCCACGCGGACGGCGACGAATCCGCCGCGGAGTGCCGCGTCCTTCGGGGTGACGATGTCGTGGTCGGCGAGACCCGCGAGCAGGTGGTCGGTCTGCGCGAGGGAAATGGCGCGGAGGCGCTCCACGGTGAGGCCTTCGGTGTCGAAGAAATCGAGAACGGCGGCCGCGCGGTAGTGGCTAACGGGGTCGTAGGTGCTGCCGGCAAACTGGTCGGCGCCACGTGGGCCGTAGGGCACGGGGCCGTCCGCGCGGGGCGAGGCGAGGTGGGTGAAATCGGCGAACCAGCCGGTGTTCACGGGGCGGTGTGTGCGCCCGCTTGGCACGCGGAGGAAGCAGACCCCTTCGCCGAACTGCGCGTACTTGTACCCGCCGGCCACCACGAAGGCGTGCTCGCCGAGGTCGGACACGGAAAACGGCACGACGTTGAACGCGTGGTACGCGTCAAAGAGGACGGCGGCGCCGTGGCGTTCGGCGCGGTCCGAGACGGCGCGAAGGTTCGGCACGACGCCGGAGCTTCCGAAGAGGACCGTCGAAGCGAGCACGGCGGCGGTGCGGTCATCGACGGCGCCGGCGAGGCGCTCGGCGAGCGTTTCGAGGGGCGCGGGCTCCACCCAGACGACCTCGATGCCTTCTTCGGACAGGCGCGCGAGCTGGCGCCGCATGCTGTGGAACTCGCCCCCCGTTGTCACGAGGCGCGGGCGCGACTTGAGGTCGACGGTTGAGAGGAATCGTACGACGAGTTCATGCGTGTTCGGCGAGAAGGCGATTTCGTCCGCGTGCGCGCCGATGCGCGAGGCGATGCCCGCGCGCACGCGGTCGGCCACGGCGAGGGCGGGGCCCCACTTGTTATCGACGAGGTTCGCCGCGTCGTCGAAGGCGCGGAGTTGCGCGTCGCGGGCCACGTCGGGCCACGCCTGGTGCGAGTGGCCCGTGAGGAGCACGCGGTCCTCCCGCACGAAGCGGCTGTACTTCGGGCGGAGCGCGCGGGCGACGGCGTCGAAGTCGACCTTCATTCGAACTCGTCCGTCATTCGAACTCGAGGAGCGCGTCGCCCGCTTCCACGTCGTCGCCGTCCGCGGGGACGATGCGTTTGATGCGCGCTTGGGCGGGCAGCCCTTCGCCTGCGAATGGCAGGCGCGTGAACGTCTTCATGACCTCGAGCACGCCGACGGTGTCGCCGGTTTTCACCGTGTCGCCCGCCCGGAGGAACGGCTCCGCGTCCGGGTTCGGGCGCGAATAGAAGCGGCCGCTCATGGGCGCGACGAAGGCCTTGCCCGCGGCGACCTTCGCGCCCGCCTTGGGCGCGGCTGCCTTCGCGGTCGTCGCCCCGTCGGCGACCGCGGCCGCCGTGCCCTTCCGTGCCGCGAGGGCGGCCACGTCGTGGAGCGTCCAGATGCGGTTGTTCTTGATGCGGCGGTGGCCGGTGGACTGGTAGCTCATGTCCACGGCGGCCTCGAGCCACGCGCGGAGCTCGCCGAGGGCGACGATTTCGTCCGTGTCCATCTGTCGCGCGGCGACGTAGGGGTTCATGTCGCGCTCGATGCGCTCTTCCACCTCGCGCATGCCCTTCTCGATGTCGGCGCGCTCGGCGTCGTCCTTCGCGATGACGCGGAACTCGTCGTCGAGCTTCGTGTTGTAGCTCGCGATGGCGAGCGTCCGGCCTTCCATGACGCTCAAGCGCGAGATGCAGGTCGAGAGCTGGAGGATCGGGTCGTAGGGCAGACCCGTCATGGCGTAGTACCCGGCGCCCGAAGCTTTCCGGAGGAGCACCGTAAACATGGGCACGTCGTTCGTGCTGTTCGTGTAGATGAGATTCGACCCGTAACCGAGGAGGCCATGCCGCTCGGCCTCGGTGCCGATGTCGAAGCCGGAGATGTCCTGCATCCAGATGAGCGGGATGCCGTCGCTGTTGCAGGCGCGGCTAAAGGCGCTGACCTTCGCGATGCCGTCGCGGTAGAGCATGCCGGCGGGGCGCTTCCGGCTCGGGTCGTCGGGGTCGTCGATGAGCCCCTGGCGGTTGATGACGAACCCGGCGAAGAGCCCGCCCACGCGGCCCACGCCCACGATCATCTCGCGGCCCACGTCGGGGAGGATTTCCCAAAAAAGGCTCTGGTCGACGAGGCGCGCGAGCACCTCCTCGGCGTCGTACACCTCGCGGTGATCCTTCGGGACGATGCCCGCGAGCTCGCCCGTGGGAAATCCAGGCGGCACCGCGGCCGCGTCGCCGCGGTAGTAGTCCGAGCCCGATGACGGCAGCTTCCTGACGTCGCGGCGGATGCAGTCGAGGAGCGTCACGTCGTCGGGGACGCGCACGTCGGCGCAGCGGCTCTCGTGCACGTGCACCTCGGGGCCGCCGATGGAGAGCGAGGTGAGCTTCTGGCTCTTGGCGCCCTTGATGAGCGCGGCGCCGGCGATGACCATGTAGGCCTGCTCAGTCATGTAGACGCGGTCGCTGATGATGGGCATGTAGCCGCCGCCCGCGATGCAGTCGCCGAAGACGCCTGCGATTTGCGGCACACCGTTCGCCGAGAGGAGCGAGTTCATCTTGAAGATGTGGCCCGCGCCCGCGGCGCCAGGAAGGAACGCGATTGCTCCGGGAGAAGAGCCCACTGCAGTCGACCAGGTAGATCGTTGGCACCCGGAGCCGGAGCGCCGTGGTCTGCGCGCGCTGGATTTTTCGGGCGTGCGCGGCCTCCAGAGCCGCTCGCCACCGTGTTGTCGTTGCCGATGATCATGCACCAGCGGCCTTCGACGCGGGCAAAGGCGGTGACGACGCCGGCTGCGGGCGACTTGAGGCCGCCTTGGAATGTGTCGCCGTCGTTCACGAAGCGGCCCACCTCGAAGATGTCGGTGCCCGGGTCGATGAGCTTCGCGATGCGCTCGCGGGTGGTGAGCTTGCCCTTCGCGTGGACGCGCTCGACGTACTTGGGGCCCCAGCCCGCTTCGACTTCCGTGCGCTTTGCCGCGAGCTCCTCTTCGAGCTTCGCCACCGCGGCGCGGATGGCGTCGAAGGTGCGGTCGTCCGTGGATTCCTTCCGCGGTCGTCCGATGGGTTCGAGGGGGATGTGCGCCATAAAAGCCCTTAGCCCTTCGTTGGCCAGCCCGGAATCCGGCCCGTGTTGTAGTCGCCCGCACGGAACGCCTTCGAGCGGAGGATGGCGATGTGCATGGGGATGGTGGTCTTGATGCCGTCGACGACGGCGGACTCGAGGGCGCCGATCATGCGGTCCGCGGCCTGGTCGCGCGTGTCGCCGAAGGCGATGAACTTCGCGATGAGCGAGTCGTAGTTCGGAGGGATGGTGTAGCCCGTGGCCACGCGTGCGTATCGACGCGGATGCCCTCACCCGAAGGCGGCGTCCACTTCGCAAGGGTGCCGGGCGACGGGCGGAAGTTCTCTTCCGGGTCTTCGGCGTTGATGCGGCACTCGATGGCGTGGCCCCGAAGCGCTACGTTTTCCTGGGTGACGTCGAGCGCGTGGCCCGCGGCGACGCGGAGCTGCTCGCGCACGAGGTCGAGCCCCGAGCGCACCTCGCTCACGCAGTGCTCGACCTGGAGCCGCGTGTTCATCTCCATGAATCGGAGCGTGTTCGTGTCATCGAGGAGAAACTCCATGGTGCCCGCTCCGACGTATCCGATGTCGCGGGCGGCGCCCCGGGCGAGCTCGAGCACGCGCGTGCGCTCGGCGTCGGGAAGGGCGGGGGAGGGCGATTCCTCGATGAGCTTCTGGTGGTTCCGCTGCACGGTGCAGTCGCGCTCGCCCACGTGCACCACGTGGCCGTAGCGGTCGCCGAGGAGTTGAATCTCCACGTGCCGCCCGCCCTCGACGAGCTTCTCGAGGTAGAGGCTACCGTCGCCGAAGGCCGCGAGCGCCTCGGCGGTGGCATCGGCGAATGCGCCTTCCACTTCCTTCGCGCTCCGCGCGATGCGCATGCCGCGCCCGCCGCCGCCGTGCTCCGCCTTGAGGAGCACGGGGTACCCGACCTCGTCCGCCACGCGGCGCGCTTCGTCGGCGGACGCGAGCACGCCGTCGCTTCCAGGGATGAGCGTGAGCCCGGCCTTCGCCATGGCGCGCTTCGCCGGCGTCTTCGTGCCCATCAAGTGCATCACATGCGCGGGCGGGCCCACGAACGTGATGCCGTGGTCCTCGCACATGCGCGCGAGGAGCGGGTTCTCGGAGAGGAAACCCCAGCCCGGGTGGAGGGCGGTGCAGCGCGTTTCGCGCGCCGCGTTCACCACGCGCCGCACGTCGAGGTAGCTTTGCTTTGCGGCGGCCGCGCCGAGGAGGACCGACTCGCGGCCCTCGACGTACCCGGCCTTCTGATCCGCCGACGACACGCCGAATACGGGCGTGACGCCCATGGCGTCGCACGTGCGGGCGATGCGAACGGCCACTTCCCCGCGGTTTGCGATGAACAACCGGTGAAACACGGCGGGCGAAGCTAGCACACCTTGCGGAAGGCCCTGGCGGCGGTAGGGTGAGCGCTCGCATGGCCTCGTTTCGTCGCATCGGCGTGTATTGCGGGTCGCGGGACGACGTGGATCCCCGCTACCTCGAAGCCGCCACGGCCATGGGGACGCTCCTCGGAAAGCGCCGCATCGGCCTCGTCTTCGGGGGTGGCCGCGTGGGCCTCATGGGGCGTGTGGCGGACGCTGCGCTCGCGGCGGGGGGCGAGGTCATCGGCGTCATGCCGAAGTCGCTTTACGAACGCGAGATCGCGCACCTTGGGCTCTCCGAACTCCTCGTCGTCGACGGCATGCATTCCCGCAAGATGATCATGCACACGCTGGCCGACGCGTTCATCGGGCTCCCCGGCGGCTGGGGCACGATGGACGAAATCTTTGAAGTGCTGACGTGGAATCAGATCGGTTACCACCAGAAGCCCGTGGGTCTCCTCAACGTCGGCGGCTACTTCAACAAGCTCCTCGATTTCTTCGATCACATGGTGCAGGAGCGGTTCGTCGCCCCCGAGCACCGCGTGATGATGCTCTCGGGCGACGAGCCAGGTGCCCTCGTCGACATGCTCGGCACCCTCGACCCGCCCCGCTGATTTCGCTCTGCGCCGCGCTTCAGAGCCAGCGCGCCACCGATTTCGCTTTGCGTCGCGCTTCAGAGCCAGCGCGCCACCGATTTCGCTTTGCGTCGCGCTTCAGAGCCAGCGCGCCGCGGCGGCAATCGCAACCGCGAGGAGGCTGCCGATGACGACGAGGATGGGCCAGCGTGCCGGGCGCTCGAAGAGTGCGCGGAAGCCGGATGAGCCCTGTGGCAGGAATATTGTCTGTGAGCCCACCGGGTGTCCCGGGGCGGCGTGCGCCCCGTTGGGGAAGAGGAACTGCATCCACGCGGCGACTTCCGCCGGACCGACGGCGCGACCTTGCTCGAGGGCGAATGCCCGCAGGCTTTGGCTCAGGAGGCGCGCGGATTGCGGTCGTTTCGTGCGATCGCGATCCAGGCAGCTCGCGATGATCTCCGCGAGTCGTTCGGGCACGTCGGGCCGCGCGGTACGGACGTCGGGGATGGGCGCGGTGAGGACCGCCTCGAAGACATCGGCGTAGTTCTTCCGACCGAAGAGGCGTGCACCGGCGATCATTTCCCAGAGGACGACCCCGATACCCCAGAGGTCCGAACGCCGGTCCACGTCGGCCTGCGATTCGATCTGCTCCGGGGACATGTACGCAAACGTGCCCATGATCATGCCGGGCTGCGTCTCATGCACGCGGGCATGGCTTTTCGCGAACCCGAAATCCACGACACGCACCGCGCCGCTATACGTGACGAAGACGTTTGCCGGCGAGACATCGCGGTGAACGACGTGCATCGGGTTTCCGTTGAAGTCGCGCAGTTCGTGCGCGGCATGCAGGCCTTCGCACGCATCGGCGAGGACGGTGGCGATGATGGAATAGAACGCGTGGCTTGAGCGCGCCTCGGGCAGACGGCCAAGGGTTTCCCAAATCGTTGCGAGGGACTCGCCGGCGATGTGCTCCATGGCGAGGTAGTACGAATCACCATGACGCCCGAAGTCGAACACCGGGCACACGTTCGAGTGGGAGATCTTGGCCGCGATGCGCGCTTCGTTGAGGAACAGCTCCACGAACTCGTCGTGCTGCGCGAGGTACGGGTGGATGAGTTTGAGGGCGACGATCTTTTCAAAGCCCGACGCATCTGCGCGTCGTGCCAGGTAGATCGAGGACGTTCCGCCCGTCGCGACGTGGCGGATAAGCTCGTATGGTCCGTATCGTGTCCCCGCGGGTGCGATGGCTCGATTCGACATCGAGCACCTAGCATCGCCTATTTTGCGAGTGCGCGCTCGAGAAGCGCGTCCAGGCTTTCGGCCACGCCGCCACCCGAGAACCCCCGGGCCGCCTCGCGCTCGTACGCGGGTGTACTCGGACGTGTGATGAGCTCCGTGGAAACGCCGAGGGTCGCGGGCATGGCGAGATCCAGCTCAAAAATGTCGCCACAGATGAGTGTGCGGGCCGGTGTCGCGCCAGATTCCGCCCACACTCGGCGGAGCACATCGAAGTAGCGCCCGCGGCGGAGGAAGAGGGGACGGCTCAGGCCGCCGACGGTCAGCGTTTCAGGGAGCGCGTCGAACTCGGGCGTCGGTGCCTCGGATTCGCACACCACGAACTTCTGTGCGTCGCCGAAGACGGGCAACGTGTCGACGCCCTTCGGGTTGAGGGTTCTGAGCTTCTGCTGCACCGCATCGGTGTGGGAGTTTGTAACGACGAACGTCGGGATGTCCGAGGCGATGAGTTGCTCGAGGGTTTCCTTCGCGTGCTCGCGAAACACGACCGACGCGCGCGCGTAGTTCGAACGGTAGAGCGACTGCAGTACGTCCGTGCGCTTTGACGGGTCGTAGCCGGCTTCGTCGAGCACGATTTGAGCAATGGACGTGGCGCGAATGTACGGGTCCGCGTTTGACGGGGCGACGATGCGACCTTCGTATTCCCAGCCAAACTCCGCGGGGTTCGAGAGTACGCGTGCTTCCGCGCGCGCCCATGCGTCGGCGCTCCGACCGCCGAGCTGCGCGAGGAGGTCGTCGCGGTAGCCGGCGAGGAAAGGTTCGCCCTCGCGGTCGACCTCGGTGAACGTGCCGTCGAAGTCGAGAACGACGCAGTCGAAGGCCCTCGTGCTCACGGGACAAGTCCGAGGCAAGGGGTCGTGGAGGGGAGTGCGCCGTGGGGCCAGAGCATGGCGTTCGAAGGGGGGAACGGAGCCTTACCTGTCCGCCCGCCGGCGATCAACCATGGAATCGGCCCCGTGGGGGTTCGAGCGACCCTTTGGTGCGGCGGTGCGTGAGAAAAGCAACGGCGAGACGCCCAGGCGACCGTGCCGCTCCGCCGACTCCCGTTGCCTCGGTCACCCGCGCGCCGTATGGGGTTCGACCGCATGTACGCGCTCCTTCGGCGACTTCTGTTTGTGCTGCCCGCGGAGTCGGCACACCGATTGGCGTTCTTCGTTTTGCGCGTGCTGGAGCACCTCCCGGGCGGGGTGGGGTTGGTTCGTCTCTGCTATCGCGTTCCCGACCCGCGCCTGGTGACGCATGCCTTTGGCGTGCAGTTCGACTCGCCCATCGGACTCGCCGCGGGCTTCGACAAGGACGCCGAGGCGCCGAACGCACTCGCCGCGTTTGGCTTCGGTCATGTGGAGGTGGGCACGGTGACGGCACGTCCGCAGCCGGGCAATCCGCGGCCGCGCCTCTTTCGTCTCCCTGCCGATCGCGCGCTCCTCAATCGCATGGGATTCAACAACCACGGCGCCGACGCCATGGCCTCACGCCTTCGTGGAACGCGCCGTGTCCCGATCGGGGTGAATCTCGGGAAGACGAAGCTCACGCCGGAAGCCGAGACCCTCGCCGACTACGAGTATTCGGCGCGCCGCCTCGCGGGCCGCGCCGACTACCTTGTGGTGAACGTGAGTTCGCCAAACACGCCGGGGCTCCGTTCGCTTCAGGCGGTCGAACACCTGCGGCCCCTCCTCAAGGTCGTGCGCGCGGCGGCGGACGATGCGAGTCCCGGGCGACGTGTGCCATTGCTCGTGAAGATCGCGCCCGACCTTTCCGACGCCGACGTGGACGCCGTGGCCGACCTGGCGCTCGAACTCTCTTTGGACGGCATCATCGCCACGAACACGACCATCGCGCGCGAAGGGCTTCGCACGCCGCGTGAACGGGTGGAGGCGTTGGGAGCCGGCGGCGTCTCGGGCGCGCCGGTCGCGAACCGATCGATCGAGGTGCTCCGGCGGCTTCGCGCTCGTGTCGGCGACCGGGTCACGTTGGTTTCCGTCGGTGGGGTTTTCACTTCCGGCGACGCATGGGAACGCATCCGCGCTGGAGCGACGCTGGTGCAGGTCTATACGGCGTTCATCTACGAGGGTCCCGGCCTCGTGCGCCGCATGCTCGGCGGGCTGCGCGTCGCGCTCGATCGCGGCGGCTACCCCGCGGTGCAAGCCGCGGTCGGGAGCGATGCCGCGGAACCGGGCGCGGTGGACAACGCGGGCGAAGCCGGAGCCGCGCATCAGGTGAGCTCGCCGTTGGTTTTGCGTGACCAGTTTGGATCACAGATCCGATTCGTTGGGCGGTAACACCGCCAGTCCGATGGCTGGCATGATGCTCTGTCGTACCAGAATCCACCCGCACGCGTCCTGGTCAACTCGCGCTGCTCTGCGTCGTCGCATCAGTGGCTGCCTCGACTTTGATGCGCTCCAATGGCGAAACCCTCGACGCGGGCAAGGACGGATCCGTGTCCGACGCGCGGAGTCGGACGCGCCGGTGCCACGACCTACGTGCGCATCAGTCACCTGTCGGATGCGGCAGCGCGGGCGAAAGGCATGGGGCCTCCGTCGTCCGTGGTCATCCCACCGGGCGACACGTTGCCGGAACGGCCGAACATCCTCCTCGACTTTGCCGAGGCCGTCGCTCGTCGGTGCAAGTTCGGCTTCTATCCAAACCTCCCGTGGCGGACTGCGGGGATGCCGTTTCCCTCGACGCGTATGTGCACAAGCAGTCCGGCACGGTCTTCGTGCCGGAAATCCCCTGGTCGTCGCCGTCAGTCCTTGGAACTCGCCGAGACCGAGAACCTACTGGTGTACCGGATCGCGGCCGCTGATCCTCGTGTCGCGGGGCGACCTCACGATCAACGGGAGCATCGTCGTCGCGGTGAGCGTGGAGTTCGGGGGGCGCGGGCGGTGTGCCCGGCATGAATCAGGGCGCCGCGCTCCCGTACACAGCGTGCAACTCCCTGTCGAACGTCTTCGTTCAGCGCGAAACGGGGACGGGGTATTGCGCCACCCGCTTTCAGTCTCGGTTTGAACAGTGACGCGCGCCTACGATCAGCGGAGGTGGCGCCGGTGCCTTCGCCGGTGACCAGGGGCGTCATCAGGACGGTGGATGCGCCCTCGGTGGCTCGCGCAACGAGTCGCTCTCGCCGCTGATGTTAGGCGGAAGCGGCGGCTTGTGCGGCGGTGTACGTGCTCGACGGGTCCATCCGGGTTCCCGGCGGTCACGGTGGCGGTGCGATCCAGCTGACCGCGAACGAGTCGCTGGTGCTCGGTGCGACCGCGGCGATCCGGGCCAACGGCGTGGGCGGTCGATCGGCCGAGAGTTCCGACATGTCGAGCCCGCGCGCGGCGGACGCTGGCGGTGGCGGCGGCGGACTGGTGGTGCTCGAAGCCCAGCGCGTCGAAGTCTACGGCTCGGTGCCGCCGTCGGTGCGGGTGGTGGCGGTGAGGACAACTCCGTCGTCGATCCAGATGACTTCTCCGCGAACCTTCTTGCTCGAATCCACAGTTCCGGACTGAGCGACGGCACCAGTGGCAACATCGAACAAACCCTGCCGGGGGTACCGCCGCCGGCACGTGCGCGTCAGCGGGCGCTTCCGGTGGTGCGACCGGTCTTGGGACGGACGCGGCGGACGTGGAGGACGTCGCCTGCGCCGACGTCGGCGTGAAGGGTGCAGCGGGCGGGGGCGGAGGTGGTGCGGGGCGCATCGAAATCGTTGCCCGCGATTCCGCGCACGGCGACGCGAAATTCGCGCCCGACCCATCGATGCGCTCGTTGCGCACCGTGACGCTTCCGTAGCGTACTTCGTGAGCCGAGGACGTCGGTCGGAACTCGGGTTGTTTAAGAGCCGCCGCTGTAGCACAACCCGCCCATGACCGACGTCCCGCCCGCACCGCGCCCGCTCGCCGCACTGCGCGCGATGATCGACGCCGTGGATCGCGAGCTACTCCAAAGCATCGCGCGTCGCATGGGGATCGTGGCGGAAGTCGCAGAGCACAAGCGGCACCACCGGATCCGCATTCGAGACGTGGAACGCGAGCGGAGTCTCCTCGCGGATCGCGCCGACCGCGCCGAGAAACTCGGGCTCCCGCCCGCGACCATCGAGTCGGTCTATCGCCTGCTCCTCATGGCGAGCCGCGAGCACCAAGCCGCGCTCCGGGCGGAAGTCCCGATTCAGGTGGAACCGAGGACCATCGCGGTCCTCGGTGGCGAAGGCGGCATGGGGCGCATGTTGGCGCGCCTCTTCGGGGACTTGGGTCACGCCGTCATCGTGGCGGACACGCGAAACAACGTGTCGAACGTGGAGGCGGCGAAGGCCGCGGAGGTCGTCGTGGTGAGCGTCCCCATCGAAGCGACGGCGGACGTCATTCGCGAGGTTGGTCCGCACGTACGGGCCGATGGGCTCCTCATGGACGTGACAAGCATCAAGGGCGAGCCCATGCGCGCCATGCTCGACGCGACAAAGGCGAGCGTGGTGGGAACGCACCCCATGTTTGGTCCGTCGCTCCATACGGTGCAGGGGCAACGGGTGGTCGTGTGCCGTGGGCGCGGCGATGCGTGGTACGAGTGGGTGACGTCCACGTTGGCGTCCCGTGGGCTCGTGATCACGGAGTGTTCCCCGGAGGAACACGATCAGGTGATGGCGGTCGTGCAGGTGCTGAACCACTTTCGCACGCAGGTCATGGGGCTCGCGCTGTCGCGACTTGGCATCCCGTTCGAGCGCACGCTCGCGTTCACCTCGCCTGCGTACCTCCTCGAGTCGTACGTCACCGCGCGGCACTTCGCGCAGGACCCGGCGCTCTACGGCCCCATCGAAATGCGGAACCCGGACACGGCTCGCGTGACCGCGGCCTTCGTCGACGCGGCTTCGGACCTCGCCGCGATCCTTGAACGGAAGGACCAGAAGGCATTCGCGGGCGTATTTGATCGCGTGCGTGCGTTCTTCGGTGCGTTCAGCGAGGAGGCCCTGCGCGAGTCGCAGCACCTCATCGACCGCGTCGTGGAGCTGACGGCCGGCCGCCCGCCGTCGTGAGGGCCTCCCATCCCCCCCGGTTCCCGCGCGTGCCCTCGTGCGCTCCATGGTGTAAAACCGGCGCCGCATGACGTTCGAAGGAGTCTTCACGGCGCTCATCACGCCGTTTCGTAATCACGCCGTCGACGAGGAGGCGCTCCGCGCGCTCGTCGAGCGGCAAATCGCGGGCGGTGTCGCGGGTCTCGTGCCGTGTGGCACCACCGGCGAAAGCGTGACGCTCCATGGCGACGAGTACGCGCGCGTTGTGCGCATCGTCGTCGAGCAAGCGAAGAAACGAGTTCCCGTCATCGCGGGGGCGGGCACCGTGTCGACGGATCACACCGTGGAGCTCACCAAGGCCGCGAAGGGCGCGGGCGCGGATGCGGTCCTGCTCGTGTGTCCGTACTACAACCGACCGACGCAGGCCGGGCTCGTGGCGCACTTTCGCCACGTCCTCAAGGAAGTGTCGATCCCGGCCGTGCTCTACAACATCCCCGGGCGCACGGGCGTCGACCTGAGCGTCGAGAGCTTGGCGTCGCTCGCGGACGTGAAGGACATCGTCGCCATCAAGGAATCGACCGGGAACGTGCTTCGTTCGCAGGAAATCCTCGCGGCGTGCGGGGAACGTTTCGACGTGCTGTCCGGCGACGACGCCCTCACGCTGGCGGTGCTTGCGGTGGGCGGAACGGGCGTCATCAGCGTGACGTCGAACGTCTTCCCGCGGGAGGCCTCCGAGGTGGTCGCCGCGTGGCGTGCCGGGCGGGTCGCCGATGCACGAAAGCTCCACCTCGCGCTCGTCCCCGTACACGCCGCGATGTTCGTCGAATCGAACCCCGGGCCGGTGAAGTACGTGGCGCACCTTGGCGGCCACATCGCACCGGAAGTCCGGCTTCCGCTCGTCTACCAGCCGTCGAGGGCGCAGCAGAAGGTCCGTCAGGTGATCGAACGGGCAGGGCTCAGCCATGACGCTTTCGGTGGGCGTCTACGGCGCCCGGTGGGCGCATGGGCCGCGCCATCGTTCGCGCGATCACCGAACTGCCGGATGCCCGCGTGCACTCGGCGGTCGAGTTTCCCGGTTCGCCCTACGTGGGTTCGGATGCGGGTGTGCTCGCGGGAATCGACGAGCTTGGCGTGCGCATCACCGACGTCCTCGACGGTCTCAAGGGAGCGGACGTCGTCATCGACTTCACGACGGCGAAGTCCACGCCTGCCCTTGTGGCATTGGCAACCACGCTCCGCATGCCCGTGGTGATTGGCACCACGGGTCTCGATGACAGCACGAACCGCGGAGTGGAGGCGCTCTCGCGTGTCGCACCGGTCGTGCATGCGGCGAACTACAGCGTTGGCGTCGCCGTGTTGAATCACCTCGCGGCGGAGGCGGTGCGCCTACTTGGCGACGCGTACGACGCGGAGATCGTCGAGATGCACCATCACCACAAGACCGATGCGCCAAGCGGCACCGCCCTCGCGCTCGCGGAGACCGTGCGCAAGGCCAAGGGGTTTGATGCGGAGAGCCTCGCGTTCGGTCGCGAGGGCAACGTGGGGGCACGCCCGCGTGCGCAAATCGGCGTCATGACGCTGCGCGGCGGGGACGTCGTCGGCGACCACACGCTCGTCCTCGCGGGTGGCGGCGAGCGCCTCGAACTCACCCACCGAGCGCATGACCGGAGCCTCTTCGCCCGCGGTGCGGTGCGCGCGGCGGCCTGGGTCGTCGGCCGGGCCCCCGGGCGTTATGCGATGCGCGACGTCCTTGGCCTTCCGTAATCCGCCATCGGGGCCGGTGGTCGCCGATTAGCCACTGCGATTTTCGCGGGTGCCCTGATACCCTGGGCGCCATGGGAGGTGCGTTCTGCCCGACGTGCGGACGACCCGTCGGGGGTGACAGCCGCTATTGTGGCGTCTGCGGCGAGAACCTCGAGCGCTTCAAGCAAATCGCCTCGATGGCGGACGGTGCGACCACCGAAGTGTCGCCCACCGCGGCGCACGGACCGCCGCGCACCGTGTATGGCGTACCCGGCGGCGTTGCGGAACTCCGCGCGAAGTCGGAGCCGCCGTTGGCGGAACCGCAGCGGTCCCCATCGTCGCCTCCACCGAACGCGTCGGAACGCCCGCGGAGCCGACCGCCCGTGGGGCTCATCTCGTCGCCGGGGACGGAATCGTCACCCTCCGGGCGCGCCCCTGCGCCACCGTCGTTGCCGGAGCCTGGACCCCGGGAACGACGCGCTGTCGCTCCGACGGGCGAATCGACGTCGGCCGTGCCGCGCGGTGTGATCTTCGCGGCGACGGCGTTCGTGGTGGTGGTGGGCCTCTTCCTGCTGTGGCCACGAACGACGGCCCCCGTGCCGGACGACACCGTGCAGCCTGTCGCACAGACCGAGACGCCGCCAGCTCCCGCGCCCGCACGCGAAGCACCCACGCTCGATGTCTCGACGCCCACAAAGCTCTTCACGGAACGGGAGTTCGTGGTCGTACGCGGTCGCGTCAATGCCGGTGCGGGTGTGTGGGTGGACGGGCTTCGAGCGAATCTGCGTGACGGTGTGTTTGAGGAACGTGTGGCGGTGCCCGCCTTTGGAGCGCAGCAAGTGCACGTGGTCGCGCGCAACCCGTCGGGGCCGCCGCGCGAGGTGGTGATCGACGTGGAGCGCGTTCGCGACCTCCGCGTTGTCCTGCGGCGCGTGAAATACGACCGTAAACTCAGCTATCCGAAGCTGATGGCGGATCTCGAGGCGCGTCGCGGGGCGAGGGTGTCGTACGTCGGACGGGTGTACAGCGCGTCCGTGGGCGGCGGCGCGGCCGTGCTTCAGGTTTTCGTGGACCGTTGCACGCTTCCCTCGCGTTGCCCGCTTTGGGTGACGCACGGAGCGCCCACGAGTCTCGCCGAGGGACGGCGCGTTCGCATCGTGGGCGAGGTGCAAGGAACGGAGCGCCTTTCGGTTCGTGGCGACGTGATGGACGTGCCACACATTTCGGCGGAGTTGGTCTTGCCGTTGGGGAAATAAATGGGGATCTCCCGCGAACCGACACTCTCTTCCGATCCGATTCGGTGCGCGGTTTGCCGTGCGTCCATGGAGCCAGAGGCGCGGTTTTGTTGGCAGTGTGGTGAACCGCGGGAGGGCGCCGCGCCGGACGCGGATGGCAAGCCCGTTGCCGACCCACTCATCGGCCGCGTCGTCGAGAATCGGTACCGCATCGTGTCGCTCATCGCCCGCGGTGGCATGGGCGTCGTCTACAAAGTTGAGCACGTCCACATCGGCAAAGTGATGGCGATGAAGCTCCTTCACGGTGAGCTCTCCGGCAAGCGGGACGTCATCCAGCGATTCCGGCGTGAAGCGGAAGCTGCGTCGCACCTGAGTCACCCCAACACGGTGCAGATTTTCGATTTCGGCAGCGACGGCGGACTCATGTATCTCGTCATGGAGTACCTCGACGGCGACGACCTCGGGGTCATCGTGCGTCGTGACGGAACGGTGCCGTTCACGCGACTCGCACGTATCGGCGTGCAGCTCGCCGGGTCCGTCGGCGAAGCGCATGCAAAGGGGATCGTTCACCGGGATCTCAAGCCCGAGAACATCATGGTTTTGAGCGGTGCCGACGGTCGTGACGTGATCAAAGTGCTCGATTTCGGCCTGGCCAAACTGCGAACGCAGAAGGTTTCAAGCGCCTCGCTCACAAACGCGGGCGCGCTCCTCGGCACGCCTTACTACATGGCGCCCGAGTAGATTCGTGGCGACGCCGTGGACGAACGGTCGGACCATCTACTCCGTCGGTGCGACGTTCTTACAAAGTGCTCACGGGTACGCCGCCGTTCGTCGCGCAAACTCCGATGGTGCTGACCAAGCACCTCACCGCGAGTCTCCGGCCTCCGTCGCGACGCCTCGAAGGCGACGAGCCCGACGGTGTGCCCGAGATGGCCGACCGCATCGTCCTCAAGGCGATGGCGCGGGAACCGGCGGACCGATACCAAAGCATGGATGAGCTCCGCGCCGACTTGCGCGAGTACCTGGCGTCCGTCGGAGAGGTCGAGCGCGATGCGTCGGATTCCAACATCGGTTCGAGCGGCGCGCGACTCCGGGCACCGGAGGTTGCGACACGTGGTGACGTCGATCGCTATGAGCGCACCATCAAGCGGCGGAGCTGGTTGGGCATCGGGCTCCTCTTGATGCTCGTGCTCGGGCTCGCTTCGGTGGGAGCCTACGCGTTTCGTTCCATCAACCCCGATGAGTTTACGACGCACGAGCGCGAGCCCAACAACACCCTCGCGACGGCGACGCCTCTCCTTGAGCGCGTGCCGCTCCGCGGCATGCTCGGCAAGCGCGTCGATGCGACCGCGGGCGATTCGGACATCTACCGTATCGACATCCCCCCGGGCGGCGGGAAATTCATCCAGTTCAGCGTGTCCCGGATTCCCAACATGGACCTTGCGTTGGACCTCGCGAAGGCCGGCTCGTCCGACCCCGTGCTTGTCGTCAATGCGGGCGGTGTCGGCGTGGAGGAGCGGGTGCCGAGCTTCCCCGTTCATGGGAGCACGTACTACCTGCGCGTGCGGGAACACGTGCGTGTGGGTGGTCTCCCGATGGAGAACGTCTCGGATGAATACAAGGTCGAGTGGTCGTTCGCGGAGCCGCGTATGGACGAGGAACGCGAACTCAACGACAGTCTGGAGCTCGCGGGCAAGGTGTCGGTCGGCAAGCCGGTGACGGGCCATATCGGCTGGGATCGCGATGTGGACACGTACTGCCTGGATGGTGCTGGAGGGAATCTCCACGTGACCGTGGGCGCGGTGCCCGACGTGGATTTGCGCCTTCGTGTCGTGGACACGGCGCTGTCGAAGAGCGTCACGGTCAACGAACACGGCCTCGGGGAGGGCGAATCCGCCGACGTGGCGAACGCCGCTCCGGGAACGACGTGTTTCGAACTCTCGGCGGCATCCGAGACGAGCCGGGCGCCGGCGAACCCCCGCGTGCCCTACACGCTGACGCTCGAGTAGGTGATCGGTGCGCCTCGAGGAACTCGACTACGCCCTTCCGCGTGAGCTCATCGCGGCACGCCCGCCCAGCGAACGGCCGTCGGCGCGGCTCCTGGTCGTCGGGAACGGCGCCGGGTTCGCGCATCACACGGTGCGCGACCTCATCGATCTCCTGCCTCCGAGTCTTCTCGTGCTCAACGACACGCGCGTGATTCCCGCGCGCCTTCGCGGCACGAAGCCGACGGGCGGCAAGGTGGAGGTGTTGCTGCTCGAGCGGCTTGAGGCCGCGGACCCCGATCGTGACGAACGTTGGCTTGCCATGGGGCGCGCATCGAAGGGGCTCGCGCCCGGGCTCACGCTGGCGTTCGGTGATGGCGCACTCCAGGTGGAGGTCCTCACGAAGCGCCCCTCCGGTTGGGTTGAAGTGCGCCTCCGGGCCGACGGCATTCAGGCTGCGCTCGCGCGCGTCGGGGAAGTGCCATTGCCGCCGTACCTCGAGCGCAGCGCCGAGGCCGCGGACACGGAGCGCTATCAGACGGTCTTTGCGGAGCACCCGGGGTCGGTGGCCGCGCCGACGGCGGGCCTCCATTTCGACGCGACGCTCCTCGAGGCGCTCGCCGCGCGGGGGCACCGGTTCGCGAAGGTGACGCTCCACGTGGGCCCGGGGACCTTCGTGCCCGTGGAGGCCGAGGAGCTCGACGATCACCCCATGCACTCCGAGTGGTACGCGGTGGGGGACGCGGCCGCCGCCGCCATCACCGCGGCGCACGCCGAGGGGCGGCCGGTCGTCGCCGTGGGCACGACCGTCGTGCGCACGCTCGAGAGCGTCGCCGCCGCGCACGGCCGCGTGGTGGCCACGGAGGGGCGCACGAACCTCTTCATCCGGCCGCCGTACACCTTTCGCGTCATCGATGGCCTGCTCACGAACTTTCACCTGCCGAAGTCGACGCTGCTCGCCCTCGTCATGGCGGCCATGGGCATCGAGCGCACCCGAGCCGCCTACGCCGAGGCCATCCGCGAGCGATACCGGTTCTTCTCCTACGGCGACGCCATGCTCCTTCGGCCGGGCGTGATAGAACGCGCGCCCTGGCCATGAACCTCCCCACCGACGGCTTTGCGTTCGAGCTCCTCGGCACCGACGGCGCCGCGCGTCGCGCACGCCTCACGACGCCCCATGGCCCCGTGGAGCTACCGACGTTCATGCCCGTGGGCACGCAGGCCTCGGTGAAGGGGCTCACGCCCGACGAGGTCGAATCCACCGGCGCCCAGGTTTGCCTCGGCAACACGTACCACCTGTGGCTCCGTCCCGGCGCAGAGGTCGTGCGCAAGCTGGGTGGCCTCCACGCATTCATGGGCTGGCGCCGCGCCATCCTCACGGACAGCGGTGGCTTCCAAGTGTTCTCCCTCGCCGACCTTCGGAACATCGACGACGACGGCGTCACCTTTCGCTCGCACCTCGACGGCTCCGAGCGGCGGCTCACGCCCGAGGAGTCCATGCGTGTCCAGGCGCTCCTCGGATCGGACATCGCCATGGTGCTCGACGTGTGTCCGCCCGGCGGTGCCGAACGCCGCGTCATCGAAGACGCCATGCGCAGCACGACGGCGTGGGCGCCCCGTTGCCTTGGGGCGCCGCGCATCGATCCCCAGGCGCGCTTCGGCATCGTGCAGGGGGGCGTGCACGCTGACCTCCGCCGCGCGCACATCGACGAGCTCGGGGGCATGGACTTCGACGGCCTCGCCCTCGGGGGCTTCTCGGTGGGTGAGCCCATTCCGAAGATGTACGAGGTGCTCACCGAGGTGGCGCCGCGTTTGCCCGAGGGCAAACCGCGGTACCTGATGGGCGTCGGCACGCCGTACGACCTGATCCATGCGGTGGGCACGGGCGTCGACATGTTCGATTGCGTGCTCCCGACGCGGAACGCGCGGAATGGCCAGGCGCTCACCTGGGGCGGCCGGGTGAACCTCAAGCAGGCGCGGCACCGCGAAGACGCGTCGCCGCTCGATGCCGCGTGCGACTGCTCGACGTGCACGCGCTTCTCCCGCGCCTACCTCGCGCATCTCTTTCGCGCCGGCGAAATGCTTGGCCCGCGCCTCGTGTCGCTCCACAACGTGCACTTCTACGGCGCACTCATGGCCGGCGCGCGCACCGCCATCGAAGAAAAACGATACGCCGCGTGGTCGACCGCGACGATCGAGCGCATGCGCGATCGCGACGAAGTGGGCGCCGTTTCGCACGATTTCGAATCGTCGTTTGACGATCCGGAATCGGCGCGGTAACTCGCGGCGCGTCGGTTGCCAATTCGATCGACGCGGACCCGAATGTCATGACCATCCGTCGCGCCCTCGTATCCGTCTCCGACAAACAAGGTCTCGTGGAGTTCGCCCGCGCGCTCGCCGAGCGTGGCGTCGAAATCCTCTCCACCGGCGGCACCGCCGAGGCGCTCCGGAAGGGCGGCGTCGCAGTGAAGGACGTGTCCGAGTACACGGAGAGCCCCGAGATCATGGACGGTCGCGTAAAGACCCTCCACCCGCGCGTCCACGGCGGCGTGCTCATGCGCGATACGGCGGCGGACCGCGCCGACCTTGAGCGCATCGGCGGCGCGCCCATCGACCTCGTGGTCGTGAACCTCTACCCCTTTGAAGCGACGGTGGCCCGCGGGGCACCCCACGAAGACATCATCGAAAACATCGATATTGGCGGCCCTTCCATGGTGCGAAGCGCGGCCAAGAACCACGCGCGGGTGACCGTGGTCGTGGAGCCGGGCGACTACCCCCGGGTCCTCGAAGCCATGGGCGCGGGCGGCCCCGACGCGAAACTTCGCGCCGACCTTGCGCGGAAGGCCTTCGCCCACACGGCCGCCTACGACGGCGCCATCGCGAGCTACCTCTCGTCCAGGAACGACGACGGCACCACCAGCGCCTTCCCCGGCGTGCTCTCGCTCCAGCTCGACCGCGCCTACCAGTGCCGCTACGGCGAAAACCCGCACCAGCGCGGCGCGTTCTACGTCGAGCGGAACGCCCCGGCGGGCTCGCTCTCGAAGGCCACGTCCCTCGATGCGGGCGGCAAGGAGCTTTCCTACAATAACCTCGTCGACCTCGACGCCGCCCTCGATTGCGTGCGCGAGTTCGAAGGCCCCGCCGCGGTGGTGGTCAAGCACACGAACCCCTGCGGCGTGGCCCTCGGGGAGGACCTCGAGTCCGCATTCCGTGTGGCGCGCGAAGCGGACTCGGTGAGCGCCTTCGGCGGCATCGTGGCGCTGAACCGCCCGGTCGATGCGGCCACGGCGACGGCCATGGCCGAGAGCTTCCTTGAGTGCGTGATCGCGCCCGGCTTCGATGACGCGGCCCTCGAGGTGCTCCGGAAGAAGAAGAACCTCCGAATCCTCGCCACGGGCGCGTGGCTTTCGGCGGCCCGCGCGGACCGCACGTACCGCCGCGTGGACGGCGGCCTCCTCGCCATGGATCGTGACGCCACGGGCCCGGGCGAAGTGCGCGGCGGCAAGGTCGCGACGAAGCGCGCGCCGACGGACGCGGAGATGCGCGCCCTCGAGTTTTCGTGGGCCGTCTCGAAGCACGTGAAGTCGAACGCCATCGTGCTCGGCCATGAAGGCCGCACGGTGGGGGTGGGCGCCGGGCAGATGTCCCGCGTCATCAGCGTGGAGATCGCGCTTCAAAAGGCGGGCGACGCGGCACGTGGCTCGGTCCTCGCCTCGGACGCCTTCTTCCCGTTCCCGGACGGCGTGCTCACCGCCGCGAAGGGCGGGGTCACGGCCGTGGCGCAGCCCGGCGGCTCCATGCGCGACGAAGAGGTCATCGCCGCCGCCAACGAGCACAACATCGCCATGGTGTTCACCGGCGTGCGCCACTTCAGGCACTAGGAGTCCAGGGTGCGCATCCTCGTCGTCGGTTCCGGAGCCCGTGAGCACGCCCTCGCTTGGCGCCTTAGCGAGGAGGACGAAGTTCAGGAAGTGCTCACCATGCCCGGCAACGGCGGCACGGCGAGGTGCTCGCGCAACGTGAAGGTCGATCGCGTGGATGAAAAATCCATCGTGCGCGTCGCGAAGAACGAGCACGTTGATTTCGTCGTCGTCGGTCCGGAGGACCCGCTGGTCGCCGGCGTGGTGGATGCCCTCGGTGCCGTGGGCATTCCAGCCTTCGGACCGTCGAAGGCCGCGGCGCAGCTCGAGGGCTCAAAGGCCTTTTCGAAGGAGTTCATGGCGAAGCGCGGGATCCCCACGGCGGATTTTCGCGTGTTCGACGATGCGGACAAGGCGGACGCATTCATCCGCGACGCGAACCGCCCACTCGTCGTCAAAGCGGACGGTCTCGCCGCGGGCAAGGGCGTTGTCGTGGCGAAGGATGCCGCCGAAGCCATGCGCGCCGTCGATCAGATCATGCGAAAGCGCGCCTTCAAGGAGGCGGGGGCCCGCGTGGTCGTGGAGGAATGCCTCGTTGGTGAGGAGGTCAGCTTTCACGTCCTCTCGGACGGAGAAAATTTCATTCCGCTTGCCCCCGCGCAGGACCACAAACGCGCCTTCAATGGCGACGAAGGTCCGAACACGGGAGGCATGGGCGCCTACTCGCCACCGCCCGTCGTCGACTCCGCACTCGAAGGAAAGATCCTCAAGCGGGTGATCGAGCCCTCCATCCAGGGGATGGCCGAAGACGGCATGCCGTTCCGAGGCGTGCTCTTTGTTGGTCTGATGATCGTGCGGGGCGAACCGCAGGTGCTCGAGTACAACGTGCGCTTCGGCGACCCGGAGTGTGAGTGTTTGCTCCCCCGTTGGGACGGTGACCTCCTCCCGTTCCTCCACGGTGCCGCCACGGGAAGCCTCGGGAAAAAGCGTCCGCTCCTGCGTGCGCCGGCGTCCATGGGCGTGGTGCTCGCGTCGGGCGGCTACCCCGGCAAGTACGAGACCGGAAAGGTCATCACGGGCGTCGATGCGGCCGAGGAACTCGACGGCGTCGTCGTCTACCACGCGGGTACGCGCTGGAACGACGGGCAGCTGGAGACCGCCGGCGGCCGGGTCCTGACGGTGTCCGCCATCGGCGGTTCGGTGGAAGAGGCCGCGGAGCGCGCGTATCGGGCGACCGACCTCATCCACTTCGAGGGCAAGCAGTTCCGCACCGACATCGGTCACCGGGCCCGCGCCCGCATGTGAAGGGCCCCATGGCTGGGCGCGGTTCCACGGTGCTGAGCTTGCGCCTCGCCACCGATCGCGGCCGGGCGTAGAATCCATGTGCATGTCCGCCATTCGCCCCGTGCGCATCCTC
Source organism: Polyangiales bacterium (assembly GCA_041389625.1). Taxonomy (GTDB): domain Bacteria; phylum Myxococcota_A; class Polyangia; order Polyangiales; family JAWKRM01; genus JAWKRM01. Next base: position 119,008 of record JAWKRM010000008.1, read on the forward strand.
GAGCGTCGCTCGTTCGAGGAGCCCCTTGGGCTCTCGGTGGGTGCTCGACCCCTCGCCGAAGCGGAGGACGACGACGGACCGCTGCGCTTGCTCCTGCCCCCGGACATGAACGACGAGCAGCTCCGCGCCCTCGGTGCCGATGTGCGCGCCTTGGCCGAAGCGGGGGTGTTCGCACTCGGGGAGAGCGCGTACCTGAGCATTGAACAAAGGTTCGTCGCGCGCTGCGGCGGTGCCAAACTCGCCCGCTGGGGCGTGCTCGCCATGGTCCGCGTGGTGGGCGAGGGCGCGCAGGCGGTGCTCCCGCACGAACGGACCTTTCCGCACGCCACGCTGGATCGCGTGCAGGCCTTCGACGAGACGGGGTTGATGATCGCTCCGATTCTGCTGACGTTCGATGCGGCCGCGGACGGCGTGGCCGAACTCCACGCCCGCGCGACGGATCTCGGGGGGTGGGCAGGGGTGGACGGTGTCGAGACGCGGGTCGGCCGATTCGCCGCGAAGGATGGCGCCGCGTTCGAAGCGATGGTCGGGGAGCGACCCCTGGTGATCGCCGACGGCCACCACCGCTACCAGGCCGCGGTCCGGCACTACGAAGAGCTTGTGGCGAAGGGGGCGACGGAGGACGTGCTCGAGCGTGCGTCCTACGTGCCGGCACTGCTTGTGTGCGAATCGGATCCGGGTCTTGTCATTGATCCGACCCATCGACTCGTGTGCGGGGTGGCGGACTTTGACGCCGACGCGTTCCTCGATGCCCTCGCGCCATGGGTGGATGTCTCGGACACCGTTGGTGCGCCCGGCGGCGGAACGGGTACCCGGAATGAGGGCGTGCTCCTCGTCTTCCGCGGGGGGCGCCAAGTCCGCGTGCGACCAAAGGCGGAAGCTGTTCTGCGCACGCACCCGGCGCTCGCGTCGCGGTCGGCGGCGAGTCTCGCGGTGGATGTTGCGTGGCTCCACGAGGTGGTCGTGCGGGGAGCGCTCGGCCTCGAGCCTGGCAGCGACGCCTGGAAGCAACACATTCGCTTCCTCGTCGGTGAGGCAGACGCGGGCGTTCTCGAGACGGTGTCGAATGCGAACGTGCTCATGGTCGTGCGCGCCACGGCCATGGCGGAGGTGCGTGCGGTGGCGGCGGCGGGAGAGTTCCTCCCGCAGAAGGCCACGGCGTTTTTTCCCAAGGCGCCCGCCGGCCTCGTTGCGCATTTCGTGCGAAGCCTTTGACAGCCTCCGCCGGGACACGATACCAATCGTGTCCATGGCGCAGATCGAAACCCCCGAAGCCGCGCGGCGCTTGGCCCGCGCCATCGCGAGCGACCTCTCCCTCTACAACGAGGAGAAGATCGAGCAGGGCATCCGGGGCGACAACCTCTTCGACGTGCTGGCGGAGGAGATCGAAGAAGGCCGTGCGCTCTTCCAGAGCCGCGTTGGTCCGGACCTCTACGCAAAGAATTTCTACGGCCGCGCCATCGTGGATGTGCTCGTTCGCGGCAAGGGCCACGTCCCCTCGAAGATGTGGTGACCGACGAACGCGGCGACGCCGCGACCATCGAGCTTGAGTTGACCGAAGACGAAGCGGGCACGCGCATCGACCGTGTTCTCGCGTCGCGCGTGCCAAGCGTTTCGAGGACGGCGCTCCAGCGTTGGATGGCCGCGGGCCGCATTGAAATGGATGGCGTGGTCGTGTCGCCGAAGACCAAGGCGAAGGCGGGCGCCGTCGTCACGCTCGAGCCGGAGCCTCCCGAAGCGAGTGAACTCGTGCCAGAGGACATCCCGCTTGTCGTTCTCTTCGAGGACGCACACGTGCTCGTCCTCGACAAACCGGCGGGGCTCGTCGTTCATCCAGCGCCCGGCCATGCGACGGGCACCCTTGTGCACGCGGTGCTTTTTCACACCGGCGCGCGCGGGCCAGGGGAGGGTGCGCGACCCGGCATCGTGCATCGCCTCGACAAGGACACCTCCGGCGTGATGGTCGTCGCCAAAACCCCGGAAGCGCACGAAGCGCTTGTCTCGCAGTTCCAGGTGCACTCCATCGAGCGCGCGTACTTGGCTCTTGTTGCGGGTGTCGCGCCCGAACGCGTCACCTACGACACCTTTCACGGCCGCCACCCGACGGACAGGAAGCGCTTCACCTCGAAGCTCGACCGCGGACGGCGCGCCGTGACCCACGTGGAGCGCCTTGAGGTGTTTGACGGGGCGTCGCTCGTGCGCTGTCGCCTCGAAACGGGGCGCACGCACCAAATTCGCGTCCACCTCTCCGAGCACGGCCATCCGCTCCTCGGGGATCCGCTCTACGGTCGCGCACCACGGGAACCGGCCTTGCGCGACATCGCCCAGAACCTCGGTCGTCAGGCGCTCCACGCTGCCGTGCTCGGGTTCGAGCACCCCGCCACCGGCGCGTCGGTGCGCTTCGAGGCACCTCCGCCCGCGGACTTCGGCGCTGCGCTCGCTGCCCTTCGGGCGTAGCGCCGAGCTACTTGGCCTTGGCTTTCGCCTTCGTCGCCTTCTTGGCGGTGGCGGGCTTCGCCTTCGGCTTCACGTTGACGACCTTCTGGATCGCCTTCGCGTTCACGAACATGTCTTGGTTGCGGAACACGCACAGGATCTCCTGCGCGCGCGACTTGCTGAAGTACTCGGCGATTTCGGCGATGGCCTTGTCGTCGTAGCGGCTCCGTCGACCCGCCGGGCCAGGAAGGCGCACGTAGTGGAACGTGCCCGCCGGGGCGTCGTCCTTCAGTGGATCGTAGGCGGGCACGATGTCGTGCCCGTCGGTGACCTGGAGAACCTGCGCCGGCTTCCACGCGGGGAAGTCGAAGACCACCGTCGCCGGAAAGTCCGCGGGAAGCGCGCCGACGAACGCCTTGATGCTCTTGCGGTTGGTGGGCGTGGGCTTGAAGTCGTCCTCCGCCTGGAAGACCACCGCCTTCGCCTTCATGCGCTTCGCGACCTGCCCGATCGCTTCCGTGAGTTCGCGGTTCGCGTCGCTGACGGCGAAGCCCGAATCCATCACCTGCTTCGGCGCCATGAGCGAGAACGCGAAGTTCTTCGGTGACTCGCGGAGCCAGCGTCGGATCGTCCCTTCACCGGGGATGCCGAGCTCCGTTTCGGTGAGTTCAACGCCGGAAAATTCGCCCCAGTAACGGCTGGCTGGGACGGGGAACCCTGAGCAACCCACGAAAATCATGGCGGCGAAGTATAGGGAAAACTCACAACCCGGCCACCGGGTTTACGGATGGTCGCGGGAACGCCGAGGAATCCGCCCGGGATCAGTCGGGATCGGCGATCTTCCAGACGCCCGCTTCCCGAATCAGCGACACGCGGAGCTGCCCCGCATACGCCATGGATGCCTCGTCACCGTTCTGCTCGATGGGGCTGTCCCATGCCATGCGCAGTGCTCCCGCGAGACGGGCGAGCTCGGCGCGCTTTTCCGGGGTGGACCAACGTTCGCGAAGCGCGGTGGCGTCCACGTTTGCCGCCTCCGCGGCCGGCGCAAACCGAAGCAGGACGTCCCACCGCGAGCCCTCGACGGCACGAACGAACGCATGAATCGCATTCCGCGGTGTCGATTGATCGAACGGGCTCGCGATCTCGTCCGCAAATACCCAGCCATTCTCCGACCGTCGGAGGGTGACCGTGTCTCGACCGATCTGGATCTCGGCGAGCTCCTCCGTGCCCGGGCGCGTCTTGGCGAGGGATCGCGCGACGCGCACGCGGTCGGCCGCGGTCACACGGAAGGTCCGCTCGAATGTCGCGAATGGCACGCGTGCTCGGTAGGACGCGGACGTGAGTGCGTAGGCGCCCGCGGCGTCACCGTTCGCCAGGGCCTCGGCAAAGTCGGTGACCGTGGCCTCGGGCGTCGCGCCGCCACAGCCCGTGGCCGCCACCTGTGCGGCCGCCGTCGAGAGGGCCAGCACGACGCCGACCACGCCCGGCATGGGGTGTCGGGGCGATCGTCGAGACGGGGGGCGCACCCCTCGGCCTTACCGGCGTGCCCGGGGGAGGTCAACGGCGAGATTTCTCCGCATTGCTCTGGTAGCATGGCGCCCCCATGGACCGGGTGCTCGACACGCGCCTTCTGCGGTTTCGCAGTCGCCCCGACAGCGAGAACGTCTCCGCCCTTGCGCGCGACCTGCTCGATGCCGGCCGTGGCGGTGAAGCCATGGAAGTGGCAGCCGAGGGCCTCCGCGCCCAGCCGACCGATCCGGAGCTTCTTCTGACGCTCGGACGCGCGCTGTTTAGCGCCGGTGATTTGATTCGCGCACAGGCCGTGCTCACGGAAGCCGCCAAGGGGATGCCGTCCTCGCCGGTGGCATATCGGGTCCTCGGCGAAGTGCTGCTCGCGCGTAACGATGCGCCGCGCGCCGCGAAGGTGCTTGGGCGTGCGATCGCGGTGGCACCGAACGACCGCGAGATCCGCGAGCTTCACGAACGCGCTTCCCGCGCCGCGCGTGATCGCATGCCGGCCGCCGCGCCGCCGCGCGCCCCGGCGCCGCCCGCACCTCCGCCCGCCGCCTCGCCACCCAAGGCCGCACAGCCCGCCGCGTCGCCTCCAGCCGCGCCGGCTCCCCCGCCGCCAACGCGCGAGGCATCGCCGTCACCGAAGGTTGCGCCGGTGCAGCCACCCAAGGCGCCGCCCGTGGAACGTGTACCGATGCCGAAGGCGGCCCCTCGGAGGCTCGCGCGCCGCGCGGCGGGTCCGGCGGGACACAAGCTCCCCGCCGGTCTTTGGTCGAGTCCGCCGAAGGCCGCCCCGGCGGGCGCCGCGGCCGAAGCGCCACCGAGCACGGGCGATGCGTCGAAGGGCCGTGCGCCGAAGGGCACCGTGATGGGTGTGGGCCTCGGCCGACGACCCGACGCCGGGCCGCTCAAGCTCAAGGCCACGGGCAGCGAACCGCCCGCCGCGGCGCCGCCCGTTGCGTCGGCCGGTGCGCCGGCCGCCCCCGCGCCGCCCAAGGAGCCGGCCGTCGAAGGGCAGCACGCGGTGCGCCGCCAGAGCAGCGCGCGCAATCCGGCGGCGTTCAAGGCGACCATGTTTGGTGTTGCGCCGCCCGGTTCGGTGTTTCCGCCGCCTCCGGACGCGTCCGAAGGCAGCGCGTCGTCGCAGGCCGTGGAGGCGAAACCCGAACCGAAACCCGAACCCAGGCCCGCGCCCGCTCCCGAACCTCCGCGGGCGTCCTCGCCGAGCACGCGCGCCCCGAAGCTGACAACCCAGGGGCTCGGTGACTCCGAACGCCCCACGGCGGCGCGGGCGGCCGCGTTCGACCCGGACACCAACGCGGTGCTCCTCGGGGACCTCAAGCCATTCTCCTCGTCGATGCCGCCGACGGCGATCATGCCGTCCGTTGACCTCGACATCCCGCCACCCGCCGCGGTGCCGCGCGTCGACGAGTCGGCGGCGCCGAAGTCGCCCGCGAACGCATTGTGGGACGAATCCTTCGAAGTCGATCCGTCGCCCGCACCAGCGGTTCCGGTGGCGCCATCGGCGAAACCCGCGGAGATGCGTCCGTCGCGACCGTGGCCGACGCCCGGGCCCGTGCCGTCCGCGCTCCTCGACACGGCCGTCGAACAGCCGTCGCCCGCGGCGGAGCCGTCGTCGGTCGAGGTGGAGGCGCCCGCATTCCCGAGCGATATGCCGCTTCCGCCCCTGTCCTCGCCGCCCGTGGTGGCGGCGGACGTGGCGTCGGGCGCGAGCGTCGGCGCGCCCGATGCGGTTCCTGAAGTGCTCCGGCTGCTCGGCGAGCAGGGCGTCTTCGAGGCGCCCGATGGCTGGGTACCGCCCGACGAGGCGGCCGCCGGTCGACGCTCGCACCGCCCGCCTCCGAATCCGGACGGCACCGCCGCACTTGAGAAGTGGACGCCATCGAAGGATGTCGTTCGTCCCGGTCAGCGCATGGCGCGGTCGATGTCTGTGCTTTGGGTGGTTGGCGTTCTGCTCGTTGTCGGAGGCTACTTCGGATCGCGGTATTGGATCGACCAGCGGCACGCGAAGGCGACGCGGCTCATCGCGGAGTCCGTTGCCCACGCGCTCCGCGGCGACCACCGCGACCTCATCGACGCGGAGCGCAAGCTTCGCTTCGCGCGTGACCTCCACCCGCAGGCGGCGGAGACGATGAAGACGCTGCTCTTCGTCCAGTCGGAGCGCGCCCTTGAGGAGGGTTCCTTCGAACCCGGCTTCATGCGACCCACCTTGGCGAGGGCCGATGCGGACGGGCTCAAGGCCCCGGAGCTCGACGCGGCCAAGGCGGTGGTGGCGCAGGCGGACGGTGACATCTCGGGCGCCAAGAAGTTCATCGAGGCCGCCCGAAACGCTTCGCCGAAGGACGGGCGCATCCTCTACATCGCGGGGCGGCTCGAACAGCGGCTCGGTGACGCCGCGGCGCCCGAGGACCTCGAGGCGGCCATGAAGGGCTCGCCCGCGCCGACGGCCGCGGCCATCGCATACGCGGAGTCCCTCGCGGACGACGGTCGGAGTGAAGACGCGATGCGTGTGCTCGATCAGGTCCTCGCCTCGAACCGTGGGCACCTTCGGGCGTCGCTCTGGCGCGCGCTCATCGCCGCGGCCGATGAAGATGCGGATGCCGCGCTCGGAAGACTCGATGGGCTCGTCAAGCACCTCGACGTGGGCGCGCCGACCGACCGAGTGCTCGCGGGCCTCACGCGCGCACGCTTGTTGCGGCGCAAGAACGACGCCGCCGGTGCGACCGCGGCGGTCGACGAGGCGGTGAAGGCGGGCGCGCAGGAACCCCGACTGCTCGGGCTCGTTGCGGAGGCTGCGCGGTCCCTCGGCCTCGTGACACGCGCACAGGCGGCGGCGATGGATGCCGTGGCCCGCGCGCCCATGAACCCGGACTTCCGGAAGCTCCTTGCGGGCATTCTCCTCGAGCGCCGCGATGGGGTTCGGGCCCTGCGTCACCTCGAAGGTTTGAGCACGGATGACCCGACCGTGTTGACCATGAGCGCCCGCGCAGCGCTCCTGGTGGGCACCGAGAAACTACTTCAGCAGGCTTCCGAAACCCTGTCCGCGTACATCGACAAGCACGACGACGCGAACGTGGAGATGCAGGCCCTCGCCCTGCGCCTCGCCGCCGCCCTCGGGCAGGCGGACACGGCCCTCGTCCGTGCGCGCACGCTCCGCAAGGCATCGCCCGAGGATCCCGCGGCGCTCCTCGCCCTCGGCGACGTCGCCCTGGCGGCGCACCAAGCCGCGGAGGCGAAGGCGGCGCTCGCGGACCTCGTCAACCTCGCGCCGAGCGACGCGGACGCGCACTACCTCCTCGGCCGCGCCCAGCGCCTCGCGCGGGACCTCGGCGCCGCGGAGGCGAGCTTCCGGAAGGCCATGGAACTCAGTCCGACGCATGTCGGTGCACGCAGCGCCCTCGGTCGCCTGCTCGTCGAGGCCGGCAAGTACGAAGAAGCGGACAAGCTCTATGAAGCGCTCGCGCGCGAGGTCGGTTCGGTGGAGGGCGCTGACAACGTGGTGATCGGACGCCTCGGCCGCGCGGAGGCACTCCTTGGGCTTGGCCGCGTGACCGATGCGCGCGCCCAGGTCGATTCGCTCACCGAGGAGCAGCGGAAGTTCGAATCGGTCAAGCTCATGTCGGCGGCGATTTCCGTCGCGGAGGGCAAGCCGGGCGAGGCCGTGGTGCTTCTCCGGCCACTCGCGGAGGCGGAAGGGGCGGCGGCGGAGACCATCGTTCTCTACGGCAACGCCCTCGCGGAAGCCGGCCAAACGGATGTCGCGAACCAGCAGTTTGATCGCGCCCTTGCCATCGACGCCGCGTTCCCCGAGGCGCTTGTCGGAAAGGCGAACGCCGCCGTTCGTGCCGAGCGCCCGAAGGACGCGCACAAGTACCTCGACGCCGCGGAGGTGGCCCTTGAGACGCGCGTGCGTCCCGACCGCCTGAAGGCCGAGCTCTACACGTTGCGCGGTCGCGCGTTCATCCTCGAGGGCAGGCCCAAGGTCGAGGCGGCACGCGCGGTCCTTCGGCAGGCCGTGAACACGCCCGGCGTACCGAACGACGCGTATTTCTTCCTCGGCGAATCCCTTTCGGCGGCCAACTCCCCGGAGGCCTTCGACGCCTACGCGAAGTACCTCGAGCTCGAGCCGGACGGCTACTACAAGAAGCGCGCAGAGCGCGCCATGCGTCGGAAGTAGGCGCCCCGGGCGCCATTGGAGGAACCGTGAGCGAACCGCGCGCGTCGACCCTTGATCGATTTCGCCTCGACCGAAAGGTGGCTGTGGTCACGGGCGGGTCCCGCGGGATCGGTCGGGCCATCGCGCGCAGCTTCGCGGAGGCCGGTGCGACGGTGGTCATTGCGAGCCGGAATGCAGCGCACGTGATGGCGACGGCGGAGGAGATCCACCGTGAGCATCGCGAGGCCTACGGCATCCCGTGCGACGTGTCGGATCCGAAGGCCCTCGACCACCTTTTCGAGCGCGTGGCGGAGATGTGCGGCGGGACCGACGTGTTCGTGCATGCGGCGGGCGTGTCGAGCGTGGGGTTCGCGCAAGACGCACCACGCGATGAACTTCAGCGCATGCTCGACGTGCACTACCTCGCGGGGGTTCGCGGTGCGCAACTCGCTTGCGCTCAGATGCGAGAGCGAGGTGGCGGGAGCATCGTCCTCGTGAGCAGCGTCTGGGGGCTCGGTGGTGCAACGGCGTCCCTCGCCTACGGCTCCGCGAAGGCGGCCCTGGCGCATGCGGTCAAGGTCATGGGCATCGAGTGGGCGCGGTACGGTGTACGTGCCAACGCCCTTGCGCCTGGCTTTGTGGACACGGACATGACCGATGAAATGGACGCAAAGACCCGCGACAAGCTCGTTGCCCGTGTGCCCATGCGTCGGATGGCGTCACCCGACGAGATGGCGGGACCCGCGCTCTTCCTCGCGAGCGGCGCCTCGAGCTACATGACCGGGCAAGTCCTGGTCGCCGACGGCGGCGAACGCGCTCGGTAGCGCGCTACCCGTGCGGGTGGCGAGACGTGCGGCGGACAAGCTCGGGGACGTTGTGGACACCGTCCACAACGTGGGTCGCGCCGTGGTGGCGGAGCGTTCGGGCCGTGTGTGCGCCGCTCGTGACGCCGACGACGAGGCGCGCGCCCGCGTTTCGACCCGCTTCGATGTCGACCGGCGTATCGCCGACGACGGCCACACGTGCCACCGACGGCGTTTGGGTGCGCGCCATGGCTTCGAAGATCATGAATGGGTAGGGGCGCCCCACGGGTACATCGTCCACGCACACGACCGCGTCGACAGCGCCCGCGAAGCCCGCGCGATCGACGAGGATGTCGGTCACCGCGCGATAGAATCCCGTGTTCAGCGCGACGCGAATCCCTTGGCGACGTAACCCTTGGACGGCGGTGTGCGCCCCCGGCATGGCCGCGACGCCGCCTTGCCTGTAGGCATCTTCGAGCGTGCGGCGGAAGGCCGCGTATCCAGCATCGCGGAGGCGTGCGCGCTCGGCACCCTCGCGTGATTGGCGACCGGCGAGCTCATCGAACACCTCGAGCTTGCCCATGCCCATGCGCGCGTTGATTTCCTCACGCGTGGTCGTGAGGCCGGTCTCCGTAGCGGCGCGAACGAAGGCGTCGAGCACGACGTCGTCGTCCTTGATGACGGTCCCCGCCATGTCGAACACCACCAGGTCGATCACGGCCAAAGTCGCGCACGAAATTCGGCCATCCGCAAGGTCGCCCAGGTTCGCGGTACACATTCCGCGGTCCCGAGCTACATTCGCGCCCCCATGGAACTCGAGCTCACCGAAGAACAACGGATGGTTCAACAGATGGCGCGGGACTTCGCGCTAAAGGAAGTGGAGCCCGCGGCGCGGGAGCTCGACAAGACCGGACGTTGGCCAAAGGAGCTCGTGGCACGGCTCGGAGAGTTGGGCCTGCTCGGCGTGGCGGTGCCCGAGGAGTTCGGCGGCGCGGGGCTCGACAACGTGTCCTATGCGCTCGCCATGGAAGAGGTGAGCCGCGCATGCGCATCGGTCGGCGTCATCATGAGCGTGAACAACTCGCTCGTCTGCGACCCCATCCTGAAGAACGCGACCGACGTGCAGAAGCGGGAGTTCCTCGCGCCACTCGCCTCGGGGCAAAAGCTCGGCTGCTTCGGGCTCACGGAACCGTCGAGCGGCTCGGACGCCTCGCAGATGCAGACCGTGGCCGAGCGCGACGGGAAGGGCTGGGTGCTGAACGGCTCGAAGAACTGGATCACGAATGGCCCGCACGCCGACCTCATCGTGGTCTTCACGGCGAGCGACCGCTCGAAGGGCGCGAAGGGCGTCACGGCGTTCATCGTCCCGAAGGGCACCCCGGGCTTCAACCCGCAGGCGCCGGACGAGAAGCTCGGCATTCACGCGGCCCACTCCTGCACGATTTTCTTCGAGAACTGCCGCATTCCCGACGAGCTTCGCCTCGGCGATGAAAACGGCGGCTTTAAGATTGCGATGCAGACGCTCGATGGCGGCCGCATCGGCATCGCGTGCCAGGCCATCGGTATTGCACGTGCCGCCTACGAAAAGGCCGTGGTCTACGCCAAGGAGCGGAAGTCCTTCGGTGCGCCGCTCGCCGAGAAGCAGGCCATCCAGTTCAAGCTCGCCGACATGGCCACCGAAATCGACGCCGCACGGCTCCTCGCGCATCGTGCCGCGTACCTGAAGGACCGAGGCGATGCACGGCACACGAGTGAGTCGGCCGTGGCCAAGCTTTTCGCGTCCGAGATGGCAACCCGTGTGACGCACCAGGCGCTCCAGGTGTTCGGGGGCTACGGCTACTCGCAGGAGTACGACATGGAGCGGCACTACCGCGACGCGCGTATCACCGAGATCTACGAAGGCACGAGTGAGATCATGCGCATTGTCATCGCGGCAAATGCGCTCAGGGGGTGAGGCGGCGAATGGAACGCGTAACGACATGCATGGGATTGGCGCTGTCGGTACTCGCTGTCGCGGGGTGCGGCGGGGGCGCGACCGAGGCGCGGAGCACAAACGACGCGACGCGCTTCGGCTCCGATGCGCAGAACGAGCACTCGATCGCCGACTCCGTTGACGGGATGAAGATCGAGGGCATCAAGGGCTCGCTCCCCGCACGCGATGTCAACGAGGCGCTCGAACCTCGGTTCCCGAAGTTTCAGAAGTGCTTCATGCGCCGGTACAAGGCCGTCGAGGTGCTTGCGGGCACCATGGAGCTCTCCTTCGTGGTGTCCATCGACGGTCGCGTCAAAGAGGTGTTCCCGCATGCAAGCGACGTGGGCGACCGAGCGACCGAACGCTGCGTTCTCGACGTGGCGCGCTCCACAAGCTTCCCGCGGCCCCAGGGCGGTGAGGCGGAGTTTTCG
>JAWKRM010000009.1:0-126587 GCA_041389625.1 Polyangiales bacterium
CGTAAGGCCGACGACGCGGAGCCGTTCTCGGCCCTCGCGTTCAAGGTCATCACCGACCCGTTCGTCGGTCAGCTCACCTTCTTCCGCGTCTACTCGGGCGTCGTGGAATCGGGCACCAGCGTGCTCAACTCCACGAAGGGCAAGAAGGAACGCATCGGCCGCATCCTCCAGATGCACGCGAACAACCGCACGGAGCTCAAGACCGTGGAGGCCGGCAACATTGCCGCTGCGGTGGGTCTCAAGACGGCCACCACCGGCGACACGCTCTGCGACGAGAACAAGCCCATCGTGCTCGAGCGCATGGTGTTCCCGACGCCGGTCATCTCGGTCGCCATCGAGCCGAAGACCAAGGCCGACCAGACGAAGATGGGCGAAGCGCTCTCGAAGCTCGGCACGGAAGACCCGTCGTTCCGCACGCACACGGACGAGGAAACCGGCCAGACGATCATCGCCGGCATGGGCGAACTTCACCTCGAGATCATCGTCGACCGCATGAAGCGCGAGTTCAAGGTGGAGTGCAACGTCGGTAAGCCCGAGGTTGCCTACCGCGAAACGATCCTCAAGACGGTCAAGGCCGAGTGCAAGTACGCCAAGCAGTCCGGCGGTCGCGGTCAGTTCGGCCACGTGCGGATCGAAGTGGGCCCGTCCGAAAAGGGCGCGGGCTTCGTCTTCGAGAACGCCATCGTCGGCGGTGTTATCCCGAAGGAGTTCATTCCGCCCGTCGAGAAGGGCATCCGGGATGCGATGAGCCGCGGCGTTCTCGCCGGTTACCCGGTGGTCGACGTGAAGGTCTCGCTCTACGACGGCAGCTACCACGACGTCGACTCGAGCCAGGCGGCCTTCGAGATCGCCGGATCCATGGCGTTCCAGGACGGCGCGAAGAAGGCGGGTCTCGTCCTTCTTGAGCCGGTGATGGATGTCGAAGTGCGCACGCCCGAGGATTTCATGGGCGACGTCATCGGCGACATCAACTCCCGTCGCGGTCAGATCCGCGGCATGGGCGACATGGGTAACGTCAAGGTCGTGTCGGCTGACGTTCCCCTCGCGAACATGTTCGGTTACTCGACCGACCTCCGTTCGAAGACCCAGGGCCGCGCGACGTACGCGATGAACTTCAAGGAATACCAGCCGGTGCCGAACAGCATCGCGGACGAAGTGGTCAAGAAGTCGAAGGGCACCTGATCCGACCGGACGGCAACCAAAAAGATTAACAACGCGAAAGAAAGCTAGGAGCAAGGAACATGGCGAAAGAGAAATTCGAGCGAACGAAGCCGCACGTGAACGTTGGAACGATCGGTCACATTGACCACGGGAAGACGACGCTGACCGCTGCGATCACGAAGGTGATGGCGGACAAGAACGGCGGGAACGCGATTGCGTACAAGGATGTGGCGAAGGGCGGCACGGTTCGCGACGAGACGAAGACCGTGACGATCGCGACGAGCCACGTGGAGTACCAGACGGAGAACCGTCACTACGCGCACGTGGATTGCCCCGGTCACGCGGACTACGTGAAGAACATGATCACGGGCGCTGCGCAGATGGATGGCGCGATCCTCGTGGTTTCGGCGGTGGACGGCCCGATGCCGCAGACGAAGGAGCACGTGCTTCTTGGTCGCCAGGTTGGCGTTCCGAAGATTGTTGTCTTCCTGAACAAGGTGGACGCGGTGGACGACCCGGACCTTCTCGACCTCGTCGAGATGGAAGTCCGCGAGCTCCTTTCGAAGTACGAGTTCGACGGCGACAACTCGCCGGTGGTTCGTGGTTCGGCGCTCGGCGCGCTCACGGGGAAGCCCGAGGGCGTGGAATCGGTGGTGAACCTGATGAAGGCCGTGGACGAGTGGATCCCGCAGCCGGTTCGCGAAATCGACAAGCCGTTCCTGATGGCGGTCGAGGACGTGTTCTCGATCAAGGGCCGCGGCACGGTGGTGACGGGGCGCATCGAGCGTGGTGTCGTCAAAGTGAACGACGAAATCGAGATCATCGGCTTCACGGAGACGCGCAAGACGACGGTGACGGGCGTCGAGATGTTCCGGAAGCTGCTCGACCGCGGTGAAGCGGGCGACAACGTGGGCTGCCTCCTTCGCGGCGTGGAAAAGGACCAGGTCGAGCGCGGCCAGGTTCTCGCGGCGCCGGGTTCGGTGAAGCCGCACACGAAGTTCGAGGGCGAAGTGTACGTGCTGACGAAGGAAGAGGGCGGCCGTCACAAGCCGTTCTTCACGAAGTACCGTCCGCAGTTCTACATGCGCACGACGGACGTGACGGGGACCATCGAGCTCGCGGAAGACGTGAAGATGGTCATGCCGGGCGACAACGTGAAGATCACGGTGGAGCTCATCACGCCGGTGGCGCTCGAGGCGCAGCAGCGCTTCGCCATCCGCGAAGGCGGCAAGACCGTCGGCGCGGGCGTCATCACCAAGATCCTGGCCTAACGGAAGGTGGGAGAGCGGGCCCGCATCGTTCTTGTTTGCAGCGTGTGCGGTGCCCGCAACTACCAGACGACGAAAGTAAAAAGGCCCAGCGCGGGCGAAGAGAGACTGGCGAAGAAGAAGTACTGCCCGCACTGCAAGAAGCACGAGGAACACAAAGAATCGAAGTAACGACTTAGGCCAGTAGCTCTAACGGTAGAGCGGCGGATTCCAAATCCGATGGTTGGGGGTTCGAATCCCTCCTGGCCTGCTGGCGAAACCCCGAAACGCGAGAATGACGATGAGCGAAACATCCCAAGAAACGACCGCTGCGCCGGGTGATCTCGGTACGCACCGTCGTGTGCAGTTCGCCTTCATGGCGATCGCCGGGGTCTTCGTCCTGCTCGCGGGCAAGGTCGTTGGCGGTGTTGCGGATCTCGTTAGCGAGAAGTTCGACACCGCGACGCTTCCGCCGACGGCCGCGACGGCCATCGGGGTTGTGGTGGGCGCCATCGGTGCGTACCTGCTCTACCGAAACGATGGCGTTCGTCGTTTCAGCTTCGACGTTGCGGGCGAACTTCAGCGTGTGAAGTGGCCGGACCGCGAAGAGACTTGGTCGAACACCATTGTCGTCATCGTGACTTCGGTGATCGCCGCCGTGATCCTCTTCGCATTTGACTACACGTGGTCGGCCATCACCGACCAAATCTACAAATTCTGAGTACCCATGCCTGAGCACGAAAACACGAACGAGCAGGAGCAACCCGTGGCGGATTCCAACGCCAATGCGGGAAGCGCGAACGGGACACCCGCCACCGCATCGGCTTCGTCCGAAGCGGAGACGGTCCCGGGTCGTCCCGTGTCCGCGCCTGCGCAGGCTTCGACCGACGACGACGATGGCCTTGGTGCCGACGACGCCATCGAGATCCCCGCTGTGGAAGGCATGGACTTCACGCCCGACCCGACGGACGACATCGAAGCGAAGGACGAATCGCGAGCGGTGCGCAAGCGTAAGGTTCCGCCGCCCGCTTCGTCGCTCTTTACCGGCGCCGCGCCCTCCGGTGCAACCGGTTCCACGCTTCCCAAGACGCCGCAGAGCCCCGACATGAAGTGGTACGTCGTCCAGGCGTACTCGGGCTACGAGAACAAGGTGAAGCAGTCGCTCGAACAGCGCATCAAGGACGAGAACATGGACAAGTTCTTCGGGGAGATTCTCATCCCGAAGGAGAACGTCCAAGACAACCGCCTTGGCAAGAAGCGCGTCGCTTCGCGTACGTTCTACCCCGGCTACATCTTCGTGCAGATGCACCTCACCGAGGATGCGTGGCACTTCGTGAAGAACACCCCGAAGGTGAGCGGTTTCGTCGGCGGTCGTAACCCGGCGCCGGTGCCCATGCCCGAGATCAGCGCCATCGCGCAGCAGGTCGCCGACGGCGCGGCCAAGCCGAAGCCGCGCGTCGTGTTCGAGGCGGGCGATCATGTTCGCGTGAACGACGGCGCCTTCGCCAACTTCACCGGCACCATCGAAGAGGTGAAGCCGGAGAAGCAGAAGGTGCGTGTGCTTGTTTCGATTTTCGGTCGCGCGACGCCGGTCGAGCTCGACTACGGCCAGGTGGAAAAGACGGTTTAGGGAACGGTCATGAAAAAAGTAGTAGGACAAATCAAACTTCAGATTCCGGCGGGCGCAGCGAACCCCGCGCCGCCCATCGGTCCGGCGCTCGGTCAGCACGGCGTTGCCATCGCGACGTTCTGCAAGGAGTTCAACGCTCGGACCCAGAAGGACCAGGGGCTCATCATCCCCGTGGTCATCACGGTGTTCTCCGACCGTTCGTTCACCTTCATCACGAAGACGCCGCCGGCTTCCGTGCTCATCAAGAAGGCCCTCGGCCTGAAGATCGGCAAGAAGCCCGCGTCGGGCTCCCCGCGTCCGAACAAGGACAAGGTGGGCAAGATCACGCAGGAGCAGCTCCGCGAACTCGCGAAGCAGAAGATTCAAGACACGAACGCGGGCTCCATCGAGACCTGCATGAAGAGCCTCGCCGGCACCGCACGCTCGATGGGCGTCGAGGTCGTCGACTGACAAGAGTTCGGTGGTCGCGCTGGGAATGGGCCCGGCCGGTCACCCCTCCCCACCGCCTCCGGGGCCTCGGCTCCGAAAGGCGGAAGGAAGCCCGATGTACGGGCAACCGCCAGGAGAACTGAATGAAACTGGGTAAGAAAAGAAAGAAGGCACTCGAGCAAGTGGCGCCTGGAAAGCGCTACGACCTCAAGGACGCCTGCTTTCTCGTGAAGGACGTCGCCTTCGCGAAGTTCGACGAAACAGTCGATCTCGCGGTTCGTTTGGGCGTCGACCCGAAGCACGCAGACCAAATGGTGCGTGGTGCGGTGGTTTTGCCGCACGGCGTAGGCAAGGTCGCGCGCGTGCTCGTGTTTGCCAAGGGCGAGAAAGCACAGGAAGCCACGGCCGCGGGAGCGGATTTCGTGGGTGCGGATGACCTCGTTGAGAAGGTCAATGGTGGGTGGTTCGAGTTCGACACCGTGATTGCCACGCCCGACATGATGGGTCAGGTCGGCAAGCTCGGTCGCGTGCTCGGTCCCCGCGGTCTCATGCCGAACCCCAAGGTCGGCACGGTGACGTTTGACGTCACGAAGGCCGTTTCGGATGCGAAGGCAGGCAAGGTCGAGTTCCGCGTCGAGAAGGCGGGCATTGTTCACGTTCCCGTGGGCAAGGTCTCGTTCTCCGGCGAGAAGCTCGCGGAGAACGCGCAGGCGATGATCGATGCGCTCCTCAAGGCCAAGCCTTCGTCGGCAAAGGGCACGTACATGCGCAGCGTAACGCTCTCCTCGACCATGGGGCCGGGCGTTCGCGTGGATGTGTCGGCACTTCAAGCTGTGGTGGAGGCGTAGTCATGGCATCGGCAGAAAGCGCGATTCGTACGCAGAAGGCCGAAGAAGTGGCGCGCATCCGCGCGGGCTTCGACAAGGCCGTTTCGACCGTGTTCCTCGACTTCCGTGGTTTGACCGTCGTTCAGGCGACCGAACTTCGGAAGCGGTTCCGCGAAAAGGGCGTCGAGTACATCGTCACGAAGAACACCCTCGTCGAAAAGGCGCTCGAAGGGACGTCGCTCGCGGACAACGCGGCGAAGTTCCTGAAGGGCCCGACCGGCGTGGCGTGGAGCTTCGAAGACCCGTCGATTGCCGCCAAGATCGTCAAGGCCTTCCGCAAGGAAGCCCCGAAAACAACGCGACAAGCTCGCTGTTAAAGGTGGCACTTCTTGAAGTTCAACGTTTTCGTTGGTGATCGAAGTGGAAGATCAGCTCGCGACGCTTCCCGGCAAGGACGAGATCGTGCGCAGCTACTCGCGACGCTCATGGCACCGGCGCAAAGCCTGGTTCGCCTCCTCGTGGCCCCCGGCCAGAACCTCGTCTACGCGCTCGACGAAGGCGAAGGCGAATAAACCCGAACCCAATCAATAACCTTTGCCCGCGCGAGCGGGAACTTTTGGAGAAGTCAGATGGCAAACATGAATCAGGAACAGATGGTCGAAGAGCTCAGCACGTGGTCGGTGATGGAAGTCGCCAACCTTGTGAAGGCGCTTGAAGAAAAGTGGGGCGTGTCGGCAGCTCCGGTTGCGGTCGCTGGTGCGGCGGCTCCGTGCAGGTGCGGCCGCTGCTCCGGCCGAGAAGAAAGACCGAGTTCGACGTGGAACTCTCGGATGGTGGCGCGAAGAAGATCAACGTCATCAAGGTTGTCCGTGAGCTCACCAACCTTGGCCTTGCGGACGCGAAAGCCCTCGTGGAAGGCGCGCCGAAGATGGTCAAGGAAGGCGTGTCGAAGGCGGAAGCCGACGACGTCAGAAGCTCGAGGGCAGGCGCGAAGGTCACCGTCAAGTAGTTCAGTTCAACCCGCGCTTCACGTGCAGATTGAACCGAACACTTTCGTGTTTGTTTTTCCAGGACCTCCCAAAAGGTCGTGGGAGGGGTCTGCCCTCCCGGCCCGTTCGAACCTCCCGGGTCAACAACGTCCCGTTGACCCGCCGGTGCGGCTGCTCCGCGTGCACCATGCCTGTCTTAGATCCCCCAGGCCCGATGAACTCGGGTCCTTCTCCAGCTAGGAGCCCCCACCGCCATGGCTGCCACGGTCCAGAACAATTTTCCGTGTTCGTCACAGCTTCGGAAGATCGATCGCATCATCGAGATTCCGAACCTGATCGACATTCAGAAGAAGTCCTACGAGAAGTTTCCTCCAGGCCAACGTTCCGCCGCACGAGCGCCAGGACGTGGGGCTCAGGGCGTGTTTCGGAGCGTCTTTTGATCCGTGACTTCAACGGCACCAGCGAGCTTGTGTTCGTGGGGTACACGCTCGAGCGCCCGAAGTACGACGTCGAGGAGTGCCATCAGCGCGACATGACGTACGCGGCGCCGATCCGCGTCACGATTCACCTCATCATTTACGAGAACTCACCGGATGGCGGCGAGCCCAAGGTTCGCGACATCAGAAGAAGGAAGTCTACTTCGGCGAAATCCCGCTGATGACCGAGAACGGTACGTTCATCATCAACAGCAACACCGAGCGCGTCGTCGTGAGTCAGCTTCACCGAAGCCCCGGGCGTCTTCTTCGACCACGACAAGGGCAAGACCCACTCGTCGGGCAAGCTCCTCTATCAGGCGCGCATCATTCCGTACCGTGGCTCGCCGCTCGACTTCGAGTTCGACCCGAAGGACCTCATCTTCTCGCGCATCCAGCTCGGCCGGAAGCTCACGCCACGGTGCTCTTGAAGGCTTCCGGCGCTGCGACGCAGGAGCTCCTCCGCATTTTCTACGACACGGAGACCGTCTACCTCGAGCAGGGGAAGAAGCTCTCTCGTTCGATTGAATACGACCTTCTTCGGTCAGCGTACGACGCGCGACATCAAGATCGGCAACGAAATCGTCGTTCGAAAGAACCGCAAGTTTACCCGCGGTGCGGATTCGTCGTTTGAAGCAGGCCAGAAGCTCGATCGGCTCCCGATCGATTTGTCGGAGCTTGCGGGCAGATCAGCGCGGAGACCGTCACGTTGATCGGAAACCGGCGAGATTCTCCTCTGACGTCAACGAAGAAGGTGACCGAAGACAAGGTCGAGGCGCTTCGCAAGGCCAGGTGAAGAGCTTCCAGCATCCTCTTCATCGACGGCCTCAACGTTGGCTCGTACCTCCGCGACACGCTCGTTGCCGACAAGGTGGCGACGCAGGACGAGGCGATCCTCGAAATCTACCGCCGTCTCCGCCCGGGCGACCCGCCCACGCTCGAGACCGCGAAGGTCGCGTTCCAGAACTGTTTGGCACAACCCGAGCGCTACGACCTCTCGCAGGTCGGTCGCCTCAAGTTGAACTACAAGTTCTACGGGGACGAAGAGGACAAACCAGGTCTCGACGCCACGGTGCTTACGCCCCGCGACATCGTCGAGACGGTCAAGCACCTCATCGAGCTCAAGAACGGCCGCGGCTCCACCGACGACATCGACCACCTCGGCCAGTCGC
Source organism: Polyangiales bacterium (assembly GCA_041389625.1). Taxonomy (GTDB): domain Bacteria; phylum Myxococcota_A; class Polyangia; order Polyangiales; family JAWKRM01; genus JAWKRM01. The sequence goes on from JAWKRM010000009.1 coordinate 7,929, forward strand.
CGTGTGCGCGCCGTCGGCGAGTTGATGGAGAACCAGTACCGCGTGGGCCTCGCCCGCATGGACCGCGCCATCAAGGGCGCATGAGCATGTCTCGAAAGTGAGACGCTCATGCCACACGACCTCATCAACTCGAAGCCCGTGAGCGCCGTCGTCAAAGAGTACTTCGGCTCGAGCCAGCTCTCGCAGTTCATGGACCAGACGAACCCGCTCAGCGAGGTCACCCACAAGCGCCGTCTTTCGGCCCTTGGCCCGGGTGGTCTTACGCGCAGGCGATGCAGGTTTCGAGGTTGCGAAACGTTCACACGACGCACTACGGCCGCATCTGCCCGATTGAGACCGGGAGAGGTCCGAACATCGGCCTCATCGCGTCGCTCTCGACCTTCGCGCGTCAACGAGTACGGCTTCGTCGAGACGCCGTACCGCCGCGTCGAGAAGGGACGCGTGTCCGACGAACTCCGTTGGTTCAGCGCCCTCGAAGAGGAAGGTCACTACATCGCCCAGGCGAACGCCGACATCGACAAGAAGTCGGGCAAGCTCACTTCGAACCTGGTCAGCGCCCGGTTCAACGGTGAGTTCGTGATGGTTCCGCCAGAGAACATCACGCTCATGGACGTGTCGCCGAACCAGCTCGTCTCGGTGGCGGCATCGCTCATCCCGTTCCTCGAGCACGACGACGCGAACCGCGCCCTCATGGGTTCGAACATGCAGCGCCAGGCGGTGCCGCTTGTTCGTTCGGCGGCTCCCATCGTCGGCACGGGCCTCGAAGGCCGCGTGGCGCGCGACTCGGGTGTTTGCTCCGTGGCGAAGCGCGACGGCGTGGTCGAGTCCGTGGACGCGACCCGCATCGTGGTTCGCGTCGACGGCGAGGCGGCGCTTCCGGACATCTACCGTCTCCGGAAGTTCACGCGCTCGAACCAGAACACGGCGTACAACCAGACGCCGGTCGTTCGTGCGGGCGACAAGGTGCGCGTGGGCGATGTCATCGCCGACGGCCCGTCGTGCGACATGGGTGAGCTCGCGCTCGGTCAGAACGTGGTTGTCGCGTTCATGCCGTGGGGTGGGTACAACTTCGAAGACTCGATCCTCGTTTCCGAGCGCATCGCGAAGGACGACGTGTTCACGTCGATCCACATCGAAGAGTTCAACTGCATCGCGCGCGACACGAAGCTCGGCAAGGAAGAGATCACGCGCGACATCCCGAACGTCGGCGAAGAGGCCCTCAAGGACCTCGACGAGGCGGGCATCGTGCGCATCGGCGCCGAGGTGAAGGCGGGCGACATTCTCGTCGGCAAGATCACCCCGAAGGGCGAAACGCAGCTCTCGCCGGAAGAGAAGCTCCTTCGCGCCATCTTCGGCGAGAAGGCGGGCGACGTGCGTGACAGCTCGTTGCGCGTGCCGCCGGGCGAAACTGGCGTCGTCATCAACGCCCGCGTGTTCGCGCGTCGTGGCACGGAGAAAGACGAACGCGCCAAGGAGATCGAGGACGCGGAGAAGCTTAAGCTCGAGAAGGACATGGCCGACGAGGTCAAGATCCTCCGCGAGTCCACCTTTGATCGCGTTGCGAAGTTCCTCGCGGGTCGCTTGACCACGGGCAAGCTCGTGGACGACAAGGGCAAGGTCCTCCTCGCCAAGGGCGTGAAGATCACCGAGGAAGACCTCGCGCAGATCCCGCGCAAGTACTGGGGCGAGATCGAGCTTGAGCGCGGTCGTGACCGCGTGGAGAGCATCCTTGCGCAGCTCAACGAGCAGGTGCAGGCCATCGAGACGCTCTTCCAAGAGAAGATTGCGAAGCTCTCGAAGGGTGACGAGCACCTCCCGCCCGGCGTCATCAAGATGGTGAAGGTCTATGTCGCCATCAAGAGGAAGCTCCAGGTCGGCGACAAGATGGCCGGCCGCCACGGCAACAAGGGTGTCGTGAGCCGGATCCTTCCCGAGGAAGACATGCCGTACCTTTCGGACGGCACGCCGGTCGACATCGTGCTCAACCCGCTCGGCGTTCCGAGCCGCATGAACGTCGGTCAGATCCTCGAGACGCACCTTGGCTGGGCAGGCCTCAACCTGGGCAAGCAGCTCCAGGCCATGGTCGACGAACAGAAGGTCGCGGCGGAGGAACTCCGCACGCACCTCAAGAAGATCTACAAGCGCGGATCCATCTCGGAGCTCCTCGACGGGCTCAATGAGAAGGACCTCGCGGCCTTCGCGCGCAAGCTGAACAAGGGCCTCCACCTCGCGACACCGGTCTTCGACGGTGCCTACGAGTCGGAAATCAAGGACCTCCTTCGCCTCGCGCAGCAGTCGGACAATGGCCAGTCGGTGCTGTTCGACGGTCGCACGGGTGACGCGTTCCGCGAGGATGTGACCGTGGGCGTGATGTACATGCTCAAGCTTCACCACCTCGTGGACGAGAAGATCCACGCCCGGAGCATCGGCCCGTACTCGCTCGTCACCCAGCAGCCGCTGGGCGGCAAGGCGCAGTTCGGTGGTCAGCGCCTCGGTGAAATGGAAGTGTGGGCGATGGAGGGCTACGGCGCTGCCTACGCACTCCAGGAGTTCCTCACGGTCAAATCGGACGACGTGCAGGGCCGTACCCGCATGTACGAGTCCATCGTCAAGGGTGAGAACCTCGTGGAAGCGGGGATCCCCGAAAGCTTCAACGTGCTCATGAAGGAGCTTCAGGCGCTTTGCTTGAACGTCGAACTCATCGACGCGCCGCGCTCGGGTGGCTCCAACGGTGACGTGCTCGCTGCGGAGGAAGAGTAAGCCATGAAGGACATTTTCAGCTTCTTCGAGAAACCCAAAGATCCGCTTTCGTTCTCCGCCATCCGCATTTCGCTCGCGTCACCCGAAAAGATTCGGGAGTGGTCGCACGGCGAGGTGAAGAAGCCGGAAACGATCAACTACCGCACGTTCAAGCCGGAACGTGATGGTCTTTTCTGCGCCAAGATCTTTGGCCCGGTGAAGGACTACGAGTGCATCTGCGGCAAGTACAAGCGCATGAAGCACCGCGGCATCGTCTGCGAGAAGTGCGGCGTCGAAGTGATTCAGAGCAAGGTGCGCCGTGAGCGCCTTGGTCACATCACGCTCGCGACGCCGGTGGCGCACATCTGGTTCTTGAAGAGCCTTCCGAGCCGCATCGGCGCCATCCTCGACATCACGCTCAAGGATCTCGACCGCGTTCTCTACTGCGACGCCTACATCGTGCTCGACCCGATGGAGACGCCGCTCGAGAAGGGCGAAATCCTGAGCGAGGACCGCTACCAGGAGCTCTTGAACGAGCATGGCGATGCGTTCATCGCGGGCATGGGTGGTGACGCCATCCTCACGCTTCTCAAGGACATCGACGTTCACGCGATGGCCGAGGAGCTCCGCACGGAGATGCGCAACGCCACCAGCGAGGCGAAGAAGAAGAAGTACGCGAAGCGCCTCAAGGTCGTCGAGTCGTTCCGCGACTCGGGCAACCGCCCCGAGTGGATGATGCTGAGCGTGATTCCGGTGCTTCCGCCGGACCTGCGCCCCCTCGTTCCCCTCGATGGTGGCCGCTTCGCGACCAGCGATCTCAACGATCTCTACCGTCGCGTCATCAACCGCAACAACCGCCTGAAGCGCCTCATTGAGCTGAACGCGCCGGACATCATCATCCGGAACGAGCGGCGCATGCTTCAGGAGGCCGTCGACGCTCTGTTCGACAACGGCCGCCGCGGTAAGACGATCATGGGCCCGAACAAGCGTGCCCTGAAGTCGCTCTCCGACATGCTCAAGGGCAAGCAGGGCCGGTTCCGCCAGAACCTGCTCGGCAAGCGCGTCGACTACTCGGGCCGTTCGGTCATCGTGGTCGGCCCGACGCTTCGCCTCCACCAGTGCGGTCTTCCGAAGAAGATGGCGCTCGAGCTCTTCAAGCCCTTCATTTACTCGAAGCTCGAAGAGCGCGGGTATGTGACGACGATCAAGAGCGCGAAGAAGCTCGTCGAGAAGGAGAAGCCCGAGGTTTGGGATATCCTCGAAGAGGTCATCACCGAGCACCCGGTGATGCTGAACCGCCTCCGACGCTCCACCGCCTCGGCATCCAGGCGTTCGAGCCCACGCTCATCGAGGGCAAGGCCATCCAGCTTCACCCGCTCGTCTGTCAGGCGTTCAACGCCGACTTCGACGGTGACCAGATGGCGGTCCACGTACCGCTGTCGGTCGAAGCGCAGATGGAAACGCGCGTGCTCATGATGAGCACGAACAACATCCTCTCGCCCGCGAGCGGCAAGCCCATCATCAACCCGACGCAGGACATCGTCCTCGGCCTTTACTACATGACCCGCGAGCGTCCCTTCGCCCGCGGTGAGTTCCGTGAAGGTGGTCAGAAGGAAGGCTCCATCAGCGGCGCGTACGCGTCGCCCGCGGAAGTGCGCATGGCGTACGACTCGGGCGAAATCGACCTCCACGCGCGCATCAAGGTGCGTTATCGCGGAGCGATTCACGACACGACGGTCGGCCGCACGCTCCTGACGGAAATCCTTCCGGACGAGCTCAGCTTTGACCTCGTGAACAAGGTGCTCGACAAGAAGGCGCTCTCGCGCCTCATCGACGAGTGCTATCGCGTGTCGCGCAACAAGAACACGGTTCTTCTCGCGGACCGTCTCCGCACCATGGGCTTCGAAATGTCGACGCAGGCCGGCATCTCGATCTGCATGGACGACATGGAGATCCCGGAGTCGAAGAAGAGCATTCTTGGTGGTGCCCAGTCGGACGTCGAGACCGTGGTCGAGCAGTACCAGGAAGGTCTCATCACGGACGGCGAGCGCTACAACAAGGTCGTCGACATCTGGGCCGCCGCGGCGGACGAAGTCGCGCGCGACCTCATCGAAGGTATTTCGAGCGACACGCTCGAGAACCCGGAGACGGGCGAAGAAGGAAACCGCCTCCTTCAACCCCATCTACATGATGGCCGACTCGGGCGCCCGAGGTTCGAACCAGCAGATTCGTCAGCTCGCCGGCATGCGCGGCCTCATGGCCAAGCCGTCCGGTGAAATCATCGAAACGCCCATCACGGCGAACTTCCGTGAGGGTCTGACGGTTCTCCAGTACTTCATCTCGACGCACGGCGCCCGCAAGGGTCTCGCCGACACCGCGCTCAAGACCGCGAACTCCGGGTACCTCACCCGCCGTCTCGTGGACGTGGCGCACGACGCCGTGATCACCGAGTACGACTGCGGCACCCTCGACGGTATCTGGGTGTCGAAGCTCGAAGAGGTGGCGAGGTCGTGACGGCGCTTTCGAGCGCATCCTTGGCCGCGTGGCCCTCGAGGACATCCTCGATCCGCTCAACGATGACACCATCGTCGCCGCGGGCAGGAAATCGACGAGAAGGCGGCGGAGGCCATCGACGAGGCGGGCATCGAGCGCGTCATCATTCGTTCGGTGCTCACGTGCCAGACGCGTCGCGGCATCTGCGCGAAGTGCTACGGGCGAGACCTCTCCCGCGGTTACTTCGTGAACATCGGTGAAGCGGTCGGCGTCATCGCCGCCCAGTCCATCGGTGAGCCGGGTACGCAGCTCACCATGCGCACGTTCCACATCGGTGGTGCGGCCGCGCGCGGCAAGATCGAGCAGTCGAGCATCGACGCACGCAGCGATGGTGAGATTCGCCTCGAGAACGTGCGCACGATCAAGAAGACCGATGGCGCAGTCGTGGTGATGAACCGCAACGGCGTCATCAAGGTCGTCGACGACTCGGGCCGCGAGCGCGAGCGTTACAACCTCGTCTACGGCGCGGTGCTCAAGGTCGAAGAGGGTGGCCGCGTGCAGCGTGGTCAGCAGCTCTCCGAGTGGGACCCGTACGCCATTCCGATCCTCACCGAGGTGTCGGGCGTGGCGCACTACGGCGACATGGTCGAAGGCGTGACGATGGAAGAGCGGCTCGACGAGGTCACCGGCCTCTCGCAGCGCGTGGTCATCGAATCACGTGACCCGAACGCGCGTCCGCGCATCACCATCAAGAACGAGTCGGGCGACGTCCTCGCGGCGGCGGGTGTGGAAGCGCGGTACTACCTCCCGGTCGGCGCGAACATCATTCCGGTCGACGGCCAAGAGGTCGAAGCCGGTGAAGTCATCGCGAAGATCCCGCGCGAAACCACGAAGACCAAGGACATCACGGGCGGTCTGCCCCGCGTGGCCGAGCTCTTCGAGGCTCGCAAGCCCAAGGACCACGCCATCATCTCTGAGATCGATGGTGTCGTGAACTTCGGCAAGGACACGAAGGGCAAGCGCAAGGTCGTCGTGACCCCGGAGATCGGCGAGCCGCGCGAGTACCTCATCCCGAAGTCGAAGCACCTTACCGTGAAGGAAGGCGACCGCCTCCGCGCTGGCGAGGCATTCATGGACGGCCCGGCGAGCCCGCACGACATCCTTCGCGTCAAGGGCGAGAAGGAACTCGCGGCATGGCTCGTGAACGAAATCCAGCAGGTCTATCGCCTGCAGGGCGTGCCGATCAACGACAAGCACATCGAGGTCATCGTGCGCCAGATGCTCCGCCGCGTGCGGATCAAGGAAGTGGGCGACACGTCGTTCCTCACCGATGAGCAGGTCGAGAAGTCGCAGTTCGAGCGTGAGAACGAGAAGGTGATTGCACGGGGTGGCCAGCCGGCCGTCGCCGAGCCGCTCCTCCTCGGCATCACGAAGGCGTCGCTGTCGACGGACTCGTTCATCAGCGCTTCGTCCTTCCAGGAGACGACCAAGGTGCTCACCGAGGCATCCATCTCCGGCAAGGTCGACTACCTGCGCGGCTTGAAGGAGAACGTCATCATGGGTCGCCTGGTTCCCGCGGGCTCCGGCCTCCGCGCGTACAACCGCCTCGACATGCAGGTCGACGATGGCGGCTACGTGTCGACCCACTCGGACGAGCACAGCCAGCACGCGTTGGCGGCAGCCTCCGAGGAATAGGCGACGAACGGCGCACCGCGCCAAGGACAATGACGCCCGGCGGGGGAACCTGCCGGGCGTTTTTGTTTCTGGAGGGGGGGCGTTAGGGCGTGGGCGCGGAAGCACTCGCGCGCGTGACATTCGGAACCGCTTCCGCGTGCAGCGTTCCGATGGTGTGCCCGTCGTCGGCGGTGGTCGTCACCGTAAGGGCGCCGGCGGCGTCGATCTCGACCGTCCCGAAATTGAACCACGGGCGCGCGGCGTCGTAGCTCGTCGGTTTGGAGGATGGGGCGCTGTAGTAGAGCTCCTCGGGGTGGAACGTCTTGTCGAGGCGCCACCGGATGCCCAGCGCCGCGCTCAGCGGACCGGCGATGGCCTCGTAAACGTGAAAGTCGGGTGTCGTCGGGAAGGGCGTGTACTTGTACCCCGCGGCGATGTGCACGTCGGCGGCAAGCCAGAGCACGTTTCGTGCGCCCGCGTCGCGCAGCATGTAGAGGATGCGTGTGAGCTCGGTTTCAAATCCCAAGTTCGTGGAACCGTTGGCCCACGCGTCGTGCTCCTTCGCGTTTCCGGTGGGCAAGGCCATGGGCACGCTCGACGCGATGATCTTCCACGTGGCGTCGGAACGGCGGACGGCTTGCTCAAGCCATGCATACTGCTCCGAGCCGAGCATCGACTTGCTCGGCCCGTCGACGGCGGTGTTTGAACCGCGGTAGCTCCGGAGATCGAGCACGAAGACTTCGGCGTGCCTGCCCCAGCGAATGCTGCGGTAGATGGGCGAACCGCCGCCGGGCAGCGGGCCCATGGGGTTGTATTCGCGGAATGCTTCGAGGGCTGGCCCAAAAAGGTGCACGGGTGGGGCGCCATCCGTTCCCGTGGTGCGTGGGGTATCGGCGTCGGGGGCCGCGTTGTTCACGATCTCGTGGTCGTCCCAGGTGACGATGGACGGAGTCTCGCGCAGGAAGGAAGCGAAGCCCGCGTCGGCGCGGTTATAGCGCCAGTGCGCGCGGAACCCTTCGAGGTCCGTGGCGGGCATGAATTCGCCGGCGACCTGCGCGTTCCCGAGTTTGCTTGTCGCGGGGCACACATCGTCGGCGTAGATCATGTCGCCGAGCGCCAGAAAGAAGGCGGGCTTGGCCGCGGCCATGCGGTGGAAGATGGGGTACCCGAGGGTCGCGTCACGGCAGTAGGTCTGGCCTCCGAGGTCCGCGCTCCACACGAAGCGAAGGGCTGCGGCGGTTTCGGGGGCGGGTGCCGTGCGGAACTGCGCTCGGGTGCCCCAACGATCGCGCTCCGCGTCGATGGGACGCGCGTCCTCCGCCACCCAGGCGGTGACGGTGTACGGGGTGGCAGCGCGCAACCCCGTGAATGGAACGGCCCCGGTTCGATCGTGCGCGTCGCTGAGTTCCGCCGTTCCGGACGTGATGGTGCCGTCGGGTGCGCGTAGTTCGACGTGGAGGGTGCCCACATCCGCGCCCCGTGCCCAAACGATGGCGGTCGACGCCGTAACATCGAAGGCCGCGGGGCCGAGGTCGATGTGGCGCTCGGAGCGGGGCGCGGGCGGTGGCTCGGACAGGGCCGCCCGCTCTGCGTGGGGCTTCGTTTTGTTATTCGTGCTCGGCGTTCCCGCGCCGCACCCCACCAAGGTGACCACCGTGAGCGCGCCGATGGCCCGCCAGCCGAGTTGAAACGCGAACCGGTCGTGCCGCATGCGGGCATTCTAACGTCCGAGCTTTGGGATCGTGCGCTTCGGACAGTAAAAGACCCACACGGGCTCCAAACACGGCGAAGAAATGGACGCCCCCGAGGTTGGTTGGGGGTCCTCGAGGGCGTCACGGGGTTTCCTGTTGGCGTTCGGTGACCCGTATGGGTCGTCACCGTGTCTGGGTTCAGTCGCGCCGCTCGACAAGGGGGAGTTGCGTTTTCCGGGAACCCGAACGAGCCTTTTCCCGTGTCCACGTACTTGTTTGAAACCCCGGACCACGCGGCCCTTCGTGAGCAAGTTCGTAGGTTTGCGGCGCAGGCGATCGCGCCCAACGCCCTCGCCTGGGAGGAGGCGGGCGAGTTTCCCGCGGGGCTCTATCGGGACGCGGCGGCGGCCGGCGTGCTCGGGATCGGTTACGCGGAGGCGCTCGGTGGAGCGGGCGGCGACCTTTCGCACGTGCTGGTGGCGTCGGAGGAGCTGGTCCTTGCGGGGCGATCGGTGGGCACGGTGGCGGGTCTTGGGAGCCACGGGATCGCCCTTCCGCCCATCGTGCGATTCGGGACCGACGCCCAACGCGCGCGGTTCGTGGCGCCGGTGTTGCGCGGCGAGAAGATTTCCGCGCTCGCCATCACCGAGCCCGGTGGGGGCAGTGACGTGGCGGCCCTTCGGACAACGGCCCGCCGGGACGGGGACGCGTTCGTGGTCAACGGCTCGAAGACGTTTATCACGTCGGGGTGCAGGCGGATTTCGTCACCGCCGCGGTGCGCACCGGCGAGGCGGGTCATGGTGGGATTTCGTTGCTTGTCATCGAGCGCGACACGCCCGGATTCCATGTGTCGCGGAAGCTCGACAAGATGGGGTGGTGGGCGAGCGACACGGCGGAGCTGGTGTTCGACGGGTGCCGCGTGCCAGCCGACAATCTCATCGGCGTGGAAAACGCGGGGTTTTTTGCCATCGTGACGAATTTCGTCACGGAGCGGCTCCTCCTCGCGGCGCAATGTGTCGCCATCGCGGAGCTGGCCTACAGGGAATCGGTCAAGTACGTCCGTGAGCGCGAGGCCTTCGGCCGGCCGATTCTGGGATTCCAGGTCACACGCCACCGACTCGCCGACATGGCGACGCGCATCGCCGCGGCACGGGCGCTGACCGGCGACGTTACGGTTCGGTACCTTCGCGGCGAAGAGAATGCGGCGCACGCCGCCATGGCGAAGAACACGGCCACCGACATGTGCTCGTTCGTTTGTGATGCCGCCGTCCAGCTGCACGGCGGCTTCGGGTACATGCGCGAGTTCCTGGTGGAGCGGCTCTTTCGCGACGCGCGCCTCTACCCCATCGGCGGCGGAACGCGCGAGATCATGAACGAGATCATCGCCAAGGCGGAGCTCGGGTAGCGCGCATCGGGACCCGGCGAACCACGCGAATTGATGTGTAAATTGCGTGCAACGAGCGCCCGGGCTCCGCTGGAGGCACCGGACGGCACGTGCTAGACGTCCGCCGATCGAGGAACCCGTGCTTCGGTACCGCGCCGACATTCGAACCCTGGCCTTTGAGGCCATCTACTTCGCCCTGCTCGTGGGGCAGTGGATCTATGCGCCAACGAATCTCTGGCTTGCCGTGCCGCTCTTCGCGGCGACGTGCGTGTTTGCGTTCTTTGGTGCGGTCGCGACCCACAACACGGTGCATTGTCCGGTGTTCAAGCAGCGCTGGGTCAATCGTCTGTTCCAGATCGTGCTCACGCTGACCTACGGTCACCCGGTGAGCTCCTATGTGCCGGGGCACAACCTGAGCCACCACAAGCACACGGAGACGCAGCGCGACGTCATGCGCACGTCGAAGGCCCGCTTTCGCTATAACCTTTTCAACGTCCTTTTCTTCTTCTTTGTGATCGGCAAGGACATCTCAAAGGGCGAGTTCCAGTACATCGGCGAGATGCGAACGCGGAACCCGAAGTGGGTGCGCCAGCTCCTGATCGAGTTTGCGGTGCTGATGGTCGTGCAGGTTGCGCTGTTCGTGATCGATTGGCGAAAGGCCCTCGTCTACTGGCTGATTCCACATGTGTATGCCCAGTGGGGCATCGTGACGATGAACCTGCTTCAGCACGACGGGTGCGACGCGACCCATCCGTATAACCACTCGCGGAACTTCACGAGCAAGCTCCTGAATTTCTTCGTCTACAACAACGGCTACCACGGCATTCACCACTCCCATTCGGGTCTGCACTGGAGCCTCACCCCCGAAGCGCACGGGCGTGAGTACCACCCGCACATCCACCCGAACCTCGAGCAGCCTTCGATCGCGGCCTATTGCTGGCGCACGTTCGTGATGAATCAGAGGCTGAACTACGACGGGACGCCGCGCGTGCTCGAGCCCAAGGGCGAGGACGAACGCTGGGTGCCGCGACCCGAAGAGACGCCGGAAGACCTCGGCGCCGAGGCATACGCGTGGCCCCGCACGGCGCCCGGCAACTGATCGCTTCGCTTAGGCCCCGTTGTTCGCCGTCGCAGCTCGACGCTCGCGCCAGTAACCGATGATGCCCGGGAGGAGTGAGAGGAAGATGACGAGGAGGATGACCACTTCGATGCTCTTGTCGATGTGTGGCCAGACCTTCCCAAGCAGGAATCCGCACAGGGTCATGGAGAGAACCCAGGCGGCGCCTCCGACGACATTGAACATGGCAAAGCGCCGGTATCGCATGTCCGCCACGCCGGCGACCACGGGGACGAAGGTGCGCACGATGGGCATGAAGCGCGCGAGGATGATGGCCTTGCCGCCGTGCTTCTCGTAGAACGCCTTCGCCTTCTGCATGTGGGCGGGCTTAAAGAATCTCGACTCGGGTGAGTTGAACACCTTTGGGCCGAGCTTGGCGCCGATGAAGTAGCTCGTGGCGTCGCCGATGATGGCGAAGGGAATCAACAGGCCGTTGAGCATCCACATGCTCAGGTCGCCCTTGGCTGCGTAGAGCCCCGCCGTCACGAGGAGCGAGTCACCCGGAAGGAAGAACACGAGCGCGCCCGTCTCAAGGAAGATGATGAGCGAGAGCCCGGGATAACCGCCCCAGCGGATGAGGTCGCCCGGGTCGCGGATGAGGTGAATGAGCTTTTCGAAGAGCTCCATGCGAAGAGCTTCATAGCATTGGGGCCGGGGCCGGGCCCAGCAAACTACGACGAGGACGGCTCGGCCGACCCCAGCAGAATGGTGCGCTCGAGCAGCGTGGCGCAGAAGGTTCCCAGGTGCTCGACGAAGGTGGGGTCGATGGCGATGCCGAGACCCGCAGCCGCCGTGCGTGTGCTCTCCGTCATGGGGCTTCGGTCCGCCCGCCACGTCCGAACGAGGGTGGCATCCACCGGGGTGAGTTCGACGTACCCGACGTTGTGGTTGTCGCGCCGGCGGTAGAGGAGGAGCTCCGTCTCCCTTGGCGCGAGGGAGCGCACGCCCACCCCCGTGCGCTGGACCGGGAACGCAAAGGAGAGCAGTTCAATGTCCGGGTTCCACACGGGCACGCCCTCGAAGGCGAACGGGCCGTGGGGTTCCGGCGTCCCCTTGGATTCGCCGTGCACCAGGCGCCAGCGGTGGGTTTCGTACCGGGCGAGCTCGCGGAGGGGCGGCGGCACGGCGTCGTCGTTGACCCACGCTTCCGCCGCGAAGGCACCGAACTCGAGGACCACGTCGCGGATGTAACGCGACGCGGGGGGCGCTGCGGCGAGCCACCGACCGACCCATTCGTGAAACGCGTCGTCGCCGAGGGTGTCGCGGGTGCGCTTGAGCCCCTGGCCCACCATGTCCTCGATGCGGGTCCGCACCATGTGGCGATACATGCGCCAGCGATCCGGCTCGCCAAGCAGCGTGAGGTCCTTCTCCGACGGTTCCGCATCGAAGCAGACGCGTGTCGCCGCCTGTTCACGCGCCCGAAGCGGCATGGGGAGCCTCCTTCCGAGTGGCGCGGTCGTAGATTCGCTGGAGCCGTTCGACCTCCGAGAGCAACTCTTCGAGTTTCGGCCAGTTCCCGTCGCGTTCGAGGAGCACCGGCTTCGGGCCCATGCGGCCCAGCGTGTACTCGAGGAGGCCATACACGTCGTCGCACATGGGCTCGGCGTGGGTGTCGATCCGGAAGCCGTCGGGGCGCACGAGGTGCCCCGCCACATGGATCTGAACCACACGTTCCGCAGGGATTCTGTCGATCCATTCCCTGGGGTCGAAGCCGTGATTTCGGCTGTTTACGTAGACGTTGTTCACGTCGAGAAGCATCTTTGCATCGGCGCGCTCAAGGAGCGCTGCGCAATACGTCGCCTCGTCCATGTCCGACTCGGGTGCGTTGGCGTAGTAGCTCAGGTTCTCGAAGGCGAGTTCGATGTCGAGGGTGTCGCGCGCTTCAACAAACCGTTCGGACATGAGCGCGAGGGCCGACTCCGTGAACGGCACGGGAAGCAGATCGTGCACAAAGGCTCCGTCCGCACCGCCAAAGCACATGTGATCGCTGTGCCACGGCGTGCCCACGTCGCGGAGAAACGAGTGGAGTCGGTCGAGGTATGCCCGCTCAAACCGATCGACGTTGCCGAAGCCCATGCTGAGGCCGTGGGTGACCACCGGCCAGGTATCGAGTGCCCGCGTGAGGATGGCCGGGTACCGGCCGCCGCGGCGCATGTAGTTCTCGGGATGCACTTCAACCCACGGCACGGCCTTCGGGCCGAGGCCAAGCAGCTCTTCGGCGAACTCCATTCGGAGGCCGAGGCCAACGCCGGCGACGCGTGGGGTGTTCATGGGCGAGACGTAGCTTGAACCCTTAAACAAAAACACGCCGCCCGCGGGTGCGGACGGCGTGCTTTCATCGGTAGTTCGGTGAAACTACTGCTTGCCGCCGCAGCTGCCGGAGCCGCAGCTCTGCTCGCCGCCCTCCGAGTCGCCGGAGGTCGCGTCGCCTTCGGTCGAGCCCTCTTCCGACTTGGCCGCTTCGCCGCCGCAGCTCGCTTCGCCAGCCGCCGCCGCTTCGCCGCCCTCGGTCGCCGTCGCTTCGGTGGCCTCGGCGTCCGAGCCCGAGCCGCCGCAGCCAACCATCGCGAGGCCGAACGCGCCCGCTGCCATGCCGATCAACGTCTTCTTGAGTGCTTCGTTCATTATCTTCGCTCCCAGTGGGTTGTCTTGGGGATTATCAGCCGACTACGTTTGTAGGGATGCACTTCCCCCACGGTCGGCGCGCACGGTATCCCGGGGTCCCTGGGTCGGCAAGTCCCGGGGGGTGCGGTCGATCGGCGGCGGTGCAGGCACGCTGCAGCTTTCGACCATGGCACCGGCGATCGACATCGCCCGCGGCGGGATTGTTTCGCTTTTTTCTGTTCGTGATCGCGGTGTGCGGATGCGGCGCGCCGACGCCGCTCGGATCCACCGCGGCCTCCACCGAGGCGGTGGAGTGGCGGTATCTCGTTCGGTTGGATGACGCGATGCGCACGAGCGACGTGCGGATTTGCTTTGTGGGTCCACGCGCCAGGCCTGCGTTTCTACGCCCTGCGGTCCGCGATGCGGCGCCGGCCCTCCTCACGGCGGAGCGGGTGTCCGACTCGGGTGAACGGCACGTGCTCGAGATCAAGGACGGCGACGTCCAACTCGGCGGCATGTCGGACGATGAGTGCGTCTTACTCCGCGTCGACATGAAGCGAGCCATGGGGACCTTTCGCCCCGTGGCGTTGGAGCGTGGGTCGTCGTGGCTCGTGTCGACGGCGTACTGGTTTTGGGCGCCGTCGGCGCCCACGCACGTGGACCGCGCGCGCATTGCGTTTGAGGCGCCGGAGTCGATGCACGTCGTACCGCCCTTTCGCGCGGTCGAGGGGCCACAGGGCACCGTCACCTATGAAGCGGGGGCCGACCTGTTCGACTTCATGGGACAGATCGCCGTGGTACCGCGCGCGCCCATCGCGTTCCGAACGCCCGACGTGGACGTGCGCATCGCGACGATGGATGGCGAACTTGCGGTGGGGCCCGACGAGATTCGGGCATGGATCGGCAAGGCGGTGTCCGCGGTTCGAAGCGTCGGCGGGCGGTTTCCGGCGGATCGTTTGACGGTGATCGTGGTGCCCGTTCCCGTGGCGAAGGAACCTGTCGTGTTCGGGAACGTGGTGAGGGGCGGCGGCCCCACGATCACGCTCTACGTGAGCACGCATGCCACCGCGGAGGAGCTCCACGCGAACTGGGTTGCCGTGCACGAGCTCAGCCATCTGCTCCATCCGTTCACGCCCGAGCCGTGGCTCGCGGAGGGACTCGCGACCTACTACCAAGAAGTCCTCCTCGCGCGGATGGGCGCCCAATCGGAGGAGGCCGCGTGGCGTGCCCTCGACGAAGGCTTCGCCCGTGGCCGGGCGGATGGCACCGACTTCGGCTCGAGGACGAGAGTCGCGACATGCATGACACCCACGCCTACCGCCGCGTGTACTGGAGTGGTGCCGCACTCGCGCTTCGAATGGACGTGGCACTTCGCCGGTCCGCGTCGTCCGTGCATTCGCTCGATGGGATCCTCGCGGAGTTCCGAGCGCGAAACGATGCCATGCGCACGTGGCCCGCGCGCGAACTCCTTGGCGCGTGGGACCGACTCGCGGGGGAGCGCCTTCTCGAACCGATGTGCGATTCGTGGCTGGTAACCGAAGCGTTTCCGGAGACGGACGACCTCTACGCGTACCTCGGCATCGAACGGAATCGAAAGGGGGCGCTCGTGTTCGACGACAACGCGCCCGGGGCCGGCGTGCGACACGCGATCATGGCGCCGCTCGCGGCCCCGTAGCGACTCGCCCTCTCTACCGCGGCTGCTCGTTCGTGCACTCGATGACGGCGCCGAAAATACCGGGCTCGTCGTCGATGGTCGCCATGGTCAGTACGCCAAGGGAAGTGCCGTCCGTCTGTGGGCGGATGAGCACGCCTTCGCCAAATCCGGTAGCGCGGTTCGTGCCATCACCGTCGTCGCCCACGATGACTTCAAAGGGCGCGTCGGCCGTCGCCGCTTCCGTGGTCGCGAGCCGCCGCACCTGGATCGTGCGGGTATTGACCTTGGAAGCGTCTTCCCACGCGACGAACCATCCGCCCGACGGCAGGTACGCGAGGGAAGGGCGCTGCACCTCGTGCTTCGCCTTTTTGTCCCCAAGCACCCAATCGGCCTCCTTGAGGGTGGCGGTTCCATCGCCGGGCGTGAAGTCCACGAGCCGCACGTGGATCGCCGACGAGGTCGAGCACCCTTCGCGGAACGCCACACCAAGCGTCACCTTCGATTCCGAGGTCGCCGTGAAGGCGAGGGTGACATCACCGAGGGCGCCGTCGAATTCGCCCTCCGATCGCGCGACGGATGCGAGGGGCTCGTCGGTGACCTCAAGGCTTCCGCTGGCGTCCACGACGCCGTAGAGGAGCACCGCGTCTTCCACATCGTCGGCGAATGCGACGACCCATCCGTAGCCAGGTACCGCAACCACGGCGGGAGGCGTGGGCGAAGACGTTGTGCCGAGCGGAAGGGCAAGGGCATTCACCGGCACGAGCTGGTTGCCGCTCTTCTCCACCAGGTTGATGAGCACGTTCGAGGAGGTTGCGCCGTCGCAATCCCAAGTGGCGGACGGGCCATTGGTATCGTTGCGATCGACCCACGCCACGAGGGCGCCGGTTCCAAGGGCGCTGATCACCGGATCGGACATGCTCGAAGTGTCCGCATCGCACGTGTCGGTCGCCTTGGGGATGCCGGCGCTAAACGCGGCGGACGTCAGCTCGAGGGACGCGTCGTTCTCCGTCGTGATGCCCGTGACGCCGCGCTGGCAAGCACCCGCGGGGACGATGACCGCAGCGAAATCGTTGCCCATGGGGGTGAGCATCACGTCCCGCGATGCGGCGAGTGCGATGGGCGACTGGGACTCGTCTTCGAGGGCAAGGGTACGCGCGCTGTCGGTGCTGGTTGCGGAGGGGAAGGCCACCTTCTGGGCCCCGGTGGCGCCGCCGCCGTCCGTGTAGGCGACGGCGACCGTGTCGGAGCTCGTGACGGGGCTCATGTGCACGTGCCGAGCCCCGGCGCTCGTGAGGGCGGTGAGTCGCATGGCGCCGCCGGCGGAATACAGATTCTCGTCGACCGAGTCGTCGCAATCGTTGTCGACGTTGTCACAGAGCTCGGCGTTCCCGGGGTAGCGCTCCGCGTTCTCGTCGTCGCAGTCGGGCGTGTCACCCTCGCCGGCGCAGGATGCACTCGGGTAGGCGTCGCCGTCGCCGTCAAAGGGCAACGCTTCGCAGAACGAGGTCTCCGCGTTGCAACGCCATTCGGAGCAGGCGTTCCCGGTGGGATTCGACTTGTTGAGGTCGTCGCAGTCTGCGTCGACCGAACAGGTTTCCCGCGTGAGCCCGTCGTCGAGACCCATGAGCGAGCAACCGGCGAGGAGCGCGCTGGCGGCGAGCGTGATGTACGCGCGACGCATCACAGCGCACCCCCGATGGAGAGCCCGGCCGAATTGGGGCCAAACACCGGCGCGATGGACACCGTGGATGTGGACGCGGGCGGTTCCTCGTCACCTCCCCAGTCCGTGAGGAAGAAGAGAACGACCGTGCCGGCCGCGAGCACGCCGGCGGAGATGAAAAAGATGTCCGCGGCGAGGGCGCTCTTCTGAATGTCGTCGGCGTACGAATCGCGCGGCAGGCGTGCGTCGACCTTCTTCGCGTCGTCGCTCGTCGATTGGGCATCGAGGCCGAAGATGGTGCCGGCCACGGCGCAACCAACCGCCGCTGCCGCTCCCGCGATGAAGAACACGGGCGAGATACCCTTGTCTTCGATGCGCTCGACCTTTGTGACGGCGTAGTTCTGCTCGATGGTTTGCTGGATGGTCTGCTCGGCCTTCTCGAGGGTGATGGCGACGTGCACGGTTTGCTGCCCCGCGACATCCACCTGCTTGCGCGCGGGGATCCAGCCTTCCGAGCGGAGCTCAAGGGCGTGCCGACCGCCGGGGACAAGAACCTTGCCCGGGGCACGGCCGATGAGGCGATCGCCAAGCCACACTTCCGCTTCGGCATTCGATTCGATCTCAATCGTGCCCAGGAGATTTCGGAGGGTTCGCATGGCGTTCTCGACGCTCATGCGGTCGGGGTCGTCCGGCGGCGCTTCGCGGAGGAATCGCTCATAGACTTCGACGGCGAGGTCGTAGCGAAAGAGCTGCTCATGGCACTGGGCGATGTTGAAGAGCGTGTTGGGGCGCGGCGCCAGGTTGTACGACGCTTCGAACTCCACCACCGCGGCTCCGCAGTTGCCTTCCCGCGCGAGCGCGACGCCCCGTTGAAATCGCTCCTTTGCTTCGTTTGCGCCGTCGGCGCCCGCGGGCGCGGTGCCGTCCGCCTGGGCGCGGGCGTGGCTCTCGCCAAAGGCGAGGGTGAGGAACAGCGTCGCGAGGATCGCGAGTCGGGTGGCAGCACCCGCGGCGCGGAACTCGAAGCTAGAATTCATCCCTGAAGCGGTCACGTCCGGAGGTCTCCTTCGGTTTCTTCGGTGTCTGGGCCCGCGAACTCGTCGCGGCATGCTTCGTTGGAACTTCTTTGAGCGTGATGTCGAGCGATTGGTTCGAGTCGAGGACAATGTTCTTGTCGACTGGCTCGTATCCGTCGCGTTCGAGGTGCAGCTTCACCGGGTCGAGGGACCGCGGTCGCGGTGCGTTCATGGGATTCGAGAACTCCACGCCGTCGAGGGAGATGGTCGCGTCGAGCGGCGTCACCGTGATTCGGACCTGGACTTCCTCGGGCGGGACCGGAACGGGCGCGGGTGCCGGCGTTGGCGCGGCGGAGATCGTCGGCGTGGGGGCCGGGGCCGCCGGGACGCTGGGCGGCGCCTTGGCGGATGCCTCGACCACGGGCGCGTGGTCGCCCTGACCGAGTGCAAACCACCCGCCGACCGCGATCGCGAGAACCAGGGCGCTCGCCGCGACCAGGGCCCCCTTCTTCGAGCCCGATGCGGCCGGCACGCCGATGTTGGTGTCGTTCGACGCGACGGCCTCCGGGTGCGAGCCGGTATAGGGGTCCACCGGGGCACGCATGTTCGTATGGGCGCCGAGCTCGGTGCGCACCTTGCCCTGCGGGCCTTCGAGCTGTGTGGGGGGCGCCGCCGCATCGGGCGCCTCGGGGGGGAGCGTTCCGGCGAGCTCGATGAGCTTGGCGCGGTCGCTCAGCGACTCGAAGGGTTCGAGTTCGGCGGCGAGGGCTTCAACCGTCTGCGGGCGTCCGGCGGGGTCCTTGGCGAGACAGCGGAGCACCAGCGCCTCGAGGGCCTCGGGGAGGTCGCTGCGGTAGCTCCGAAGCGCGCGCGGCTGATCCTGGAGGATCTGGACCACGAGCCCCACGTAGGTCTGCGAATCGAACGGCGTGTACCCGGTGAGGGCGTAGTACATGATGACGCCGAGTGCGTAGATGTCCGTGCGGTTGTCGGTGATCGGTAGGCCCTGGGCCTGCTCGGGCGACATGTAGTGCGGCGTTCCGAGGGCCGTCCCGGTCTGGGTGAGCGACTTGTTCACGCCTTCGCCGGCTTCGCGCATCTTCGAAATGCCGAAGTCGAGAACCTTCACGAAATCGCGGTCGCCTTTCCGCTGCACGAGGAAGATGTTCTCGGGCTTGAGATCGCGGTGAACGATGCCCTGCGCGTGTGCGGCGCCGAGCGCATCGCAAACCTGGCGCACGATTCGCGCAACGCGCCCCGCCGGCAGCGCACCCTCGGACTCGAGCACGCCCGAGAAGTCTTGCCCCTCGAGGAACTCCATCACGAGGAAGGGCGAGCCATCGGGGAGTTCGCCGAGGTCCGTTACGTCGATGATGTGCTCGTTGCCCGCGGCGGTGGCCGCGCGCGCCTCGCGGCGGAAGCGCTCGACGACGCTCGGCTCTTTCACGAACTCCGCGTTCAGCGTTTTGATGGCGACGCGCTTACCGATGAGTTCGTGCTCGGCCTCGTACACCGAGCCCATGCCGCCCGCTCCGAGCTTGCGCAGGATGCGGTACTTTCCGCCAAGGACGAGGCCGACCTTGTCGTCCGCAGGGCTCGGGGGTGCTCCACTTCTTGTGGGGATTCCGGCCACCCGTGTAAGGTACCAAAACTTCAACGCAACGTGCGGTTTTCAGCAGGGAGGGGCCGCGCGTCGTCAGTTGTCAGGGGGGTCGGATGCTCACGAATCGGTGCTTTTGCGCGGTCGCGGTTGTGCTCGGACTCGGCGCGTTTGCGAGTTCGTGTTCGACGGAGCCGGGTGGTTCCACCCAGACATCCGCCGACGGCGGCGACGACGCCGGAATCGATGCGGGCCCCGCGCCGTGCACGAGCGACGCGGAATGCGACGACGGCCGTTACTGCAACGGCGAGGAAACCTGCGACGCGGGATTCTGCGCGGATGGAGCGAAGGTCGTTTGCGACGACGGCATCGAATGCACGGTCGACGTTTGTTCGGAGGCGGAGCGTGCGTGCGTGTCCGCCGCGCCCGACAAGGATGGCGACGGCAAGGGCGACATCCACTGTGTCAATGCGGACAACGAGCCCCTCGGCGATGATTGCGATGACAACGATGCCAATCGTTTCCCCGGCAACGTGGAGGTGTGCGACCAAGGAACGCACGACGAAGACTGCAATCCGGAAACCTTTGGTCGTGTCGACAACGACGGCGACACCTTCTATTCCGCGGCGTGCTGCAACGTTGGTCCCGACGATACGATGTACTGCGGCACGGATTGCGACGACGTTCGGAGCAACGTGAACCCCAACGCCACCGAGGCGTGCGACGGGTTTGATAACGACTGCGATTCCACGATGGACGAGGGAGTCGGCATTCAGCTCTACCCCGACCTCGATGGTGACGGACATGGCGACGAAAATGCTGTGCCGGTCCTCGCGTGTGCGGGTGCGGCGCGCCTTTCAAACGTCAACGACGATTGCAACGACGGCGACCCGGCCATCCATGGCACGCAGCTCGAAATCTGCGACGGCAAGGACAACAACTGCAACGACGAGGTCGACGAAGTCATGAACTTCGTCACCTGGTATCGCGACGCCGACGGTGACGGGTACGGGAACCACACGAGCGGCACCACGGAGTCGTGCGTTCCCCCGGTGGGCTACTCCCTCGTCGACAATGATTGCGATGACAACAACGCTGCGATCTCGCCGCTCGCCGCCGAGATCTGCGACGGGAAGGACAACGACTGCAACGGTCTCAAGGACTATCAGATCGGCACGAACAACTACGAGGACGACGACGACGACGGTCTTGTCGATTCCGCGTGCCCGCCCCTTGGCACCGACTGCGACGACACGAATGCCGCCACGGGCCCCGCGGGCGAAGAAACGTGCGACGGGCGCGACAACGACTGCGACGACCTCGTCGACGAGGGCGCGATGAATGCCATCTGGTATTCCGACCGGGACGGCGACGGCTACGGCGCCGCGTCGTCGGGTTCGATTCTGTCGTGTCAGACGGTGCCCGGCTACGTGCGGGCCGCCGGCGACTGCAACGACAGCAATGCCAACCGCCACCCCGGCGCGGCGGAGAAGTGCAATCTCGCGGACGAGGACTGCGACGGCGCCGTGGACGAGTCGCCGGCGAACACGGACTGCACAGGGAAGAACCATGCTACCGCCAAGTGCTCCGCCGGGCAGTGCGTCGTCGACACCTGTGACCCGGGATACGGCGACTGCAAGAACGGGCTGAGCGACGGTTGCGAGACGAGCCTCGGCACCGTTTCCAACTGCGGCGGCTGCGGCGATCGCTGCATCTTCGCGGGCGCGTTCGGCGTTTGCGGCTCGGGCCAGTGCCACATCAGCGGCTGCAACACGTTCCTCGGCAACTGCAACCTCGACGACTCGGACGGCTGCGAAACGAGCTTGCTCGACCTCGCGAACTGCGGGGCGTGCGGCAACGCCTGCGACTTCACCGCGGCGCACGGCAACGGAAGCTGCCACCCGAACGGTGGCTGCCAGGTGGACTTCTGCGATTTCGGGTACTCGGACTGCATCGGTGACCCGATCGGAAGCTGTGAGACGAACACCAACTCGGACGTGAACAACTGTGGCCACTGCGGCAACAGCTGCCTCGGCTACCCGAATGTGCAGTCCGCGTCGTGCAGTGCGGGTCAATGCAGTCTCAATTCGTGTGTTTCGGGCTATGTGGACTGCAACCTCAATCCGATGGATGGGTGCGAGTCGAATACCTCAAGCGACGTGAACAACTGCGGTGGCTGCTACCAGGACTGCTTCAGTTTGCATCCGGGCACCCAGGCCAACTGGCAGTGCGCGGGCGGGAGCTGCAAGGTGCAGTCATGCCCGGGGACGAGCGCGAACTGCGACGGCAATGACACGAACGGCTGCGAGCGAGACCTCAACAACGACGTGTCCGCCTGCGGATCCTGCGCCACAAACTGCAACTCCTCGGTGCAGAACTCGTATGGAGTCCGGTGCAATTTTGGCCTCTGCGCCTACGATCAGTGCCAATCGGGCTTCTCGGACTGCGACGGCAGTCCTGCAAACGGTTGCGAGAAACCGACGAACAACGACGCCAACAACTGCGGCGGTTGCAACATCAAGTGCTCCGCGGGTGCCCAGTGCACCAACGGCATGTGCGAGCAGTTCAAGGAAGTGGCGGTCGGAACCGACTTCTCGTGCGCGATCTACCAGTCGGGCGGACTTGTGTGCTGGGGTTCGGATGCGGTCGGCCAGTTTGGCAACGGCGTTTCGAACAGCTCGTCGGGCACACCGGTATTCGTTCCTGGCAACAAGTACGTCCACATTGCCGCCGGCGGACAGCACGCGTGCGGTGTGACCGCGGCGGGGCAAGTCTACTGCTGGGGACAGAACGCCAACGGTGAGGTCGGCAACAACATGAGCGGCCCGCCGGTCACGTCGGCGACGTTCGTGTCGGGCCTCTCCGGCTTCTTCGAAGCGGTGAGCGTCGGCAACAAGTTCAGCTGCGCGAGCAACAACCTCGCGCAGGTGTATTGCTGGGGCGACAACGGCGTCGGCCAGATCGGCAATGGGTCGAACGGCGGCAACGTGTTGATGCCGTTCCAGGTGGCGGATGGTTCGTCGTCCGTCTATTCGGAGCTGTCGGCCGGAAGCAATTTCATTTGGGCGCGTGATCTCTTCTCCGCCTTCGTGTTCTGGGGTGCGAACCCGTCGGGGCAGGGCGCGTACGATTCGACGGTGACGTCGGAATTCGACTACCCGAATCCGGGGCTCTACGGGACGGGGTACACGCGCTTGGTTCAGTCGGGCGGCGCCCACGCATGCCGCGTGCGAACGCTGACGACGACGCCGCTCGTCGAGTGCTGGGGCTTGAACGGCAATCACCAGCTCGGCCACTCCGCGACGCCGACGTACATGCCCGCCGTGGCCTGGAGCGGCCAGGTGGTGGATCTGCACCTCGGCGATACCCACACCTGTGCGCTCGAAGAGTCGGGCAACGGCATCGTGTGGTGCTGGGGCGACAACGGGTCAAAACAGACGGCGCAGGCGAGTGCGGGCGACACGACCGCGCCATCGCAGGTGGTGCTGAGCCCGCAGCCGTTCCAGGTCAGCGCACTCTCGAAGGGCCCCACCGCGAAACACAGCTGTGCGGTGGCCGACGGGAGCGTTTACTGCTGGGGCGACAACACCTCGGGCCAGCTCGGTCGCGGCTCGGTGGGCGGCAACTCCGCCTCCGCGTTGCCCATCAACTAGCGCGCGCGGATCGCTTTGATCAGGAGCGGGCTTGGCGCCACGCGCTTCGCGCCGATTTCAATGGCGCCGAAGACACGTGCTCGAATGCGCTCGGCGTCGGTCTTCGAGGCGGCGTGGACGTCGACCAGCGGCTCCCCCTTTTTGACGGCATCGCCCACCTTCTTCCGGAGCACGAAGCCCACGGACGGGTCGATGACGTCTTCGGTGCGCATGCGGCCCGCGCCGATGGCGACGGCGGCCAGGCCGAGGGCCTTCGCGTCCATCGCGCGCACGTAGCCCGCCCTTGGCGAGGGGAGCGCCACGCGGTGACGTGCCTCCCGAAGGCGCGACGGGTCGTCCACCACCCGGGGATCGCCGTGCTGCGCTGTGACGATCGCCTTCATCGTGCGGAGGGCCGCGCCCGAGTCGATGGCCCGCTTCATTTGCCGCCGCGCATCGCCGTCGCCCTTTGCGAGCTTCGCAAGGCGAAGCATCTCGGCGCCGAGCAGGAGTGTGACCTCCACCAAGTCTTCCGGGCCGCCGCCGTGGAGGACCTCGAGCGCCTCGCGTGTCTCAAGCGCGTTTCCGATGGTGAGCCCGAGCGGCTCGTCCATGGAGGTGAGCAGTGCCGAGACACGCTTTTTCGCCAGCGTGCCCACGCGGACGATGGAACGCGCGAGGGCTTCGGCGTCCTCGCGGGTCTTCATGAATGCGCCGTTCCCGACCTTCACGTCGAGCACGAGCGCGTCGATGCCCTCGGCGAGTTTCTTTGAAAGAATGCTCGCCGTGATGAGTGGAATGCTTTCGACGGTCGCGGTGACGTCGCGGAGCGCGTAGAGGCGCTTGTCGGCGGGGGCGATGTCCTTGGTTTGTCCGATGAGGGAGCAGCCGAGCTTTCGCACCTGTGCGACGAACTGGGGCACGGTCTGCGTGACCGTAAAGCCCGGAATGGCTTCGAGTTTGTCGAGGGTGCCGCCCGAGTGACCGAGCCCGCGGCCGCTCACCATGGGCACCTTGACGCCGCATGCGGCGACGATGGGGGCAAGGCAGATCGAGACCTTGTCGCCCACGCCGCCGGTCGAATGCTTGTCGACCTTGGGTCCGCGGACACCGCGCATGTTGACGACCGTGCCGCTGTCGCGCATGGCGAGGGTGAGCGCGGCGGTCTCCTCCGGGCCGAGGCCGCGGAAGAAGATCGCCATGGCGAGTGCGCTCATCTGGTAATCGGGAACGTTGCCCGCCGTGTAGCCGCGAATGAGCGATTCGATTTCGCCGTCGCGCAGCGTGCCTCCGTCGCGCTTGCGCGCGAGGAGTTCGGGTACGGAGATGGGGGCGGGCGCAGCGCGGCGGCGCGGTCGGGTCATCGTCGGCCCCTCTTACCGCGCTTGCCGCCCGAGCGCTTGCCAGGTTTGGCGCTCTTCCCGCCGCCGGTGCCGCCCTGCGGTTTGCCCTGCGACTTGCCTTGGCCACCGCCCGCGGACGCCTTGCCCCGGTTGTCGCCCCGTCGGCCCTTCTTGGGTCCGCGACCGGGTGCGCCTTTGCCTGGGCCGCGGCGCGGACCGCGGCCGTCACCCGCCGCATCACCCCTGCCGTCGCCCCGGTTGTCCCTTCGACCGCTTCCCGAGCGGCGTGGCGGTTCCCCCCCGTCCCGGCGCTGGCCGGGCCGTGGGCGTCGGTCGTCCCCGGGGAAGGGCACGTCCGCGTCCGCGAATTCCACGGGGATGCCCCGCGACTCGCGCCGCTCGATGGAAACGGTCTCGAGGAGCACCTCCACCGCGTCGCCGAGCGCGTACGAGAGCCCCGTGAACCGGTCCGAGGCCTCCGTGTTGAGTGCGTTCGCTTCGAAGGAGCCGGGGAGTCGTTCGAAGGGGATGAACACGTCCGCGAAGGGCGAATCGACGGAGACGTAGATGCCGTACTCGCTCACGGAGGAGACGTGTGCGGGGAACTCTTCTCCCACGCGATCCTTGAGGAGCAGCGCGCGGTAGAGATCGACCACGTCCCGCTCGAGCACCATGGCGCGTCGTTCAAGGCGGCTCGATTCCATGCCCGCGAACTTGAGGTCCGTGAGCAGCTTGGCGTGGTCCACGTGCTCGCCGCGGATCACCGCACGGACGACGCGATGGACGCAAAGGTCCGGGTAACGACGGATCGGCGAGGTGAAGTGCAGGTAGTCCTTCGCGGCGAGGGCGAAGTGGCCGATGTTCTTCACGTCGTACTGCGCCTGCTGCATGGCGCGGAGGAGCAAGTGCCCAAGGGGGCCGGCCTGGGCCGTGCCTTCGATGTCGCGGAGGAACTCCGAGAGCACCTTTGGATCCGATGCCGTTTCGAGGTCGAGTCGGTGCCCGAAGGATTCGGCGAGCTCGATGAACAGGCTCAGTTTCTTCGGGTCGGGCTTGCCGTGGACGCGGTAGAGCGCCGGCATGCCGCGGCGGTGGAGGTCCTCCGCCACCACTTCGTTGGCGAGGAGCATGAAGTCTTCGATGACGGCGTAGGCCTTGCGAATGCCCGGGTCTTCCCGCGAGCGGTATACGTCGATGGGCTCGCCGGTCGCCTCCTCGAGGAGCACGCGCGGTTCGGGCAGATCGAAGTCGAGGGACCCGCGCGCGCGGCGTCGCTTGCGGAGTAGCCCCGAGACTTCCGAGAGGGCCTCGAGGAGCGGAATGCGGGCCTCCGCCTTGGGGTCCGCCGGGGGTTCCGTTGTCCACCCGAGGGCGCGGGCCACGCCGCCGTAGGTCAGGCGCGCGCGGGAGCGCATGACGCCTTCGAAGTACCTGGATGTCTCGATGACGCCGTCCTTCGACAGCTCCACCTCGACGCCAAGCGTCAACCGGTCGACGTCCGGTACGAGGGACGCCATGCCCGAGGAAATCTCCTTCGGCAGCATGGGGATGGCGCGGTCGGGGAGGTAGATCGTGCAGCCGCGGGCCAGGGCCTCGCGGTCGATGGCGGTGTCCTTCCGGACGTAGTGCGAGACGTCGGCGATGGCCACGAGCACGCGGAAGCGCCCGTGGGCGAGGCGCTCGACCCACACGGCGTCGTCGTGGTCGCGCGCATCGGGCGGGTCGATGGTGACGAACTCGATGTGTCGAAGGTCTTCGCGCTCGGCGATGTCCTCGGGGAGCACGGAGGTCGGGACCTGCCGCGCCTCTTCGAGGACTTCGGCGGGGAAGGGTTCAATGACGCCATCGCGGATTTTGAGCTTCGCCACCTCCACGGCGGCGAGCCCCGCCTTGCCGAGCACCTCGGCGATGGCGACCTCGGGCACATCCCGCGAGGTGCGCGGGAACGACACGATGCGTGCGATGACCGTCGTGCCACCGTCGGCCTGAGGCGGCACCTTGCCTTCGATGGGGAGCGGGCTCCGCATGCGCGGATCGTCCGGCAGGAACACGAACTGGCGTCCGTCGCGCCGCACGATGCCCGTGAGCTTGTCGCGTGCGCGGTCGAGTACTTCGAGCACGCGCCCCTCACGGCCGCGGGAGCCCTTTTCGACGCGTGCGCGTACCCGGTCGCCGTGGAGCGCGCCGCCGACGGAGTCGGGGGCGATGAACACGTCACCAAGGCCGTCGTCGGCAGCGAGGAAGCCAAAGCCGCGGGCGTGCACCGTGATGCGACCCGTGGCCTCGTTCGCGTTGGTCTCGGGGACGGCGCCCGCTTGCACCGGCACCGGTTTCTTCTTTGCGGCGCGGAAGCGCTTCCCGGGGAGCTCCTGGGCGAGGTCTTCGTTGCGCAGGGTTTCGAGGAGGGCCAGCAGGGCGTCCTTTTCCTTTCGGGGGACGGAGAGCCGGTCACAGATTTCCATAAAGTGCATCGGCCGCGGCCCGAGCAGGCCGAGCACGGCGTTGCGATCAATCGATTTCATTCAAAGCCTTTTTTGATTTGGGAAGTGCCGATCAGCGGAGCGCGTAGAGCCCGCCGTCGTCGGCACCGATGTAGAGAGTTCCGTCGGCGCCGAAGCTAGGCGTCGAGTCCACGTCGCGTCCGATGTTGAAGCGCCAACGCACCTCACCCCTCGGGGAAATGGAATAGACGAAGTCGTCTTGGGAGCCGATGTAAATGTTTCCGTTCTTGTCGATGCGGGCGGAGGAGCGCACGCGGCCAGAGGTCGCGACGACCCACTTGGGGGTTCCGTCCGTGCCGATGGCGTGGACGTTGCCATCGTAGGCGCCCACGATGATCGTGCCATCTGCGGCGACCGCGGGGGTGCCGCGCAGGTTGCTGCCCAGGGCGGCGCGCCACCGCTCGGCGCCGTCCGGCGCGAGGGCGACAAGGTCCCCCGCGTCGGTACCGACGAGGATGTCGCCTCGCGGAGAAACGGCCACGCCCCCGTCCACGTTGGCGCCCACGTTGGCACGCCAGAGAACGCCGCCGTTGTCCGTGCGCACGGCGAGCACCTGGCCGTCGGGTGTGCCCACGGCGAGGAAGCCCTTCGGATGAATCGCGGGTGTGGAGCGCAGGTGCCCGGCACTTGGTGCGTGCCATCGCTCGGCGCCGTCGGAGGTGAGCGCGTGAACGCCATTGGCGGCGACGTAGATCGTACCATCGGCGTCGAGGACGGGCTTGCGTCGATGCGGTCACCGAGGTCGCGCGTCCAGAGCACGCCACCGCCTGGAGTCAGCGCCACGACCCGCTTGTCGTCGGCGCCGACGTAGATGGTGCCATCGACCGCGACGGCGGCGGACGAGTAGAACTTCCCGCCAGCCGAGTATCGCCACTTGAGCGTACCGTCGGGGGCGACGGCGACGAAGGACTGATCGTGCGAACCGACGTAGACCGTTCCATCCGCGCCCACGGCCGGTGACGCGAAGATGCGCGCCTTCGTGCGGAAGACCCACGCGGCGGAGGGCGTTGCCGCGGGGCCGACGACGGCGGATTGGCCCGTGTGTTGGGCGTCGCCCATGAACATCACCGCGTGCGGGCCCGGGGCCCGGGCGGTGTCCGTCCCCGCATCCGCCGATGCGTCGTGGGCGGCGGCGTCCCGGGATGCGGCATCCGCCACGCCCCCGGCGGCGCGCGTCGCCTCGCCCTCGGCGCGCTCCCGCTCCACGTCCTCGAGGAACCGACATCGTCCCTCGTGGCAGATGCGGTCGGCGTGGCAGGCGGTGTCCGCCATGCACGGGGCCGGTGCGCGTCGTTCGGCGGCGCCGCAGGCGGCGAGCACGGCACAGGCGAGAACAAGGAGCGTGCGAAACACTTCGACTCGAATACCAGTGGATCTCAACGAGTTCAACGGAGGTGCCCCGTGGCGCGGCTTATGGGAGCTCGACGAGCCATAGCTTCCCGTCCGCGAGGAAGGCGATGCGCTTGGCGTCGTCCGATACCGCGAGGTCTTCGGTGTTTGACCAGTTCGGCCCGGGCAGCAAGAGCCGAGCGTCGCCGGGGCGACCGATGGGTTCAAGGAGAATGCCCGCGGGGAGCGGCACGACCACCACCGACCCGTTCGCGGAGACGAGGCCCGGCGGGAGTGGTGCGGGCAACGGTGACCCGGCGCCGAGCTCGAAGGACTCTCCGAACCCCGACTCCCGGGACCATGGCACCACGCGGAAGTGGTCGACATTGACGAACACGGGGCCCTGGGGCGACCAGCCGAGGGCGTGCCACGCATCGGTGGGCGTGCCCGTGTCCTCCGCCTTGCAATCCCCGTCCGTCGCGGCGGTGGGGCGGAGGGTCGCGTGGGCCACGGGCTTCGCGATGGCCACGCCACCCACGATGTCGCCCGCGCGCACCGCGGAGAGGAGATCGCCGCGGCACGCGCTCCGCACCTCCGTGATCGCAAGGGAGCCATCGGGCTGTTTGATGAGCGCGTTGCCGCTCACGCCGGGCGGGGCCGGCGCCAGCGAGCCGGTTGGCACTTCGAACACTTGGGGTGTCTCGCCGCGGACGAGCACGTGATCGCGATCGAGGAAAGCGACGCGCGACAGGTGGGCGCGGGGTGCCGGCGGCAAGGTGATGGCCGGGCCCGGGGTGGGGGCCACGGGGACGGCGCGCGGGTTCTGCCGAATGGCGGCGGTGAGTTCGGCGGCCTCCGCCGTGCGCACGGCCTCCGGGAGCGCGTTCACGAGGGCGAGGGCCTCGAGGAGCGAACCCGAGGCGGCGGTGGCCGTCGCACGCCGCGCCACGATGCGGTCGCGGTCCTTCGAACCACTGCACGGAAGCCCCGCGAGGCCGCCGAAGTGCCACCGCGCCGGAGCGCTCGTGCCTCGGCAGAGCGCATCGTGGAGGTCGAGGAACGCCGTGGACTTGGCGAGGCGTTCCCCGTTGTTTGACCCCTTGAGGGTCGCGTCTCGGAGGGCGCCGAGGGTCGCGTCGGGTTCCTTCGTGTCGCGTGCGAGGCCGCCGGGGCGATCGAACCACGCGAGGGTGACCACCGGCGAGCCTTCGTCGTTCATGAAGGCCGCAGTGACGTCTTCGTGGCCATCGGCATCGAGGTCCTTCGCCTCGAAGGTCACGCGCGTGGGGCCGTTTCCGCCGGCGCTTCGAACGAGGCGCTCGCCGACGCGCGGCGCGCCCTCGCGATCGACCAGCCAGTACACGCTGGCACCGTCGTCGCCGCCGCAGGTGCCGCTGACGAGGACATAGGACGCGCCGAGCTCCGCGAGGCTCGGTGCGTCGAGCTCGCATGCCTCCCCCGACGCGGTGAACGTGTCGATGGATTCGGGCGCACCGAACGCGTCGCGATCGCGCCGAGCGAACACGAGGGCGAGGGCGCCTCCGTCGCGGACCAACGCGAGCACGTCGCGATCGCCATCGCCGTCGGCATCGAACGCGTAAGCACCGCGGAACTCGCCGGCGGCGGGCGCGAGTGCGGCGCCCTCCACCGTGATGCGTCGGGTTCCGGCGGGGAACACCGTCGCGGTACCGAGGGAGGAGGATTTGGTGGTCGTCGTCCTAGGGGCGGTCGTCGACGCGGGGGCGCCCGTCGGATCCTCGCCCTGCGAAGGGACGGGTCTTGAGCGGCCACAGCCGAGGAAGGCGGCGCACGCGAGGAGCGATGCACCGACGACGCGGATCGTGGCCAAGGACATGGGGGTCGCCCGCGGGCGAAAGGAGAAAAACATCAGTTCAAGTACTTGGGCGGGTCCTCGTCACCGCCGTCGATGACGCGGAACGGGTTCGAACGTTTCGGGGCGCGGCTCGGTTTCTTCCGCCGGCGGCCCTGGGGGCGTGCCATCCAACGTACGAAGCCATAGCCCACACCCACGGCGGCGAGCTCCGAGCCGAAGAGCACAAAGTCGCTGTCCCCCGTCAGAAACCTGAGAAGGGCGAAGCCCACGGAGAACCACACGAGGTGGATGGCGCGCATGGGCAGCACACCCATGAGCGAAATCGTCGCGTCGCGCGGCAACGAAAAGGCGAACGCACTCAACGTGGCGAGCCCCCAACCGACGCTCCCGGCAAGCGGGGCCGGGTTCGCGAACGGCAGCGCGATCACCAGCGCCGCGAGCCCGGGAACCACGGTGGCCGCGGCGAGGAGCTCGATGGCCCGGCGTCGACCGAAGCGCTGCTCAAACGGCGAGAGCATCCACCAAAGAAAGAGGAGCGTCAGCGCAAGGTCCACCACGCCGTCGCGTCTCGGCGACATGGCGAACGGATGCGTGAAGATCTGAACGGGCGTCAGCACCGACCACGGCTTGGTCGTGAGCGCGAGCCACGCCGGGAGCGGGAAGCCAAGCCAGTTGGAACTCACCGTCTCCACCACGAACGCCGCGATCAGCACGACAAAGAGCGTGCGGGTCAGCGATGTGATCGGTGGAGCGGCGAAGGACACGTGGGAACGTTTATCGTGCGCCTGCGCCCATGGCGCAAGCATTGGGGGCGCGGGCCGCCTAGAGGGCGGTGTGCTGGATTTCGCAGGTCCACTCCATGGGTGCGCCCGCCGCGGCCGAAAGGCCGGTGCACGTGCTCGCCCAGTCCGTGGCGTTGTCCGTGGCGCCGCCCGTGACCTCAAGCTCGTAGTTCGTGCCGAGCTCCACCTCGGGGGCGGTGAACGTGATGCTGTCCGCGCAGCTGATGTTCGGGTAGCTCGCGACGGTCGACACCGCGCCCGACTTGCGAAGCTTCACGGTGATCTTCGAGACCCCGGCCGTCGCGCACCCGGCGCCACTGAAATCTTCGGTGGCGTCCGCGTCCCAGGAGAGCCCGACCTTCATGCGCGGCCGCACGTCGTCGACGAAGCAGGTCTCGATGTGAAGGCCCGTGTCGTCGGCCATGAGCCCCGTGCACTCGGCCTCCCAGTAGGTGGCTGCCGCGTTCGGGCCGCCGTGGATCTGAAGGGTGTAGTTCTTCGTGCCGTCGAAGGTGACCTCGGGCATCTGGAACATGAGCGAGTCGACGCAGGCACCGTCGTTCTGCTCAGCCAGGAGCGTTGCCGGGGTCGTGCTCTCGTCGAGGAGCGCGTAGGTGACGGAGTTGAGACCCGTCGCCGAGGCGCAATCGCCCGCGGAGAAATCGCCGCCCATGGCGACGTCCCACTTCACGTCGACGGTGAGTGAGTATTCGCCCGAGCCGGCGAAGGGGAAGTTCGGAGGCGTGACCACGACCGTGGTGTGGCCGACGCTCGCGTCGAGGGTGAAGGTGTTGGTGGTGGCCTTCTCGGAGCCGTCTTCCGTGAGGGCGCTCCAGCGCACATCGTATTCACCGAAGGCGAGGACGGGGCCGTCGGACGTGTAGGAGCCGTCGCCGCAGGGGAAGGCAAACTCCTCGTAGAAATGGTCCTTCACGCCGTCCACGAAGACGAGCTGAACGGTTTTGATTCCCGCCGCCTCGCAGAGCGCCGGCGTCGCGTCCTCGCCATCGATCTTCCACGGGCCGCTCGTGCGGAGTGCCACACCGTCTTCGCCGGGCTCAATCCGCGGTTCGAATGGCGTGCCCGTGCTCACCTCGCATCCGGCGAGGGCCAACAGGGAAAGCGGCAGGGCAAGGGCGAGGGCAAGCGTGCGTCGCATCGGATCCGGGTCTCCTTCGGGGGGTGGCGCGTCGTCGGACGGCGCTCGAGCCTAGGCCATTCAGGGCGTGCGAGCGAGGTGGGAAATTACGGTGAAATTTGTCGCTGCCACGGCGTTGACACCCCGAAGTCGGTGCTTAGCTTACGACCTGTCCGACGCCGGACGAGCGCGAAACCCGCGCTCGATGCGGTGCGGAGGAATCAACTGGTCCCCACGTGGGGACCCGTCACAGGAGGAGTCTATCCAATGCTCGCAAACTGGGATCCATTCCACGAACTGACCCGCATGCAGGACGAGATGTCGCGTTGGATCGGGCACGGCAATGGCAAAGAGAAGCTCGCCTTCCGCCCGGCCGTGGACATCCAGGAAGACAAGGAAGCCTATACACTTCATGTCGACCTGCCCGGCGTCGCCGAGAAGGATGTCCACATCGATCTCGAGAACGGCGTGCTCACGATCAAGGGGGAGCGCCACTTCGAGAAGAAGGAAGAAAAGGAAGGTGGCTACCGCCACGTGGAGCGCAGCTACGGCGCCTTCACCCGCCGCTTCACCATCCCCGAAACGGTGAAGGACGACGCCATCGAAGCGAAGCTCAAGGAAGGCGTACTCACCGTCCGCCTCCCAAAGGGCGAACTCCCCAAGGGCCGCAAAATCGCCGTCACCGCCTAGGTTCCGCGACGCCCCGCGCCCCCATCCGTAGAGCGCACAAAACGATGTGTGCTCTACGAGAGGGCTTCGTCGACGAGGCGCCCCTGCTCAAGCATGTGGCTTGCGCGGGAGCCCGTCGCGGGGCTTGCGCTCTCGGGTCGGGAGATGCAGCGAAGCGGCATCCGGTCGCCGAGAAGGAGCGGTAGACGCGCCTGCATGAAGAACCAGGCGCCCATGTTCCACGGCTCTTCCTGGACCCACACGAGGTCGGTGCCGTCCTTGTAATACCGGAGCACGCGCTTGAGCTCCGCGCCGCGGAGCGGGTAGAGCTGCTCGACGCGCACGATGGCGATGTCATCGATGTTGCGTTCGTCGCGCGCCTTGAGGAGGTCGTAGTAGACCTTGCCGCTACAGAGGAGAACGCGGCGTGCCTTCGAAGGCTTGACGACGCTGTCCTTGATGATGCGTTGGAACTCGCCGGTGGCGAGCTCTTCGACGGTCGAGCGTGCCGCCGGGTGCCGCAGGAGGCTCTTCGGCGACATGATGACCAGGGGCTTGCGCCACGGTCGCAGCACTTGCCGACGCAGGCAGTGGAAAATCTGCGCGGGTGTCGTGAGGTTACAGACCTGGATGTTGTCCTCCGCGCACTGCGAGAGGAACCGCTCGAGGCGTGCGGAGGAGTGCTCGGGGCCCTGGCCCTCGAAGGCGTGCGGAAGGAGCAACACGATGCCGCTCAGCCGCTCCCACTTGTCCTCCGACGAGAAGATGAACTGGTCGGTGATCACCTGGGCGCCGTTAACGAAGTCACCGAACTGGGCTTCCCAGATCGTGAGGACGTCGGGCGAGTCGAGGCTGAAACCGAACTCGAATCCGAGGACGCCCGCCTCCGAGAGGGGGCTGTCGAACACGACAAACCCGTCGGGTGCGGTCGCGACCTCGGCCAGCGGACACTCCGCTTCGCCTGTTTCGCGGTCGTAGACCA
This sequence comes from Polyangiales bacterium, assembly GCA_041389625.1. Taxonomy (GTDB): domain Bacteria; phylum Myxococcota_A; class Polyangia; order Polyangiales; family JAWKRM01; genus JAWKRM01. The sequence continues at coordinate 41,771 of JAWKRM010000009.1, forward strand.
CCGCGTGTCGGTGGGAGAAGGTGCCGCGGCGCGAGTCCTGGCCGGAGATGCGGACCCGGTGCCCCTCCGAGACGAGCGTCGCGTAGGCGAGGGTCTCGGCGGTTCCCCAGTCGACCGGTTCGCCCTGCTGGACACCTTCGATTCGCTGCCGGAAGAGGCGCGCGACCTTCGGGTTGAGTTTGACGCCGTCGGGCACCGTGTTGATGCGGCGGAGGAGCCCAACGAGCTTGTCCTTCGAGTAACTCGTGTCGACGTCCGGAACGTCGTCGTCGTTGCCGCCGCGGTAGTTGCTCCACAGGCCCTGCATGGAGTTCGGGGCGTCCGAGTGGCCGTTCTTGCGGATCTCCTGGAGCGCCGCCTCGAGGGACGCGCGTCGCCGCGCGATGATCTCGTCGGCCTGCTCCTGGGTGATTTTGCCCGTTTGAACGAGGCGATTGACGTACTCCTCGCGCACCGTCTTTTTGCGATCGATGGCGTCGTACATGAGCGGCTGGGTGAAGCGCGGCTCGTCGGCTTCGTTGTGGCCGTACTTGCGATAGCAGTAGAGGTCGATGACCACGTCGCGGTGGAACTTCTGCCGGAACTCGGCGGCGAGGGTCACGGCCTGGGCCACGGCCTCCGGGTCTTCCCCGTTCACGTGGAACACGGGGCAGCGGAGCATGCGCGTGACGTCGGTGCAGTAGCGCGTCGAGCGCGACTCGGATGGGTTGGTCGTAAAGCCGACCTGGTTGTTCACGACGATGTGGATCGTGCCGCCGGTCGAATACCCCTCAAGGTACGAAAGATTCAGCGTTTCGGTGACGATCCCCTGGCCCGCGAAGGCGGCGTCGCCATGGATGAGGAGCGGCACCACGCGGCCACGGTCCGGGTCCTGACGCCGGTCCTGCTTTGCGCGGACGCGGCCTTCGACGACCGGGTTCACGAACTCGAGGTGGCTTGGATTGAACGTGAGCGTGAGGTGCACCGACTTGCCAGCCGGCGTCATGCGGTCGACCGAGTACCCGAGGTGGTACTTCACGTCGCCGCCGCCGAGGTGCTTTTCGGGGGCCTTGTCCTCGAAGCCGGCGAGGATGTCCTGCACCTTCTTCTCGAGGATGTTCACGAGGACGTTCAAGCGGCCGCGGTGGGCCATGCCGATGACGATTTCCTCCGTGCCGAGCTCCGAGAGGCGATCGACCATGAGGTCCATCAGCGGGATGAGGCTTTCGGCGCCCTCAAGCGAGAAACGCTTGGCGCCGACGTAATTCGTGTGGAGGAACTGCTCGAAGATCTCCGCATCCGTGAGCTTCGAGAGGATGCGCAGCTGCGCCTCCGCCGTGAGATCGATGCGGTTGCACGTCGATTCCATGCGGCGCTGGAGCCAGGTGCGCTGCTCCCGCTCCTCAATGAACGTGAATTCCACGCCGATGGTGCGGTGGTAGGTCTCCTTGAGCCGGCGGATGATCTCCGCGAGGGTCGCCACCGCCGGACCTTCCATGTCGCCCGTGGAGAACAGCGTTTCGGGCGTGACGTTCGACAGGCCATAGCGCTCGAGGAGTAGGTCGTCGGGCGGGATGGGGTTGAGGTTTAGCGGATCGACGTCCGCAAAGAGGTGGCCGCGCACACGGAACGCGTTGACGAGGGCGGACACTCGACCCTGGAGCGTGGTGGCGGTGAGGAAATCCTCCGAGCGCGGGAACGACTCCATGCGCCGCTCGAGGCTTCGGCGGTCGACGAACGGCTCTTGCTCCTCGCCTGGCGGAAGGAACGCGCTCGTGCTCACCTCGTCGGCGTACGCCGGAACAAGGTACTTGCCGTTGCCGTTCGTTCCATTGCCGTTCGAACCGTTGGTCGGTGCGGCGCCGCGCGCCGCGGGGGCGCGTACGCCTCCGGCGCTCGTGAGCGAGGGCAGGGCATCGGCGGGGAGCGACTCAAAGAAAGAGCGCCACTCCTCGGAGACCGAAGCGGGGTTGTCGCAGTACTGAAGGAACAACTCTTCGACGAGGGCCTGGTTGAAGCCGAAGTCGACGTCCAAATGACTCATGGCGATCCTGGGAAAGGCCTACCAGGGTAGTTCCTGGGGTCCTCGTGGGCCAGTTGTCCACAACTCGCGTGCGGATCGCAAATCGGCCCGCGGCGCCCCCGAAAACGGGGGAAGTGCCGTGATTTTGCCCCTCGCGTGCCGATTCTAGGCGTCGTTGGCGAGGGCGCGGGTCTCGGCGGCTTCGAAGACGGGGCGCAGGTGATCGGTGCCCCGCACGTGGAAGCGACGTGCCGCGGACCTTGGGCGCGCGTCGCCTTCGACGCGGAGGGCCCAATCGGCGTGCTCCACGAGGAGCGCGAGCTCGTAGGTCTCTCCGAAGGTGAGCGCCACGCGCCGCGCTTGGGATTCGAGCTCCATGGCGTTCGTGCCCGCGCGCTCCATGAGCCACGCGGATGTCTTCTCGACCCGCGCCGCGCACGCCTCCGCGATGGCGCGAAGCTCCGTGTCCTTCGTGCTCTGGGCGATACCTTTGATTTCGCCAAGGAGCTCGCCGAGGCCGCCGTCCCGCGAGATGGCGCGGAGCGTGTCGAGGGAGAGAACGTTCGTGGTTCCTTCCCAGATGGGGAGCACCTGTGCATCGCGCAGCAGAACGGGGAGGCCCGTGTCTTCCACGTAGCCCGCGCCGCCGAAGCACTCGAGCACTTCGCTCGCAACGCGTACGCCTTGCTTTGCCGTCGTGAGCTTGACGAGTGGCGTGAGCAGGCGAAGGAGCTTCTGCTCGCTCTCGGTGATCTCGCCCGTCTCGAGCTTGCCGAGGAGTGCGACCACGCGGAACACGAAGGGCATCGCCGCTTCAAACTCGATCTGTAGGTCCGCGAGGGTCTCGATATGGAGGGGCTTCTCCGCGAGGGGCGCCCCGAAGGCCACGCGCTTTTTGGCGAAATCCCGCGCGAGGGCGAGGCCGCGGCGCATGCCAGCGACCGAGCACACGGCGTTCCAGGTGCGCGTGATGTTGAGCATTGGCGCGATGTTTCGAATGCCGCTCGTGGTGCCGTTCACCGGGGTCGCGGGTGTGCCGTGGAGGAAGAGCTCCGCCGTGGGGACCTTGCGCGTGCCAAGTTTGTCCTTGAGGCGGCCGATCTCGATGTTCTGGAGGGCGCCGTTTCCGTCGCGCGTTTCAAGGTAGAAGAGCGCAAGACCGTGGCCACCGGGCCCGTTGCCTTCGGGGCGACCGAGGGTGAGCGTCATCTGACTCGTGGTGGCGGAGGTAAACCACTTACGGCCGTAGAGGCGCCAGGTTCCATCCGCATCTTGCTTCGCAATGGTTTCGGTTTGGCCAACGTCCGAGCCGCCCGTCGATTCGGTCATCCATTGGCCGCTGGTCCAGAACGTGCGCGGATCCCGCGACGTGAGGTGGGGCAGGGCTCGGTCCATGATGGCGTGGTTGCCAGAGGCGGCGAGCGTGTGCGCCGCGCCGTCCGTCATGGCGAGGGGGCACGAGTAGATATCCGTCGACGGGGTGAACAGGTACGCAAGCGCGAACTGGTGCACACGCGAAAGCGCGCCGTGCTTGCGTTCGTAGGCGGTGGCGACGATGCCGTGCTCGGCGGCGAGGCGTTCGGCCCGCTTCCAAAGCGGGCTCACCTCAATCTGGTCGATGCGGTTTCCCCACGGATCAAAGTGCGTGAGCTTGGGCTCGTTCAGCCGGTCGGCGAGCTGCATCTGGTAGAGCTCGCCGCCACCGAGTTCGCCCAGGGCGCGGAGACCGGGTTCCATTTCACGGAGCGCGTCGGGGGGGAGCATCCGCTTGAGGATCGAGCGGAGGACTCGGTCTTCGTCGTACTGGTTCCCAAGCGAGGGGGCGGGCTGGTTGAAGGGGGCGAACGGCAGGCTCATGGTTCCTCGATTCCCGGTTGGGCTTCGCGCAAAGCGTACCTTCGCAGGCGGCCGTCGACGAGGGCCGAACCCCGCGAGCATCTGCGGTATTTTGACGGACCTCTGCGGCGGTACCGGCGAAAAACGGTATGCTTCCGGCGTGAGCGACCCCACGCGGCTTGAGCAGCTCAAGGCCTTCAACCGAAACTTCATGGAGATCGTGCCGCACAACCGCGCGCTCGGTCTCGAGCTCCTCACCCTCGAAGACGCCTTCGCCGTGTGTCACCTGCCGTACGATGTGGCGTTGGTGGGCAATCCCGCGACCGGCGTGCTCCACGGCGGCGCGATCACGGCGCTCATGGACATGGACGCGTCGCTGCGGTGCCGCGGTGTTCATGGCCCTCGATGTGCCGAAGCCCATCGCGACCCTCGATCTACGCATCGACTACCTGCGGCCCGCGACGCCCGGGCAGGCCGTGCTCGCGGAGGCGAGGTGCTTTAAGACCACGAAGAACGTCGCCTTCGTGCGTTCGGTGGCGTACCACGACCGCGTCGATGACCCGATCGCTACGGCGACGGGCACGTTCATGCTTCAAACGCAGACCGTCCGTGCGGAGGGGGCCCGCGGATGACCGATTCAACGGGCTCTTGGCGTTCGTTCGCGAGGCGAGGAGCGGCGGGGACGCATCGCGGCTCGTCGCACGGGTGCCGTACGCGAGATTCCTCGGCCTCTCCCTCGAGGCCAACGGCGATGTGCTCCTTGCGAAGATGGCGTACTCGGATTCGCTCGTGGGCAACCCGGCGCTTCCGGCGCTTCACGGCGGCACCCTCGGCGCGCTCCTCGAGTCCGTGGCCATCTTTCAGGTGATGTGGGCGTCCGAAAGCGTCGTCCTACCGAAAACGATCAGCATCACGGTGGACTTCCTCCGCTCGGCGCGCCCCGTCGACACGTTCGCCCGGGGCGTCATCACGAAGCGCGGCCGGCGCGTGACCAACGTGCGGGCCGAGGCTTGGCAGGACGATGCGACGAAGCCCGTGGCGGCCGCGCACTGCCATTTCCTCGTGATGGACGAGTAGCGCGCGACGGGCACGGTCGAACTGTACAGAGCTTGCACCGTCCGCAATTTGGCGGCCTCGATGCGCGCGCCCGTACGATCGCAGGCGATGCGTCGATTCACCCTTCCCACCCGCCGTGCCCTTCGTCGTGCCTACCGTGGTTCGTGCGATGCCATTTCGCTCTCGCGCTTCTCGACGATTGGCGACACCGTCCTCGATCTGTCCCCGCGCGGCATGCTCGTCGCGCTCGACGACGATGGCGTCGCCGTGAATGACGTGGTGGCCGTACGCTTCGAGCTGCCCGGTGGGTTCGAGGTGAACGCGGAAGCGGAAGTGGCTCGCGTGATCCGCGGGCGCCGTGATCAGGATAATGTGCATGGCCGCCGGGCTCGCGTTCACGCGACTCCCGATGAACGCGCGGCACGAGATCTTGGTGCGCCTCGCGGGCACCGCCCCCGGTGGGGCGCTCCTGCGCCTCGGCGTCGCGCCGCTGGCGGTGCGAACCCCGAAGGGCCCGTTCAGTGCGGCAGGTGGTCCGGCGCGCCGTTCTTGATGTCGAGCAGGTTCGACGTCAAACACGAGGGTGCCCTGCGGACCCGCGGAACCGTCGTAAGCAAGCTTGCCCGGGATCCAGAATCGGCGCTTCTCGCCGACGACCATGAGCTGCACGCCCTCGGTCCAGCCGGGGATCACGCAGTTCAGGGGGAACGTGGCGGGCTGACCGCGCATGAGCCGAAATCGAACATCTGCCCGTCGGACTGGGTCCAGCCGGAGTAGTTCACCGTCACAAGGCTCGACGCCTGCGGGTGTTCCGAGCCCTTGCCCTTCTGGAGCACGCGCGAGACGAGGCCGCTGGCGGTGGTCTTGGCGCCTGCGCCCGGCTTCTTGAGGTCGTCCGGAACCGACGGCGGGTCGGGCTGCTTCGCGATGTCGAGTAGCTCCACATCGAACACGAGCATGCCCGCGGGACGACCCGGGCGGCCCTTGTACGCGAGCTCCTCGGGGATCCAGAGGCGGCGCTTCTCGCCGACGATCATGAGCTGAAGGCCCTCGGTCCAACCTGCGATGACCTGCGAGAGGGGGAACTCGGCGGGCGTACCGCGCTTCACGGACGAGTCGAACATCTTTCCGTCGGTGGTCCAGCCCGTGTAGTGGACCTTCACGCGGTCCTGCGCGCGCGGGTGCTCGGCGCCGGTGCCCGGCGTGAGGATCTTGCTCGCGAGACCCGACGGAGTCTTCTCGGCATCGGCGGGTGGCGCGGCCACGTCGCTCGGCGCGGGGATGTCGCCCGCGCGCTCAAGCTGCTCGGACGACGGGTTCGCGGCGGCGGCGGCGTTGGGCGTTCCGCTCGTGTCAGTTGCGGTGTCGGTTCCCTGTTCCGGGTCGCGGCGCTTGCAGGCGACGAGGAGAACAAGGCAGGTGAGGCCGAGGAGGATGCGCGTCGGGGTGCTCATGGGTCGACGTGGTAATCGAGCCCGCGAGCCTTGTCGAGGGTTGCTACTGGCCGCCGCGCTGCTGCGCCGCCTGAATCTGTCGCTGAATGTCGCGGTAGACGTCCGGCGGGATGTTGTTCGGATCGCCCTGGGGCATGGCGCCCATGCCCGGCATCCCGCCCTGGTCCGGCGCCGCCGGGGGTGGGTTTGCGGAGGCCTTGAACGCGTCGGACGTGATGTCGATGCGCTCGGCGCTGCTCTCGATGACGCGGTAGACCCTCGGGTCGCCGTCCACCATCACGTGGAACTGGGGCACGCCGTTCACCTTGCTGCCAAGTCGAAGCGTGAGGGACGTGGGGGCCGCCGGTGCATTTGCGTTGCCTTCGGCGCTCTCGGCGGAGGGCGCCGCCGCGGGCGAGAGGGTGAGCGTCACGGTGGGCGAGCTCGCGTCGATGCCCACGCTCTCCGCCGTGGCGCCGTCGGCGAAGTCGCTCGCGCGGAGCTTCGCGAGGCCGAGCACGGCCGCCTGCACTTTGCCCGCGTCGAAGTCCTTCGGGAGCTTCATGCCCTTGGCGAGGACCCACGTAATCGCGGAGTCCGCCTGCGTGTCCGCATTGCGGGCGAAGCGGAGCGCCGTCTTGCCGTTCTGCCAAGCCACCTCGGTGACACTCGAAGCGTCGAGGTCCACGATCTTGCGATCGCGCCAGCTACGGAGCTCCTTGTTGAAGATGTAGTTGATGGAGCCCTTGGCGGCGTAGACGTCGTTCGAACCCGGCTTGCGCACGAGGGTGTTCCCCGCGCCGTAGCCGCCGATGAGGATCGCCATGACCGGTTTGCCGCCGGCGCTCGCCGTCACGTGCACGGCCTTGGCGTCGGTCACCCCCAGGCGGTCGTGGTTCTCGGGGTTTTGGGCCACGAGGCGCACGATCTCGAGTTCCGCGAGGTTCATCGCGACGGCGTCGGCCGCCTCCTGGTCCGCGGGCGCGTCCACGGGCTCGGCGAGGTTCCAGCGGCCATCGCGCTTCACGAGCTTCGCGGCGGGACCGTCGGGTCCCTTGATCTCGAGCGCGTCGAGGGTGTCGGCCGAGACCTTGCCGAACACGGTGTCCCGCAGGGAGGAGGTGCTCTCTTCGGTCTTCGGTTTGGCGGCGTCGGGTTCTTCGCCACGTTCGCGAAGCTGGAGCACGACGAGCGCCAGGACGGCGACGAACACGGCGAGGGCGATCCAGAGGCGGTTCTTCATCGGTGGGTCTCCGTGGTCTAGGGGGACTCGCTCACGCGGCGAGATGACGGCGACGGCGTTGCCGAAGCTGCCATCGCGCGACGCCGAAGAGGGCGAAGGCGAGGGGGATCCCCACCATGTTGCCCCAACGGTACATTCGCTTTCGCTTCTCCCAGGCCTCGAGCGCGGCCTTCCGCTTCTCGAGGGCGTCGTCGCGTTCCTTCGAGGCCTTCTCCGCGTTTGCGGCGTCGCCCACCTGCGCCGCGGCGACGACGCTGTCCTGCGCCGTGCGGGCTGCGTCCTCCGCGGCCTGTACATCGGAGGGCACGTCGATGGCGGGGTCTTCCACGTTCTTTGCGCGGACGGCGATGAGGTCCGAATCCTGCGTGAGCCAGTCCACGGCGTTCAGGGCGAGGGCCACGTTGTTCGTCATCGGACACTGCTCTTGGCCCTGCGGTTGCGGCATGGCCTCGTCGCGCACGAAGAGTGCGCCGCCCGCCACGAGCACGCGCACGGGCGTCTTCGAGCCGTCGGGGGCTCGGATGGTGGCGGTGCCTCCGCGGCGACGCTCGCGTTGTTCGGGAATGCGGAGGGCAACGTTCCCGACACCGTCGCGCAGCGTGAACGGACCGGTGGGACCGCTCGTGTCGATTTCGCGCGGGTCCTTCGGTTGAGGTCGATGCGCTCGCCGGTCATCAGCCACGAGTTCTCGGAGGTTTCGGCAAGGGCCGTGAGCTTCGCGCCGCCGGGCGCCGTGCCGAGGCCGAGGGGTTCCATGAACGGCAGGGTCGCGGAACTCAATCGGAAGAGCACCGGGTTTTCGCTCTTGGCTTCGTCGAAGAGCACGATGGGCACGGGCGGGTGCGGCACGCCCACCACGCCGAACTGGGTGCGGAGCGGTCCGCGGCTACAGTTCGCGTCCGCGGCGATGCCGGGCTTGAGCGTCACACCCCAGGGCTTGAGCAACGCGTTGAGGCCGGTGTCGATGGGCACCGCGGCGGCGCCCTGTTCGAGATCGATCTTCATCCCGCCGCCGAACACGGCGAGCGAGTGGCCTTCCATGACGTACTTGTTGATGCGTCGGAGCTGATCCTCCGGAATCGCCTCGGTCGCGCCCACGATGAGGAGGGCCTTCGTGTCCGGGGCGATGTCCGCATCCGCCGTCACGTCGCGGAACTCGTAGGTCGGCATGCAGCGCCCAAGCCCCGCGAGCCCACTCGCGGAACTCGCTTCGCCGTGCCCCGTGAGGATGGCGATGGGCACCTTGTCGCCCTGGAGCTGTTTGATCCTCGATGTGAGCAGGTACTCGAGCCCCTCGGTGTTCTCGATGACGGGCACGATCTCTTCGCGATCGAGGTACCGCATGACGAGGCCACGGAAGCCCTCCTTCACGGAGACGCCGTCGTTCTCGATGACCTGGTGCTTGACGGCACTGACGCCGTCCTTCTGCGCCTGTTCCTTCTCGGCATCGGTGTCGGGGTTGATGAACGAGACCTTGATCTTCCCCTTCGATGCGGCCTGGTACTCGGCGAGAATGTCCCGCACGTAGCGCTCGGTGGCGTTGAAGGGCGGGGGCAGGTCGGCGGTGAAGTAGGCGGTGATCTCGAGCTTGTCCGAAAGACTTCCGGCGAGGCGCTTCGAGCCCGACGAAAGGGAGAAGAGCTCGTTCTTCGTTGCGTCGAAGCGTTCGAAGTAGAAGACCCCGAGGATGTTTAGGGCGACGAGGATGCCGCCGAGGACCACGAGAAACCCCACCGACTCGGTGGCTGCGCGGGCACGTCGATTGATGGCCATGGCTTACCTCCACCTCCGGCTCTCAAGGGCGCGGAACGAAAACATCAACGAGAAGCCCATCAGGGACAGGAAGTAGGCCACGTCGCGCGTGTCCACCACACCGCGCGCCATGCTGCGGAGGTGGTAGTCGAACGAGAGCCACTCAAGGACGCTCGCCGCGCCCGACGGGAGCAGCGGGAGCACCTTGTCGATGATCCAAAGGGCAAAGCACACGAACATCGATGCGAAGAGCGCCACGAGTTGGTTGTCGGTCCAGCTCGAGGCGAGGATGCCGATGGCCAGCATGGCGGCGCCCTGGAGGAACAGGCCGAGGTAGCCCGTGAACACCTGGCCCCAATCGAGCGGGCCGAGGGTTGAAACGCTGAGCGGGTAGGGCAGCGTGAGCGCGAGCATCACCGCGTAGAGACCGAGCACGCCGAGGAACTTGCCGACGACGACGTCCGAGTCGCGCACGGGCATCGTGAGCAGAATCTCGATGGTTCCGTTCCGCTTTTCCTCCGCGATGAGCCCCATGGTGAGCGCCGGCGCGGCCACAAGGAGCATCCACGGCATGAGGTTGAACATGTCGCGCATGGTGGCGCGGCCGTAGAGGAAGAAGGTCTGCCAGAAGAGGAAGCCGAAGATCAGCAGCACGCTGCAAATGACGATGTACGCCGTGGCGCCGTTGAAGTAGCTCGCGAACTGGCGTCGCGCGATGGCGAGGGTGTTACGCATGGTCGTTGCCTCCCAGGGTGAGCTCGCGGAAGATGCCTTCGAGGTTTTGGTCCTCGCGTCGAAGCTCGAGGAGCGTGAGTTTCTGTTCGACGGCGGCCTGGAAGAGCTTTGCGCGGAGGTCCTCGCCGCTCGCGGGCACGACCTCGAAGGCGATCTCGTCGACGGTGCCCGTGGCCGTGGCCACGCGCTCCACGCCCGCGATTTTGCCGAGCGCGTCGCGCACCGCGTTCTCGGTGGTGTCCGCCTTGGCAAAGGTCACCATGAAACGCGCCTTGCCCGCGGTTTCGCGGAGGTGGTTAGGCGTGTCGTCGGCCACGAGCTTGCCGCGTGCGATGATGAGCACGCGATTGCAGGTGGCCTGCACTTCGGCGAGGTTGTGCGTCGAAAGGATGACGGTCCGTTCCTTGCCCATGGCCTTGATGAGATCGCGAATCTCCATGGCCTGGTTCGGATCGAGGCCGCTCATGGGCTCGTCGAGGATCAGAATCGGCGGCTCGTGGATGAGCGCCTGCGCGATCCCCACGCGCTGGCGGTAACCCTTCGAGAGCGCGCGGATCTCCTTGCCCACCACATCCCCGAGGCCGGTCTCCTCGACCACCGTGCGAATGCGCTTTGTGGCGTCCGCGCCTTCGATGCCGCGCATGCGCGCCGCCCAGTCGAGGTACTCGAGGACCAGCATCTCCGTGTAGAGCGGCGTGCTCTCGGGCAGGTACCCGATGGCCCGGCGCACGGCCATGGCGTCCTCGAACACGTCGGCGCCGTTCACGCGCGCCGTGCCCTCGGTCGGGGCGATGAAGCACGTGAGGATCTTCATCGTCGTGGTTTTTCCGGCGCCGTTCGGGCCGAGGAAGCCCACCACCTCGCCCCTTCGCACGGCGAAGCTCGCCCCGGAGAGCGCGACGAAATCGCCGTAGCGCTTCCCCAGGTCCTGGGCCTCGATCATCGCATCGGTCATGGGTAAACCCCTTGGATTTCTGCGGTTTTTAGTCCGCGCGGGCGGATGGTAACCGCGACCCCGAGGTCGTCAAGTCAGCCCGCGCGCGGTCAAAACAACGCGCCAATGTGCTTATTCCACGGGCTCTGCGTGAATTCTGCCGGTCCGTGTCGATCGGGTAGAGTTTGCGCATGCGACGGTGCCCGGGCGAGCGACACGGCGTGAGCGCGATGGCGTGGCAGCTCCTGCTCGGGCTGCTCCTTGTGTCTGGATGCGGGCGGACGACGCTCATCGTGGATTTCGACGCGGCGGACGGTCACACCGATGCCGGCGACGGGTCGGTGACGACCGATGGGATCGTGGACGCGCCTTCCGACGCGCCGAGCGATGCGCCCAGTGACGCACCTTCCGACGCGCCGAGCGATGCACCAAGCGATGCGCCCCGCTGCATTTCGAACGCGGACTGCAACAACGGGATGCTCTGCGATGGCGTGGAGCTTTGTGTCGACGGGGTGTGCCAGCCAGGTCCTGGGCTCAATTGCTCGGATGGGATCGATTGCACCGACGACCAGTGCGCCGAGACCGGCTGCGAAAACATTCCAAACTCGAACAAGTGCACCGGCGGTCAGGTGTGCCAGGCGGATGTCGGCTGCGTGAACAAGCCCTGCACGGTTGCCGCCGAGTGCGATGACGGGGTCGTCTGTAACGGCGTCGAGAAATGCACCGCGGGCCGTTGCGCAGCCGGGACACCACCGGTCTGTAACGATGGCGTTACGTGCACGACCGATTTCTGTTCGGAGGTCGTCGGCGGCTGCACCACGAAGCCGAAGGACAAGGACGGCGACGGCTACGTGGATCAATCTTGCGGGGGCAACGACTGCAATGACGACCGACGGGGCATCAACCCGGGGGTGGTTGAACGCTGCACGAATGGCATCGATGACAACTGCAACGGGGTCGTCGATTGCGACGAGCCGCGCTGCGCCGTGCGCCCGGAGTGCTGTGTGCCGACGACGGAATCGTGCACGAACGGCACGGACGACGACTGCGACGGGCTCGCCGACTGCGATGACAGCGACTGCAGCGCGGCGCCGAGCTGCAAGGTGTGTGCGAAGCGCGAGACGTGCCGCAACGGCAAGGACGACGACTGCGACGGGCTCACCGACTGCGATGATTCGGAGTGCGCGGGCACGACCGCGTGCTCCATCTGCCTGCCCTTCGAGATCTGTGGCGACAACGTGGACGACGATTGCAACAGCCTCGCGGACTGCGACGACCCGGCGTGTGCAAACGATCCGACCTGCGGCCCCGGCATGTGTGTGGCGGAGGCATGCCGCAACGGCAAGGACGACGACTGCGATGGGCTCCGCGACTGCGAGGACCCGGATTGCGCGTCGAACTTCCTGTGCTTGCTGTGCTTCCCCTTCGAGTTCTGCACAACGGGCTTCGACGAGGACTGCGACGGGCTCATCGATTGTGACGACCCCGACTGCACCGCCGACGCCGCCTGCAACTAAGCCCAGCCATCCCGGCGCCCCCGAATACGGGGACACGAGACCGATTTGTTAGTGCACGCGCAGTGCGACGGCGGCGGCGCCCACGCCGGCGGATTCGGCGGGTTCCACGAGCAGTTTCGTGATGGCGTCGGGCGTGGCGTTCGGCGTGACGTCGAGCAACGACGCGAGTTTGCCGATGGCACGTACCGAAAAGGCGGACTGCGTTCCGAGGAGCACAAGATCACCGGGCGCCACGGCTTCGGATGCATGCGTGGGGGTCGTTCGAAGCAGACCTGCGGTCTCGTCGGTTCGCGGCGTGAGCCGCTTTGGTTCGTGCTGGCGGTGAACGTAGATGCGTGACGTGCCCGCGTTGATCGCGTGGACATGTCCATCGTTCAGCACCACGGCGGTGAAGGCGACGTCGGGCACCATGCGTTCAATGAGCGTTTCTGCGGACTGCTTGAGCGACCGCTGGGCATGTCGCACGGCCTCGTCCACGCGAGCGCGTCCCGACTCGCGGCTCGTGCGGAACCCCTCCACAAATCCATCGAGCGCCGCATTCACGGTGCGGCCCCAGAGGCGCGGCAGGCCGACGGCGTTGGCGATGCACGCAATGCCGAGGTCGACGTCGACCCGAACTCCGGCGCGGACGAGGGGCCGTCCGCGCACATCTTCCGCCACGAAGCGTGTGTGGTGGGTGGCGAGCATGCGTCCCTACGATGTCACGCCAATGCGATATTCTCGACCCTGGAACGCCAGCAGGCCCGCCACGGTGGCGCCGCTCAATGCGAGCGCGAGGATGGCGGCCGCGGCCCAGGTGGGTACATCGGGGATCGAACCACCCGCGTCGGCTCCGAGACCGTTGTGGCTGAGAACACTGGCCATGTGGCGCATGGCGCCAAGGCGCACGAACCCGGGCGCATGGGACACGCCGAACTCCAGGATCGCGAAGTGAATCGCGGTGGCCACGTTTGCCGAGCTTGGGATGGCCGCGCTCCAGAAGAAGCCCACCGCCGTGTAGTACGCCGCGAGTAGGCCCATGGCCGCGGCGCTCCGGAGTGCGGCTGGCAACGCCGTTCCAAACGACTCGCCGTGCGGCGCGAGGCACCCAACGAACAGCAGGAGACTCGCGACAAACACAATCGAAACCGTGGCTGCGCTCGCCGCCACGAGCTTCCCGAGGCCGAGGCGGATCCGCCCGACGGAGCGGACGAGCAGGAACGGCAGCGTTCGGCTCGAGACTTCCTCCGACACCAGGGCGGGTCCGAACATGAACGGCACGAGGAACACCACAAGCGTTCCGATGGCGAGGTCCTGACTCGTCTCCCACGCGGCCGCGGGCGCCTTGGGCGCTGCGAGGTGGAACACGGTGACCACGCCGAGGACCACGAGGCCCGAGAGGATCGCCGCGAGCCGAAGCCGTGCGCTCCGGAGGTACCGCAGGGCCTGGAGCGAAAACGCCGCGGTCCACGGCGCTTCGACGGGGCGTGCGCTCGCGTTCATGGCGTGCCTCCGGGGTGTCGCGAGCCGACGGCGGCGTCGGATCCGGTGCCCGCGCCGCGGGACGCGCGCTCGACGAGATCGTGGAAGAGTGCTTCGAGCGTGGCGTCGGGACTCGTGAGCGCGCGGAGCTCGTGGTTTCCGTCCACGATGGCGCGTGCGATGGCGGTGTACGTCGAGTCCGGGTCCTTCGTGGCAACGGTGACGGCCCCCTCTCCGGCGAGAAAGAGGGCGACGACCGACGGGTCCTCCGCCAGTGCGCGCGCGAGCGCCCGCGGTTCGGACACGTCGACGCGCACGTGGTGTGGGCGATGGGCCATCATGGCGCGGATGTCCGCCGTGCGGCCCTGCGCCACGACCTGGCCGCGCACGATGAGCAGCACCTGGTCGGTCAGGCTCTCGACCTCGTGGAGTACGTGCGTGGAAAAGAGCACGGTGGTGCCCGCCTGGGCGCGCTCGCGCACTTCCTGGAGAATCGTTTGCCGCGAGATGGGGTCGGTCCCCGTGAGTGGCTCGTCGAGCAGCAGCACTTCGGGGTCGTGCACGAGGGCCTGGGCGAGCTTTGCGCGTTGGCGCATGCCGCGGCTGTAGCCGCCGATGGGGCGGTGCATGGCCCCCTTGAGGTCGAGGCGCGTGAGAATCGCCTCGGCGCGTGCCGCCGCGTCGCTTCGCCGAGAACCGCCGAGGCGTGCGAGCGAGGCGAAGGCGTGGCCCGTGAGCTCGTCGTACATGGCGTCCGCCTCGGGGCAGTAGCCGACGCGCGCGAGGACCCGGGGGCACGAAGGGCATCGCCGAGCACGCCAGCTCGCCGAGGCTCGGTCGGAACTGGCCCGGCGACGAGGTTCATGAACGTGGTCTTGCCCGAGCCGTTCGGACCCAACAGGCCCCAGATGCCGGGGCCGAGGTCGAGGGAGACCTGCTCGAGGGCGAGACCGGCCCGTACCATTTCGAGACGCGCACGGCGCGGATGACCGACCCGTTCGTCTGCGTGTCGCCGCTCATGTCACGACCTCCGCGCGCACAACGCGGCGCCATGCGAGGGCGGTGCCCGCGCCGAGGAATCCGAGGAGCACTGGAAGCGCGTGGTACCAGTGCACCGGATCGGCGGCGAGTTCGGTCGGCGCTTTGAAGAGTGCAGTTCCGAGAATGCGAAGGATCGCGGGAAGTGACGCGAGCCTGAGCCAGGGGAAATCCGCCATCCCGCTCGCGACCATGGCAAGGATGCTTGGGATGAGCAGGAACGCGAGCCACAGGCTCATGGTGACGCCGCGGCTGGTGCTTACGCTCGACATGGCGACGGACAGAACCGCGACGGTCACCGAGACCAGCACCGCGTAGAGCGTGGCCGGAAGGAGCAGTACGAGGGGCGCGGTGTCGTCGGCGACGGCCGACGCGCCCACCCCGTAGAGCACCGCGGGCAGCCACGTGAGCCCGAAGCACCACGCGCCGACGCCGAGCGTGCGTGCGAGGAGGTACTGCCACGGCTCGACGGGCTTCGCGAAGTAGAAGCGAAACGCGCGGAACTCGAGATCCTTCGCGATGACGGTGGCGCCGGCGCCGAGGGAAACGAGGGTCAGGAACAACCAGAACTGCCAGCCGAACATCGTCAGAAACGAAGACGCGAAGTCGGGGGCGAGCGCCCCGGGCATGGCGGCCGTGGCGTCGCCCGGGGGGGCCTGCGAGACGACCATCTTCTTGATGCCCTGCGTGACGGCGAGGAAGACGACCATGCTTGCGCTCGGGATCCACCCGAACACGACGGCAACCTTCACGAACCACGAGTTCCACGCGCGGCCCACGCCGTGGCGGAACAACACCCACGTGTTGCGCGTCGCCGGGAGGCGCGCGCCTTCGTAGGGCTTGTAGCCGAGGTCGCGGAGGGCCATGGCGCGCGACCGTAGCGCAAAACCGGGCGCGGGGGTTACGGCCCGGCGCGGAGCAGCGCCGGGCGGCGGTGATCGAGGGCGCTAAACAGGATTGCCGCCGTGGCGACCACGCTGAAGGCAAGCCAGAACATGTCGTCGTAGCCGTAGTGCTCAAGGACAGCGCCGATGATCGGGCTTCCAACGAGGAGCCCCGCCTCGTAGACCGCCGTGTAGAGCGCGAGGGACGCACCGCGCTCCACGTCCGCGACGCGCGACACGACGAGTGAAGCGACGATGGGGTAGACGAACCCGTGGCCCGTGCCCGTGAGCAGACCCGCGACGATGACGTCGATCTCGGTCGTGGCGTTGGCGAGTACCGCGTAGCCAAGCATGGACGCGCCGAGGGCCGGCACGAGGGTGCGGCGCGGACCGAGCCGATCGGGGATCCAGCCGAAGAAGACGCGGAGCACGATGGCCGCGCCCGAGTAGAAGCCGAAAAATTCGCCGACGCTCCCGAGGTGCGTGTCGAGCGTGAATGTCTTGATGAACGTGAAGTAGGTGGCCGCCGCCACCTCAAAGCCGAAGATGGCGATCCAGAGCGGCACGAGTTCGGGTCGGGTGAGCATGCCGAGCACCGGTCGCCGTCCGCGGGCTTCCGCCGGCGCCGACTCCTTGAGAAACAACGTGAGTATGAAGGAGCCGAACTCGAGCACCGCCAGGGCGATGAAGAGCGCGCGGTAGCCGAAGTGCGGCACGATCCAGTCGCCGAGGGCGCCGCTGAGCGCGAGGGGCAGCATGCCCGCGATGCCGAAGATGGCGAGGCCTTGCGTGCGGCGCGCGGCGGGAACGTGATCGGAAGCGACCGTGAAATAGACGGCAAAGAGGATCGCCTGCGCGACGCCGTGAAGGATGCGCACGAAGTAGAGGAGCGGCCCCATGTCGTCGACTACGACGTAGAGCGCGCAGGCGGCGAGCGCGATCGCCGAACCCGCACGCAGCACCGGGCGTCGGCCCACCCGGTCGCTCAGCTGTCCGATCCACGGTCGCAACAGCACGGAGAGGGCCGAGGGTACCGCGGCGATGATGCCGATGCGTGTGTCGTTGGCTCCGAAATCTCGGAGTAGGCCAGGCAAGTGCAGGTACCCGCCGAAGGCGAGCCCGGCGAGGAAGTAGCCAAAGAAGGCGAGGACGAATTCCCGATTGTACGTGCGCTGCATGACGCGCTCCGCGCGACTGCGTGGTTCTACGGCATTCCGGGCGGCCGTCGAGCCGGCACGTTGCGACGCACGCCTTCCCCCTTGGAATCGCCTTGCCTGCGGGCCATCGCGCGGCCGGGGGGCTACCGGAACTCCACTTTGCCGGCGCGCACACGTTCGCGAATCGCTCGAAGCTCGCGGGTGAGGTCCCCACACTCGCGCCGCGTGGCGCGATCACGCGCGATGGATGGCCGCTGGTGGGAAAGGGGTGACTGAACGGCAAACTCGGCGTCGCCCGTCGACTCCATCGACTCGAAGGTGCCCACGGTCTCGATCAGCGAATCACAGGCGCTCGACGAACGCACCGCGCAGGCCGTGCGGGCGGCGCGCACCGTGGCGTCTCCCGCAGACTCCCACCAGAACGTGGAGTTCGCGAATAGGTCCGCCATCGCGTCGAACTCCTCGGCGGAACTTCCGCCGCTCTCGAGGCGCGCCACGAGCCCTGGCGTAAGGCCGTGCGAGTCGATTCCAGGTTCCGCGCCGAGCAGTGCCTCGTAGATTTCCGGGGCCACGGCGGAGGCCCCCGTGAGCAATTTCCCGATCCGTTCGTAGGCCGCCGACACCACCGAGACGCCGCCCTGCTCGAAGGCGAGCTCCGCCAGCTCCGCCACTTCGTCAGGCCGCGCACTTGTCATGCGTGCGACGAACGCCCGATTGAGGCTGCCCCGGCGGAGAACCTCCGCTTCGATGTCGAGGTCGGCTTCCGCGACTTCGTCATCACGTCGACGGGCGGCCGCCGCGTGCATCCATGCGGCGAGGTCTCGATCTTCCGTCCACCGCAGCAGTTCGTATTCGTCCTGGGGTGGGGAACACGCTCTCGTGATTGCTTCGTCGTTGAGCGCTCGGACGTCCGCAAGCGCCGCGCCCCCGTACCCATTCCAGCGGAACTCCGTGAGCGTCACGCCCGCGGACCGCGCGGCGTCCTTCGCCAAGACCAGGCGAAACCGCCCCGGGTACCAGATGTAGCCATCAAAGAAGCCGTTCCCGTTCCGCTCAAACGGGAACTTGCGTGCCCAACCGACGTACGCGGACTTGCCAGGTGCGATGGTCACCGCGGCGTACGGCGTCCGCCAAGCATACGGTTGCGCCATCGCCACCCACCGGCCCTCGTCGTCGAGTACATCGAAACGTAAGCGTGTGCTGTCGACGGTGATCGGCGTTGGCGTGTTGTTCGTGACGGCCCATGCGGTGAGCGTGCCTTGCTTCACCGGCCTTGCGACCACGCCTCGCTGGGATGGCACGAGCCCCGCGCATCCGGCGAACAGGCTGAGTCCTAGGCCGAGGGCGGCGATACGAAAGCCCATGGGGATGTGACAGCGGGTGGCTCGGAAAGTTCCGCGAGCCCCGCGGTCGCGGTGCTGGGGGTCGGGGGGCTCGAATGACACGGTCGGTCCCCTTCGGGCTACCGCGTCACCACGAACACCACGCGTAGGCCGTGGAGGGTGTCGACGTGGGCGACGATGCGGCCGCCCTTGCGTTCGACGGGGTAGTTTTGCCAGAGGGTGCGCATGGGGCCGCGGTCGAGGACGCGGTGTTCGTCGGGGCGTTCGACGGCGAGGGCGAGGTCTTCGTCTGAGTAGCCGCGCGGCAGTGCGACGAGCGGCGCGGAGATCTCGAACGTCGTGCCCGCGTTCGCTGCGATGGCTGGGCGCACCTCGACGGAGGGGCTCACGGTCTGGCGGCTCCCGCTATTGAGGAGCTGACTCGATTCACCCGCAACCATGGTGACCTCGACGGGTGTCGTGACCGCACCCGACGGGATGTCGAGGCTCATGCCGTTCGTGAGGTGGAGTGTCGCGCCCGCGGGGCCGACCACGGTCTGCGCCTGGGCATTGCCCATGGCGTCGACGTGGGCTGCGGGCGGCTCAGGCGGTGAAGCGGAGGCCTTGGGCGCGGCGTCGATGCCGCGGTCGCGCGTCACGTCCACCGGAGGCGGCGTCGTCACTTGGGCGTGGTCCGACGCCACCAAGTCGCTTCGGGCCATGGTGCTGCCCTCCGCGCAGGCGCACGGGCACGACCCGCCGCATCCGGGCAGGCTCAAACAGAACCACAACGCCCCAGCAAAGATTCCCCCAACCCGAATCGTCGTATCCATCGGTACTCGCCTCCGGACGGAAGAATAGGCCCAAATCCGGTTCCCCTGTACGCTCCATGTTCGCCGCCCCATACGTGTTCCTGCGGAGTTCCATGCCCCCGTTTGTCCGCCGCACCGTTCGGGCCGTTGCCCGCGCCGCTGACTACTTTCCGATGTCCCTCTTGGGGGCGGTGGTGTTCGGGGCTGCGTTGCTGGCGCTCTACTTCCTTGGCGTGCGCGCCATGGACTGGGTGATGCTCGTCGTGGGCGCCGTCGCCGCGGCGCTCGTGCTCTTCGACACGCTGCTTGTGGGGGCGACCGCGCTCTTTTTGTTGAGGCAGTTTGGTACGGGCGCGCCGACGGGCCAGGCGTGGATCGAAGCCGGTGTCGAACAGCCGACATCGTTTTCCGTGCCCGCCCTTGGGTGGTGGCCGCTCATCGCCGTGCGCTGGGAGTGGTACTCGCACCCGGAGGTCCTCGTGCACGCGGAGGAGCGCGTCTTCGGGCGGCGCCGCGAGCGCGTTGTCTTTCCCGAGCGTGGCACCTACGCGGAGGTCGTGCGACGCGTGGTCATCGAGGACGTGCTCGGCCTTGCGCGCGTGGCGATTCATCACCGGTCGATGCCCGACATGCGAGTGCTCCCCGCGGCGGGTGGGCTCCGGCGGATTCCGGTGCTTCTTTCCATGTCCGGCGGCGAAGACTTGCCGCACCCGCTTGGGAGCGCGTCCGGCGATCGCATGGAGCTGCGGCGGTACGTGCCCGGCGACCCGGCACGGCACATCCACTGGAAGGCCTTCGGACGTACGCGCAAACTCGTGGTGCGCACGCCGGAGCGGGCCTTGAGCCGTTCCGATCGCACGGCGGCGTTCCTGGTCGCGGCACCCGGCGACGAAGCGGTGGCGGCGCTCGCGCGCGTTGCCGTGGAGCAGCAGGCCCTCGGTGACGACCTGCGGTTCGGCGCGTCAGGCAGTGATGCGGTGGCGACCACGGTCGACGATGCGCGTGCGTCCATCGTGCGCTCCCGCGATGCGCGGCGAACCGGCGCGGCGGGACTCCGTGGGTTCGTGGAGACAGTGGAGCGGGAGGGGCCGGCGAGCCTTGTGCTCTTCGTGTCGCCGGAGCCCGGCGCATGGCTTGACGAGGTCATCCGCGTGGCGCGGGCGCGGCCGCACCGCGTGCGGATCGTCGTCGCGTTCGATCGCGTGGACGCGGAGGATCCGTCGCGGGTCCCCTGGTGGCGGGTGTTCGTGCACAGGCCGCCCCGAGTCGGTATCGCGCGTGCATCGCTCGATGCCGTGCTCCGTGCACTCGGGACGACGCGCGCCGACGTGTTGGTCTTTGACCGCCCAACGGGTCGACTTTGGTCCGAGGGGCATCTCCGTGCGGAGGCGCGCGCTGCATGAGCGAACGCGAAACGAACGTCGTGACCCCAACGCACGTCCCGACCGAGCCCTGGACGGCGACGGCGCTTCGCAGTCTTGTGCATGGCATCGTCGCGGTGGTCGCCACGATCCCCATTGCGGTTCCCGCAGGCGTCCTAAGCGCGGCGCTGGGCGCGGCCGTTGGGGCCGTCGTGGGGCGGGCTGTCTCGGGTTCACGC
Source organism: Polyangiales bacterium (assembly GCA_041389625.1). Taxonomy (GTDB): domain Bacteria; phylum Myxococcota_A; class Polyangia; order Polyangiales; family JAWKRM01; genus JAWKRM01. The sequence continues at coordinate 62,553 of JAWKRM010000009.1, forward strand.
CTTCGCGTGCTCGGCGCCGCCATCGGGACCCTCGGCGCCTGCGCGGTCGTGGTCGCCGTTCGCTCGCTCCTCGCCGACGGGCCGTCGCTTGCCGCGAGTGTCGGTCCCGAGTCCGCCGCATCGATCGCCGACGCGTGGTCCTTCGGGGCGGGCGCGTTCGTCTTCTCGGCGCTCCTTCGTTTTGCCTCGGCCCGTCGCCGCACGCTCGCGATCCTCGAGGTTGTGGCCATCGGCCTCGCCTTCGCCCAACTCGTGCGTGCCCACCGTTACGGCGCCATCAACCGACCCTTTGAGATTGCGGATCCGATCCTAGTGCGCGGTGGGGACCCGACCATCGCCATCGCCATCCTTGGCGGCGTTGCGCTTTTTGTCATCGCGCTTTTCCTCTTGAGCGAGCGGAGCGTGCTTCGCTCGGTCTTCCACGTCGCGGTGCTCATGATGCTGCTCCTCGGCGGTGGCACGGCGGTCTACCTCCACGGCGCGGACGACCCATTCGCCGATGATCCACTCGGTCTCCAGGGCAAGGGAAAGAACGAGAAGGATCAGAAGGACAAGAAGACCGACAAGAGTGAGCGCCCGAACGATGAGCTGGAGTTCCGCGACAACTACGATCGCCCGAAGAACCCACCGCCCATCGGGGTCGTGCTCTTTCACGACGAGTATTCGCCGCCCTTCGGCATGTACTACTTCCGGCAGGGCGCGTTCTCGCAGTTCAACGGTGCGCGGCTCGTGCAGGCCACGCGCTCGGACGTGGATCAGGACATCGCGGATGGGTTCCCCACGACCACGTACCGCGTGAAGGAGGCGCCGCTCGTGGGCGCGTACCGAAGCACCGTCGACACGACTGTCGGTTTGCTCGCGGACCACACGCGCCCCTTTGGGCTCGAGGCCCCCCTCGTGTTCTCCCCGGAGGCGAATCCGAACCCGCGACGCTTCCGCCGCATGTACCGCGTCACGAGCGCGCCGATCATGACCGGCTACGAAGAGCTGCTCGGCCATGACGTCGGTGCGCCGTCGTGGACCGAGGACGAGCGCCGCCACTACACCGAGGCGCCGAGCGATCCGCGTTACAAGGAACTCGCCGAGCGCATCGTCAACGAGATGCTTCCAGACTACCTGCGTGCCGACCCCGTGGCGCAGGCGATTGCCGTGACGGCGTGGCTCGGGCAGAACGGGACCTACAGCCTCCGCTCGAAGCACGCCGACGCGGAGGACCCGACGGCGCACTTTCTTTTTGGGGATCTCACCGGGTACTGCGTGCACTTCGCGCACGCGGGTGTCTTCCTCATGCGCTCCATCGGCATTCCGACCCGCGTGGCGACGGGCTACGCCGTCCCCGAATCAAACCGGCAGGGTGGGTCGGGCCTCGTCGTGACCGGCGCCGACGCCCACGCGTGGCCGGAGGTGTACATCGATGGATTCGGTTGGGTCGTGACCGACGTGTCGCCCGCCAAGGTGCTTTCGCCGGCACCGCCGCCGCCCGACCCGGACCTTCAGCGCCTCCTCGCCGAACTCATGCGCGGCGAGAAGCCCCTCGCCGACGACGCCCAGGCGCGCGAGGACTTCGGCGCCGTGTTCCGCCGCTGGTTCGACGGCGCGAAGCGCTTCCTCGGCGGTGCGCTCGCGGGTGCGCTCGTGTTCCTCGTGCTTGCGAAGATCTGGCGCGCGCTCGTGCCCCTCGTCGCGTCGAAACGCTCGCGCGCGCGTGTGACCTACCGCGCCGCCCTCGACCGCCTGTCGGAGCTCGGCCGCCGTCGCCGCATCGGCGAAACGCGGGAAGCCTTTGCCCGGCGGCTCTCGGGCGAGTTCCCCCACTTTGTCGCGCTCACGGACGCGCATCTGGCCGAGGTCTTCGGCGAGGGTGCACCGAGCGACCCGCGCCCGCTTCTCCGCGCCGTCGTGCGCGAGCGGCGCGCGCTTCCCTTTTGGCGCCGCGCCCTCGGGACCCTCTCCCCGTGGTCATGGCTACGAACCCGCTAACCCCGAACGAACCCCAGGAAACGGAACGACCCATGGAACTCGAAACATCGCCCACTTCGGAAAAGCCGCTCGCCGATGCGGCCCAGACCGCCGACCGGATCCGCGACCGTGCGCGCGCCGCGGTGAAGGGCCGTGATGAAGTGATCGAGCTGGCGGTCATCGCGCTCCTCGCCGATGGCCACGTGCTCCTCGAGGACTACCCGGGATCGGGCAAGACGACCCTGGCACGCGCCCTCGGCGAAGCCATCGAAGGCGCCGCGCACGACGGGATCGCCCCGTTTCGACGCGTGCAGTTCACGCCGGACCTCCTGCCGAGCGACATCACGGGCACGAACGTGTTCGACGTGGAGCGGAACACGTTCGTGTTCCGGCGCGGGCCCATTTTTGCGCACGTGGTGCTCGCCGACGAGATCAACCGCACATCGCCCAAGGTGCAGGCCGCCATGCTCGAGGCCATGGCGGAAAAGCAGGTCACCATCGACAACGAGACACACCCCCTCGATGAGCTTTTCTTCGTGGTGGCGACGCAGAATCCGCTGGATCTCGCGGGCACCTACCCACTGCCGACGCCGCAGCTCGATCGTTTCCTCTTCAAGGTGGTCATGCGGCACATCGAGCGCGACGCCGAGCTTGAGGTTCTGAGCCAGTACCCGGCGCCGAGTCTTACCCACGCGCGCGAACTACCCGCCGTAACCCATGCTTCCATCGTCGCGGCGCGTCGCGCGCTTCGAACCGGCGTGCGTATCGCACCGGCCCTCAAGGAAGCCCTCGTCGACGTGGCGCGGAATCTCCGTGCGGACCCGCGGGTGCTTCAAGGGGCATCCACGCGCTCCCTCGTGCTCCTATTGCCCGCGCTCCAGGCGCGCGCCGTCATGCACCGACGGAGCCACGTGCTCCCGGAGGATCTCGCTGTTCTCGCGCCCTACGTGTTCCGTCACCGCATGGAGTTCTCGCCGGGCACGGAGGACCCCGAATCGGTCATCGGCGACGCCGTGCGTCCCGTGGTCGAGAAACTCGCGCGCATGAGCCTCGAGTCGTAGGGAGGCATGGTGTTGCGCGCATGGACAAGGATCGGTGTCGTCGTCCTCGGGACGATGGCGGCGGTCGTCTGTGCGCCGCGGGTCGGTTGGGCGCAGTCCGGGGACGACGACGCCCCGACGGAGGAGGAGCCGAGCGCCGACGATCTTCAGTCTGCCCTCGCGAACCTTGGGGTCTATCGCCCCGGCGACGGCGAAGCATCGACGCAGGACGAGTACGACGCGTTCATTGCCCTTGCCATGGGGGAGTTTGTGCGCTCCCGCGAACTCGCGACGCGTGTCCTCCGCGCGAGCCCGAACTCCATGGTGGGTCACCTGGTCCTTGGCCTCGTGGACAGCATGGCCGAGGCGAACTTCCCGCGATCGGTCTTCGAGCTTGAGAAGGCGCTTGCGCTCTACCGCGCGAAGTACGGCGACCGCCCGTCGCCCGAGGCATGGCAGTGGTACAAACGCCTCCTCGGCGCCCTCGCCGACGCGCACGGCGACCTCGACCACCACCAAACGAAGCTCGACTACCTCGCGAAGTACGACAAGAACTTCGACCCGGACCTCCTCGCCGACCGCGCCTGGCCGCTCATGAAGCTCGGCAGGTTCGATGCGGCGCGGCGTGCGGCGGAGGAGGGCATCGCCACGGGGGAGCCGCGGCAGGTGCTCATCGGCATGAACGCGCTCTGTGCCGTGGAATTCGAAGCCGGGCACATCGAGGCGTCCTATGCCGCGTGCGCGAAGGCCCTCGAGTATGGCCGCGGCCAGCCCGGTGGGCCCTCCGCGGTGGACCTCACGAACTTCGCCGAAGCGTCACGCTCCGTGTTCAAGCTCGACGAGGCGGAGCGCATGAGCCTCGAAGCGACGCGTGCCATCGTGAGCCCCTACGGGAATCCGTGGATCGATCTTGCGGATCTCTACCTGCGCCAAGCGAGGTTTGCCGAGGCGCTCCACGCGCTCCGCCAGGAGCCCGTTTACCGTGCGCAAAAGCCGCCAAGCTCGCGTGACGCCGATCGAAACGAAGCACGGCGGTCGTTGGCGGCGTTCTACGTGGTCGTGGGTTTTCCCGAGGAGGCGCTTCGCATTACCGAGAAGGCCATGGTCTCGCCCGATCGACGCGCGCACCAAAGCCGTGACCCGGCGCAGGACTTGATCGTCACCGCCCTCGTCGACCGCGAGGCGCGGAGGCTCGAGGCGGAGCGCATCCTTGAGCAGGCCGCGGGTGAGCCGTTTTACCTGAGGCCCGTTCGATGGGCCCAGGCGGCGGCCGAGCGTTTCCGCGGCTGGCTGAGCGGCCGTGAAGCGGCGAAGCTCCTCGCGGAGGAGGGGCGCCTCGAGGGCACGTTCAAGATCGGCTCGAAGGAATCCGCGATCATGCCGCCGTGGCTCGCCTCCGACGTGACCGAGATTGTTGGTGCGGGCCTCGTGGAGGTGGCCGTCGAAGCCGCGCGGAAGGGCGACGACCGGCCCGCAAGCGGCGCCTACTACGACGCGTTCCTCGCGGATGCGGCCCTCGGCGTCGGCGACGATGCCCGTGCGTTCAAGCTTGCGGAACGCGCGGCGGGTGAGCTCGCCCGTGGCGAAGAACTCCTCCGTGCGCGCATGCACGTGGTGGCGGCGCGCGCCGCGGAAGCCCTCGGCAAGGAAGCCGTCGCCCGCGAACACTACGAGGAAGCGTTCCAGATCGACCCCGGCATCTTCCGGCGGCTCCGCCTGCCGATCCCTGCGACGTTCCGTGCGGGCAAGAGCGACATCGCGGAGGACGTGGCCGACATCCTCGAGCGTTCACCGAGGTTCGAGCAATCGGGCGTCGGCTTCGAAGTGCGCGTGGACGGGGACGGTACGGCGTGCCTCGTGGGCGGCTCGGGCGCTGTCCTCGGATGCGCCGGCCCCGACGAAGCCAAGCAAGACGCCGAAGACGCGAAACGCCTCGCCGAAGGCGACAGCAAACCCGACACCGCACCACTCGCCACCCAAATCGCGCGCTCCTTTCATCGAAGGGCATTCGCCCCGCGCATCGACCTGAGCCAAGCGGACGCAAGGTCGCTCGACGGTTCGAACCGCGTGTCGCGGGACCCGCTCGAGGGATTGCGGTAGGGCGCCACCGCCACCGCTCTGGCCGTAGCAATCGCCGTCGACTGAGTCCACGGGGGCGCGCTGCTTCCATCCGTCGCCGGCGTGATCGATGCGCACAAACATGAGCCACGATGTGCCAGCGGCGCCGCCGGGCCCGTTCAAACTTCCCGGAATTCCGTGCGGCAGGGTTATTGCACTCTCGTCTCTTCGGTGGGGCCGTGGGGAAAGTATCGGTAAACATGAAAAAGCATCGAGGAATTGCCATTGGAGCTCTTGGCGCAGGGATGCTGGGCTCGTTGTTGCTCGCTTCTCCGTCGCCCGCGGAGGCGTGTTCGGCGCCCGAGTGCAACGCCTTCGATCGGTTCCTGGGCGCGGCTGAGGTGCCGGCGAACGTGCCGGGCATCGTCTGGTACCCCGCGGGGTACTGGTACTCCGTAGGCGAGGCGCGCCCGTTGAGCCTCGTGCGCACGGACGGGGAGGAGGAGGAGGTAATCCCCTTCTCCCTCACGGAGCAGCCCGACGGCGGTCAGTTGATCGCGCCGGACGACGGATTCGTCGCGGGCGCGACATACGAAGTGCGTCTCAGCGACTACGAAGGTGACGGCGGAGGCGTCGCCGTATGCGGCGAGCTCGCACCGTACGAGTTCACGGCCGTCGACCAAGTCCCGTTTCCGAGCTCGCTCGGTGCGCTCGAAGTGAGCGAACAGGAGGTCGTTGGGATTCCGTACGCGGTGTCGGACGGGAGCTGCTACGACACGGTTCCCGCCGTGACCCGCACCGTGCGGGTTGCCCTCGACGAGGAAGACGAGATTTGGCGCGAGTTGCTCGTGTTTGAAACCTTCGTCGACGGACAAGCGTGGTCGAACGCGTTCGCGTCGAAGATCGCCGGCTACGAAGGCGATGTGTCTGACCGGATCGCGGAGCGGGGCAGCGATCTCTTGCACGCCGTCTGCGGGGATGACGATTCCACTCTCGGGGAGGGGACCCACACGGTTCGGATCCAGGCTTCCCTGCCTGGCACCGACGTCCTCCTCTCGGAGGAAACGGAGTTCACCTTCACCTGTGACGGCGACGACAACGGGGATCCCGGGTCGCAAGACGGCGAGGACGGCGTGGACGGCGTGGAAACGAAGAACGCTGGTGCGGGCTGCTCCGTCAATCGCGACGCTCCGAGTGGCGGGGCGGCCGGCCTGGTCTTGATCGTCCTCGGCGTGGCGGTCCGCAGCGCGCACCGCCGCCGCCGCACTCACCGCGGCTAACGCACCGCTCGCTCCACCGAAGGGCCTTCGCCCCGCGGAAATAGGTCTCGTGTCCCCGGAATTCGACCGTGCTGAGTCGATTCCTTTGAATACGTTCGCGCTGCGTGCTGGAGCCGTGTCGCCGTCGCCGCTTGGGCGTGGCCGTGGGCACACGCACGCCGTGGCCCAAGCTTGAAACCGCTCCGGTTTCCGGATGGTACGGCGGCTGCTCCCTGGAGTTGCCGACGCGGGGGCGTGCGATGCTCCCGCCCCACTTCGGAGGAGCTTTCATGTCTCGGAACCCGACCTTTGCGATGCGCGCCCTCGTTGGCCTCTTCGCCGCCCTCGTCGCCTGCGGGGCCCCGACGGCGGGCGCGCCGCACACGGTGACCTCCTTCGGACCCGAACGCACCATCGACCCCGAGGCGCCGCTTCAGATCACCTTCGACCACCCGATGGTCGACGAGGACCGCGTGGGCAAGGCGCTCGACCGCCCGCCCGCGGCGCTCTCGCCGAGCGTGCCGCTCAAGGCGCACTGGCTCGACCGGCAGACGCTGGTGCTCGTGCCGACGAAGCCGCTCACGCCCGGCACGCGGTACCAGGTGTTGCTCTCCGGCGAGCTCGCCGGGAGCCACGTCGCGGGGGACCGCGCCCTCGCGTTCGTGCACCAACCGTTCGAATGGAACGGCTTTGTGGGCGGCGACGCCGATTGGCTTTCACCGACGGACGCGTTCGTGCTCGCGTTCACGTTGCCCGTCTCGCAAAGGGCGGCGGCGAAGGCGTGCGCGTTCACGGGACCCGAACGCGTGGGCGTGGTCCCGGACCCTACGCCCACGGCGAACGCGCTCTTCACGGCGCTCCGCCCGGCGCGCGCGCTCCGTCGCGATACGACGTACGCGTTTCGTTGCGAGGGCCTCGTCGCCGAGGGCGGAAACGAGCCCCTCGATGCCAAGCGCACGTTCGACGTGCACGTGCGCCCGACGTTCGACGTGGCCGGCTTTGAACCGAGCACCACCGACCCGATCTCGCCCGATGAGGGCATGCTCCGCGTCACGCTGACGACGCCCATGTCCTACGACGCGCTCCGCGATCTCGTGGAGTTCACGCCGAAGGTCGACACGTCGACCCTTTGGTGGAGTCGCCGCGGGGAGACGAGCTTCGAAGCGCATCCGAGTCTCCGCGCGAAGACCAAGTACCGCGTCCGCTTCAAGGCGGGCATCAAGAACTCCTTCGGGGAAGCGCTTGCCGCGGACCGCGAGTTCACGTTCGAGACCGGGAGCGCGCTCCCGCGTGTGTCCATGGAGCCGGGCGCGTTCGCGGTGGAGCGGGCGGGCGAGGGCTATCAGATCTGGACGCGCAACGTGCGCACCGTGGACGTGGCGTGTGCCGCGGTGCCCGCGGGGGCGGCCACGCGCGTGCTGACGAACGGCGTGAACTTCTGGCCGTGGCACGAGAAGGACGCCGCCGTCGAGACGCTCGACTGGAAGGCCCTCGGCCTCACCGCGCGCCATGTGTCCGTGGACGTGACGAGCGCTAACGAAGATTGGCATGAGCATCGCCTGAACCTCGCGAAGCTCTGCGGGACGAAGCGCGCCGACGACATGGTCCTCGCGGAGCTCCGCGCGCCGGACATGGAAGCGAAGCTCCGGCCCTACGATCGCTATCCGCTCCGTGTGCTCGCGAACGTGACGTCGCTGGGCGTCGTCATGAAGGCGGGCTCCACCGGCGGCGTCGTGTGGGTGACGGATCTCGCCTCGGGCGAGCCGGTGCCCGGCGCCCACGTGCGCGTGTTCGACGGGCAGGGAAAGCCATTTTTCACCGGCGACACCGACGCGAGTGGCCTCGTGAGGCTCCCGAGCACCCGCACGCTCCTCAAGGCCGAAGAGCGCCGCATCGCGCGGAACAACGAAGGCGACGAATACGAATACGAGGACTACTACGGCTACGAAGGTCGTGAGCAACGCCTCGTCGCCGTCGTCGAGCGCGGCGACGACACGGCGGTGGTCGATTCGGCCTGGCGCGATGGCCTCTACGCCTGGAACTTCGGCCACGAACGGCAGCTCGGCGCGTCCACGCGCGACGTGCGCGGCTTCATCCAGTCCGACCGCGGCATCTATCGCCCGAAGGACACGGTGCATTTCCAGGGGTGGGTGCGCGAGATCTCGCCGAACGGTCCGCCGGCGTTGCTTGGCGCCAAGTCCGTCGAGGTCGAGCTCGAAGACGCCCGCGGCACGAAGATCAAGACCGCGCACCCGAAGCTCACGGCCTTCGGCGGCTTCACCTTCGACCACACCCTCGACGAGGGCGCGCCGCTCGGCGACTACGTCGTGCGCGCGAAGGTGGCCGGGAAGGTGTTCCGCGAGCGCTTCTCCGTGGAGGAGTACCGGCCCATCGCCTTCGACCTGAAAGTGACCTCGAAGGGCACGACGCCCGGCGACGCCAAGGACGGAAAGCTCGAAGTGCCGTTCCAGGTGGACGCGGACTACCTCTTCGGCGCGCCCGTGGCCGACGCCGAGGCCACGTGGAACGTGTCGCGTCACTCGTCCTACGTGTCGTTCCCGGCGTTCGGGCGGTACTCGTTCTACGACTGGTACGCGGAGCGTTCGGACGACGACTATTGGGCTTCGCGCTACGCGTCGACGAACGAGCGCGGGCAGGACTACGTGGGCGACGGCGCGGGGAAGACCGACGCCGCGGGCCGCTTCACGTTTTCGGTGAGCGACGACGCGGCGAAGCTCAAGCGCCCGGCGAATTATCGTGCTTCGGTCTCCGTTCGCGACGCGACGGGGCAGACCGTGACGCGGCAGTACGCCGAGACCGTGCATCCGACGGACCGCTACCTCGGCGTGGACATCGCGAGCTGGGTCGCGCGTGCAAAGACGCCGTTCGATGTGAACGCCGTGGCGGTAACCACCGACGGGAAGCCCGTCGCCGGCAAGGCGACGCTGGTCATCGCAGAGCAACGTTGGCAGTGCGGCGTGTCGGGAGTCGGCGGCTCTTGGCGCTGCAAGTCCGAAACCAAGGAGGTCCTCCGCCGGGCGGTGAAACTCGCGGCGGGCAAACCCACGCCGACGCGGGTGAGCCTCGACAAGGGCGGCGAATACGTCGTGCGCATCGAGGGGAAAGACACGCGCGGGCGCGACGTCGCCGCGGCGACGAGCGTGTGGGTCATCGGCGCGGGGCGCTCGTACTGGGGCGACCGCGAAGAGGAGCGCATGGACCTCGTCGCGTCGGAGGACGAATACCGCCCCGGCGACACCGCGACGCTCGTGCCGCGGGCCGACATCGCCGGGACGTATGCCCTGGTGACGACGGAACGCCTCGGCGTCATGGAAGCCCGCGTTGAACGCGTGGCGGCGGGCGAAGGCATCGACGTGCCGGTGTCGGGCGCCGATGCGCCGAACGTGTACGTCTCCGTCGTGTCCGTGCGCGGCCGGACGGGGAAGGGCGACGGGAAACGCCCGCGGCTTCGCATGGGCGTTCAGCGGCTCGTCGTGGCGACGGAGGCGAATCGCCTCCAGATCGAGGTGAAGACCGAGCGCGAAGCCTACGAGCCGGGCGAGCGCGTGCGCGGCGAGGTGCGCGTTACGCAGAACGGCGCGCCCGTCTCGGCGGAGGTTGCCCTTTCGGTGGCCGACGAGGGCGTGCTGCGCCTCATCGATTACCACGCGCCCGATCCGCACGCGACGTTCTACGCCCCGTGGCCCCTCGGCGTGGACACGAGCGCGAACTGGATCCGCGTGGCGCGCGATCACCTGCCGCGCGGCATGGTCGAGGAGGGCTCGGACGGCGCCGGGCGCGAGGAGCGCATGCGTTCACGCTTCGTGGCGTCTGCCTACTGGGCGCCGGCGCTCGTGACCGGCGCGGACGGCCGGGCGACGTTCGAGTTCGACGCGCCGGACAACCTCACCGCGTTCCGCGTCATGGCGAACGCGGCGGACAAGGGGCAGCGCTTCGGCGTCACCGAGGGCTCCTTCCGCGTGAAGAAGGACTTCATGGCCGAACCGGTGCTCCCGCGGTTTTTCCGCGAGGATGACCGCGTGCAAATCGGCGCGGTCGCGCGGAACTTCACGGACAAGGCCGTGGATGCGCGCGTCACCTTGGAGGCGACCGGCCTCAAGCTCGCCGCGACCGAGCGCACCGTGCGTATCGCGCCGAACGGCACGGAAAAGGTGCTCTTCGAGGCCTCGGTGCCCCGCGGCGGCGACGAGGCGCGCATTCAAATGCGCGCGAAGACCGCGTCGCGTTTCGATGGATTCGAAGTGAAGCTCCCGATTCACGCGCCGCTGGTGGACGACGCACGGGCTCTCCTTTCGGCGGCGGGCACGGGCGCGCTTGGGACGGCGACGGTGGAGATGCCCGAGGGCACCCTCGTCGACCAAAGCGACGTGGAGCTCATGGTCGACCGCACGGGCCTCGCGGAACTCGCGCCGTCGCTCCGGTACCTCATCGCGTACCCGTACGGGTGTTTGGAGCAAACGCTCTCCCGCACGGTGCCGCTCCTCAAGGTGAAGGAGCTCGCGGAGGCCATGGACCTCAAGGAGCTCAAGCGAACGAAGCTCGATGCCTTCGTCGACGCGGGCGTGAAGAAGATCGTCCGCTTCCAGCACGACGATGGGCACTTCTCGCTGTGGGTCGGCGGCGAAGCGCGCCCGGAGCTCACCGCCTATGCGCTCTGGGGCCTCGCCGAGGCGAAGGCGTCGGGGACCGACGTGCCGAACGAGACCCTCGACCGCGGCTACGCGGCGCTCTCGGCGTGGCTCAACGCGCGCGATCGGAAGATCACCCCCGGCGGCGAGGCCGCGACCATGGCCCTCGGCGCCTACGTGCTCGCGGAAGCGGGGCGCGGCGACGCGTCGCTCAACTCGCGCCTCTTCGAGTCGCGGGGCGCGATGCCCGTGTACGGCGCGGCGTTCCTCCTCCGCGCGCTGGTCGCCGAGCGCGGCGTGAAGGCGCCCGAAGTTGCCGTGCTGGTCCGCGAACTCGAGTCGCGCGTGCGCGACCTGGGCGGCTCGGCGTACGTGGAGGACTCGAACGACCGCATCCTTGTGGACTTCATGAGCTCGAACGCGCGCTCGTCGGCGATCCTCGCGTCGGCGCTCCTGCGCGCGGACCCGTCGCATCCGCTGATTCCAAAGCTGCTGCGGGGCCTTCGCGAGCACCGATCCGCGGCGGGCCACTGGTACAACACACAAGAAGACGCCTACGCGCTCATCGCGTTCACCGACGTTGCGCGGAGCCAAGCAAAGGACGGCGCGGTGTCCGTGACCGTGCGCGCAGGCGACAAGGACCTCGCGACCCTGCGCGCGGACGGCCTCAAGGTGGTGGCGAAGCGTTGGCCCGCGAAGTCGCTCGTGGGCAAGAAGCTCGAAGTGCGCTCGGACGCGCAGGCGACGGTCATGCTCCGCCTCCGCGCAGTGCGCCGCGCCACCGAGGTCGAGGCGAGTGGGTTCTCGCTCAGCCGTTCGTACCTCGACCCGAAGACGGGCAAGCCCGTGGCGGCGATCAAGGTCGGGCAGATCGTGCACGTGGTGCTCAAGGGCCGCACGGAGCGTCCGGAGGTTTACGTGGCGCTCGCCGACCCGATCCCCGCGGGCTTCGAAGCGCTCAATAGCCGCATCCACACGGACCAGGGCTCGGACGATTCGGCGTCGGCGTCAGGTTCCGACTACGCCTACGACGACTGGTACGACGGGTGGTACGGCGAATGGCCGTGGGTGCACCGCGAGGTGCGCGACGACGTGGCCCTCGCCTTCGCGGACACGCTCACGGGCGAGTTCACGGTGGAGTACGACGTGCGCGCCACGAAGCCGGGCGTCTTCACGGCGCCGGGCGCGAGCGTCGAGGCGATGTACGAGCCGACGCGCCACGCACGCACCGCGCTCACGAAGGTGGAGGTGCTGCCGTGAGGGGTCGCATGCGTGGCGCGGTCACGGGCGCGGTGAATGCACGGTGGTTCGTTCGGCGGGCCCTCCAGGGCGCGCTGCTCGGGCTTGTCGCTGTGTTCGTCGCGGTGGTGGTGGCCGTGGCGACGTACGAGGTGCCGCGGGCGGAGCTCGACCCGACACGCGGAGGCCCGCTCGTCGTGGTGGACCGCCGAGGCGAAGTGCTCCGCGCGGTGCCGTCGGTGGGCGGGCGCCCGGGCCGCGAAGCGTGGGTGCGCCTCGACGACGTGCCGTCCGCCGCGGTGCTCACGTTGCTTGCGTCGGAGGACCACCGGTTCTTCGAGCACCACGGCGTCGATCCGCTCGGCATCGCACGGGCCCTCTGGCTCGACGTGACCCGGCGCGGGCAACGCTACGGCGGCTCGACGATCACCATGCAGCTCGCGAAAATGCTCCACTCGTCGGGCGAGCGCCGCACGCTGGGGCGGAAGCTCGTGGAGATGCGCGCGGCGTTCGGGCTCGAGCGGGAACTCTCGAAATCCGAAATCCTCGAGCAGTACCTAAACCGCGTGTACTTCGGCCGCGGCGCCTACGGCATCGAAGCGGCGGCCAAAACCTACTTCGGCAAGTCCGCACGGAGCTTGAGCGTCGCCGAGTCGACGGCGCTCATGGTGCTCCCGCGCGGCCCGAGCGCCTACGACCCCATCGCGCATCCGGCGCGGTGGAGCGCGCGCCGCGGGCACCTCCTCGGGCTCCTCCGGGAACGCGGGCTCCTTTCGGACACGCAGATCGCCCGCGCGCGCGACGAAGCGCTCCAGTTTCACCTGTCCGTGCCCGTGTTCCGTGCACCGCACTTCGTGGACACCGTGCTCGCCGAGCTCGACGACGGCGTGCGCGCGGAAGGCGGCGTACTCACGACCACGCTCGACGCGGACCTGAACGCGCGCCTCGAGCACCGCGTGCGCGACTATGTCGCCGGGCTCGAGAAGGCCGAAGTCGGCGAAGCGGCCGTGGTCGTGCTCGACGCAAACCGCGGCGACGTCCTCGCCATGGTCGGCTCCACGGACTACGCGAAGCAACGCCTCAACATGGCGACCTGGCGGCGGCATCCCGGTTCCGCGCTCAAGCCCTTCGTCTACGCGCTCGCCGTGGAAGACGGCGCGCACGGCGGCACGGTGGCCTTCGACGTGCGCGACGTGAGCGATAACTTCCGCGTGTCGGGCGCGCCGCCCGAGCGCGGGCCCGTGCGCTTCCGGGAAGCGCTTGCAGGTTCACTGAATTTTGCGGCGATCGACGTGGTGGAGCGCGTCGGCATTGAGCGCGCGGCGGACCGGCTCCGCCGACTCGGCGTCGGCGACCTCCCGCAGGACGGCGAATCCTACGGGCCGCGCCTTGTGCTCGGCGCACCGAAGGTGCGGCTCCTTGACCTGGCGGCCGCGTACCGCGCGTTTGTGTTCTCGGGCGACGTGCGCGCGCCGCGCCTCGTGGCCGAGACCGCCTCGGGCACCGTGCCGCCGGCGCCGCTCGAGCACGTTTACGACGAGCGCACCGCGTACCTCACGATGGACATGCTCTCGGACCCCGAAGCGCGCCGGCCGGTCTTTGGCGACGACCTTGCCGTCGATCTCCCCTACCGCGTCGTCGCCAAGACCGGCACCGCCCGCGGCATGGGCGACACGGTGGCCGTGCTCGCCACGCGCGAACTCCTCGTCGCCGCATGGGTCGGCCGCATCGACGGCGGCGCCATGGAAGCGCGCCAGGGCATGGACACCGCCGCGCCCCTCGCCCGCGACGCGCTCCTGCTGGCCTCGCGTGGTCGCAGGCTTACGCTCCCCCCACGCCCGCCGGGCCTCGAAGAAATCACCGTCTGCGCCCTCTCCGGCATGCCCGCCGGCCCCCACTGCACCCACACCAAACACGAACTCATGGCGGTGGGCCACCACGCCGGCCCGTCCTGCGACTGGCACGCGCCGGACGGCACCGTCCACTACCCGGCGCCGCTCCGCGGCTGGCTCAAACGCGCCCGCGTCGTGGCGAACGCGCGGTAGCGGCCCGCCTACTTAGCGGAACTCGGGGCGCACGCCGTGCACCCTTAGGGCCTTCGGGAGCACTTTGAACTCCGCGGGGGCGAAGCCGGGGGCTTCGCCGTCGATGTCCATCCAGGCGCGCGCGGGTGTCGTGGGCGCGACCACGACGTGCTTGCCTTGCGTCACGTGCACAAGCGGCGACCGCACGTGCGAGCCGTCGTAGAGACCCTTGGCGACGCCGAGGGATTTCGCGAGGGGCGCGTGCTCGAGCACCACCACGTCGAAGAGGCCATCCGCGAGCCGTGCGTTCGGCGCAAAGTGCATGCCGCCGCCGGCGTACTGGCCGTTGCAGACGCAGAGGTTTGAGATGGTGAACGAGCCCATGCGCTTCCCGTCCACGTCCACGTCCACCGTCGCCGGCGTGTAGCCAAAGAACGCGCGCACCGACGCGAGGAAGTAGTTCGCCTTCCCCGGGAGCTTCTTCGACTGGCCCGCGACGTACTGATCGACGAGCCCGCCCATGCCAAGCGACGCGATGTTCAGAAACACCCGCGTCTCGGGCGCGCCCGAGTGCGCTTCGAACGTCACCTCGCCCGCATCGATGGGCGACGCTTCCTTCTCCACGATGACGCGGCACGAGGCCGCCAAGTCCTCGCTCGCGAGCAGGAGCTTCCGAAAATCGCCGCCCGTCCCCGCATGCAAAATGCCGAGCGTCACGTTTTTCCCCGCGTCGCCCGCGTCCACGATGCCCGACACCACCTCGCTGTGCGTGCCGTCGCCGCCGAATGAAACCAGCGTCGTCGCGCCGGCGTCCACCGCCTGTTTCGCGAGCATCCGTCCGTGCCCCGGCCGTTCCGTCCGATGCACCGTCACGTCACCGAGCTCACGGCGCAGCATCGCCTCAAGCTCAAGCCAGTTCCGCGACACCCAGCCCCCGCGCGAGGCGGGGTTCACGATCACCGAGATGGGCATGGGCGGGAAGGGTACTCGATCGCGCTGGTCGTGGAATGAGTCGGGCACGGTTCTCCGGATGTCGTGTGCGCTCACGGTTGGGCGGTCCGGGCGATGGCACGGCTCTGGGGGACGCGGCCGTTGCAGATGCCGGCTCACCCATCCATCCCATCCCGCCGGCGCAACGGCCGCGTCCCCGCGAAACCGTACCCCCAACCGCCACGCCCAACCGTGAATGCACAAGCGATCCTTCGCGAACACCCGTCGCGAACCCGCAGCCCTCGCTCGGTGCGCCCTACGAGCCCGGCTCGAGCAAACCCCGAAGGTGCTCGGGCCCCACGGTGTACGTTGCGCCGCAGTAGTCGCAGGAGAGCTCGATGTTTTCGCCGCTCTCCACGAGCTCGGCGATGTCCGTGCGCGGGAGCGCCGCGAGGGATGTCATCACGCGCACGTCGCTGCATCCGCACTCGAACTTGAGCGGGCTTTCGCCGAGCTTGGTGTACTCCATGCGGAAGAGGAGCTCTTCGATGAGTCGCGCGGGCGACGACGCGGCGCCGTCAAGGAGTTCGCGAATCTCGCGGAAGTCCTTGATGCGCTCCTGCATGATCATGAGCTGCCCGGGCTCGAGCTCCGGCAGGAGCTGCACGACGTATCCGCCCGCCGACTCCACGGCGCCGTCCTTCATCTTGCAGCCGACCGAGATCATCGAGTCCACCTGCTCGGACACCTTCATGTAGACGGTGAGCATGTCCGACACCGTCGCGTCCGCCGGCACTTCGATGATGCCGCGGTGCACCTCGCCGTTCGGCAGCGAGCGCATCACCTTGAGCATGGCGCCGTCGCCAAGGGCGAGATCCGTATTGCGCTTCGAAATACGGAGGAGCCCCCGGGCAGTGCCGTTCGGCAGCGAGTCGGCAATGATTTGCCCAAGCCCCTCGCGGCCCACGAGGTTTACCTGCACGCGCTGGCCCGGTGACATCGTTTCGCGCACGAGGATCGCGCCCGTCACGAGCTCGGCGAGGAGTTCCGCGATGCGGCCCTCGGCGTTCTGCGCCGCCACGGCGCCGCGCACGGTTTCCGTCGTAAGCCCCGCCATCACGCGGAAGCCACCGTCGTTCGTCATCGCGCGAAGGACCGAGTCCCCGGAAGCGCCCATCCCTTAGCTTGTTCTCATGAACGCCGCCGGACCGCAAATCAAAGGTGATCGGTGCCGATGTGCGTGGCGCGCCGTGTCAGGGGCCGTGTCACGGTCGAAGCAAGGCGATTTCCCGTGCCGGCAGGCTTCGGCACGGCGAGGGGTCGAGGGTCTCGAGCGGGGAGGGGGCGAGCGCGTCCGTCACCTTCCACCGAAGCACGCCGCCGGTGGCCAGCGGCACGAGGAGCACGTCCTCGTCCGGAAGGAACGCCCCGGGTCCCAGGTTGAACTGGAGGCGCGCATCGCCCCCGTCGAGTGGATAGACGTCGATGGTCTCGCCCTCGCCCGAGGTGATGTCCACGGCCACGAGCGCATCCGACCGGTCCGCGTCGATGGAGAGGCTCTCGTAGACGAACCGCGCGCCGCCGAGGGACACGGCGCCGAACTGCGGCGGCGGCAGCGTCGGGTGATCCGTCGCCTTCCACACGGCCGCCACGCGGAGCGCGCTGCCATCGCTCTCGAGCAGCACGAGGCCCGCTTCGGCGCGGCGCCCGTCGGCGTCGGAGAAGGTCTCTCCCGCGCAGAGCACGAGCACGCGCGTGTCGTCGCCGAGCACGGGCCGCACTTCGCCGCAGTTCGAAAGGCCCTCGAGGGCGATGGGCGTCGCCTTCCGCGTGGACACGTCGAGCACGGCCACCATGCCCGTCCCCGCCACATCGAACCCTTCCGACAGGCGCGCGAGCCCGATGACGATCTTCGTACCGATCCGCACCATGCGCGACGGGCGCGCGTAGATCGTCATGCCGTCCACTTCGTCGTTCAGGTGGTCGAGGGCGATGCGTTCGACGATTTCGTTCCGTCCCAAATCGATGCGCACAAGGTCGTTGCCGCCGTCCAATGGGTCCGGGTCGTCGTCGAAGTTCGGCTCGTGGCGGCTCACGAGGATCTCCGTCGCCGACAGTCGAAGCGCATCCTGCGCGTTCGAACGGTAAGCTGCCCCGCTCCCCGCCTGCGCGTGCTGGGCGGAGTGCTGACCGAGGACCTTCCCCGTGCCGAGGTCGATGCGCGTGATGAGGTCCACGCCGCGCCGCTCCACCAGCACAAGTTCGCCCGGGTGCGCCACGGTGGGGAGCACCACGTCGCCGCCCAGGGCCGAGGTGACCCCCGCGGGCGCCGAGCCGCTGTCGAGCCACGCCTCCGTGAGCAGTTCGTGGTCCCCGGCGAGGAGCGCGATGGCCGACGATTCGCGAAAGAGGCTCGTGACCACCGCGGCGTCGGGCGCCCTCTTGAGCGCGCCGAGTTCCGCGGGGGCGCACGCCGCTTCGGTTTCGCAGCCGACGAGGGGCGCCGCCGCGAGCACGACCGCCGCCGTCGCGGCCACGGACGTGAGCCTCGACCCGAGCAACGACATCGCGCGCGCACGCGCGTCTCCATGGGAACGCTTCGTCATTCTGTCTTGGCCGTGAGCGTGAGGAATACCGTGCGCCCGGGCAGGGGGAAACCGAGGACATCCTGCCCGCGGGTATCGCCCAGATCGCGAATGGAGAACGCCGCGTCGAGGCGCCCCTTCGCCATGCCGAAGACGGCGCCCACACCGACCCGCGTCCTCGCCTGGAGCACGACGAGGTTCGCCGCGTCGCCGAAGTTCGAGCCCACGTGTGTCACGTCGGCATAAAGCGTGACCGTGTCGATGAACGCGACGCCGGGGCCCGTCCATTCCGGGCGCGCGTAGAGCTGGAGCTTGGGGCGAAGTGGCAGCGTGCGGTCGAGGCCGACGTCTACGGCGCGAAGCCAGGTCGCCGTGACGAGGCCGCGGAGCGTTCCTTCGTCGCCCCCAAGTCGAACACCGCCCGAGGCCTCGAGCTCCGCGCCGAGGAGCCGCGCGCGCGCGATGTTCTCGGGCACCGTTTGGAACTGGCTCGTGAGCGCATAGCGAATCAGGTCGCGGGTCCACGTCGCAAATCCGCGCGCTTCCAGGTGCCCATCCGCCGCGCCCACGCGCCCGCCGGCCGTGAGCCCGCCGTCCACCGTGTACGAGGTTTCTGGGCGCAGGCGGCTATCGCCGACGAGGTAGCCGCGATCGCCGAAGAGCTCCACCATGCTCGGCACGCGCACCGCGCTCGCGCCCGACGCGTGGAGCGTGAGCCAGGGCAGCACGCCCGCCGATGCCGCGAGGCGATAGGTCGGCGCGAAGGTGTTCGGCGTGCGGTCCTCGCCCTGCCGTTCGGCGCGGATCTCTTCGAGCCGCGAAAACGCCCCTTCAAACCGCACGGACGGTCGCACGTCGAAGGGCACGGGCCCGAGCCGCGGCGACCAACGCGCTTCGAGGGCGCCCGCCACCGTCTCCCGTCGCGATGCACCCACGGGCGCCGCGAGCGAATCGCTCGGCGCATAGGCGTCGTGGGAAAATGTGACGACCCCCGTCACGCCCGCCGCCCGCCACGGGTTCCATTCGGTCGCGGCGCGCACGAAACCCCGCGAGCCCGTGTCGTCCGTTGCGCGCGCGCCGAGGCCCACTTCGTTCAAGCGATCCGTGAATCGGTTCTGTTCCACCGAAAGGCTGCCGCCGAACGCCACGCGAAGCTGCGGCGGGCCCGCGTCGCGTTCACCGGACACGCGCTCCCACCCGAGGGCGGCGAGGCCGCGCGTGAGCGTGCGATGCGCTTCGGCCGTCGGGCGCACCGCGGGCCCTGGCACGCCGCCCATGCGGCCGTAGCCAAGCCCCACGAACGTGATCGATCCGCCGCCGACGGGCAGCCTTAGGTGCGCGACGCCCTGCGCTTCGTCCGCGTCGGCGTTCGTGCGGCGCACGTTCGTTTCGTCGCCGGGCAAGAGTGGCGTTGGGTCCAAGCGATACGGAAAATCGCCATCCGAGTGCCGCGCGCCCACGGCCACCGCGAACGAGCGGTGGCCGCCGTCCGTGGCGTTCTCCACGGCGTTTGGTTCGGTAAGGCTTGCATCCGCCCGCGCGCCGTAGGTGCCGAAGGACCCGTAGGTCACGACGCCCCGCGCCCGTTTGCCCGTGCCCTCCGCGGGCATGAGCCTGAGCACGCCGCCGATGGCGCCGGCGCCAAGCCACGCGGGCGACCCGCCGCGATAGACCTCCACCCGATCGAGGAGCGTTGGCGGCAACGTCGACAGGTCGAACGCGCCGCCGCCCACGGGGCTCAGCGGCACCGTGCCCAGGAGCACGAGCGTGTGCTCGGCGTCGGTGCCGCGGAGCGAAAGCGTTCGATAGGCGCCCACGCCACCGAGGGCGGTGGCCTGCGCACCTGGCGATTCGACAAGCACTTCGTCGAGACCTTCTTCGGCGCGCACACGTCGGCGCATGTCAATGACCGTGGCGGCGGCGCTTGGATCAAGATCGCTTCCGCCCTGAAGCGGCCGCTCCGTGCGGCCCGTGGCGGAAAACTCCGCGGCGTTTCGTTTCGGCGGATCGTTTCCCTTCGGCGGGTCGTCGTCGGCCATCGCCCGCGCGGGTGCCATCGCGGCGCACACACAGAGGAAAACGGCGACGTGGCGGACCCCGAGCACCGCCGCCACATGCCACGCCCGGGCCCCGGGGCCAAGCGGGGTCCCGCCGCGCGGGAATCGCGTGCTATGCGTGGACGGCGATGCGAGCCACGTGCGACCAACCGGGATCCCTTGCTCCGTTCACCCGGGTGCTGTTCGCGGCCGCCCTTGTCGCGGTGCCGCCCCTCGGGGGCTGCGCGTCGTCCTCCGATGGCGACGTGCATCGGTCGGCGCTTGCCGCCGAACGCTTCGCCATGGCCGTCGTCGAGTTTACCCCCGGCGACGAAGCGGGGTTCGGCCAGGACCGCATGCCCGACGTGGTGTTCGGCCCGCCCCGCGGCGCCGGCGAGCGGCAGGGATCCCTCGACGTCGTGGCCCTCGGTCACGGCGGCCGCATCACGCTCGAACTCGGTCGGCCCATCGTCGACGGGGACGGCCCCGATTTCATCGTGTTCGAGAACGCGTTCCTCGTGGGCGAATCGGTCGTGTTCGCGGAACCGGCCACGGTCTCCGTGAGCGACGACGGCGAAACCTTCGCGGCGTTCCCCTGTGACCCCGAGACCAAGCCCTACGACGGCTGCGCCGGGGTCGCGCCTGTCTTCGCCAACGTCGACAAGAACGACATCGACCCGAGCGACGTCGAAGCCGCCGGCGGCGATGCCTTCGACCTGGCCGACGTCAGCCTCCCCTCCGCCCGATTCGTGCGAATCATCGACGGCGCCATGGGCATGGGCGAATCCCCCTCCGCCGGCTTCGACCTCGACGCCATCGTTTCCGTGCACGTCGCGGAAACCGTCCCCGATCGAACGAACTAGTCGGGCTCGAAAGGCTCGCCCCTGCGCGACCCCGGCCGAGTGTGTGGTTCCAACGCTCCGCCGTCGCCGGCAACCCCCTCGACGGGCCTCCCGCGCCTGGGCGCGATGGGTCTAGGTCGGACTGTTCAGGTTTGTGGAGTTGACCACGCGGCCGACGTGCAGGCGAAAGGTTGGTTCCCAGTCCACCTGCGCGTCCACGCCGAAGACGTCGTGCAGCATGGTTCCCGTCAGCACGTCGCGGGGGGCGCCGTTGGCGACGACGGTGCCTTGCTTGAGCACGATCATTCGGTCGGCGAACCGCGCCGCGAGTTGGAGATCGTGGATGGCCACGAGTGCGGCGCCGCCCGCGCGCACGTGATCGCGCACGAGCTCGAGGAGCGCGTAGGCGTGGGCGAGGTCGAGCTGGCTACTGGGTTCGTCGAGCAGCAGGAGCGGCGCCGATTGGGCGAAGGCGCGCGCGAGGAGGATGCGTTGACGTTCGCCGCCCGAGAGCGACCGCGCGGTGCGTTGGCGCAGGGGGCCGAGTGCAGTGCGTTCAAGCGCGGCATGGATGGCCACGCGATCTTCAGGGGACAGGGGGGCGAGCCCGGAGCGGTACGGCTCGCGGCCCATGGCGACGAGCTCCTCGACGGTGAAATCCACGTCGAGCGACACGCCTTGGGGCACGAACGCCGCCTCCCTGGCGAGGCTCCGCCGCGTGTGGCCGCCGAGATCGCGGCCGCCGATTTCGATGCGACCGGCCGTGGCCGCGTGTAGTCCGAGGGCCAAGCGAAGCAGCGTGCTTTTGCCGCTTCCGTTCGGTCCGACGAGGGCGACGAGTTCACCGGGCTCAATGGAGAGCTCCACGTCGCGGAGCGCGAAGCCCCGCGCGTAGCCGAAGCATGTGCGATCGAAGCGCAGGATGCTCACCGGAGCCCCCGACGTCCGCGCAGCAACAGGAACAGAAAGAACGGGCCACCCACGAGGGAGGTGACGACGCCGAGGCGTAGCCCCGCGCCGGGCACCGCGCGGCAAACGAGATCCGCCAAGGCGAGCACCCACGCGCCGCCGAGCGCCGAAGCGGGGATGAGCGCGCGGTGCGCTGGCCCAAGCACCCGCCGGACCATGTGCGGGACGAGCAGCCCGACGAAGGCGACCACGCCCATGACCGACACGGCCGCCGCCGTGATGAGCGACGAGAACACGAGCACGCGCTTGGTCAGCGCGGGGACATCCACGCCGAGTGCCATGGCGCTCTCCTCCCCCGTCGCCAGGGCATCGAGGCCCCGCGCATCCGCAAGCAAGCCGAGGGACCCAAGCAACACCGGCCCGAGCACGAAGGCGAGCTCACCCCAGCTCGCACGCTCGAGCCCGCCCATGAGCCACGCGACCATCTCGCGGCCAAGCTCCCACTCGGCGAGCGCGAGGGAGAGGACGAACGACGTGAGCGCGGATGCGATGCCCGACATGGCGATGCCGGCGAGCAGCAGGGTCTCGGTCGATGCGGTCCCGTGCCGTGTCGAAAGGGCGTAGACCATGGCCGCGCACGCGAGGGCCCCGACGAAGGCGCCCACGGGCGCGGCGTAGGTGCCCGCGAGGAACGTGAGCCCGTAGAGGGACGCGACGGCGCCGAAGGCGGCGCCGGCCGAAACGCCGAGCACACCGGGGTCGGCCATGGGGTTTCGAAAGAGCCCCTGCATGGCGGCGCCCGCCACGCCGAGCCCGGCGCCCCCCGCGAGCGCGAGCAGAACGCGCGGAAGGCGGATGCTAAGCACGACGGCGCTTTCCCACGCGGGCGTGCTCGAGGCGCCAGTGATGGCGTCGCGCACGACGGAGACCACGTGGCTCGGCGCGATCCACACGGCGCCGAGCGCCACGGAAAGGAGTGCCGTCGCCGCGAGGGCCGTCAGCGCGCCGACGGTGACGACCGGTGTGCGCGTCACGGCCGCTCCGCTGGGGCGCCGTCCTGCGGATGGAGGGCCGCCGCGAGGCGTTCGAGGGCGCGCACCGCGTACTGCGACGTGGTGAATAGATCCGCGGGTGCCATGCGGACAATGCGCCCTTCGTGAACGGCGCGGAGGTTTTGCCAGACGGGGTGATCGGTCGCTTCCGGTGGCGCGCGCACGTCACGTGCGTGGCCGTCGGCGTGGTAGTCGCTGACCACGAGCACATCCGGGTCGAGGGCGAGGGCGCGCTCCACGGACATTTCTTCGTGCCCGACAACGCCGGCGAGGGCGGCGACGTTCTCGGCGTTTGCGCGCGTGAGGAGGTCATTGACCAGGGTCCCCGTACCCACCGTGAAGCCGCGCCCGTAGAGAACGAGCACGCGCGGTCGTGCGGAGCCATGAACACGGGCCTCCACGGCCGCCATGCGATCCCGGAGCGAGGCGACGAGGGCGTCCGCCTCGCGGTTTGCATCGAGGGCGCGGCCGATCGTGTGGATATTGGTGAGCACGTCCCCGAGGTCGGTGACCACCTGCGTTCGGACGATGGGGATGCCGAGGCGCCGCGTGAGACCTTCGGACGCCATGTGACCGAAGGGGTCCGCGAGCACCAACGTGGGCTCGAGGGAAACGAGCTCCTCGACGCTCGCGGTCACGCGGCCGCGCACTTCGTGCGTGTGACCCAGCACGTTGGACGCAGCGGGGTCGTCGGCAAAATAGGAGATGGCCGCGAGCCGGGTGGGGGCCACGAGGCCGAGCGCGATCTCATCCGTGGAGAGCGAGGCCGAGACAATACGAGGTGGCCGGGGGGCGGACCGCGCCGCTTCGGCCTGCGCAGCGGGGCCGTCCCACGCGTTGCCGGCCACGTGTCCCACCCAGGCGGCGCCCAGGAGCAGGGTCACCGCATATGCGATCAGGCGGTTCATCGGCTCGGTCGGCGCTCTAGCAGAGTTCACGGGCGGTGGGGAGGTCGGCGCGGATGCGCACACATTCCCACCGAATTCATCTGTCGCGATTGCGGCACGGGGGCGCGTGGCACGATAGACTTCCCCGTGGTGTTAACTTCCTCCCTCCGCCGAATGGTCGGGCTCTGTCTGCTTGCGGGGAGCAGCCTTTGGGTCGGCTGCAGTTCATCGCATCAGTTCGAACCGACGCGTGACGCGGGGGGCATCGTTCGACGTACCGACGCGGGCGATGGGGCGACGCCGACGGACGACTCGGGCGACAAACCGCCCGCATGCGTTCCACCGAAGCACCTGCTCATCGAGCTCCAGGGAAGCACCTCGAAACTTCGCATGGGGTGGAGCGGTCTCGGGCACAAGATCCGGCTCGCCGACGGGATCGAGTTCGGCATGGAAGTCTTCGGATGCGACGACCGGTGCGAGGAGTGCCGGTTCTCCGGACCCGTGCGAACGCCCAAGGCGGGCATCGTGCACCAGCGGTGCGTCGGTGCGACCGAGAACACGTGCAGCAGTGACGAGGACTGTGGGAGCAACGGCAAGTGCCGTTACTACCTGGGCCCGAACTTCGACCTCAAGATCACGGACGACCTTGCGCTCTGCTCGCTGGCGTTCTTCGAGCCGCTTGAAAACGCCATCCCCAATGGCGAGCGCCTCGATTCGGCCCCGGTGCAGGGCATCATGAACCTGAAGTCGGGCAAATCCACCGTCACCTCGATGAACATGCGTATCTATAGCGCCCTCATTTGTGGTGAATGCGGAAACGACCCCACGGTGGGGGACGGGCTCCTCGGCGGCACATGTTCGACGCTCACGCGCTTCGGGCAACCGTGCGACGTGGTTGCCACCTCGCCCACGGGCAAGCGGGTGAGCTACGAGTGCCCGCCGGTCGGCGATCCGGCCCTCGGCATCGCCGTTCAGATGGCCCCCCTTTCCACCGATTCCATCGTGTGGACCCTGACGTCCGACAGCCCGAAGTGCGCTGGGGAAAGCGGTTCCCGTTGTTGGTGCGGCATCTGCGACGACCCGCCCGATCGCATGTGTCGGCGCGACGCCGATTGCATCGGCACGTGCCAGCCCGCGCCACGCACCAAGCCCGACGCGTGTGTTCAGGGGATCCCGTACGCCAACGCCGCGTGCTCCATCACGGATCAGGAACGCAACATCGGTAGCTGCACCGCGCAGATCTCCGATTCGATCTTCACCACGCCCGCCGGCTGCTTCGGTGGCGATGGCGTCCTCGACACGAAAATCGCGGCGGTGGGCGACTACCAGGCATTCGACGAGAACGGCGTCGCGACGGCCACGTTGGCAGGGCTCGCGTGCATGCCTCAGTCGGCGAGCGCGCAGATTGGCGACGCGCTCGGTCTCCCGGGACCCGCCAGCGTGGAGATTCCGATGACCGTGACCATCCTCGACGAGAACTGATTCCGTGAGCCAATTCACGAGGAGTTCGGCTACGCTGCGTCGCATGGCGCAAAAGCTCCTGACGCTGGCAGTCGTGCTCCTCTCGGTGCCCGCCTTCGGCGCGTGTGGCGATTCGATCACCCAGGTTGTGATTCGCGTGGATACGGAGCTGCGGGTCCCGTGCGAGGTGGAAGAGATCGAGATCGTGGTGGATCCGGCGGTGGTGGACGACTCCGGTCGTGCGCCGGGCCGCATCGACCTGCGGAACCTGCTTGGTTCGAACGCGCTTCCGCTCCAGTTGCCGATCCAGGGCAGTTCGGGGCAATCCTATTCGGTGACGGTGCGCGCCTACAACGACGGCGCCATCGTGCAGGAACTCTCGGGGACGATCGACACCAAGGCGGATTCGTCCCGCGTCCTCGCCTTCAATCTCGACAGCGGCGAAGTCGCGACACAGGCGGATCTTCCAAAGCGCGTGCTCCACGCGCCTTCGGTCTGTGAAGAAGTCTGCAACGGCAAGGACGACAACGAGAACGGCCGCATCGACGAAAATCTTCCGGATTGCGACCCGTGCTCCATGTGCCCCGAGGGCTACGAGTGCGTCGAGCGTGTGTGCCGTTCGGCGCGCGTCGCGCGGTACGTGGCATCACGAAGTGGCCGTCAGTTCACGAACGCGTGTTCCGCGGCGCAGGGAGTGGAAGTTCCCGGTCTCCTGAGCTCGCCGTTGTCCGGTGCGGCGCAGATCTCGTTTCCCAGCGATTTCTCGTTCACCTTCTACGGGCGCACGGTCACGTCAGCGTGGGTGGGGGTGGACGGTTGGATTTCGTTCGAGGCCAGCAACCCTGGGCTCGGCGGCGAATCGCTGCCCATCACGGATTCACGCGTCCCCGGGAATTCGATTTTTGCGTTCTGGGACGACCTTCAGCTCGACGGCACGCGGGGGCGCGTTTGCTACGTCAAGTCGGGAACGAGCTTCTACATCACGTGGTCGGATCTGTGCTTTGAACCCGCATCGCCGGGATCGTGTGACGGAGGCGATTCGCTCTTCGTCACGGTGGAGCTCGCCGCGATCAATGAGGGGCCGAGCGACGACCGCCTCTGGGTGGTCTACGGGCTGCCCTACGAGGGGTCCGACGTCTCGGGGATCCATTGGTCCGACTCGGATCCCGAGCGGGCACAGGGGGCGATGGCGACCATCGGTGTTCTGGATGCGGTGCCGTCGTTCAACTGTTCGCTCGAGGCATGCGATCTCTCGGGGCGGTGCCCGGACCAGAGCCCTTGCGGCTTCACGGCCATCCGGAACCTGACGTCGTTGGTGGACCTCGACCATTCGATGTCGCAGGACAATCAGACGGCGATCCTGTTCGACCCCGCCGAGTGACAACCCGGCCGGGCGGCGCCGCGGGGGCAAAATGCGGCCGCGCCGTCGGGGTATGGCCGTGTAGGTCCGAGGCGGGCCAAGGGGGGGGCCCAAGCGTGGGTCCAAGGCAGGTCGGGGCTTCCGATTGTCGAAGATAGATCGCAAACTTGCGTGGGGCGTCTCTTCGGGCGCCCCCTTATCCCGTTTCCATGCTGACACGTGACCAACCCTCGACGTTTTCGCCCCACTCCGGGCGGCGTGCGTGCGGGGCCCGAGAGCACCGATGATCCAGGTCGGCTCCAAGGTTAACGACTACGAAGTCGTTGCGCGCCTTCGATCCGGCGGCATGGCCGCGCTCTACCTTGGGCGACGCGTGGGGGCCGCTGGGTTTTCGCGGCCGGTGGCCATCAAGGTCATTCACCCGCACCTGAGCGAAGACAAGAACTTCGTCACGATGTTCCTCGACGAGGCGAAGCTGTCCGCGCGCATCACGCATCCGAACGTGGTGCACGTTGAAGAACTCGGTCAGCGAGGAACGTTTTACTACCTCGTGATGGAGTACGTGCACGGCTGCTCGCTTTCGCAGCTGGTGCGCGCGCTTCGTGGTCGCGGCCGTCGACTCACGCCCGAGCTTGCGACGTACGTCGCGATTCAGACGGCGGATGGGTTGCACGCCGCCCACGAGACCGTGGGTGACGACGGCGAACTCCTCGGCGTGGTGCACCGCGACATCAGCCCCCAGAACGTGCTGCTCTCGTATCGCGGACATACCAAGCTCATCGACTTCGGGGTGGCGAAGGCCCGCGGCCGGACGCAACACACGACGGTCTCCTCCCTCAAGGGCAAGCTCAGGTACATGGCCCCCGAGCAGGCGTCGAGTCAGCCCGTGGACCGTCGCACCGACGTCTATGCCCTCGGGATCGTCCTCTGGGAGCTGCTCACGATGCGCACGCTCTTCAAGGCGGAAAACGACCTGAAGCTCCACGACCTCGTGAAAAACCCGGTGGTCGAACCGCCGAGCAAGTTCGTGGAGGGCATTCCGCCGGAGCTCGACGCGGTTGTGATGCGCGCCCTCGCGCGCGACCCGAACGACCGCCCCGCCTCCGCGCAGGAATTTCGGCGCATGCTCGCCAACGCGCTTCCGGCGGCGCTCGCCGTGGAGTCGGAACAGCTGGCGGAACTCCTGTGCGTGGTGATGGCGGACACCATTCGGGATCAGCATCGCCGACTTCCGGAGACGATCAGCAAAGCGCTCAAGCGCGAAGTGGGCGACGCGCTCGATCGCGAGCCCGGCGCGGAGGATCCGAGGGAACTGGAGCTCCTTGGAACGCTCACCACGAGCGCCTCGCATCTGATCGGCACGGATGGCTCGACCGTCGAGTCGCGTGGTTCCCAATCGGTCTCGATGGCGCAGGCCGAACCGATGCCCCAGGCACCGTGGCAGTCGCAGGCCGTCGAGCCCGAGCTCGATCACGAGGCGCCGCCGCGCGCGAAGTGGGTGCGGTGGGTGGCGGTGGTCGCCGTGCTGGCGATGATTGGCGTCGTCGCGGCGCTCTTTGGCGGCGGCGATCCACAAGCGGTAACCCCGCGCGGTACCGAGACGCGGTCGGCCACGGAGGGCTCTGTGCCCGCCGCGACGTCGCCAAGCACGGCGTCGAGCGGTGCGGCCGCGGTGGCGCCGACCGAGGCCGCGCCCGCCGTCGAATCCCCCACGCCGGCTCCGGCGGAGCCCGAGAATCCCGCGCCGGCAGCGTCCTCGGGCCGGAACCGTGCGACACCGACGCGGCGTTCACCGGGCACGCGTGCTTCCGCTTCGGCAAGCGAAGAACCCGAGCCGAGCCCTTCCGCGGCGAAGCCCGTCGTGGACTCGCTCGACATCCTCCAAGACGACAGCCAACTCAAGCGCGTTACCAAGCCCAAGAAGGCGTCCCGGGCGACCGCGGATGACCTGCTCCTCGACGACAGTCCGTGAGACCGGTCCCCCGGGGCCGGACCGGTGCGTGCAGCGGCGACCCTTGCGAACCGCCGGGCCGAACGGCCCGAGCGGGGACCGCTAGAAGCGGATTCCGAGGCCGGCGGAGGAGTTGGTCAGCGCGCTGCTTGAGGCGCTCGGCTTGAAGCAACCGCCGAAGTCGCTCGATGCGCACTTCTCGTCCGAGGAAAGGCCGTCGATGATGAGGTACGTGCCGATGGCGAGGCCCGCCGCGACGACAACGCCTGCGACGATCCAAAACACGGGCTCGTCGAAGATGGAGCCGCCATCCGTGCCGCCCGCCGCCGAGCCGGCCTCATCACGGCAAACCTGGGCCTCTTCGTCCCAGTCGCTGCACGTATCTTTGTCGCACTTGCCGTCGAGGTCGTGATCGACGCAGGGCGTATCGCACTTGTTGTCGTGGTTCTCGTCGGGGCAGGGCGGAGGCACTGCGATTTCGACGAGGCGGTGTTCGCCTTCGGTCACGCTGAACGACTCGCGCTTGGCGATGCCGGTCGCGCGCTCCACGGTCACCGTGTGCTCGCCCGGATTGACGGGCAGGTACTGTTCAACTTTGGCGGGGTCGACCGCCGCGCCATCGAGCGCGAGTTTGTCGTCCGGGAGCAACCCCGTCGTCGAAATCCGGATTTGCGGAATGCGCTGCGAGAGCGTCTCGAGGAAGCTCTTCACGCGGCTCGCCGTTTCGCCCGTTGGCGCGGTCTCGAGGTACCGCTCGAAGGTGTTCTTCGCGTCCATGAGGCGACCGCACTTGTCGAGCGCGATGCCGATGTTGACGATCTTGTTCGGCGTCGGCGCTAGGTCATACGACTTCTGAAACGCGCCGACCGCGTCGCACCACTTCTCCTCACGGGCGAGGTCTCGGCCGCGGTCGGATTCGCGCGCCGCCGCTTCCTCGTCGGCGGCGGAGGGACCACGGCCCTGGGCAAACACCAACGAAGGGAGCGCCGTGAGGGCAAGGATTGCCATCGCTCTGGCGCCGAGGGGGAGACGTCGCCGCATGGGTTCCGCCACGATAACACAACGCGTCGTGCCCCAAACGAATTGTGGCGTTTCGGCGGGGGGCGTCGCCTAATTTTTTATGGTGTCGGCTTCGACCGGCCGACCGCCGCCTCGACCAGGGGCTGAAGTTCACCGGCGGTGAACATGTCCCGGACGATGTCACACCCCCCGACGAATCGGCCGTCGACGTACAGCTGGGGAATGGTGGGCCAGTTGGCGAACTCTTTGATGCCTTCCCGGATTGCGGGATCGCGGAGCACGTTGACGTCGTGGAAGTCGGCACCCAGTCGCTTGAGGACCTCCACCACGGTCGCGGAGAAGCCGCACTGCGGGAAATTCCTCGTGCCTTTCATGAACAACACCACCGGATGCGCCGCGATGGTCTCTTCGATTTGCTTTCGAGTGGTCTCGTCCATGTTCATTCCTTGATCGGGTTGCCCGTTCCCGGGGTTTGGGCCCAGGCGTCGGGGGTATAGGTCCGCAGCGCGAGCGCGTGCACGGGGCCCGCCATGAGTTCGCCGAGGGCCCGGTAGACCATCTGATGCTGCTCCACGCGGGATTTGCCGGCGAACGCCGGGGCGACCACCGTGGCCTGGTAGTGATCCTTCGTGCCGGTGAGGTCCTCGATGACGAGGTGCTCCACGTCGGGGATGGCTGCGCGGATGCGCGCTTCAACGGTTTCGGGCTCGACCATGCGACGAATCGCTAAGGCGGCCGGCGCGGGCTGTCAAGCACCGCGCGACTTCGGGGACGGAAACAGAAACGCCGCGTCGGCGAACCGACGCGGCGTTCTGTTCTCAGTCGTTACCGACTACTGGAGCTCGATGGGCTCGCAGCCGTCCGTCGAGCGAACGCCGCTCTTCGGGGCCGGATCCACGATGTGGAACTCCACGCGGCGGTTCGCCTGGCGACCCGCGTTGGTGGTGTTCGACTCAAGCGGCACGTTCTCGCCGCAGCCGTAGGCCTCGAGGCGCTCGGCCGCGATGCCGCTGTCCATGAGCCACTTCGCGACGCTACGAGCGCGGCGCTTCGAGAGGTCCATGTTCTTGGCATCGTTGCCGCGGTCGTCCGTGTGGCCTTCGACGCGAATGCGCTTGATCTGCTTGTTCGCTGCGATGGTCGCACCAACTTCCACGAGGACGTCGTTCGACTGCTTGAGGATCACGTCCTAGCTCGTGGCGAATTCCACGCGCTGAAGGATCTTGATCTGACCGCTTGCCTCGTCGACGCGAACCGACTTCGGGCAACCGTTCTCTTCCGGCTTCTCCGAGGGCTGGCCAGGCGCCGTCGGGCACGCGTCTTCCGCGTCCACGATGCCGTCCTGGTCGTTGTCCGGATCCGGGCAGCCGTCCTCGTCCTCGAAGCCGTCCGCGTCTTCCGCGTCGTTCGGGCACTTGTCGTCCGCGTCCACGATGCCGTCCTGGTCGTTGTCCGGATCCGGGCAGCCGTTCTCGTCCTCGAAGCCGTCCGCGTCTTCCGCGTCGGTCGGGCACTGATCGGAGCCATCGAGCACGCCGTCCTGGTCGTTGTCGGGATCGGGGCAGCCGTCCTGGTCCTCGAAGTTGTCCATGTCTTCGGGGTCGTTCGGGCACGCGTCTTCGTCGTCGCGGAGGCCGTCGCCGTCCGTGTCGGCGATGGGCGCCGTTGCCGCCTTCTCCTCGGCGCGCTCGGCGAACCCGATCTGCGCGATGAGGCGCACGTCGGGCGAGCCGTAGCCGCGGAGCAAGCCGGGGCCGCCGGCGAGGCCCATCGAGAAGCCCTTCGGGCTGAAGTACTTGAGACCCGCAAGGAGCTCCATGGGCGAAGCTTCGCGGTCACCGAACTTCACGGCATTGGTGACATTCCCGAGCGGCGTCGCGCCGAAGATTTCACCGTGCGCCGTGAGGCGTTCCTTGATGAGGTCGAGGGTCACGCCGAAGGCCCAGCGGAACTCGTTGCCGATGGCCGAAGCGCCGCCGCCGACCTTCTTGCGGAGCAAAACGCCCGCGTTTCCCGTGAAGCGAAGCGGTCCGCCGCGCAATTCGAGGAGCAACTTCGGCGTGAAGGTCAGGCCGTCTTCTCCGAGGTACGCCTCCGTATCGTCCACCGCGTGTGCGAGCGGGAAGGTTGCCGTCGCTTGGAGACCAAGGCTCGCCACGTCGTCGTTCTCGCCGAGGAGACGAAGGCGCGCGCCGAGCCACGGGTCACCGACACCGGTGCCATCGGCGAGGCCCGCGGGGAGGCCGACGGGGAGGTCGTCGCCGTCGAGCCAGAGCGAGAGCGGAATGCCGCCGAAGAGCACCAGGCGGTTCGCGAGGCCGAGGTGGAGGGCCAGCGAGCCCACCATCTGGTGTTCGACGATCTTGAAGGTCTCCGTGTCGGCATTGCCCGACGTCGCCTCGTACACCAGCGGGTCGTTCGCGTAGTCGAACGTAAGGTGCACGCCGAACTTCAGGTGGCCGCGGTCATCGGGGCGGCTCACGGCGAAGCCGTCGTACACGGTCTCCGCGGTGCGGTACTGGTCGAGGGTGACCTGTGCCTCGGCGGCCGTCGGGCCGAAGAGCGCACCGGCGAGCGCCGCGCTTAGCAACGCCACCGCGGTTCTCAGTTGGATAGTCGATTTCATATTCAAGCCTCTGGGATGGAGTCTTCGGAATCGGCCGCCGGGGCGGTCCGGTCCATGCATGGAGTGGGCGCGAGGGTACTGGTGAACGCGGCCGATGTCATCTCTGGGCGGGTACCGAAATCCGTGTCATCCGTGCAGGTCCTCGGCCCCTCTGCTAGGACGGCGCGCCATGGGCAAAGTTGCGTTCGTGTTTCCAGGCCAGGGCGCGCAGAAGGTCGGGATGGGCAAGGCCATCGTCGATGCGGATGCGGCGGCCCGTACCACCTTCGATGCCGCGGACGCGGCCCTCGGCGAATCGCTGTCGACGTTGTGCTTCGAAGGGCCCGAGGCCGACCTCATGCGCACGGCGAACACGCAGCCCGCGATCCTCACGACATCGATCGCACTCTTGCGCGCGTTCGGTGAGTCGCCCGACGTGGTCGCGGGGCACAGCCTTGGCGAGTACAGCGCGAATGTTTGCGCGGGCACGCTCGCGTTTGAAGACGCGGTTCGGCTCGTGCGGCTTCGCGGGCTCGCCATGCAGGACGCGGTCCCCGAAGGCGCGGGCGGCATGGCCGCGGTCATGGGTGTCGGGGCGGACGCGCTCGAACAGATTTGTGAAGCCACCGACGGAATCGTCGAGCCCGTGAACTACAACTCACCGGGGCAGATCGTCATCGCGGGAGCGGCCGATGCCGTCAAGCGTGCGGGCGAGGCACTCGCGGCGGCGGGTGGCAAGGTGATCCCCCTCGCGGTGAGCGCCCCCTTCCATTCAAGCCTGATGAAGCCGGCGGAGGAGCGCCTCCAAGCCGCGCTCCCGAGCGTGGCGTTCCACGATGCGAAGTTCCCCATCTACGCCAACGTGGATGCCTCTCCGCTCGAGTCCTCCGACGCGACGCAGTCGGCGCTCGTGCGGCAGGTGAGCCGATCGGTGCGCTGGCAACAGAGCGTCGAGCGCATGATCGCCGATGGGGTCGCGCTCTTCATCGAAATTGGCCCCGGCCGCGTCCTTTCGGGCCTCATCGGGCGCATCTCGAAAGAGGTCAAGCGCGCGAACATCGAAGGGCCCGCGGACATGGACAAGGCGCGGGCACTTCTCCGCGAAATCCGCGGTTGATCGAACCCGGAGATCCGCTACACCTCGCGCGCTCGGAGGCGGCGGTCGTCGTCGCCTACCGCGAGGAGGCTTAGTCGATGAATCAGCTCGTGATGGCCGCGCCAGCGGCGGGTGTACTCGCCCTCATTTTCGCATTCTGGCGCGCGTCGTGGATCAACCGTCAAGACCCCGGCGATGCTCGAATGCAGCAGATCGCCGGATGGATTCGCGAGGGCGCGATGGCGTTCTTGAAGGCGGAGTACACGTTCCTCGCGGCGTTCGTCGTCGGCGTCGCGGTGCTGCTTGGCCTCGCGAACTCGGGCGAAGGCCGGAGCCCCCTCATTGCGGTGTCGTTCGTCGTCGGTGCCTGCGCGTCGGCGCTCTCCGGCTACTTCGGCATGCGCGTCGCGACGGCGGCGAACGTCCGCACGACGGCGGCCGCGCGCACGAGCTTGCCAAACGCGCTTCAGGTGGCGTTCTCCGGTGGAACCGTCATGGGCATGTGCGTGGTCGGTCTCGGCCTTCTCGGTCTTGGCGGGCTCTACCTGCTCTACACGGGCGTGGTGTTCGCGGGTGGCGACCACTCGAACCTGGCGCTTGCCATCAACGTGCTCACGGGCTTCTCCATGGGCGCTTCGTCGATTGCGCTCTTCGCCCGCGTGGGCGGCGGCATCTACACGAAGGCCGCCGACGTGGGCGCCGACCTCGTGGGCAAGGTCGAAGCGGGCCTTCCCGAGGACGACCCGCGGAACCCGGCGGTCATCGCCGACAACGTGGGCGACAACGTGGGTGACGTGGCCGGCATGGGCGCGGACCTCTTCGAGTCCTACGTCGGCGCGATCATCGGCGCGATGGTGCTCGGCCTTGGTTTCTCGGTGGTCACCGACGGTTCTTCCTACGCGCCGGTGTTCCTGCCGCTCATCGTCGCGGCGGGCGGCATTGTCGCGTCGATTCTCGGCACCTTCGTCGTGCGCACGAAGGAAGGCGGCAATCCCCAGGTGGCCCTCGACATGGGCTCGTTCGGCGCCGCGGGCGTCATGGCCATCGCAACCTTTGCCATCGCCAAGCAGCTTTGGCCCGAGGCCGGTGCAGTCCTCGAAGGGCCCACCGGTCAGGTCGTGCTCTGGTGGCACGTGGGTGCGGCCACCGTGGCGGGGCTCGTGAGCGGCGTCGCCGTTGGCATCATCACCGCCTACTACTGCTCGATGGGCAAGGGCCCGGTCATGAGCATTGCGCAGCAGTCGAGCACGGGTACCGCGACGAACATCATCGCGGGCCTCGGCGTCGGCATGCAGTCGACGGCGCTCCCGATCATCGTCATCGCCGTGGGCGTGGTTTCGGCGGCTCACTTTGCCGGTCTCTACGGCGTCGCCATCGCGGCCCTTGGCATGCTCTCGACGACGGGCATCCAGCTCGCCGTCGACGCCTACGGTCCCATCGCCGACAACGCGGGCGGCATCGCCGAAATGTCGCACCAGCCCTCCGAGGTCCGCGGTCGCACGGACAACCTCGACGCGGTCGGCAACACGACTGCGGCCATCGGCAAGGGCTTCGCCATCGGCTCGGCGGCGATGACGGCCCTTGCGCTCTTCGCGGCCTTCGCGCAGGTCGCGCACCTCGACGGCATCGACATCACGGATCCGAAGGTCATGGCCGGCGTGTTCATCGGCGGCATGCTGCCGTTCCTGTTTTCCTCGATGGCCATGGCGGCCGTGGGCGAAGCGGCCATGGACATGATCGAAGAGGTCCGCCGCCAGTTCCGCGAGATCCCCGGTTTGCTTGAGGGCAAGGAAGGCGTTCAGCCGGATGCGGCGCGTTGCGTCGACATCTCCACGAAGGCGGCGCTTCGCAAGATGGTGCTCCCGGGCGCGCTTGCGGTCGCGACGCCGGCCGTCATCGGCTTCGGCATGGGCGCCACGGCCCTCGGTGGGCTCCTCGCGGGCGTGACCGTTTCGGGCGTGCTCCTCGCGCTCTTCATGTCGAACTCGGGCGGTGCCTGGGACAACGCGAAGAAGTCGTTCGAGGGTGAAGGCTTCAAGATGCGCGACGGAACCTTCCACAAGAAGGGCACCGAGTCGCACAAGGCGGCCGTCGTCGGCGACACCGTGGGCGACCCCTTCAAGGATACGGCGGGCCCCTCGCTCAACATCCTCATCAAGCTCATGAGCGTGGTTTCGCTCATCCTCGCTCCGCTGCTCTCGCCGTAGTCGATGCGCCGTGTACACGATCCGGCGCAGCATCGACGTTAGCTTCGCGCACCAATGTGCGCGGGCAGCGCGGCGCGTGCATCATCCACGGGCACACGCAGTTCGAGGTGGAGCTCGGTGCCCGACCCTCGATCGCGAAGGGTTCGTCGTGGATTTTGGGCGCCTCAAGGCGGAAGTTCTCGAACCGGTGCACCGACTCCTCGACCACGCACTCGCCGTGGGCGCGGCCACGTACGACGACGTCGCAGGTGAGCTCGTGCCCGTCGGCGAGAAGCTGCTCGCAAGTCGCGCGGAGGTGCACGGCGCGCAGACGGGTGTCACGGCGCCGGCCAGCCTCGAACTGGCGGGCGCTCGCACGCAGTACCCCGGCGGCATGAAGGTTGTCGTGTTCCCGTTCGACCCGACGAGCGAGCGCCTGGCCGAGTGGCTCTATCGCCTCGCGGAATCGACCCTTGCGAACGATCGCGTGAACGTGGCCATCGCCCGGGTTTTCGAGACTTTGCACCCCGTCGAGTCGGTGGCGACCTTCTCCAAGTCGTAGCGCGGACGCGCGTTTCCGGGCGTCGAGCTCCGTGGCTGTGCGGTCCCGCGGTCCCCGCTTCGGGATGGCCGCAGAGTTGACACGGACCGCGTTGGTTCGGCACAAACGTCCGCGAAACGGAGTCCGCGGCCGCGCGCAAACCGCGTGTGGAGCGATTTCGATCGACGAACTTGGAGGAGAGATGAAACTTCGACTAATTGGCCTCGGCCTACTTTGCGCGCTTGCCGCCTACGGCTGCGACGATGACAGCAACAAGGTCACCGGCGATGCGGCGGTGGGCAAAGACGGCGGCGAAATGGACAGCGGCGACGTCGACGCTGGATCGGACGCGGGCGAGGACGCCGGCGAGACTTCCTCCGACAAGAACGTTTCGAAGAACGTGAAGGCCGACGAAGGCGCGAGCATCGACAATGAGGACTTGAACCTCAACATTCCGCCGGACGCCCTTCCTGAGAACAAGACGATTTCCGTCAACGGACTCGACGAGGAGACGTTGCCTGAGAAGGCGCGCCTCCTTTCGGAAGCATTTGAGCTTGGCCCCGACGGCACGACGTTCGATCTTCCGGTCAAGCTCACGTTCAGCAACGTGACCATTCCGGGCGGCAAATTCGTCGACGTGGCGTTCCTTACCGAGAGCAACGAGTGGGAAGCACTTCCGTTCACGGACGTGAACGGAACCACCGTCACCTCGTGGACAACGCACTTCACGAAGTTCGCAGTCGTGTTGCGCGACGGTGAGTTGTTCGGTGGCGCGTGCGATCAGGATTTCGACGCCTGCGGCGGCGATGTGACCGGCGACTGGCAGATCGACGAGGACGTTTGCGCGACGTTTTCCGTGAGCTCGCTCGTGGGCGACCTCCCGGAGGGCTGCACCGGCGTCACCGGAACCGGTGAATTCGAGACCGGCGGCTACTTCTCGTTCCTTCCGCCATTCAGTCCGGGGGACGACCAGGCTGGTTTCTGGAGCGGCGGTTTCGGCTATCAGGTCTACTACAACGTTCCGAACACGTGCTTCGAGAACAGCACCTGCCCAGAGGCGTACGAGCCGAACGGTGCAATGTGCGACAACTCCGCCAGCACGGAGAGTTCCTTCCCCTTCCCGGAGTACACCGGGCATTGGGGCACGGAAAACGGCACGCTCTACTTCATCGAACTGGTGGAAGGTGAGCAGGGAGTCGAGGACGGTCCGCGCTACGCCGCCCAGTACTGTGTCAACACGATGGGCGATCAGGACCCCGAGAATGACACGCTGACGGTTCGATTCCCGACGGCGGGGGGCGGTGCGCACGAAGTTGTCATTCGTGCGTCGCGCTACACGCAGGAACAGCAGTTCTAGCACGCACACTCCGTGATGGATTCGGGGTCCGTTGGACTGCGCTGCGAGAGCGGCGCGGCCGGCGGGCCCCGAATGCATTTAAGCGCGTTCCCGTGTCGCGTGAACGCTAGGGCTTGTCGGGGCAGTTCGTGCGCTGGCACTCGCCGTAAAGTTCAAGCTTGTGGCGCGTGATGCGGAAGCCTTGGCGCGCGGCGACCTCTTCCTGCAGGCGCTCGATCTCGTCGTTCTCGAACTCGACGATCTTGCCGCAGGTGGTGCAGATGAGGTGGTCGTGGTGCTCGTCCTCGTGGGCGACTTCATAGCGAGAGATGCCGTCGCCGAAGTGCCGCTCGTAGGCGACGCCACTGTCCTTGAGCAGCTTGAGCGTGCGGTAGACGGTGGCGTAGCCCACCTTTGGGTCCTCGCGGCGAACAAGGCTCAACAGGT
This sequence comes from Polyangiales bacterium, assembly GCA_041389625.1. Taxonomy (GTDB): domain Bacteria; phylum Myxococcota_A; class Polyangia; order Polyangiales; family JAWKRM01; genus JAWKRM01. Next base: position 100,025 of record JAWKRM010000009.1, read on the forward strand.
CCTCGATGGACAGGTGCCCGTGGGACTCGAAAAACGTGTCGGTGACCAGGCGCCGCTGCGCAGTCGAGCGCAGCCCGAGATCGGCCATGTAGCCTTCAAGGCGCTTGCGAAGCGCATCGGTCGCACTGGGTTGGCCAACCATCGGGAAACCGTCTCGGGGAGTGTTTCTAAAGTACGCTGTTGGGGTTGTCGAGCGTGGCGGAAAAACCGAAGGATGGGGAGGACGTGGACGCGGCGGAGATGACGTCGCGACCATGGACGGAGCGCCTCGTCATCGTGGTCGTGCCCGTGGCCGTCTGCCTGGCGACGTACGCGCTCTTCGTCGCGGGTGCGCCGCCCGAGGGGGTGGACCTCAAGCTGCGGGCGCCGTCCGGTGTCGAGCCCGGGGCGCGGATCGGGCTGCGCGCCCTTTCACTCACCGGCCTCGATACACCCGGCAACGTTGAAACGCACAGGGCTCGCGTCGAGGTCGAACTCCGTGATCCGGGTGGCACGTCGCGCGCGCGCACCACGCTCACCGCATCCCGGGTGGATGGCGCCGAAGGGCACTTGGAGGTGCCAACCGACGTGCGGGGGGCGCTCACGCTCGCAGCGACCGCGGAGATTGAACGGACGCGGGCGCGTGTCGTCGTCCCCCTCGAGGTGCGGGCGAATGCGCCGGCCGTGCTGCCCGTGCCGCGCAAGTCCCTCGCGCTTCAACGGGTCGAACGGTTTCCCATGGAACGCGTATCACCCACATGGCACGGCGGAGTTCGCATCGCGATGCTCCACGGCGGGTGTATTCCAGACCTCGAGTGCGACGTGTTCGCCCTTAGCAGCGACCCGAAGTCGCGGGTCGAACTCGTCCCGCGCATGGGGCTCGACCCACTTGGCGCCCCGCCCGAGGCCGCGCCGGTCCGTCACATGCTCGGACCACTCGCCCGTGCGGAGGTCGACGGTTCGGCGCCCCTCGCGCTCCTTCATGCGCGGCTCTACGGCCCCGAGGCCGAGGTCGAGGCGCGCGTATTTCTAGGCGACACACTCGTTGCGACGCGCGTGATGCGCCTCGCGGTGGTTCCCGGCGGTATCCCGTTCGTCGTCGCGGCGGGGGCGGACGCGGCGCCGTGCCTCCGCTTCCCGGCCGCGCTGCGGGGAAAGGCCGTCGTCGTCGACATCTTCGAGGCAGGGCATTGGCGTGACGCGTCCTCGATCGTCGTGGACCCTGCGACATGCGCTCCGCTCGCCGTTAAGGCGGACACGCGTGACCTGACCGTTCAGGTGAGCGCGGAGGTGTTTGACGCGGAAATGTCCCTTCGTGCCGTGGTGCCCCACGAGCTCGACGCACCCTTGGACGTGTGGTTCGATCGCCTCGACTCCACGGTGGATGTGCTGCCGCTGCCGGAAGGCGTTGGCAGCTATGCGCAGGCGGCGGAACGTGTGCGCGAACGGCACGAGGCGGTGCGCACGGCGGCGTTTCTGGTCTACGTCCTCGGGGCCATCCTCGCGTGCCTGGTGATCGTCGCGCGGAGCTTGCGCGCGAGTCGTGAGGCACGTTCGCTCCTTGAACGCGCCGCCGACGCTTCGAATTCACCCGCGCCGGTGACCTCGGCACGCCACCGGGTCCTTGCGGTGCTTTCACTCGTCGTCGTGCTCTTCGCGGTCGTCCTCGGGTTCGCCGTTGGCGCGATCTTGGTGATGTTGCAGGGCGCCGTTCTGCCGTGAAAGCCGCCGCATCGTAGGAAATCCGCACCCCGCCCCCGGCGACACGTGTTGCGCCCGGCGGGGGGCGTGTCTAGATTCCCGCCTCCGTCATGCTGGGCCCGCTCGCCAAAAAGATTTTCGGCACAAAGCACGACCGCGAGCTCAAGCGCCTGCGGCCCATGGTTTCTGCCATCAACGCGCTTGAGACCGAAATGCGCGGCCTCTCGGACGAGGACCTCCGTCGCCGCACGGCCGACTTCCGCCAGCGCATCGACAACGGTGCCTCCGTGGATGATTTCCTGATTCCCGCCTTTGCCACCTGCCGCGAAGCGGGCCGCCGCGCGCTCAACATGCGGCACTACGATGTGCAGCTCATCGGCGGCATCGTGCTCCATGAGGGCAAGATCGCCGAAATGAAGACGGGCGAAGGCAAGACGCTCGTCGCCACGCTTCCGGTCTATCTGAATGCGCTCGCTGGCAAGGGCGTGCACCTCGTCACCGTGAACGACTACCTCGCCACCCGCGACGCGGACTGGATGGGGCGCGTCTACGGGTTCCTCGGGCTCACGACGGGCGTCATTCACCCGCGTCAGAACAACGCGGAAAAGAAGCGCGCGTACCGTTGTGACATCACGTACGGGCAGAACAACGAGTTCGGCTTCGACTACCTGCGCGACAACATGAAGTTCAGCATCTACGACTACGCGCAGCGCGACCTGCACTTCGCGATCGTGGACGAAGTCGACTCCATCCTCGTCGACGAAGCGCGTACGCCGCTCATCATCAGCGGCCCGGGCGAAACGGCCAGCGAGAAATACACGCAGATCGACGCGATCCTTCCGCGGCTCTTGAAGGACGAACACTACGAACTCGACGAAAAAGCCCGCCAGGTGACCCTCACCGAGGACGGCATCGAGCTTTCACAGAAGATGCTCGTGGAGCGCGGCCTCATCGAAGGGGAAAACCTCTACGACCCCGTCAACCTCCAGTCGCTTCACATCCTTCAGCAGTGCCTGCGCGCGCACACGCTCTACAAGCGCGACCAGCACTACATGGTGACCGCGGCGGGCGAAGTTCTCATCATCGACGAGTTCACGGGCCGCACGCTTTCGGGGCGCCGTTGGTCGGACGGCCTTCACCAAGCCGTCGAGGCGAAGGAACACGTCCCCATCCGCGAGGAGAACATCACCCTCGCGACCATTTCGTTCCAGAACCTCTTCCGCCTCTACGGAAAGCTCGCCGGCATGACCGGTACCGCCGACACCGAGGCGAGCGAGTTCCACAAGATCTATAACCTCGACGTCGTCGTCATCCCGACGAACAAGCCCATCTCCCGCATCGACTACGACGACCTCGTCTACAAGTCGGAGAAGGCGAAGTTCAACGCCATCGCCGACGAAATCACGGAGCGCAACAAGGCGGGGCAGCCCGTGCTCGTGGGCACCACGAGCGTCGAGAAGTCCGAGGCGCTCTCCCGCGTGCTCGAACGCCGCAACATTCCGGTCAACGTGCTCAACGCCAAGCAGCACGAACGCGAGGCGTATGTCGTCGCGCAGGCGGGCCGAAAGGGCGCGGTCACCGTGGCCACGAACATGGCCGGTCGCGGAACCGACATTCTCCTTGGCGGCAACGCCGAGATGATCGCTCGTACCGAGGTCATGGACGAGGTGGGCCCCGAGGTCTTCCACGCGCTCACGGACCCGAATACCGCGTCGGAAGGCGAACTTCCGATGACGCCGGAAGCGCTTGAGGAAAAGATCCAAGCGGCGACCAAGAAGTACGTCGACATCTGCAAGCGCGAAAAAGAAGAGGTCCTCGGCGCCGGCGGTCTCTTCATCCTCGGCACGGAGCGCCACGACTCCCGCCGCGTCGACAACCAGCTCCGCGGCCGCAGCGGTCGTCAGGGCGACGTGGGCGCATCGCGCTTCTACCTCTCGCTCGAAGACGACCTCATGCGCATCTTCGCGGGCGAACGCGTGCAGACCATGATGGATCGGCTCGGCATGGAGGAGGACATCCCCATCGAGCACAAGTGGGTGACGCGCGCCGTGGAGAACGCGCAGAAGAAGGTCGAAGAGCGCAACTTCGACATCCGCAAAAACCTCCTCGACTACGACGACGTGATGAACCAGCAGCGGAAGAGCATCTACGCGCTCCGCCGCCAGGTGCTCACGGGCGAGTACCGTTCGGTGCCAAACGAAGAGCAGAAGAAAAAGGGCCAAAAGCCGACGCTCATCGTGTCCGAGGCCGATCCTGAGCTTACGGCGCGAGCGGTGCCCATCCTCGAGCAGATGCTCCGCCACCATGCTTCGCCGCTGGTGCCGCGTGACGCGACCGAAGAAGAAAAGACGCGCATCGAGGCGGAGCGAGCGACCTACCGCGAGCGCGCCATCGGGAGCCTCGGCAGCTTCCGGCCGGAGGCGTGCGAACGGGACGTGTACCTCTGGTTTGGATGCCAGGTCTCCCTCTCGAAGCTCCAGGGCGACCCCGCGCGTGCATTCGAGTTCTTGAAGGCGGCCGTGGGCCTGTCGCTCACCGAGCAGCGTGAGCGCCTCTATGACCTCGTCGACGAGTTCGTCGGCAACCTCGTTGAGCAACATTGCCCGTCCGGCAAGCACCACGAAGATTGGGACACGGACGGACTCAAGCGCGCCTACGAAGAGGCCTTCGGCATGGCGGCGAGCGGATTCGAGAGCGTTGGCGACCAACGCGACGTGGCACAGAAGCTCTACCAGGACGCCGAAGCGGTCCTCGGGAAGAAGTTCGAGGAGTTTGGGTCCGAGGGCTATCTGCGGCTGTTCCGCAACGTGTTCATGCAGGAGATCGATCGCGAGTGGATCGAGCACCTCCAGGCCATGGACAACCTCCGCGACGGCATCGGCCTGCGCGGCTACGGACAGCGGGACCCGAAGCGCGAGTACAAGCGCGAAGGGTTCGACATGTTCCAGAAGATGATGGAGGCGGTGAAGATGACCGTGCTCCAGGTCATGTTCCGGGCCCAGCGCGTCACGGAGGAAGACCTCGCCAAACAGGAAGAGGCCCGTCGCCGCGTCGCCGAGGAACGTGCGCGAGGCATGCGCGGGCTCCACGCCGACGCGCAGGCGGGCGGCGGCGCGCGGTCGAGTGGCGCACCGGCGGGCGGTCCCGACGGTGATTCCCCGATCTTGAACCGTCGGCAGCGCCGTCAGGTCGCTTCGCGTCGCGGGCCGGAGATGGCGCCCCAGGTGGCACCCGCGCAGACCGTTAAGCGCGAGAAGCCCAAGGTCGGTCGGAACGACCCGTGCTGGTGTGGAAGCGGTAAGAAGTACAAGAACTGCCACTTCCGTGAGGATCGGGCCGCGCAGGGCGCGAGCGATTCGCCCGAGTAGGTGCTGTCATACATTTGCGCCTTCCCGGCGCTAAGCATTCCACGTACAACGTTGCGCATGATTGCGCGCGTTCCTTCGCTTCATCGTTCAGCAGTCCCATTCCTTGCCCTGCTTGCCTTCGTTGCCGCGTGCGACGACTCGGGTTCACCGTCCGGTCCTGGGAAAGACGGTGGCCCGAACGGCAGCGACGGTAGCGACAACGGCGTCCATTCTTGGTACGGCGACATCGGGCCGATGCTCATCGAGCATTGCGGTGGTTGTCACCAGGATGGCGGCATCGCGCCGTTCGAGATCAACTACGAGAGCGCGTATCAGTGGCGTGCGCTCATCAAGTCGACGACGGAGGCGCGCACCATGCCGCCCATGCCCGTGAACAACGACGGGTCCTGCCGCACCTATTCGAACGCGCGCTGGCTCAGCGACGATCAGATCGAAGACATCGGCGAGTGGGTCGACGCGGGCGCGCCCGAGGGCGTCGAGAAGGAGCTCCCAGGCTTGCCCGCGGGTGCTGAACTCAAGGACCCGGACGTCGAAACCGACACGGGCATCGACTACATGGCGAACGGTGACGTCAGCGACGATTACCGCTGTTTCCCCATCGCCTGGAACCAGGCTTCGGACAAGTACATGACGGCGTACGAGGTCGTGCCGGGCAACCGCCAGATCGCCCACCACATGATCCTCTACATGATCGCCGACGATCAGAAGAGTTGGGTCACCCAGGAAGACGCCAAGGACGAAACCCCGGGCTACCCCTGCTACGGTTCCGCGTCGCCGGGCAACCCGATGCCCGTCGTGCTCTGGGCGCCGGGCAGCGGCCGAACGGACATGCCCGCGGGTACGGGCATCAAGATTCCGCAGAACGCGATGCTCGTCATGCAGATGCACTACAACTTGGCCAACGGGCCGGGTACGGATCGCACGACGATTCGCATGAAGCTCGCCGATTCGGTAACCGAGCCCGCGATCTACGTTCCGCTCCTCAACAGCCAGATCGACATTCAGCCGCAGATGGAAGAGGAAGTGGAGCTTCCGGGCTCCACGTATGAAGCGGGTCACCTTCCGATCCCGAACGTCGAGATTCCGATTCCGCTCACGATCCACGGCGTCTTCCCGCACATGCACCAGAAGGGCACCAAGTTGAAGGTCACCTTCGAGAGCACCGAGACCGGTGAGGAATGCCTTGTGGACGTTCACAAGTGGGACTTCAACTGGCAAGAGGGCTGGTGGTACGACGAGCCATTCGTCATGCCCTCCACGGGCACGAACCGAGCGTTCGACATCACGTGCACCTTCAACTCCACGGGCACCAACACGGTGACGAACTGGGGTGAGGGCACGTCCGATGAGATGTGCCTGACCTTCGCGTACGCGACGTCGCCGCTGCTCGAGTACCTCGGCTTCTAGGCCTCGATCCTTCAGCCTGGCCGGTCACGTCGGTGGCTTCCCGGTTGACGCCACGCGTGCGTCCCGGGATCCTCCGTCGTCCATGGCCCACCCCGTTGTTCCAGGATTTCGCTGGTCAGGCATTCGCGCAGGCATCAAGTCGAACGGCAAACCCGATCTCGGTTTGATCGTGGCGGACGGCCCCGTCTCCGCGGCCGCGGTCTTCACGCGAAACGTGGTGCGCGCTGCGCCCGTGGAAGTGGCCAGCGAGCGTGTGCGGGGAGGGCGCATCGGCGCGGTGCTCGTCAACAGCGGCAACGCGAATGCCTGTACCGGGGGGCCGGGTCACCGTGCCTGTCTGCGCACCACGAAGGCCGTGGCGAAGGCGCTACAGCTCGACGAGCGGCACGTGTTTCCCGCATCGACCGGCGTGATCGGTCATCTGCTCCCCGCCGATCGCATTGTTGAACACGTCCCCGCCCTTGTGCGTGCCGCGTCCCCCGAGGGGCTTGGCGATTTTAGTCGCGCCATTCTCACGACCGACAAGGGCCCGAAGGTGGCCGTCGCGCGCTTTGGCAAGGGCGCATCGCGCGTCACGGTGGTCGCCGTGGCCAAGGGCGCGGGGATGATTCACCCCGACATGGCCACCACGCTCGGCTTTGTCGCGACCGACGCCTCCATCTCGCACAGCCTCCTCGGCCGGATGCTCCGTGGCGCCGTGGACGAGACGTTCAACTCGCTTAGTGTGGACGGCGACACCAGCACCAACGACACGATTGTCGCACTGGCCTCCGGCGAGGCGGGGGGGACCGTCGGCGCACGCTCGGAGCGGGCCCGCTCGTTCGCTTCGGCCCTCGTCGACGTGCTCGGCGAAGTTGGCGCCATGATCGTCGCGGACGGCGAGGGCGCGGAGCACGCGGTGCGCATTGAGGTGATCGGCGCTCCCAGCGACGCTGCCGCCACGAAGGTGGCCTCCACCGTGGCGGGTTCACTCCTCGTCAAGACCGCGCTCTACGGCAAGGACCCGAACTGGGGGCGTTTGCTCGCCGCCGCCGGGCGCGCGGGGGTTCCATTTGACCCGGCGCGTGCGGGCATCCGCGTGGGTGGTGTGCCGCTGGTTCGGCGTGGTCTTGGCCTCGGCGCGGCGAGTGAAGCGCGTGTCGCCAAGGTCATGCGTCGCGGGACGTACACGATCGAGATCGACCTCGGTGCCGGAAAAGGGCGCGGCCACTACCTCACCTGCGACGTCGGGCACGGGTACGTGAACGTCAACGCCGACTACCGCACCTGAGGCAGACCCCTCCACCCTGGGGCTCCGCCGACGGCGTTTCGTGCCGCGAAATCCCGTGGGCTCGTGCGGGGTGCGGGGGCCCTTCCGCCGGAATGTGGCGGGCGCGTCCGACCTCGACCTAGGCTCGGCCTATGCGTTCGCGCCTCCGTTCCGTCGTCGTCGCCCCGCGCAACCTTGCGCTCGGCGTTGCAGCGGTTGCCATCATCGCCGTTGTCGCGCCGGTCCACGTCGCGATGGCGGAAGCGGTGTGTGACGACGACCCGGAACTCGCCGAGGCCGCCGCGGAGCTCGTCCTCTCGGGTGAGCCACTCACGCCGGCGCGGCTTCGTGAGGCGGTGCGCGCGGCGGGCAACGATGCCGTTCTTGTGCACGGTGTGCGGCTCCACGACGACGTCGCGCGTCGCGAGCGCGAATGGCTCCAAACCACCATGGCGGAGCGCACGGTTCCCTTCGCCTGCGGGCGTGCCGTCGGCGCCGGTGTGGCGGTCGTCCTTGCCGCGGAGCGACCGGGACGTCTCGAGCGCGATCCGACCCACGACCTCCGGTTCCGCGTTGTGCTGGCGAAGGGATTTTCGCACCCCGAGCTCGTGGTGCGCGGTGCGTCCGGCGAATTCGTGCGCGTGTCGGTTCCACGGAGCGGTGCGTGGGTGACCGTGCCGGATGACGTGGACCCGCCCTTCGTCGTGCAGCTTGTCGGCGAGGACTCCACGGGACCGCGCCCGCTCGCCGAGCGCAACGTCGGCGAGCCCCACGCGTTCGTTGCCGCCACCGAGCGTGGCGGCTCCGCCGACGCCTCCGATGACGCGCCACGTGTGGAGGACAATCGCGCGGGCGTGATGACGTGGCTCGCGAAGACGCGAGGGGAAGAGGGACTCCGCGGCGTACGTCCGAATCAGTTGCTCGATGCCGTGGCCCGCAAGCACGCCGAAGAGGTTTGCCGCGCCAAGCGTGCGGCCCACCGCTTGGAAGACGGCGATCCGGAGGCGCGTCTCCGTGCCGCGGGCATTGAGGCCCGCTCCGTCGGGGAGGCGGTCGCGCGCGCCGGCTCCGTTCAAGCAGCCCTCGTATCCCTCGCGGCGAGCCCGTCCCACGCGGCGGCGCTCCTCGACCCGCGTTTTACGGACGTGGGCGCGGGCGTGGCCCTGGATGGAGGAACGCGATGTGTGACCGTATTGCTCGCGGCCTGGCCCAGGGCGATTCCGCGCTCACCGTCCAAACCGTGATCGCCCGCACGGGGACATGACATTCATGTCAGGCACCGAGCCATTTTGTTCCGTCGCTCAGCGCCACAGCCGCGGGAAGTATTGCTCTTTCTAGGCTCCCGAGGCCCTCCTCGCGGTGGCACCGGGGTTGCAACAGAGAGCTCCGTAACTTGCTTGCCGAGCGGTCGTCGCGCGCTTCGTGCCCTGCTTATCGTGTGCGACGACCGCTCGGTTTTGCTTATCTCAGCTTCCGAAACTTAGTCTGACCTCCGCCGGTCCGCCCGCAAGCGGTTGCCGGCTCACTTACGAAGAACCACTCGATTGGTTCGCTTGTTCCCGCGGCGCGGCGTCCCCCAGGGGCCCCGCGCCGCGACCCTTTTGGGCCTCGGAATTCCCGAAGGTTCCCCCCAAGTTGACCCGCCCCGTGGGGCCGCTATCGTCTCGCCGCGATGCGCACCTGGGGCCCCATGACGCTGGCGTTGGGATTGGCTGCCGCTGCATGTGGGGGTGTGGCAGATGATGTGCGCAACGCCCAGGATGCCTACGAGCAGGCGCGGTACGAGAACGCGCTCGTCTGGCTCGACGCCGTGGCCGACGACTTGGCGGACATGGATCGACCCACGCGTGCCCGCTATTTCTACCTGCGCGGCATGGCCGAGCACCGCCTCGGGCGCGATCGCGAGGCGCGGCACGATCTCGCCCTCGCACGGGAACTCGGCGGCGGCACGACGAAGATCCTCCCGGACGATTGGCGCAGGAACATGGAGCGCGTGCTCGCCGACTTGGAACTGCCCGGAAAGGAAACGGAAAATGGGCGACGTGAATAGTCGCATGGAGGGGCAAGTCCCTTTCCGCATGCGCACCCCCCGCATTCTTACCGCCTTTGCCATGCTCCTCGCGTCCGCGATCCCCGCCGCCGCCGACGCACCCAAGGGACCGAAGGCGCCGACTGCACGCGATGTCGCCGCCGCGGTTCAGTCGTTCTACGAGCAGGTTTCGGGCGTTGAGGCAGCGTTCTTTCAGACCTACTACCACCGGCTCTACGACCGCTACGACCGCTCCAAGGGGAAGGTTGCCTTCGTTAAACCCGGGAAGATGCGCTGGGACTACGCGCAGCCAAACGGCAAAATCATTGTGAGCGACGGCGCGAAGCTCCTCGTGTTCGAACCGGGCGGCGCGGGTGAAGTGCCGCAGCTCTTCGAGCGCGAGATGAAGGCCGAGTCGCTCCCTCAAGCATTCTCGTTCCTCACGGGCACCGGCAAGCTCGAAGATTCGTTTACGTTCCGCCTTCTCGATGCGGCGAAGCAGGGATACGCCGACGGCTACGTCCTTGAGCTTCGACCGAAGGAGCCGTCGCCGCAGTACGATCGCATCCTGTTCTACGTGCTCAAGCACGAAGGGGCGCCGTCGGGTGTCGTGCGTCGCGTGCTCATCGTGGACGCCGCGGGGAACCGCAATCGGTTCGATTTCTCGAACCTTGCCTGGAACCCGAAGGTCACCGACGCGCGATTCAAATTCGCGCCGCCCGCGGGCACGCGCCGCATTTCCAACTGAACGCTTCGCCGCCTTCTAGGGCGCCGCGTGGAGGCGCGCCTCGACGGCGGCCCCATGGGCGTCGAAGCCGTAGGCTGCGTTTGTCCGGGCCGACGCAGCGTGCGCAGCGTCGCGGGTGACGCGCGCGGACAGGGCGAGGCGAATCGCCCGTGCGACGTCCGCGACCGTCGGGTCCACCACGGAGAGGTGTCCGCCGTGCCAGAAAAGGTCGCGCACGCCGCCCGCGTCCGTTGTCACCACCGGCAGTCCGGCGCCGACGGCCTCGAGCAGCGTGACCGACTGCCCTTCCGTGCGACCCTCCTCGGCGGTCGTCGAGAGGCTCACGAAGGCGTCCGCGGCAGCAAGCGCGTCTCGTTTCGCATCGCCGCGTAGCACCCCTACAAACCGTGCAGACACGCCGAGCTCGTTGGCCAGTCGCTCGAGCGCTTCACGTTCGGGGCCATCTCCGGCGACGAGGACATCAACGGGTGCGGGACCAAGCGCCGCCGCGGCCCGGAGGAGCAAGTCGATGCGCTTCATGGGCACGAGCCGGCCCATCGAAAGCACCGTGGGTCGATCGAGGCCGAGGTTCGCGCGGGCGGTTTCCCGCTCCACGGGCAGGAGCGCGGGCACGGGCATCGGCTGTACAAACGAGCGCCCCCGAAGGTTCGGCGCAAGCGCGGGGGGAAGGAGCGCCGCGAAGCGTTCCGCCAGATGTTCGCTCACGAACTGAAACGTGCTCGCCGAGTGGAACACGGCCCGGGCGAGGGCGCGCGGCGCGGGCGATCGCTCGAGCGCGGTCAGCTCGCTCGAATGAAACACCGTCAGGTGCGGCCGATGGCCCGCGAGCGCGCGACCGGCGAAGGCCATGGGGAACGCCCAGTGGCTCACGACCGCGTCCCAGCGGTCCCTCTGCGTGCGTCCACGAATGACGGCGGCGGCGGGAAACGCGGCGCCGAGCCAAGCGAACGGCGAACGCATGGCGTTGTCGGGAAAGCCCGCGCCGTGGAACGCCCGCGCGAGCCCCCTCGGTCGAACGTACGGCACCCAGTTCACGGTGATGTTCGCCGCATGGAGGGGCTCCGGGCGATCGAGGGGTTCGGGTGCGAGCACCTCGACGGCGTGGCCACGCGCGGTGAGGCTCCGGGCGTAGTCGAGCACGAACGCGCCGGCCACGTCGCCTGCGTGCCGTGGGAACGACGTGGTGAGGAGGCCGATGCGCATGGGAGCCGCTCCCTAGTTGCGTGCGACGCTTGCGGTGAGCGACCGCTCGCCGGGCGAACGCCTCCGCGCACGCGCGCTTCGCCAGATGACCCACGGCACCACGAAGAGTGCATGGTGCAGCCGAACGCCACTCTTTTCGGTCCCGTACACCGGTCGCACGCGCGACTCGACGACGCGGAGCCGGGCCGCCGCGACCCGTGCGAGGAGATCGTTCGGGTAGCCGTAGCGCGGCCAGAGCGAACCGAGGGAGAGTCGCGCTGCGCCGTCCCTCGACACGGCGATGTAGCCGCACTGCGAATCGTCGATGCGGAGCCCGGTCGCCCAACGCGTGAACGCGGAGAGCACACGGTTTCCGATCCAGCGGGTCGCGGGCATGAGCCGGCGAACGTGCGGATCGGCAAGGCGGTTTCCCTTCGCGAAGTCCGCATCGTCGCGCGCCACCGGACCTGCGACGGCGAGGAGGTCGTCCGGGTGCATCTGTCCGTCGCCCGCCATGATCGCGACCACATCGGCGCCCGCGGCGAACGCATGGGTGAACCCGGTGACGAGGGCGGCGCCCACCCCGCGGTTTTCGGCGTGACGAATCACGTGCACGCCGCCCTGGGCCAGCCGCGACGTGATGATTTCCGTGCCGTCGATGCTCGCATCGTCGACGACGATGATGTCGTCCACGTACGAAGGCACGGTTCGGACGGTGCCCTCGAGGAGCTCGGCCTCGTTGTACGCCGGCACGACGACGGCGATGCGCTTGCCGTGGAGCATCGGTCTATTCGACGGTGACCGTCTTGGCGAGGTTTCGCGGTTGGTCGACGTCGGTGCCTTTGAAGTCGGCCACGTAGTAGGAATAGAGCTGCGTTGGCAGCACCGTGAGCAACGGCGTGAGTTCCTCGGCGACGGAGGGGACCTCGATGAGGTCGTGGCTCACGGTGCGGAGGTCTTCGTCGCCCTCGTTTCCGATGGCAATGATCTTTGCGTCGCGCGCCTTTGCCTCCTGGAGGTTCGAGAGCGTGCGCTCGTAGGAGGCGTCCTTCGGGGCGATGACGATCACCGGCAGGTCTTCGTCGATGAGCGCGATGGGGCCATGCTTCATTTCGCCCGCCGCGTAGCCCTCCGCGTGCACATAGGAGATTTCCTTGAGTTTGAGCGCGCCCTCGAGGGCGATGGGGAAGCTCAGCCCGCGCCCGAGGAAGAGCACGTCGCGCGCCTCCTTGTAGTGTCGGGCAAGGTTTGCGACGAGCTGCCGCGTGCCCACGAGCACTTCGTTCATCTGCGACGGGATACGGGCGAGGCCCTCCACGAGGTCGCGTGTCGCCTTCTCGTCGAGGGTGCCGCGTCGGCGGCCGAGCCAGATGGCGAGCATGGTCACGTTGGCGAGCTGCGTCGTGAAGCACTTGGTGGAGGCGACGCCGATCTCGGGACCCGCGTGCGTGTAGAACGTCGCGTCCGCCATGCGCGGAATGGCGCTCCCGATGACGTTGGCGATGGCGAGCACCTTGGCGCCGCGTTCCTTCGCTTCCTTGGCCGCAGCGAGGGTATCGATGGTCTCGCCCGATTGGCTCACGGCGATGATGAGATCCTTCGGGCCGACGACGGTGTCGCGATTCCGGAACTCGCTCGCGAGTTCCACCACCGCCGGAACCTTTGCAAGCCGCTCCACGAGGTGTCGACCGACCATGGCCGCGTGATGGCTCGTTCCACATGCGAGGAAGTACACGCGCTCAATGTTCGTTGCGTCCGTGTCCGAAAGGCCGATTTCCCCGCTCTGGATGTCGCCGCGCTCGCGATCAAGGCGCCCGCGGAGCGTGTCTTCCATGGCCCGCGGTTGCTCGAAGATTTCCTTGAGCATGAAGTGCTTGTAGCCGGCCTTCTCCGCCATCACGGGCGACCAGTCGATGCGCTTCGGTGCGCGGTCGACGGCCTTGCCCTTGAGGTCCGTGATCGTGACCCCGCCCGTGGTGAGGAGCGCCATCTCTCCGTCCTCGAGGAAGATCATGTCGCGCGTGTACGGAAGGAGTGCCGGGATGTCGCTTCCACAGAAGGTCTCGTTCTCGCCGAGCCCGAGCACGAGGGGCGAGCTGTTCTTCGCCACAACGATACGGTCGGGTTCCTTGAGCGACAGGACGGCGATGGCGTAGGCGCCCTGCATGCGCCCGAGGGTCGCGCGCACCGCGTCCTCGAGCGATGCGCCCTTCTGCACCGCGAGCTCCACCAAATGGGCGACGAGCTCCGTGTCCGTGTCGCTGACGATCTTCCGGCCCTGTTTCGTGAGCTCGTTCCGGAGTGCGACGTGGTTTTCGATGATGCCGTTGTGCACCACGGCGATGTCGCCCGCGACATGCGGGTGCGCATTCACCTCGGACGGTGCGCCATGGGTGGCCCAACGCGTGTGCCCGATGCCCACGGTGCCGCCGAGGTCCTTCTCCGCGAGTGCGGACTCCAGGTTTCGAAGCTTGCCGACGGTCCGGACGACGTCGAAGTGCTTCGCACCGTGGACCGCCACACCGGCGGAGTCGTACCCGCGGTATTCAAGGCGCTTGAGGCCGTTGAGCAGAATGGGCGCGCATTTCTGCGCGCCGACGTAGCCGACGATGCCGCACATAAGGGCGCAAACATAGCACCCACGGCGTGGCCGCACGCGTTTCGGGCACCGGGCCCCGCCTTCGCCGGGAAGACGGGGCCGGAAACGCCCTACTTCGCCGCGTCGACGGTCTTCGTGACGTTGCCTCGGGTGTCGACGACGGTGACGTTGCCGTAGGCCCGGAGCGGCTCGATGACGTCGGCGGCCTTGCCGACCACCACGATGACGGCCGCGTTCGGGTGGATGTACTTCTTCGCCGCGGCGAGAGCCTCCGCGGGTGTCACCTTCGAGATCTCCGAGCGGTACGTGTCCCAGTAGTTGTCCGGGAGCGAGAAGAGGCGTAGGTCCGCCACCATGTCGAGCACGTTCGACGCGGTTTCAATCTGAAGCGGGAAGCTGTCGGTGATGTTGCGCTTGGCTTCCGTGAGTTCCCCGTCGGGCACCGACTCGGTGACGATGCGATCGAGGTGCTCGAACATGCCCGCCACGGCTTCCTTCGTGACCGCGTTTCGCACGTTGGCCATGGCGATGAACGGCGCCACGTCCACGTTCTCGCGCACGCCGCTGTACGCGCCGTAGCTCAGGCTCCGTTTTTCGCGAAGGTCCATGAACAGGCGCGACGCGGCGCCGCCGCCGAGAACCTGGTTCGCCACCACGAGCGGGATGTACTCCGGGTTCGAGCGCGTGAGGGCGAGGTTGCCGACGTAGAGTACCGACTGCTCGGAGCCGGGTCGGTCGACGACGATGATCTCACGCGCGTCGCGGGTCGGCGTCGCCGGGTAGGGTGCCTTCGTCACGGCGGCGCCCTTCCACTTCCCGAACACGCGCTCCGCCGTCGCCTTCGCCTCCTCCGGCGTGATGGCTCCCACGAAGAAGAGCCGCGCGTTCGACGGCACGAAGTTCGACCTGTGCCACGCGGCGAGGTCCGTGCGCTTCATCTTCTTGAGCGCGTCCTTTGTGGTGTCCACCACGGCGTACGGGTGCTCGCCGTAGAGCGCCTTGTAGATGGTGCGATTCGCGAGGTAGCGCGGTTCGTTGTCCATCATCGTGAGGCGGTCCGTCTCGCGCTTCTTGAGCTTCTTGAGCTCGTCGTCACGGAAGGCGGGTGCGAGCGCCACGTCGGCCATGAGATCAGCAACCTTCGCGAAGTTCTGCTTCAACGAACGTGCGCTCACGTAGGAGTTCTCGCTCGAGGTACCGCTCGTCACGCGCGCCCCGAGGAAGTCGATCTCGTCGGCGAGCTGGGCGGCCGTGCGCGTTCGCGTGCCCTCGGTCAGCATGTCACCGGTGACTTGAGCGAGCCCGGGCAGCGCCTTCGGGTCCGTCGTGCGGCCGCTTTGGACCACAAGCTCCGCGTAGACGATCGGGAGCGTGTCGATGGTGACCGTGTTCACCTCGAGCCCGTTCGGGAGCGTGGCTCGGACGACGGGAGGAAAGTGCACGTCCTTCGGCGCGGCGGACGCGGGGGGCATTTCGCGGGTCTTCTCCGACGCCGAGCCATCCGCCGCCGACGCGGTGACAGTCGTGCCGGAGGCGGTCTCGGACGAGCCGCCGCCGCAACCCACCAGGGTCGAGGCAAGGAAAACAGTCAGCATTGAGCGGTTCATTGGGCACCTCCCTTGGCGGCGGACGCGGGCACGACATCGAGCACCGTGCGGTTCGTGGGCGCGAAATACTTGGACGTCACGCGTTTGATGTCGTCGTTGGTGACGGAGCGGTACTTCGCGAGCTCCGTACGCAGGAGCGATGCGTCGCCCCAGTAGGTTTGGTATTCGGCGAGCTGTCGCGCGCGCGAAAGGTTCGACTGGAGCCCGAACACGAAGAGCGATTCGATCTGGTTCTTCGCCTTTTCGAGCTCCCGGGGCGTGACGCCCGACTTCGCGATGGCGTCGAGTTCCTCGAAGATCACCTTTCGCGCGTCCTCCGCCTTCTTGCCGTCGGCGAGCACCGCCCAGAAGGAGAAGAGATCCGGTCCGCGACGGTCGTCCGTGGCGACGTCGATGTCCTGACAAATCTCAAGCTTCTTCACGAGCTTCTGATAGAGCCGCGACGACTCGCCGTAGCCGAGCACAAGCGTGAGCATCTCGAGCGCGTAGTGGTCGGGGGTGCGGTTCGGCGGAATGGCGTAGGCGATGTGGAACGCGGGCAAATCCGCCAGCGGATCCACCATCGACTCCGTTCGTTCGGCCGTCTGCGGCGCAACGCCCGGGTCGACGAACTTCGGCACGTCGTGCGACGGAATCGAGCCGAAGAATTTTTTGACCAGCTCGAGCGCCGCCTTCGGCTCGAAATCGCCCGCGATGCTGAGCGTGGCGTTTTTCGGCGTGTAGTACGTGGCGAAGAACTCCTGCACGGCCGAGAGCGGCGCGTTCTCGAGGTCCTTCATGTCGCCGATGGTTGAGTGCGCGTAGGGCCAATAGTCGCCGAAGGCGAGTTCGTTGATACGGAGCGAGCTCAGCGCATACGGCCGGTTCATGTAGCTTTGGCGCCGCTCCTCCATGACGACCTGGCGCTGGTTCTCGAAGTTCTCCTGCGTCACGGCGAGGGACTTCATCCGATCCGCCTCGAGCCAGAGCGCCAGGGCGAGCTCGTTCGAAGGCATCGTCTCGAAGTAGTTCGTGCGGTCGTGGTTCGTGGTGCCGTTCATGGAGCCGCCGCGGTTTTCCACCAACCGGAAGTGCTCGCCCTTCGGCACGTTCGCCGAGCCCTGGAACATCATGTGCTCAAACAGGTGCGCGAAGCCCGAGCGACCGCGCACCTCGTTCCGCGAACCGACGTCGTAATAAACGGCGATGGCCACCGTGGGCACCGAGTGGTCCGGGTTCATCACGACCGTGAGCCCGTTGTCGAGGGTCTCGACCTGGACCTCGAGGTTCTCGAGGGCGCTCGGCTTCGTGGGTGCGGCGGCCTGGGTGGCCTTGGCCGCGTCGTCGCCCGCCAGGGCGGTGCGGGGGGCGAGGCACAGGCCGCCCGTGAGGCAGAGCAGCGGGAAAATGCGCAGAATGTCGCGTCGCATGGGGTCTCCTCCGTGGAAGGCGCCGAATAACATGGGCGTTTGCCGAGGGCCAGGGCGGCCGCACGGGCACCGCTGGGCATGATTGAAATTGCATGGTGAAGTGCTACCTCACGCGTCCTTCCGGGCCTTCGCGCGGGGCGAAAGCCGGAACACCGAACGCCGCGTCACCATTCCAACGCGCGCAGCATCGACAGGGGTCCCAT
The DNA here is from genome assembly GCA_041389625.1 of Polyangiales bacterium. Lineage (GTDB taxonomy): Bacteria > Myxococcota_A > Polyangia > Polyangiales > JAWKRM01 > JAWKRM01. Next base: position 117,506 of record JAWKRM010000009.1, read on the forward strand.
GAAGACAAGGCTCGCCTTCCTCACCTTCGCACTCGTCTCCGCCGTCTCCGCGACGGCCTTCGCCGGCGGCTACGACACGCCGATTCTCTACTCGGCCCGTCACATGGGCATGGGCGGCACGGCCCAGGGCTACGTCGACGACCCGTCGGCCCTTTTCCATAACCCCGCCGGCCTCGCGAACGTGAAGAACATCTCCGTGCTTGGGGATTTCTCGCTCGTGCTCGGCACGATCAAGTCAAACCCGTCGACGCTCACCCGCACCAATGAGCCAAACCCGACGTCCGAGCTCACCATCGCGCCGTTCTTCCTCGCGGGTGGTGCGTTCCGCGTGCATGAAAACGTCGTTCTCGGCGTTGCCGTTTACCCGGTCGCCTCGGCGGGCGGTGAGTACCTGACGAACGGCGTGCTCAACAACCTCGAGGACTCGACCAAGCTCGTGTTCATCGAGGCGGCGCCCGGCGTGGCGGTGAACCTCCCCTACGGCATCAATCTCGGTGCGAGCTACCGCGTCACCTACGCGAGCCTCGACCGGAAGATCGCGAGCGACGCGGGGACGAGCGTCGACCTCAGCGTGACGGGCCTCAACTTCGCAAGCTTCCGCCTGGGCGCACAGTGGAAGGCCATCGAAGAGGAGACGCCCGCCGCGGAGTGGGCCTACCGCCGGCTCTCCTTTGGTCTGATGTACCGTCACAAGACGAGCATCGACCTCACGGCGGACAAGGCGACTGTCTTCTTCTCGCCCGTTCGTGACGCGTCGACGACGTTCATCCTTCCGAGCCACCTCGTGGTGGGTACGCGCGGCGATTGGGGCCGCCTCGGCGGCGCCGTGAACCTCGAATACGGCTTCAATAGCCAAAACGACGTTTCGTATATTCAAGGGATCTGCGACGCGCCGAACGGAGCCCGACTGCACGGGCGGCATCGCCAACGGTTCGAAGGCGTCCTTCTCGAGCGTCTTCGACTGGAAGAACGCCATCACCCTGCGCACCGGCCTCGAGTACCGGTGGCTCGCCGAGAGCGTCCTAGCCACGCGCATTGGCTACATCTTCGACGGCACGACGTCCTCGAAGGCCTATCCGACCGGGTTCAGCACGCCGCCCGCTCCGACGCACTCGATCACCGTGGGCGCGGGCTACAACGGCGGCCCCTGGAAGGCGAACCTCGCGTACGCGTACCGCTTTGGTAGCACCACGGTGACCGCCGCCGACATCGGCTCGCGCACGTGCGAGTTCTGTGGTGGCCCCGGGAAGTACGACATGAAGATGCACGGCATCTACGCCGACTTCTCGTACGACTTCGAGTGATCTTGAGTGCGCACCACCTGTGCGCTTCTTGCACAACTGTTCGCCTTGAAGTTGTCGCCCGGCGCTAGCGTTGCGGCCCTTTTTGGAGGTTCCTATGGTTTCGTTCAATCGTTCGTTCGTGCTGCTTGGTCTCGTTGCAGCGCTTGGTATCACCCTCGTTGGCTGCGACGACGACGTCGAGCGGCGGCAGCGACAGCGGCAGCAACAATGACGCGTCCACGAAGGACGGCGGCGAAGTCGACAGCGGCGACGACGCGTCCGTTGAACCCGTGGTCAACGCCTGCACGAACACGAGCGACGCGACCGCCATCGGTCCGTACGGCTCGGAAGTGGAAGACTACGGCGACAGCGCCGACAAGTCGGTCTCCGGCGTGGCGACGGATTGCGCCGTGGCCGCGGCCCTCGGCATGGGCCTTACGGGCGACGCGGCCCGCGCCTACGTGCAGACCTGCCTCCTCGACAAGACGAACGACGCGGTCTCGGCAGATTGCGCGAGCTGCTTCGCCGCCACGGCGGAATGTGCCATCGCCAAGTGCTTCGAGCCCTGCGCGCAGGCGCCCGTCGGTGCAAGCGAGGAATGCATCGCCTGTCGCTGCGAAAACAACTGCTACCAGGACTACGGCACCTGCTCGGGTCGCGAGTACGGCGACGTCTGTGACCAGTAAGGTCTAAGAACCTGTTCAACGAAAAGGGCCGTCCTTCGGGGCGGCCCTTTTCGTTTCCGTCGGCCGACGCTACCGTCCGTGCGCATGAAAACGGCGGGCGTGCTCTCCATCGGCACCGAGCTCACGCGCGGCGAGCTCACCAACACCAATGCCTCGTGGCTGTCTGCCGAACTCACGGGCATAGGGCTCGACGTCGTTTCGAACCTCACCGTGGACGACCACCCCGAGCGCATCGTCCGGGCGCTCGACCGGCTCGGCGCTGAACTCGAAGTGCTCGTGGTCACCGGCGGTCTCGGCCCCACGACCGACGACATCACGGCGGAGTGCGTCGCGCGGGTGCTCGGCGTCGGCATGGAGCGCCACGAGCCCACGCTTGAGTCCATCCGCCGCCGTTGGGCCGAGTTTGGCAGGCCCATGCCCGAGTCCAACGTTCGCCAGGCGGACGTGCCCGCCGGGGCCGAAGTGCTTCCGAACAGCGAAGGCACGGCCCCCGGGTTTGCCGTGACGATCGGCCAAGCGCGGTGCTTCTTCATGCCCGGCGTACCCCGTGAAATGAAGGCGATGTTCGCCGACCGCGTCGTGCCCGGGCTCCTTCCGCGCATCACGCGCACCACCTACCAAGTGCATCTGCGCACCTTCGGTTTGCCCGAATCCGAAGTGCAGGACCGCTTGACCGACGTGGAGGCACGCTATCCAGGCATCACACTCGGCTATCGCGCGCACTTCCCCGAGATTGAGGTGAAGGTGTTCGCCCGCGCCGCCGATGCCACCGAAGCGGAAGCGCTCGCAGCGCGTGCCACGGAAGATGTGCGTGCCAAGCTTGGTCACCACGTGTACGGTGACCGTGACGACACGTTCCCCGGCGCAGTCGGGCGCCTCCTTCGCAACAAGGGGCTCACGCTCGCCGTGGCCGAGTCGTGTACGGGTGGAATGATCGGCGAGCTGGTCACGAGCGTGCCCGGGAGTTCCGAGTACCTCCTGCTCGACGCCGTTTGCTATGCGAACGCCGCAAAGGAGCAGGTGCTCGGCGTCCCGACGGACCTCCTGCGCGCGCACGGAGCCGTGAGCGCAGAGGTGGCGCAGGCCATGGCCGAGGGCGCACTCCGAATCAGCGGCGCGGACGTGGCCGTGTCGGTCACGGGCATCGCCGGTCCCGGCGGCGGTACCGAGGAAAAACCCGTGGGAACCGTTTGGTTTGCGGTCGCCACGAAGGGCGCGGAGCGGGCCGTTTCCCTCCGAAAGCGCCTTCCTGGCGATCGGGAGCGGGTCCGGACCTTGGCCTCCTACATCGCCCTCGAGCTGGTGGCGCGTGCCGCCCGTGACGGGCAGCCCGCGGCGCCATAAACATCCGTATTTGCGTCGTTAATTAGAAACCACTGAACAGGCGATGCGTTTTTCTTGCTTTCCGAAACCGGAACTGCGAGAACACCTTTCCTGAACAAGTGAGTAGCCCGTTTTGGTGGGTTTCCTCGAAAGGCGAGGGGCTTCCCGGGGCTCGATGATAAAGGCCGCACACGCAACGTGGCGGAGACGTGAAGGAGGCTCGAATGGCAACGCGCGAAACATCCCGCGACTCGAACAAGGACAAGGCCCTCGAACTGGCCCTCGGCAACATTGAGAAGGCCTACGGCAAGGGTTCGATCATGCGCCTCGGCGACCAGCCGGTGACGCGCGAGGTCCCCGTCATCTCCTCGGGCGCCCTGTCGCTCGACATTGCGCTCGGCGTGGGCGGTTACCCGCGCGGCCGCATCATCGAGATCTACGGCCCCGAGTCGAGCGGCAAGACGACGCTCACCCTCCACGCCATCGCCGAGTGCCAGCGCGCCGGCGGCATTGCCGCGTTCATCGACGCGGAGCACGCCCTCGACCCAACCTACGCGAAGAAGCTCGGCGTCAACGTCGAAGAGCTCCTCGTGAGCCAGCCCGACCATGGCGAGCAGGCCCTTGAGATCGCCGACACGCTCGTGCGTTCCGGCGCCGTCGACCTCATCGTCGTCGACTCGGTGGCCGCCCTCGTTCCGAAGGCGGAAATCGAAGGCGAGATGGGCGACAGCCACGTGGGCCTCCAGGCGCGCCTCATGAGCCAGGCCCTCCGCAAGCTCACGGCGACGGTGCACAAGAGCCACACGACGCTCTTCTTCATCAACCAGATCCGCATGAAGATCGGCGTGATGTTCGGCAGCCCCGAGACCACGACCGGCGGCAACGCCCTCAAGTTCTACGCATCGCAGCGCCTCGACATCCGCCGCATCGGCACCATCAAGGTGGGCGAGCAGGCGGTGGGCAACCGCACCCGCGTCAAGGTCGTCAAGAACAAGCTCGCTCCGCCCTTCCGCGACTGCGAGTTCGACATCCTCTACGGCACGGGCGCGAGCCGCAGCGGCGATGTGCTCGACCTCGCGAGCGAAGCGCGCATCGTGGAGAAGTCGGGTGCGTGGTACAGCTACAAGAGTGACCGCATCGGCCAAGGGCGCGACAACGCGCGGCAGTTCCTCGAGGAGCACCCCGAGATGCTCGCCGACATCGAGCGCCAGGTGCTCGAACTCCACGGCATCCGCCGCGCAGGCGGCTCGGCCACTGCGGAGTCCGACGCCACGAAATCGGACGGAAAGCCGGTGTCGGACGGAAAGTCGGCCGACGTCTCCGAGGAGTCGAACGGCAAGTCCGCGCGCTCGCGCGGTGCGCACGCCGCTCGCCCACAAGCTTAGTCTGGGACCTCACGAACACGCATGCGGCGATGCCGGAACTTCATCCGGCGTCGCCGCATCCGTGTTTAAGCGGGTCCGGGAGCCGTGCTGCTCGAAGGACGGCGTTGAGTGGCGGAGGGCGGGCCCGATGCTCGCCCTGTGGTTCCTTGCCGTGGTCACCGGATGCGGTGGTGCGCAGCACACCGACGCCGCACGACCGCTTCCTCCGTTCGACGCGCTTTGCGCGCTCCCGACCGGGGCGACCACCGTCGCACGCCTCGAACCCGACGCCGTGATGGCCGATCCGGGGCTTCGCGCCCTGCTCGACGTGGTCGTGCCACGGCGACGCGAGTCCCTGGTACGCGCGCGCTTCGGATTCGCCCTCGGCGAAGCCAAGGAGATTGTGTGGGCGTCCTACGACGGGGGCGAGCTTCTCCTCGTGACGCTCGACGGGGCCGCTGCGGACGCGGTGCGCGCGGGCGCAGCGCACATGGACGTTGAACGTTCGTCCGATGCGCCCGTGACTCGACGCGGCGGCTTTAGCGGGAAGGTGCCCCGCGAGCTCGTGGCAATCCGAGAGCACACGCTCGTCGTCGGCTCGGGCGATCTAACGCCCCTCTACGATCTACTCCGCACGGAGTTCGAACTTCGCGAGGGGGCCGAATCCACGGCGTGCATGGGCGCCATCCCCGAGGACCTGCCCGCGCGCGGCGCGGGGTCGGTGGCGCCGTTCACCGTCTGGTGGCCCGAACCCTTGGCGCTGCCCGAAGACGCGCCCATCGCACTCTTGCTCGCCGAAGAGCGCTCGATGCGAGTGACACTTCGGCCTGCCGGGGAGCAGGCGATCGTCCACGTGACGCTACGCGGTGCGTTTCCGCGGACGGCACCGGACAACTTTCGTGCGCTGGTTGCGGCGGTTGCATCGAGCAGCTTTGCGCGCCTCTTTGGCCTCGAACGGCTGCCGGAAACCCTCGAGGTTCAATCCGCTCCAGGTGGAATCGAACTGGAGGCTCGGGTGTTGTCCGACAAAGTGGCCGATGGGCTCCGCACCGCGTTCACCGCGGAAACGTCGGATCTCGTGGGCCTTCTTGCCGACGAATGACCCCGTGCTACGCGATTAACAAGGCCGCATGACGTTTAAAGTGGGAGAAAGAGCAGTCCATCCATCCCACGGAGTGGGCGTTGTGACGCACATCGAGATCCGCGACATCGGCGGGTCGAACAAGGAATTCTACGTCCTTGAAACGACGGATCGCGGTCGGGCGAGCAAGGTGCTCGTGGCCACGGAAGCGGCGGAGCGAATTGGTCTCCGGAAGATTATCACGCTCAAGGATGCGAAGCGCGTGTACGACGTGCTCAAAGCCACCGACGTCGCCGTGAAGGCGCAGCCGTGGAATCGTCGCCAACGCGAGTACACCAAGATGCTTAACAGCGGTTCGCCCTTCGAGGTGGCCAAGGTGCTCCGTGACCTTTCCCGCATCCGGGGTTCGAAGGAGCTGAGTCTCGGCGAGCGGCGTCTGCTCGAGCACGCGCAGTCCCTGGTGGTGACCGAACTCGCCATTGCCCAGAAGACGACCGAAGAGCGCGTCGAAGCCGATATCGCTTCGATTTTCGCGAACTAGCGAAGGGGAGAGGGCAGCCGCAACTGGGCGTGTGCCGAGGCGATAAGCGCCTCAAATGGACACGCCCACGCCCACCCACCAAGCCCGAACCTCGGCCGTTCAAACCCTCCGGCGCCGCATCGAGTGCGAGCGCCGGGAGGGCACACGCGCCCTCCGCGAGCTCGCCGACGCCCTCGACCTTGCGCAGGGCGTCGTCCACGAGCCGCCGGCCGACGTGGCCGAGGCATTTGAGGCGTGGTGCGCCGAGTCGCTGGGACTCGACGCGTGCGCCGTGTCCCCACCCACCCCGATTGCCCGGGTCGTCCCGGCGCCAACCCAATTCGCCCTCCGCGCCTGAACTCAACGAAACAACACGAAAGGTACCGACCCATGCAGCCCATTGTTCAACCCCTCAACGGCAACACGCCCGGCTACGGCGGCCCCCGCATCACCGGCGCCGATTCCATCGCACCTGCGGAGACCACGACCTTCACGGAACTCCAGGCTGCGATGAACAGCGCCGGCGTTTCCATCGACGTCATCCTCTACATGCTTCAAAAGCGGATGGCGGACGTCGATGGTCAGATCAGCGACGCAATGCATGCGCTCGAAGACCGAACAAACCGCTCGAATGAGATCTCGAAGCAGATCGAAGTTCTCCAGCAGATGCAGGTCAAGGGCAAGGCGGGCAGCACCAAGCAAATCACCATCGATGCCTCACTGAAATCCGCCGAAACCCTCACCATCGATGGCAAAAAGATGTCTCCGCTCGATGCGATGAAGGAGGTCGGCCTCGATCAGGATGACTTCACTCTCAAGCAGCGAACCGAGATTGTGGATGGCAAGGTCGTCAAGCTCCACGCCATCACCATGGGTCAACTTGAAACCATGGTCACGAAGAAGCGGGAGGAGATCACCCAGATCAACTCCGGGAACGAGCTCGACATGGTTCGGCTTCAGACGCTCATGCAGCAGCGCACGCAGATCCTCACCCTTGGATCGAACCTGCTCAAGTCCCTCAACGAGGCGCAGGAAAGCATCATCCGCAACATCGGCTGAGCCACGGCAACTCACGCAACGCAGGAGGAACGACCATGATCGAAGCCACTCGACCCCACGCCCCGCGGACCGAATCGAGCACCGGCGCGCAAGCCACGCTCTGTGTCGAATCGAACTCGAACGGCACCGTCGGCGCCGTTCACCTTTCGGTGCAGGCCGCGGAGTCGGCGGCGGCGGGCGTTCCAGCCGAAGTCGCCGCCGCCGTCGAGCAGGCCCTCGCGGATCTCTCTACGGCCCTCAAGGCGGACCCGATGGCGCTCCTTGAGGCCCTCACCATCGACCAGCGCGAAACGCAGTCGGCCACGAGCGTCAACACCGTGAAGTCCGAGAGGGAGTCCGCCGTGCGCGCGGAGCGGGCCCGCCGAGCCGCCATTCGGAAGGCGCACCAAGCTTCCGGTTTCCTAGGACTTGGCAAGGTGCTCGGAGGGCTTCTCAAGGCGGTCGCGGGAATCGCCGCGGGTGCAGCCGCGGTCCTCACGGGCGGTACGGCCGGCGCACTCGCGCTCACGGGGCTTGGTCTCATGCTCGGCGCCAAGCCCATCGCGCAGGCCGCCGTGGGGCTCGGGATCCTCTCCCCAAAGGACGCCGCGAAGTTCACCCTCGCCCTCGAGCTCACGGGCGCGCTCCTCTCGGCGGGGTCGGGGTTTCTCGAAGGCGCCGCCGAGGCCGGGGCACGCGGCGCCGCGTCCACCGCCGGACGCGCCGCAAACGCCACGGCCCGACTGCAGAAGGCCGCGGAGGTCACGCGGGCGGTCACCACGGGGCTCTCGGGTCTTGAACGTGGTGCCTCCGCAGTGGTGCGGCGGATTCAGACGGGACACGAGATCAGCGCGAAGCGTGCCGCGCACCGCGGAACGGTGGCGCGCGAAAAAGTCGACACGGAATCCGAGGAGCTTCGCGACGCGATGCAGTCCTTCGCGCGCATCGCTGCGCAATTCACCGCAATCCGCGAAACCACAAACGAAGCGCGCATGACCTGTGTGCGCATCCCAGCCTGACCGAGACGAAAGGAACACCCATGCGTATCCAAGACTCCCCCGCCCAATCCCTCGCCTTGGCCGCCGCGTCCCTTGAGTCGCTCGGCTCCGTGGAGGGCGCGTTGGCGGTCGCCACCGCGAGCCTCGAAGACCAGCGTCACGCGACCCGTTCGGCGGAACGTGAAGCCCGACGCGCGGAGGACGCCGCCTTCGAGGCGCAGCTCGACGAACTCGAGTCCGAGGCGACCTTCACCCTGCTCGCCGGACTCGGCGGGGCCGCCGGTCAGATTGGCAGTGCGGCAACGTCCCTCAGCGCCGCTGGCGCCGACCGAGCGGCGCTCGACGCGGATGCCGAACTGACGAATGTCGGCGGTGCGTCGTCGCCGTGGACGTCGCCGGATGGCACGGCGGCGCAGGCGGCGGCGATGCGGATGGCGACGAAGGCTGCGGCCTCGACGGCGGCCTCTTCCTCCGCGAGCGCGTGGGCGAAGGTGTCCGAAGCGGGCGGCGCGGCGCAGCAGGCAACCTTCGGATTCGTGGCCGCGTCCCACGGCACGGACGCGAAGCGAGAGGCGCACCGCAGTGAAGTTGCCAAGCGGAACCGCGAAGACGCCCGCGACGCGGATCAGGAGCTCCGTGCCATGCGTGACAAGGGCATGTCGCACCTCGGTGACATCGCGCGCGCGCGCCTCGAAGCTCAACTCGCGGCCTGCCGCGGCTAAGTCGAGCGTGCGGCCGGTGCCGTCCCAACCCCCTCTTTTCTTCCCTGGACCCTGAGCCATCCCCCGC
>JAWKRM010000010.1:0-121875 GCA_041389625.1 Polyangiales bacterium
GCGCAATGGCCGACGCGGAACGCCTGAAGTCCACCCTCCGGGTCCACGTGCGCGGTGGCATCGAGCCCGTACCGGTGTGGCTCCTCGGCGACTTGGTGGACGTCCTCGGACCCGGCGTGGTGGCCGAGTCGCTCCGACGGGCACGGCGTGACGACGGGCCGGGAAGTCCCTACTTGGCGGAATACGACGCCATCGAGGCCGAGGTGGCGCTCGCACGCGGCGATGAAGTTCGCGCGATGGCACTCGCGGACTCGGCCATGAAGCGGCTTCCCAGAACGGAAGCACTCCTCCGCGCGCGGACACTCGCGGTCCGGGCGCGGGCGGCGGAGGCGCTCGGCAAGCGTGCGACCGCGGTCGAGAACTGGGCGGAAGCCCTTGGGATTGATGGTGGTGTCGTGCGACGCATGGGCGTTTCGATCCCTGCGCGCGTGGACGCGGGGACGAGCGCGATGGAGCAGCGTGCGGGCGCTGCACTTGAACGCTCGCCACGTTTTCGGGATGAGCCTGGATTCACGGTCCTCGTGCGCACGCAGGGCAAACGCGGGCTCCGTGGCTGTCTCCTGAACGAACGGCGCGAGCAGCTTCGCTGTGTCGACGTGGAGCGGCGTCCCGCGAAGGTGCAGTCCGGCGCCGCCTCCACGGTGGCCGCGACGGGCACGAATACGCTGGCATCCAACGCATCGACCGCACTCGAAGACGAAGAGAGCTTCATCGTGCGTTTTGCTTCCGAGTTTCAGCGGCGTGCATTTGCCGCCGACGTGTCGTTTTCAAGCGTTGATCTGGGGTCCCTCGATGGGCGCGTGAGCGCCGGATCGGAGGTGGAACGCGAACGCATGGAGTCCATGCTGCATCAGCTCATGAACGAGGCATCCCCGCCTTCGCCACCGACCCCGTGAGGTCGCGCGCTAGGTGAAGACCTGTGCGTCGATGGGGCCGCCGTCGGCGTAGGCCCCCGCGACGGGCGGCACCGCCGAGATCGGCGCGCCACCGTGGGCAAGGTAGTGGCGATACACCTCGTGGTGGAAATGCGCGTGCGCGTAGGTGGCCACCACGGCGGCGGGGTAGATGCCAATTCCGCAGAGAAGCAGGCCGACGAGCGTCGCCGCGAAGCCAAGGAGCATCAGCGCGAGCGTCCCCAAGAGAATCGGCACGAACGCTCGGCGCAGCATGTCGAGGTTTTCGTGAAAGCGGAGCGCGTCCTCGAACCGGCCGGTGAGTGAGACCCGGATCACAGCCGGGACCGCGACGACTTGAGCGAGCACGATCCCAATCGAAGCGATGACGAAGAGAAAGAGAAGCAGGACTTCGTCGGCATCGAATTGCGCCACGTTGCTCGACAAAAAGGCAGTGCCCGTGAGCGCAACGACGATGCTCATCACGCAGAGCACCCCCACGATGACCGCGGGCACGAGCGACCAAACGAGGGCGGCGAGCGTGACCTTGAGCCCTTCTTGGCCGAGGGCCATCAGGTAGTTCGCGTCCCATTCAAGTCGAGCCGGGAGCGTCGGCTGGTGGGACCGGGCCTCACGCCGGAAGGCCATCGCCACCCACCCGGCGAGGATCAACTGACCGAGGAACGGAATGCACGAAGCGCTGAAGACGAAGAGCGCGCCCCAGAGCGCCTTGGTCTTCCAGGCCGGATCCGCGAAGAACTGTCGATAGCCCGTGAGCAACTGCACGAATTGCGCATAGCACGCCCCAAGTGGCGTGACACTAGCTCGACGTGGATTGCGGCTTTGGGTGATACTGAGCGCTTGAAGTCCGAACGGGGGAGGGCTTTGTCGATGGTGTGGCGGTGGTCGCGTTCTCGCAGTGGGTTTACGCTCATCGAACTCATGATTGTGGTGGCGATCATCGGCGTTCTCGCCGCCATCGCGATCCCAGCGTTCGTCGGTTACGTGCGACGCTCGAAGACGAGCGAAGCCACCACGAACCTGAGCCTCATGTTCACGAGCGCGTCCGGCTACTACGAAATGGAGCGAAGTTCGAAGGGCATCACCGCGACTGCGGCGGGTGCGTGCGTCATCACGGGCGCGGGACCGCTGCCAAACGCAACGCCCACGGGCTCAAAGCATACCTACGACTACCTCACCGACTCGTCGTTCGCGAGCCTCGGATTTTCGGTCGTGGACCCTCACTACTACGCCTACCAAATCGTGTCGGACAACGGCGGCAACTGCGGGAACTCGGCGAGCGATGACGTCGTGTACACGTTCCGCGCATACGGCAACTTGGACGATGACACCGTGAACAGCACGTTCGAGCTCGCCGTCGGATCGAATACGAACAACAAGCTCTACCACGGCGTCGGCTTCTACATCTCGAACGAACTCGAGTAGGGCCCGGCGCAAGGCCATCCACACGGCGGTTTTCCACCGCCCGCGCCTTCGGGTAGGGTGCGCGCGAAGGAGCTTGTCGGATGGCAGAGAACCCGGGAATCGTCGACTTCCCCGAGCGATTCAACATGGCGGAATACTTCCTCGATGCGCGGGTGCGCGAGGGGAAGGGCGCGCGCGTGGCGGTTCGCGTCGGTGACGCGTCGTTTACGTACGCAGAGGTACAGGACCGCGCGAATCGAGCCCGTCATGCCCTGGGGGATCGGGGCATCGACGTGGAAGATCGCGTGCTCTTCTTCCTGCCCGATGGCATCGAGTTCGTCGACGCGTTCTTCGGCACGCTCAAGGCCGGCGCCGCGTTCTGCATGGGAAACCCCCTCGCAACCGAAGAGGACATGGACTACCTGCTCGGGTACACGCGTGCCCGCGCGGTGATCGCCCACGCTTCGACGCTCGATCGATTGCTCCCGGCGCTCGAGCGTCATCCGAGATGCAGGGCTCGATTCGTTGTGGGCGGGGAAGCACCCGCCGGGACCATCGCTTGGGATGCTGCCCTTGCCGCCGCTTCGCATGAAACGATGAACGCCGACACGTCGCGGGATGACATCGCGGGGTGGCTCTTCACGAGTGGAACGACGGGCAAGCCGAAGGGGGCCGTCCACTTTCACCACGACTTTCCCTGGAACACGGAGCGATACGCGAAGCGGACGCTTGGGCTCCGCGAGGACGACGTATTCGTGAGCGTGTCGCGCCTGTTCTTTGGATACGCCACCGGGACAAATCTCATGTTTCCCTTCGCCGTCGGTGGGACGGCGGTCTTGTTCCCTGACAAGCCGACGCCGGATGTTCTATTCGACCAGATCGAACGGTTCGGCGTCACCGTGCTCACGAACGTGCCCGCCATGATTCGTCAGATGGTGGATTCGGACCGCGACGCGGACCTGTCTTCCGTCCGAATGTGCCTATCTGCCGGCGAAGCGTTGCCACCCGAACTCTATGCGCGCTGGAAGGAGCGCTGGCCATCGGCCGAGATCCTCGATGGAATCGGCTCGGCGGAGATGTTTCACATCTACATTTCGAACCGCCTTGGCGATGTGAAACTTGGCTCCCTTGGTCGCGTGGTCGATGGGTACGACGCGCGTATCGCCGGTCCGGACAGCGGTGATGTGCCCGACGGCGAGATTGGTCGTCTTTGGGTGCGCGGTGACTCGTCCGCACTCTGCTACTGGGGGGACCCGCGCAAGAGCGCAGACGTGTTCCGCGGTGAATGGGTCGTGACTGCGGATCTCTTTCGTCGCGATTCCGAGGGGTACTACTACTACGCTGGCCGTGACGACGACATGCTCAAGGTTCGAGGCATGTTCGTTTCACCGCTCGAGATCGAGGACTGCATCGCGACCCATCCATCCGTGAAGGAGTGCGCGGTGGTGGGCGTGGACGACGGGGCCGGTCTCGTGATCCCGAAGGCCTTCGTGGTCGTGCGTGAGGGGGTCGACGCCGACGAGGCGCTCTCCGAGGGCATCCAAACGCACGTCCGGGCGCGGCTCACCAAGTACAAGTATCCGCGGGAAATAGCCTTTGTTCCTGTCCCTGCCCAGGAATGATCGCGGCGAAGGTGTTGCGCCGGGAGCTCGTCCAGTGAGCGCGCACTTCGCGGACCTGACGTACGAAGAGGCCGAGTCACTCGTCGCGGCCGGCGCGCACGCGTTGCTCCCGACGGGGGCGGTGGAGGCCCACGGGCCCCACTTGCCGCTCGACACCGACGTGATCATCGCACGTGAGGCCGCGGCACGGGCGGTGGCGCAGCTTGCCTCGGTAGGCGTACGGGCCACGGTGTTGCCGCCCATCGCGTACTCGGTGGCGGAGTACGCAGCCGGATTTGGCGGAACGCTTTCTCTTCCGGAACCCACGGTGCGCGCCTACGTGCGCGACGTTCTGGTGGCGGCGCACCGTCGAGGCTTCCGAAGCATTGTTGTGTGCAATGCCCACCTCGAGCCCGCGAACCTCGGCATGCTGCGCGCCGCGACGGACGAGGCCGTGGCGGTGGGCGCGACGGTTGTGTTTCCGGATGTGACACGCAAGCCGCATGCGCTTCGCCTCGGTGACGAGTTCCGAACGGGCGCATGCCACGCCGGGCAGTACGAGACGAGCTTGGTCATGGCTGCGCCCGGCACACGGGTGCGCGAAGCGATTCGCGTCGGGCTCGCGGACAACCTCGCGTCCCTGTCCGTTGCCATTCGCGAAGGGAAGCGGACGTTCGAGGATGCCGGGGGCCCACGCGCCTATTTCGGGTGGCCTGAACGTGCCTCCGTCGACGAGGGAAACCGGCTTTACACGGAGTTGGCGGATATTTTCGCCGCTGCCGTACGGAAGCGGCCTGACGCACCGCGTCTGTGATGGGCGGCCCTTGCGGTTCTCCGGCGCCCATGTGAAGACGGCGCCAACTCGTTTCTGATTAGGAGGAAACGCATGCTGAAAAAGACCCTGAACCTGGTTTGCTGTATCGCCGCAGTCGCGGCGTTTGGTTGTGGATCGTCATCGACGTCTTCGGACGTTGCCGGTTCCGAGGCGACGAGCGGTGAAGAGACCGCGGCGTCGACCGAAGCCATTGCCGAGGCACCTGCCAAGACCGAAGCGGCGTCCACCGAGGCGGCCGAACCGCCCCGCCGCCGAAGTACGGCGTGGCGGTGATGCACGTCATTCCGGATTACGACAAGTGGAAGGCCGTGTTCGACTCGAATCGGCAGGCTCTGCAAGGACGCGGGCGTGCTCGCGCACGTCATCTCCGTCGACGCACAGCGCCCGAATCACGTCACGGTGTTCGCGCTTACGAACGACATCGAGAAGGCGAAGGCGTTCATGGGTTCGCCGGAGCTCAAGGAAACGATGAAGGCGGCGGGCGTGAAGGGGAAGCCCGAGATGGTGTTCCTCGAGAACGTCGAGCTCGCCATGGCTCCGCCGACCGCCGAGCAGACGTCGCTTCCCGACGTGGTTCAGGCCATCGAGGTGAAGGACTTCGACGCGTGGAAGACCGCGTTCGAGGCGCAGTCGGATGCGCGCAAGGCCGCGGGCATTGCGGGCTACTGCATCCACCGCGATGTGGATGCGCCGTCGAAGGTGTACGTCATGTACCAGGCGGAGTCGCACGACGTTCTCAAGAAGTACCTGAACTCGCCGGAAACCAAGAAGGCGCAGAAGGCCGCCGGCGTGAAGGGCCCGTCGAAGGTGTGGTACGAGAACGACAAGGAATTCGTTTCGTACGGCAACTGAGCCGTTCGTAACGTGGAACCATGAAGAAGCCCCCGCGGCCGTTGGCCCGGGGGCTTTCTTCTGTCCGGGCTCCGTGTGGCGCCAGCCGGCGTAGGAGGGCCTAGCGAAGTGCCGCGCGGCGGGCGCGGTAGGCGCTCAGGAGGCTAGCTTCGTTCCAGGTGAGCTGCTCTGCGCCGATGGGGGCGCCCGTGTCGCGGTGGATCTGTTCGGTGTGCCGACCTTCCGCCGTGATGTTCTCCTGGACGCGCTCAAGGAACGAATCGCCACGGTCGACGAGCGCGCTTTGGAGACGTTCGAACGCATCGCTGTCCGTTCGCAGCGTTCGTTCGCCGTCATGCAATCCAAGCAGGTCGCCAAGCTCTTCGAGGGCGGCGTGCCCGCGGGCAGTGCGCTTCGAGTCCAGGGCGGTGAGGTAGAACGCCGCGTTGCGATCCGTGAACGTTACCGCGCCTTCCGAGCCGAGGGCGTCGGCCACACGGTAGTGGAGCTCTGCGAACGCGTTGGTGGTGATGAGCCACGGGTTCCCGCCGCCCTCCCGGTCCTGGTGCGGAAGACCGGTATACCGATCTTCGGGGTATCGCCCGACCAGCGGGGCCTTCTCCACGTGGTTTACGGCGTACTGTTCGTGGAACGCATCCTCGAGGCGAGTGGCCGTGGCAAGGAGCTGGTCGTCGAGAATCGCCTTCGCGTCGGCGCCGGTGTGCATGCGCGCCATGAGCACCGTGGTGTCGAGGCCGCTCGCCTTGTAGTCCTTGCCCCGGACAAAACTCTCGGGAAGGTGCGTGCGAAGAACGCCCTCCTGCTCGTCCCAGTAGCCGAGGAGGCTTGTGCGAATCTCGTCGGCCGTTGAGCGGAATCGCTGTTCCGACGTCGCATCGCCGAGGCGCTGGGCGAGCTCGCTCGCACGGCGGAAGGCGCGCTCCTGTACGGCGCGTGTGTAGTAGTGATCGGCGAGCACTTCTTCCCAAACGTCGAAGCTCGGTGCCCGCCAGTTGAGCTCGAGGTAGTCGAGATCCGATTTGATCATCGGGAGAAGCGACGACCGCAGCTGATTTGCGCCGGGGGCATTGCGCGAGGTCGCGTTCGGGTGATCGAGGAGCCACTCGTAGTAGTCGACGCCGAGAAGCGCTCGGAGTGCGGGACCATCGTTCTGGGGGCGGCCCCACTCCTCGGTGAACGGTTCCGCGCGGGGCGTGACCTTGGGTTCGCCGTGTCCCGACTCGGTCGGCGACAACACCGAACGCCAGCTGAAGTCAAAGTAGTCATCGAGGGTGCCCACGAGTTTGGCTTCCTCGGCCGCGTCACCGCCCCGGCGGACGCGCTCGAGGACTTCTCGCATCGTGATCGCGGCGTCGCGGGACCAGTGGTACAGGTACTCGGAGTTCCCGCCCACGGCCGCCATGACCGAGCCGGGCATCGTCCCCTCGGACGACACGTTGGTGAGGAGACGACGCAGGATGGCGGGCTCCGCGAGGAACTCGGGGATGATGGCGGCCTGCCTTGAGACGGCGGGGACCAGGGCGCCCGAAGGCGTCACGCGGGAACCGTTTTCGATGGCGGGAACGACGGCGGCCGTCGGGGTGGAGCCGCCGGCGATGGCGTCGTCAAACGCGCCGCCGAGGCCGACGAATGCGAGCACCGCGCTGAACGCGACCACGAGGGTTGTGGCGTAGGAATTCACGGGTGCGGGTAGAGCAAGACGCGTGCCTTCGGGCGCCGAGCCCGAGGCCTCCCCGCGGGTCTTCAGGATGGGCCAATTCTCCGTGAGATCGCCGGGACGATGTGCGTGACCGACCGGAGGCGACCGGTCACTCGCGCTGCCTCCGTGTGGGGCCAGGCACCAGCTCGCGGGTCACTGTAACGAATGGGTACAGCGGCCACGGGCGCAACCTGCGACGCGCCGCCCTAGGCCGTGGTGGCGGTCGCCTCGAGTGTCGGGGCGTCCATGATCGCCCCGAGGTGCGTCACCAAGCGTTCGGCAACTTCCGACCACGCCACTTCGCGCCCGAGCTCCTTCGAGAGCGAGGTGACGGTCTTGTCCTGGATGCCGCACGGGACGATCACGTCAAAGTGAGACAGCTCCGTGGTCACGTTGAGGGCGATGCCGTGCATCGTGACCCAGCGGCTGATGCGCACGCCCACGGCGCCCACCTTGCGGTCGCCGATCCATGCGCCGTTCAGGCCGGCGATGCGTTTCGCCTCGAGGCCGTAGTCGGCGGCGGTGCGGATCATGGTCTCCTCGAGTGCCCAGACGTACTTGCGCACGTCCTGCCGGTCGGGCTTGAGGTCGAGGATCGGATACATCACGACTTGCCCAGGGCCGTGGTACGTCACGTCGCCGCCTCGGCCCACCTCTTCCACGTCAAATCCGCGGGCGCGGAGCATCTCCTCGGAGAGGAGCACGTTCTGCGTCTTGGCCGCGCGGCCGAGCGTGATGACGGGTTCGTGTTCCACCAGCAGCACGGTGTCGCCGATTTCACCCGCCGTCCGCTTTTCCACGAGTTCCTTCTGGAGCTCATGCACCTCGCCGTACCGACGGCGGCCAAGGTGCTCGACCGTGAACGGGTGACGCACGCTGAGTACCTTACCGGTTCATGACGTGCACGGCCTCACCGAGGGCGTGCTTGAACGACTCCATCACGCCTTCCCCGAGGGTCGGGTGCGGATGGATGGTGAGGGCCACGTCTTCGGCGAAGGCGCACATTTCGAGGGCGAGGGCCGATTCGCTGATGAGGTCGCTCGCCTCGTGGCCCACGATGCCCACGCCGAGCACTTCGTGTGAGTCGGCGTCGACGATGGTCTTGATGAAGCCATCGGTTTCGCCCACGGACATGGCACGACCCGAGACCGAGAGCGGGAACTTTCCGATGCGGACCTTCTTGCCTTCCTTCTTCGCCTGCTCCTCGGAGATGCCCACCGTGGCAATCTCGGGATCGGTGAAGATGGCGGCGGGCATGGCGCGCCAGTCGCGTTCGGATTTGTGACCCGCGATGATCTCGACGGCGATTTCGCCTTCCTTCGACGCCTTGTGCGCGAGGTAGGGCGGGCCGCACACGTCACCGATGGCGTAGACACCCTTCACGTTCGACTCGAACCTCGAGTTCACGGTGACGTGGCCGCGTTGGTCGGTCTTGACGCCGGCCGCGTCGAGCCCGAGCGAACCCGAGTTCGGGCGGAAGCCCACGGCGACGAGAACACACTCGGCCTCGAGGCTCTTGGTCTGCCCTTCGTGCTCGACCTTTACGGTGGCCACGCTGCCGTTCACCGTGCAGCCGGCCGCCTTCGCCTTGAGGAGCACCTCGCCGCCGGCCTTCGTGAAGCGCTTCTCGACGACACGCACGAGGTCCTTGTCGGTGCCCGGGAGGAGCTGGTCCATCATCTCGACGACGGTCACCTTCGTGCCGAGCTTCTGGTAAACCATGCCGAGTTCCATGCCGATGACGCCGCCACCGATGAGCACCATGCGCTTCGGCGCTGCCTGAAGGCTCACGGCCTCACGCGCGGAGATGATCACCTTGCCGTCGGGGGTAAACCCAGGGATTTGAATCGGCGTCGCGCCGGTGGCCACGATGATGCCCTTCGTGGCTTCGACCGTTTCCGTGCCGTTTGCGGTCTTGACCGAGAGCGTCTTCGGGCCGGTGAACTTCGCTTCGCCCATCAGGATCTCGCCGCCATTGCCCTTCACGAGCGAGGCCACGCCACCGGTGAGCTTCTTGATGATGCCGGCCTTCCACTCCTGCATCTTCGGCACGTCCACTTCGACGCCCTTCACGGTGATGCCCATGGTTTCCGCGTGGCGCATGCGCTCGACGAGGCCGCTCGCGGCGATGAGCGCTTTCGAGGGGATGCAGCCCCAGTTCAGACAGACGCCACCCATGTACTCGCGTTCCACGCAGAGGGTCTTGAGGCCGAGCTGTGCGCCACGGATGGCGGCCACATAGCCGCCGGGGCCGCCGCCGATAACGATAAGGTCGTACGTTTTCGTTGCCATGGGTTCTTCGTGATCCTTCCCGATCAATCTCTAGGGTCAGCCGTGCCCGTGGGCGCGGGGAGGGGTGTGTTTCATGAGTTCCGCGCGCTGTTCCCGCAAGTGCCACGGCAGGGCGGCGAAAACATCGTCGAATAGCGACGCGCGTGCGGGCGCGGATGCGGCTTCGGTCATCCGAAGTGCCGCGGAGATCTCCGTGTCGATTCCTTGATCGATCTGCTTGAGCCCGCTGTCGTCGAGGGCGCCCTTCGCGACGAGGTACGTTCGTAGGCGAGTGATGGGGTCCCGGAGCTTCCAAGCGGTCACGTCCTCGGAGGCCTGGTAGCGCGTCGGGTCGTCGCTCGAGCTGTGGGGGCCCATGCGATACGTGACCGCCTCGATGAACGTCGGTTCGCTCGTGCGGCGGGCGTGTTCCACGGCCGCGCGCGTAACTTCGTATACGGCCACGGCGTCATTGCCGTCGACGCGGATGCCACGGACGCCGTAGGCATGTGCTTTGAGGGCAAACGTTTCAGAGGCGGTCTGTTGGGCCGAAGAAACGGAAATCGCCCAGTGGTTGTTCTGGCAGAGGAGCACGCACGGCGTCTTGAACACGCCGGCGAAATTCATCGCGCAGTGAAAATCGCCTTGGCTCGTGGCGCCGTCACCGAGGAATCCCAGGGTGACCACGTCGTCGCCGCGGAGCTTCGCGGCCCACGCCGCGCCCACCGCATGCGGAAGCTGTGGGCCGATGCACGACGACCACGACACCTGGTTGACGGATCGACTCGACTGGTGGCTCGGCATCTGCCGGCCCTTCTGCACGTCGGCGGCATTGCCGTACACCTGCGCGAGCCACCGATCGAGGGGAAAGCCTCGCACGAGCATCATCGCTGACTCGCGAAGCGCGGGGAACACCCAGTCGCGTGGTTCAATGGCGAGTGCCGCGGCGATGGGGACCGCCTCCTGTCCCGTGATGGTTCCGTAGAAGCCCACCTTGCCCTGTCGCTGCCGCGCGAGCATGCGCTCGTCGATCATGCGGATGCGCCGCATTTCGCGGTACATGCGAACGAGGAGGTCCGTGTCGAGTTCGACCGGCCGCGCGGCGACGCCATGCTCGTCGATGGCCCGCACAAGCCCAAGCGTCGGGTCACTCTCGTCGAGCGGAAGCATGTGCCGCGCATCTTAGTTGGGCAGGTATTCGCGTCAACGGTGGATCGTGCCCGTGCGGTGGACGCCCGGCGGCGTTTCGGCCAGGGTTGGTCCCGATGCGATTGACCGGGTGTGTAGCGATCCTGCTCGTGACCTGCATGCTGTCCGGCTGCGGTCGTCCGAAGGCATCGGAGTCGCCCGTGGAGGTCGTTCGCGCGTTCGTCGACGCGGTGCGGCGGAGCGAGTGGGACGACGGCGCGCTCAAGGAGGCGTACGGGTACCTCGCCGAGCGCTCACGCACGGACCTCGTCGCGCGCGCGGAACGCGCTTCCGGGCTCGCGGGCCGAGCCTTCGAGCCGTGGGAGATGATCGTGCAGGGGCGTGTTCGACTGCGGTTTCGACCGAAGGCGAGTGGCTACAAAGAACGCGTCGGCGGCGATACGGCCGTTGTCGCGGTTCGGGGTGACACGCCGACGGAACGGGCAGACGTTCGGCTCGTGCGTGAGCACGGCGCGTGGCGAATCGTCCTCACGCGGTAGTTCCTTCGGTTCGGGGCGGCGGTTCTATCCGCGCACGAGGACGACGCGTGTCACTTCGGGTGGCACGCCGATGCGCGAGGGGGGGCCGGCCGTTCCGAAGCCTCGGTTGACGTAGAGCTGAGCGGCTCCGCGATGGTAGAGGCCCGCCACGTAGCCGAATGGCAGCATGTGCTCCGCCGGGTTCCAGCCGAGGCTGATCTGACCCCCGTGGGTGTGCCCCGAGAGCTGGAGGTCCACGTGGCCCGCTGCGTCGGGGAAGAATGCCGGGTTGTGGCAGAGGAGGAGCTTCGGGGCGTCCTCGGGTATCCCGGCGGTTGCCTTGGCGAGGTCGGGCCCGTGCATCGGACCGAGGCGTTCCGCCCAGAGATCGTCCACGCCCACGAGGCCGACCGTCGCGCGGCCGTCGCGGAGGACGACCGATGCGTTCTCGAGCACGTGGCCCCCGGCCTTGCATGCCGCGGCCATCACCGCCTCGGCGCCGGCGTAGTAGTCGTGGTTGCCAGGGATCACCGCCACGCCGAAGCGAGCGAGCGGACTCACGTTGCGAACGAGTTTGCCGACGCTTTCTGCGTAGGTCGCGTCGTGATCCACCAGGTCACCCGTGAGGACGACAAGGTCTGGGTGTGCGCGGCGGACGAGCGCTTCGGCAGAGCGTCGCTCCGCGTCGCCGACGAACGCGCCGAAGTGAATGTCCGAGAGCTGGACGATCGTGAGCCCTTCGAATTCCCGCGGTAGCTTGGCGAGGCGAACCTCGACCTCCTCGATTGCGTAGTCGTGGCGACCGAAGAGCGTGCCGTAGGAGGCGACTCCGCCGCCGGCCGCGAGCGCCACCCCGTGGGCGCTCCGGGCGAGGAAGGTGCGGCGGTCGGGTTCGTCCGGTGCATCGGGCGCGGGCTTCCACGCCGTGTGTGCAAGGAGCCTCAAGGCGTCGACCCCGACGAGCAGCGGGAACGCCAGGAAGAGGGCCATGGTGACGATGGCACCCGCGAGGCCGAGGGGCGTCGACACGGGCTCGAGCCAGGGCACGCGAGCCCCGATGCGGCCGAGCACAATGGCGCCGATGCCAAGAGCGAGCACGGCGGCGAAGGCGCGGCGGCCGCGCGGTCCGAGCTGGAGCGCAAAGGTGGCGCGGCGGTGTGCGTACCAGGCAAGCCCGCCGAGGACCGCCAGCACAACGAGCACGCCGAAAGCAATGCGCACGGAGTAGGGCAACGCTCCCCAGTCTCTAGGGCGCGGGCGCCCCAAGGCAACCGAAGTCGCATTTCCGCGCTTTGCTTCGGCCGCGCACGCCTCTAACATGGCGTACGCATGGTTGATTCTGGCGATTTCCCGCCCCTGCCAAGCTCGCCGGACGAACTGCGCCGCGAACACCAGCTCACGCGGCTCATGGCGTTGTCGTTCGACAGCGCCGCGTCACCGTCGATCACCCTGCGGGCCCTGTCGACGCCCGAGCTGCGTGACGCCTCCTACGGCTGGGGCTTTTCGTGGTACCCGGACCCCTCGCGGGCGGCGCTCGTGGTGAAGGACCCGTCGTCCATCGGCGAGAACGCCATGACGAAGGTTCTCCGCGAGTGGGAGCGTTTCCAGTCGACGGTGTTCGTCTGCCACCTCCGCGGCGCGGCGCGAACCCTGAAGGAGCAGGACACGCAGCCGTTCTCGCGGAGCTTCGGAGGGCGCGATTGGGTGTTCGCGCACAACGGCGACATTACGGGCGACTTCGAAACGGCGCTCCCGCTGCCACCCGATGGCGCCTTTGACCCCATCGGTCGTACCGATAGTGAGCGGGTGTTCTGCTGGCTGCTGGAGCGCGCGCGCAGCGTCGGCGCAAAGCAGCTCGCCGACATCGGCTGGGAGCGTCTGCTCGGATGGCTTCGGGAACTCGACGTCCAAGGGACGGCGAACTTCCTGCTCACCGACGGCACCGACATCGTCGCGTACCACGACGACGAACGTTACAACGGTCTCCACTGGACGCGTCTCGTGCCACCCCACGAGACGGAACTGCGCGCGGACGACATCGTCGTCGACCTCGTGGACGCGAGCGACCGGCTTCGTACCGTGCTGGCTTTCTCGACGGTGCCCATGGCGGGGGCCGAATGGCGCGCACTCGAAGGCGGGCAGATGCTCGTCGTTCGGCGCGGAAGCATTGTTTTTGATTCTCTCGGTGAGGAGGCGGGCACGCCGCGGGTCGTCGTGCCCGATGCGCAAACGCCTCCGCTCCGCTCCGTGCCCCCCAACATGATTTCCACGGCACCCGTCGTGTCCGTGCCGCCGTCCTATCCGCCGGCGGTGCCGTATTCGCTACCTTCCGCGGTGGACACGGGCGGCGACTCGGCGGTGCTAAGCGTCCTTCACGAGACGGTGTATCGATACACGAACCACGTTGAGCGCAGCACGCACCTCTACCGCCTGCGGCCCGTGAGCGATCGCCTCCAGGAGGTGCTCTCGCACGACGTCTCCATCGGTATCGAAGCGCTTCGGCGTGAGTTCGAGGATGTCTTTGGAAACGTCACCACGCGAACCGAGGTGGAGAAGCCCTATTCGGAGCACCGCATTCTCGCGCGATCCCTCGTGCGAGTGCGCGCACCGTCGGTGCACAATCTGATTTCCCCGGAACGGCGTATCTCGTTGCCGCTCGTTTGGATGCCCTGGCAGCGCCAAATGATGATGCCGTACCTGCTTCCGCCCGAGCTCCCGGAGTCGCAACTCGCGGCGCTCTACGAGTACGCGCTCTCGTTTGTGAAGCGGCAGGATTCTGATCTCATTCAGACGCTGCTCGACATCAACAACACGATCTATCGCGACTACAAGTACCAGGGGGGCACAACGACGCTCTCAACGACGGCGTTCGACGTGTACGTCGGTCGTACGGGCGTGTGCCAGGACTTCGCAAACCTGTTCATTTGCTTGGCGCGCCTCCTATCGATTCCCGCGCGCTACCGCGTTGGCTACATCTGGACCCGCGCCGACCACGCGAACCAGATTCAGAGCCAGGCGTCCCATGCGTGGGCCGAATTGTATCTGCCCTGGCACGGTTGGATCGGGTTCGATCCGACGAACGGGTGCCTCGCAGGTCTCGACCACGTTCGCGTGGCGGCCGGGCGCAACTACGTGGACGCCACGCCCACGAGCGGCACGGTCTATACGGGCGGCGGAATGGAAACGCTCACCGTGGACGTACGCGTTGAGTCCTCGCGGGCGATCCAGGCCGCCCCCGGGGCCGTCTAGCGGAAGAACGACTCGTAGATGGCGTCGCCGACGCCATTGATCTTCAACTGGAACGCGTCGAGGTACTCGTGCAAGCCGCGCTGGATGATGTCGTCAGCGTCTTCCGCCTCGAGCTCGCTCCGGAGGGCGGCGAGGCGCTCTTCCGCGGGCGTTGCATGCGTTTCAAGCGCACTCCCGGTGATGGCGTGGAGGCTCCGCTCCGCCTTGCGGACGCAGTACGCCATCGAGCGGGGGAACTCGCGATCGAGTGTCAGGTAGCTCGTTACCTTGAACGGCGTGATTCGACGAAAACGCTTTCTGTACATCTCAAGGGCACTCGCGCTCTTGAGGAGCGCACTCCACTGGATTTCGTCGTAGGGCGAGCCGACGTCGCTTGGCGCCGGCAAAAGCAGGAAGTACTTCACGTCGAGAATGCGCGACGTCTTGTCCGCGCGCTCGAGGAGGCGCCCGAGTCGCGCGAAGTGCCACGCCTCGTTGTGGCTCATCGTCACGTAGGTGACGCCGATGTGCTGTTGAGAGGCGAGCTTCACGGCCGCGTAGAGCTCGTGGGGGGCGCGCAGGCGTTCCTCCGAATGGGCGGCCGCATCGCGGAGCATCAGGTACGCCGAGTTGATGGACTCCCACATCTCGGACGAGATGATTTCGCGGATGCTCCGCGCGTTCTCGCGCGCCGCGCGGAAGCACGAAAGGATTGAGTTCGGATACCGCGTGTCGAACGTGAGGAACTGGAGCACGTTCTCCCGCGTCGCCTTCCCATACGCCTCGGCAAACCACGCGTCGTCGCTGGTGGTGGCGACGATGGGTTCCCACTGCTCGTGCTCGCCCGGAGAAAGGTCGAGGGCGAGGTGCAGGTTCACGTCCACGAAGCGCGCGACGTTTTCCGCCCGCTCCACGTAGCGGTGCATCCAGTACACGGCGTCGGCGACTCGGGAAAGCATGCCTAGCGAACCTCCTCCGCGTGGGAGTCGGGATTCAAGCTGGGATCGTGGAGCACCCACGTATCCTTGCTCCCGCCGCCCTGGGAAGAGTTCACGACGAGGGAGCCCTTGGTGATGGCGACACGGGTGAGGCCGCCCGGGAGCACGAAGATTTCCTGTCCATAGAGGACGTAGGGGCGAAGGTCGACATGCCGCCCCTCGAGATGGTCGCCGATGAGCGTTGGAACGCGGGAGAGGGCGAGGGTGGGTTGCGCGATGTAGTTTCGAGGTTCCGCGCGGAGTCGCGTCGCGAACAAGTCGCGTTGCTCGGCGGTGCTCGCGGGGCCGATGAGCATTCCGTAGCCGCCGCTCTCGTTCGCGGCTTTGACCACGAGCTCCGGCAGGTGCTCAAGGACGTACGCGAGGTCCTTCGGTTCGTGGCATACGTACGTCGGAACGTTCGGGAGAATCGGCTCTTCGCTCAGATAGAAGCGGATCATCTTCGGCACGTAGGCGTAGATGACCTTGTCGTCGGCGATGCCCGTGCCGGGCGCATTCGCGAGCGTGACGTTTCCCTTCGCGTAGACCTCCATGAGGCCCGGTACGCCGAGCATCGAATCGGGCCGGAACGCGAGCGGGTCGAGGAACGTGTCGTCGATGCGTCGGTAGATGACATCCACTCGCTCGAGCCCGCGCGTGGTGCGCATGTGCACGTGGCCACCTTCGACCACGAGGTCGCGACCCTCCACGAGCTCAATGCCCATCTTCTGCGCGAGGAACGAGTGCTCGAAATAGGCACTGTTGTGCACGCCCGGCGTGAGCAGAGCGGCGACGGGGGCGCCCTTCGTCGGTGGGGCGACTCGCTCGAGGGTCTCGAGGAGACGGGACGGGTATGTGTCCACCGGGCGTACGCGGGAAGCTTCGAAGACCTTCGGGAAGGTCTGCTTCATGATTTGGCGATTCTCGAGCACGTAGGACACGCCGCTCGGGCAGCGAAGATTGTCTTCGAGCACCAAGAACTGCCCCTCGCCGTCGCGTACGAGGTCCGTGCCAGTGATATGGCACCACACGTCGCGCGGCGGGCGTAGGCCCACGCACGGTTTGAGAAACCCCTTCGAACTTTCCACAAGCTCCCGGGGAACGATCTTCTCTTTCAGGATGCGCTGGTCGCCGTAGCAGTCGGCGATGAACAGGTTGAGCGCTCGGATGCGTTGTGCAAGGCCGCGTTCGATGCGCTCCCATTCCGCGTGTTCAACGATTCGTGGAATCAGATCGAAGGGGAAAATCTTCTCGGTTCCCGCCGCATCGCCGTACACGTTGAACGTGATGCCCATGGTGAGCAGGGCGCGTTCGGCGGCGGTCTGCCGGCGCTGAATTTCGTCGAGCGGCAGTTCGCGAAACCGATCGGCCAAGATTCGCGACCCTGGCCGCGGAACGCCCGGCGCCTCGAACATTTCGTCGAAAAACGGGCCGGTCTCGTAGTCGCCGAGGTCCATGGCGGCGCGGATGGCGTGCCCGCCGCGCCGCGTCATGCAACGACCCAGCGATACCCCCGCGCCGGTGATAATT
Source organism: Polyangiales bacterium (assembly GCA_041389625.1). Lineage (GTDB taxonomy): Bacteria > Myxococcota_A > Polyangia > Polyangiales > JAWKRM01 > JAWKRM01. The sequence goes on from JAWKRM010000010.1 coordinate 16,979, forward strand.
ACTGGTGAAAATGGATAATGAGCGGGGTGATTCTGATTCAATGAAAATGAAAGTGAATTTCATTTTCTATGACACAGACTCCCAACAACCGTTCCTGCCAGCCGCGCACCCTCTCGCGGCAGGGTTTCGTTCACATCCAGCGCTGCGAGGACTGCGGCGGCGTTTCTGTTCATGTCGGTGCCGTCACGCTTCGGCTCGAGGTTGAGGCCATCTACGTCCTCTGGCGCGCGCTCGAAGAGGCGCTCGAGCACCTGGACTCCGAGTCACGCTCGCCCGGACAGCTCCACGGGTTTGGTCGTTCCACGCCGGCGGGAAACGCATGAGTCCGCCACGCGCCCGCGGCGAGACCTTGGCGGCGGTGCTTGGCGCCGCCGGGATGGTTGGCTTCGCACTTACGTGCGTCGCCGCGGGAACCGCATGGCTCGACGTGACAAGGTTCTTTTGGGGATCGGCGTGTCACTTGCCGCGTATGCGGTGGCGCTCGTCGTCGGCGCCACCGCGCAGCGCTAGCAGGACTCGTTAGGCGCGCTCGAACAGACCCGCCGCGCCCTGGCCGCCGCCGATGCACATCGTGACGATGGCGTAGCGGCCCTTCCGGCGCTTGAGCTCGTGGAGCGCGGTGGCCGTGAGCTTGGCGCCCGTGCACCCGAGGGGTGACCGAGGGCGATGGCGCCGCCGTTGACGTTGAGCTTCTCGCTCGGGATGCCGAGTTCCTTCTGGACCACGACCGCCTGGCTCGCGAAGGCTTCGTTGAGCTCGATGAGGTCGATGTCCTTCATGGAGAGGCCCGTCTTCGCGAAGAGCTTCTGCATGGCGGGGATGGGGCCGATGCCCATGATCGCCGGGTCGACCCCCGCCGTCGCGAACGCGCGGAAGTGGGCGAGGGGCTGGATACCGTGCTTTTTTGCTGCCGCTTCGCTCATGACGAGGGCCGCCGCCGCGCCGTCGGAGAGCGGGGAGGCGTTCCCGGCCGTGACCGTGCCCTTGGCCGCGAACACCGGGCGGAGCGCCGCAAGGCCCTCGAGGGTCGTGTCCATGCGCGGCATTTCATCCACCGTGAACTCGAAGAGCTCGCGCTTGCCGCCCGTGTAGCGAATGCCGTGCACGGGGACGATCTCGTCCTTGAACTTGCCTTCCTTGATGGCGATGGACGCCTTCTGCTGGCTCTGGAGGGCGAACTTGTCCTGTTCCTCGCGCGACACGTTGTACTTCGCTGCCACGTTCTCCGCCGTGATGCCCATGGGCGTGTAGGCCGCGGGGCAGACTTCCATGAGCTCGGGTGACGCGGAAAGTTTGTTCCCCGTCATCGGGACCATCGTCATGGACTCGACACCGCCTGCGATGACGATGTCATTCCAGCCCGCGTTGACCTGCGCAGCCGCGTAGGCGATGGCCTGGAGGCCGCTTGAGCAGAAGCGGTTCACGGTGATCGCCGAGGTCTCGACGGGCAGCGTGCCGAGGAGGCCCACGAGGCGAGCCAAGTTCATGCCCTGCTCGCCCTCGGGCATGGCGCATCCGAGCACGAAGTCTTCGACGTCCGCCGGCTTCACCTTTGGCACGCGCGCGAGCAATCCACGCACCACTTCGCCCGCGAGTTCGTCGGGGCGACGGTTTGCGAGGGAGCCCTTGTGACCACGCCCCACGGCGCTTCGGACGGCTTCGGCGATGACCACGTTTTGCATCATGTTGCTCATTGGAGTTCTCCCGTCCTTGCCTTAGTTCCGAAGCGGTTTGTTGTTCATCAGCATGTACTGCATGCGTTCGAGGGACTTCGGTTCGCCGCAGAGGCTCAGGAAGGCTTCGCACTCGAGTTCGAGCATCTCCGCTTCCGTCACTTCCCGCGCCGCGCCTCCCACACCACCGCAGAGCACCGTGGCGAGTTTCCGTGCGATCTTCGCGTCGTGCTCCGACGCGTAGCCGCCCGCCACGAGCGTGTCGATCATCATTCCTAGGGTCGCGATGCCGCTTTCGCCAGGGAGCTTGTAGGCCTTGGGCTGCGGCGGGTGGTAGCCGGAGCTCGCGAGGCCGAGCACGCGGGCCTTCGCCTCGGTGAGCTGCCGCGCGCGGTCGAAGGAGACTCCGTCCGTACGGCGGAAATACCCGAGCTCCTTCGCTTCCGGGGCGCTGGTCGCGACCTTCGCGAGGGCGATGTTCTTGAACACCTGGGTCACGTACTCGTAGGTGCTCACGTTGGTGCCTTCCCGGGGATGCCTCGAGTGCGCGCCAGAGCATGTTCATGTTGCCGCCGCCGCCGGGGATGCAGATGCCGACGCCGACTTCCACGAGACCCGAGTACGTCTCCGCCGCGGGCTGAAGTGCGTCGCAGGCGAGGCACACTTCGAGGCCGCCGCCGAGGGTCATGCCGTAGGGCGCCGCGACCACCGGGATGTGCGAGTACTTCATGCGCTGCGTGGCGGCATGGAGCGAGCGGATGACGCCGCGGATGTCGTCCCACTGCTGCTGATTCGCGGCCATGACGATCATGAACAGGTTCGCGCCCACGCAGAAGTGGTCGCCTTTGTTCGCGATGAGGAGGCCCGAGAATTCTGTTTTCTGCCTTCGTCACCGCCTGGTCGAGCATCGAGATGATGTCGTTGTCGATGCTGTTGGCCTTGGTCTTGAAGGTCACCGAGAGGACGCCGTCGCCGAGGTCCCATGCTTCGGCGCCGTCATTCCGAAGGACGGGCGCCTGGCCGCGGCGGAGCACCTGGAGGGTGGCGTTCCGCGGGTCGGTCGGGCGCTTGACGTATTTCTGCGCCTTCAAATCGAATACCTCGTCGCCCTTGTAAAAGCCCTCGGCGCCCGACGTGTACATCTTCTCGACGCTCTCGGGGAGCTTCGTGCCGTCCTTCTTCATGCGCTCGACGGCGCTGCGGAAGCCGACCGCGTCCCACGCTTCAAACGGCCCGAGCTCCCAGTTGTAGCCCCATGGCATGGCGTCATCGACGGCCCACACCTGGTCGGCGATTTCCGGGATGCGCCGCGCCGAGTACGCGAACGAACGCGACATGACCGTCCACGCGAACTTGCCGGCGGGGCCCGTGTCCTCCACGAGCGCCTTCACACGCGCGCGCGGGTCTTCGATCTTCGCGATGCCCTTCGTCGTCTTCTTGATGGCCTCGTCGCCACCCTTCGCGCGGTACTCGACGGTCTTCGGGTCGATGACCTGAATGTCGTCGCCCTTCTTCTTGTAGAAGCTGCCCTTGGTCTTGTTCCCGAGGAACTTTTTCGACCATGGTTTGGACGAAGGCGGGGACCTTGAAGACGTCGCGGTCTTCGTCTTCCGTGAGGCTCTGGTAGCAGTTGTCGGCCACGTGCACGAAGGTGTCGAGGCCCACGAGATCGGCGGTGCGGAAGCTCGCCGTCTTCGGGTGCGCCATGGCTTCGCCGGTGATGTTGTCCACGTCCTCGACGCTGAGGCCCTGGGCGAGCATCTCGTGGAGCGTGAGCATCATCGAATGCGCGCCGATGCGATTGCCGACGAAGTTCGGCGTGTCCTTGCCGAGCACGATGCCCTTGCCGAGGCCGTCGACGCCGAAGGCGCGCACGCGCTCGTAGACGGCGGGGTCCGTGTCGGGGCCCACGACGAGCTCGAGGAGCTTCACAACGCACGGGTTAAAAGTGCATCACGAGGAAGTTCTTTTGAACGCGTCCGAGCGGCCCTTGAGCATCTCCGAGATGCGGAGGCCCGAGGTGTTCGACGCGACGACGGTGCCGGGTTTTTGACCACACCCTTTCGAGCTTCTGGAAGAGCGCTTGTTTGGCATCCATGCGCTCGATGATCGCTTCGATGACGAGGTCGCACTCGCCGAGCAGGTTCAAATGGTCTTCCAGGTTCCCGGTGCGCACGAGGCGCGTAGTCGGGTGAAGAAGGCGGCAGGCTTGCCTTGATGGCCTTTTCCAGACCACCCTCCGCAAAGCCGTTCCGCTTCTTCGGATTCTTGGCGTCTGCGCCCTCGAGCCCGGGGTACGATGTCGAGGAGGACGACCTCCACGCCTGCGTTCGCGAAGTGGGCGGCGATGCCGCTCCCATCACACCTGCGCCGATGACACCGACGCGCCGAAAGGGCTTTGAGCTCATGATCGTAATCTCCGGCGCTACCATCGACCAGCCGGGGAAGGGGCCGCAAGGGGTAGAAGCGCGATGCCCACAGATGCGGCTTCGCCTAGGCGAAATGCCTGCGACTGTGCGCCTTTCGCTGGTGAAATGCGGAGAGCGAACGGAGGTTACCGGCGCGTCACTCGAGTTCCTGAGGGGCACCTTCGATCGCGACGGGCCGGTGCCCCGTTCCGGGCTTGGCATCGCCGTCGTGTGCCGGTTCGGCTTCTGGTGCGTGATCGGCAGCGTCGCCCTCGCGGCGGCCGCTTCCGCGTGGGCGGCCTCGGGTTCGGTCGGGTGCATCATGCGGTACGCGCCGTAGCCGGCGAGGAGCGTCACGAGGGCGAATCCCACGGTTGCTAGCCAGTCAGGGGAATTACCTGCTTCGTCGTGGACCACGGGGAAGCCATCGGGACCGAGCTCATGGGACGCCATGCGCGCGATTGTAAGCGCAGAGCTGGTCACGGCGCAAGCGTGTCCGCGGGGCCCGCTTTTCGCTACGCTCCGCCGCATGCTTTTCAGGAAGAACGTCGTGGCCTCGGTGGTGGTCGCAGGGCTCCTATTCGGCTGTGGCGGTGAAACGTCGCACGGCGCCACGACCCCTTCCGATGCCGATGCGCCAACGGTGGACACGGCGGAGCTGGGCAGGGTGCGTAGCGGGTGCTCGAGGCCCAGGCCGACGCGTGGAACCGAAACGACCTCGCGGCGTTCATGGATGGCTACGAGAAGTCAGACTCGGTGATCTACACCTCCGGCGGAGAGATTCGTCGTGGCTGGCAAACGGCCTACGACCGGATACGCGGCCGCGTACCCTGACTTGCGCAAGGCGGGCGCGCTGACGTTTGTATTGGATGAGATTGAGCTTCCCCGGTCGCGATGCCGCCCGGTGTGCTTGGGCACTGGCGCCTCGACGGAGAGTCGGTGCGCGGTGGCGTCTTCACGCTGATCCTCCGCCGCACGCCCGCGGGGTGGAAGATCATCCACGACCACACGTCGAGCGGGAAACGCACCAGCAGCTGCGCGCGGCGGTTCTGTTGGCGAGTATGAGCGACGCCGAATGTCACCGGCGTTTGCGCTTACTCCGCGGGGACTCCCATTTCCTGCCGTACGAACCCCTGAGCCCGGGTGAAGCGGGAGTTCGGACAGTAGCGGGGCGATGAAAAAGGCAGCGTTGCTCAGCAGCGTCGCGGTGTGGGCACCGCTGTCGGATGTGGGCACGGAGAAAACGACGGACGAGTGTTCCTGGACCTCGCAGGTCGTGATCGCGGGACCACCGAAGCGTTCGCTCCACATGACGCTCTGGCTGCCGAGCTACCCGCCGATGCGGCGACACGGATTCGCCCGACGTAGATTTCGTTGCCGCCCGCGAGGTCTCGGATCCAGCGCCGTACCACTGGTCGCCGTTCGTTTCCACGTCGCGGATGCCAACGCGCAGCGCGTAGACGTGGCACGGCTCCCAGGCGTAGCGCATGTGGATGTTCCAGCCGCTGCCGCCATCGAAATCGTTTTCCACGCGGGCGTTGGGCCCGGGGATGTCACCGAGCTCCGCATCGAGGGCCACCGAGTCCGCGATGGCGAAGACAAGCATTTTCGTGATCACGACCACGTTTCCGCCCGGGTCCGGTCGATAGGAGCCGTGCGCTTGGAGACCGAAGTAGCTGCCGCCCCTGCCGGCGAAGCCGAACTGGTGGGCCCAGTAGTACCCATCCGTTGTCGGGTCCCGCTCGATTTGGAGCGTCCATTCGAAGGAGTTGCTGGCAGGCGGCCATGACCAGTTCGAGTACGTGCCCGTCGGACTCGCCACTTCCCCCGTGGTGTTGATGTCACCGGGGATGCCTCCGTGTTCGCACGTATCGTGGTGGGCGGGAGGCCCGAATCGACGGTCGCGTCGCTCGGAGGCCCCATCGGGCGGCGTGTGCCTCGTCCTTCACAACGTTCGCGTCGTGCATGGCGGATGCGTCGTCCCGCATGGCGCCATCTCGGGTGTTGCCGGCGTCCGTCGAGCCGGTGCTCGAGTCGTCGCAACCACGCATGCGATAGCCATCACGGTCAACGTGAGCCATCGGAAAAGCACGGACGCAACGTAGCACGTTCATGCCCGTCTCCGGTGAATGCTCTGCGCACGACTAGGCTTTGGGATGCGGGCCGAACCACACCGCCGAGCCGGCGTTGCGACCCGCCCAGGCCATGGTGCTGCCGCAGGCGGCCGCCATCGCGTCCGACGTGAGTACGAGGATCCCGATGGAGCCCGGGTCCAGGCCGTCGACGGCGGTGTCCGCCGCCCGCTGGGCATTGAGGCCATCCACAATCCGGTCATGTGTGCGGAGCGCCAAGCTGGCTTCAAGAATGCGTTCGCCGTCCCCCTGTGCAGGCCACGGCCGCCGACGGGCTCGCGTAGAGGCCGGCGCCGAGGATGGGCACGTCACCCACGCGGCCCCGCAGGGTTGTCGACGTACCACCCGTGGACAGCGCGGCCGCGAAATTGCCATGCGCGTCGCGTACGCAGCAGCCAACCGTGTCGGTGCCGACCGTGTGCCGTGACAGACCCGCGGCCTCGAGCGACCCATCGTAGTCCCACGCCCGTCGCCAGTCGTATGCGGCCCACTCTCGCCGTCCCCCGGAGAGCGCCTCGCGGACCTCGGCCACCGAAGCGCGTGCGTCGTCCGTGGAGACATCATGCTCGGCGAGGCCGATACGGCGTGCGAGGCCGCGCCGTCGCCGACGACGATCAGGTGGGGGCTTTCGAACACCTCGCGGGCGACGAGGATGGGATTCTTCACGCGTTCGAGGGCCGCGACGGCGCCGAAACGCCCCGACGAATGCATGAGCGATGCATCGAGCTGGGATGCTCTCCCCGTCGAGTCGGATTTTTGAGCCCGTTCCGGCATTGAAGCGGGGGTCGTCTTCGAGCACTTTCGTGGCCGCGATGGCCGCATCCACGACGTCCTCGCCCTGCTCGAGCGCGTTCAGCGCCGCATCCACGGTGCGCGTTGCGGCCCATCCCAGTGGGCATCGTCGCCGTCGGCGCCGCCGTGCGATGGCCGGGATGATCATGCGACGGCTCGCTTGACGAGGCGAGGAGCGCATCGTGAATGCGCCCATTGCCGCGATGGCGGTCCCGGAGTAATCGAGTCCGTTCCCTCGAAATCCAGAACGCCCGTCGCCGCGTACGAGCACGGCCGCGGGGCAGATGTCCCACGCCTGAATGCCGGGTTCGATCATGGCATCGACTTGGCCGAGCAACAGTTTGCGATAGCCATCGAAGTCGCAGCAGCCGCGCTGCGTATACGTGCCACGGCCGAGTGCGCCGAGGAGTGCATCCATGCTTGCACCGGTGAACTGGGAGCAGCGAGCCGTGGTTGATCACGGCGTCGTCGAGGAGACTCGACCTGGCTCACCGCGACAAGTGGCCACCGTTGTGCGTCACGCCAGGTCCCGTCGCGCCCACGAGCATGTCGCCGTCGGCGGGGAAGTGCGCGATACCGACCACGGGGACGCCGTCGCATTCAATCCCGAGGAGCACGGACCACGTGGGAATGCCCTGAGGAAGGCGCGTTCCATCGATCGGGTCCACGATGAAGCGGAGTCCTGACGCGCTCTCCTTCTTGCCCGTCTCTTCGCCGAGGAATGCAAAGGTCGGGAAGTGCTTGTCGAAGACTTCACGCAGGTGCGCCTCGACCGCCTTGTCCGCCTCGGTGACGGGGCTCCGGTCTGGTTTCTTCGTGGCCCGTGCGGCGGCCCCCGATGCGTAGAGGTCGAGGGCCTTCTTGCCGGCGTTGCGCACGCTCTCGACGAGCAGGTCGAGTGCCTCCTGGCCTCCAATGCGGTCGAGGGAGAAGGGCGCCGGGGTCATGCGCCCGGAACGTGACCGAAGCGCGGTCGAACCGCAACGGGTTCGTGGGCGCTGAAACAGAAACCGGCGCGGGGGTTACCCGCGCCGGCCTTGGTTCTGGGCGGCTAGCCGCCCGGGGTGGCGTTAGGGTTGGCGCGCTGCCCTGAACGCTGGCGCTCGCCATGACCGACACGGAGAACGAGGCCGAGGCCTTCGCGCTCGCGGAGACTGCCGCCGCGAGATCCGCACCGAACTTCACGACGCAGCCGGGCACTTCGCCGACCGCCGTGACGGCGCCGCCGAACTTGCTGACCACGTTCGCCGCCGCGTCGCCGACGAGCTCACCCTGCGCCGCAACCTTGAGCAGCTTGGGGAACGCGCCTTCGAGCGTCGCCTGGAGCATGACGTTCGCTTCGCCGCTCACGACCACCTGGACCTTGGGCTCGCTGCAGGTCGCCTTGATCTTGGCCTGGCCGTCGCAGCCCGCCTTGCAGTCCGCGTCGAGGTCGCAGCTCGGGGGCGTAAGTTCGGCCTCGCACTTCGGGGCCGTCGCCGTGCCCGAGCAGCCGCCCTTGCAGCGCGCCTCGGCGCCGCAGGAGGCCTCCGCTTCGAGCTTGCAGGAGCCGGTGCACATGCCGCTGCAGCTGCCGCTGCACTCGCCTTCGCAGGACACCGACGCCGAGCAGGTGCCCGAGCAGGTGCCGTTGCAGGTGCCGCTGCACTTGCCGTCCGTCATCGTGCCGCCCTGGCAGGTGCCGTCGCAGGTGCCGTCGCAGCTGCCTTCGCACTGGGCTTCACCGCGGCAGCTGCCCGAGCAGGTGCCTTCGCAGGTGCCGACGCACTCGGCCGAGCACGCGATGGCCACGTCGGCCTCGCAGTACGCGTCGACTTCGCACGAACCTTCGCACATCACGCTGAGCTCGCCCGGATCGCAGCGCGCTTCGAGCGTGCCCGGGTCGCACTCGCCTTCAACGGAGCACTCCGCTTCGCAGTTGAGCTGCGCGGAGGCGTCGACCTGGCAGCCACCGCCCTGGACGATGATCTCAATGCGGGCGCCAGCGTCCACCTCGGCCGAAATGGCCGCGGAAGCCGCGGTGCAGGCCGCGCTCACTTCGTCGTCGGTCGGGTTCGCCGCGTCGGCGGCGGCCATCGTGGTCTCGCCGAGGCCGTCGAGGATGTCGTTGCAGGCCGTGATGACGTCGACCTTCATGGCAAGCGACACCGTCGCAAGGCCCTCGGTCGCGTCGTTCAGCGCGTTGAACTTCGCTGAGATGTCCGCGGCGCAGTCGCCGCCGGCGGCCTTGGTGGCCTCGTCGCAGGCCGTGAGGACCAGCAGGCCCAGGCCCGCCACGAGAAGGAAAGAAGCATAACGTTTCATGTAGTTCACCCCTTGGGTTGGTGGTCGCGTCTTCTAACACAGCTCACTTCCGTCCCGATACGTGTTCTGCGAACGGTGGTGAGCAGGGCGGTGCGCTGCAGGAAGCGTGCGACGTTCGCCCACTCAGAATCACGCGCAATTCGCCGGCGATCGGAGGGGCGGAGGCGGTCCGTTGTGCCCGACCCTGACACGGATGCCACGGTGCAATTTTCCGTGTCTCCGATCGTCCGCCGGGCGAGGGCATTCGCGTTGTGCGCTAGGCGCTCGGCGCGCGCGACGGAGACGGTGCGCGGGTGATCGACGCACCGAGAGGTTCGAGTTCCGTGCCGAGGGTTTCGACGACTCGCCTCGGATCCCAGTCGTCCACGGTCGGCAGCCGCACGAGCGTGGCCTTGGGAATCCGCGATCGAAGTTCGCGCTCCGCGGCATCCGCGGCCTTGACGATGGCTCCACGCTCGCGACGCGCGAGCTCAAGCAATTCGCTGAGCGCGTCCGGGGCGGCGTTGGGGTCGCCGCGCAGCCAGGACGGCACATCGCGATCGGCGCGGTTGAGGACAATGGCAGAAGGTCGCTTCCCGAGGTCCACAAGGTGTGTTGCGAGGTACTCGGCATCGGCCACCGCCGAGCCCGTGGGCGCGGCGACGAGGATGAATCGCGTCTGTTCGCCGAGCAGGAGCGTCTCCGCCGTTCGCGAGAGGTTCGCAAATCGTTCCCGCGCGCGGGCAAGTTCACCGAACAGGTCGGTAATGGCTTCGGCCGTGCTTGGGCCGAGAATCTTGGCCACGAGCGCCTCGGCCTTGCGTTTGCCCCACGAGAGGAGCCCGCCATCGGACGACTGCTCGTCGAGGTCCTGCGTCTTCGCCTTGGGGGCGAGGGCGGCAAACCAGCCAACGGCCTTGCCCTCGAACAGGCTTGCGAGCCTTCCCGGGTACCCCACGAAGTCGAGCGCGTAACGGGATGGAGCCGTGTCCACGACCACGACGTCGTAGGCGTGCTCTTCGACGGCCCGCGCGATGAGCATGAGCGACACGACTTCGTGCATGCCCGCGAGGCCACTGCTCAAGGCTGCGTAGACGGGGTTGGCCTCCACGCGCTCGACCGACGCAGGTGCGCCGTCGAACAGGATGCGCAGGAAGTGCTTCGACGAGAGCGCTGGGTCGGGCATGAGCGCGTGCAAACGCCCATTGCCGACGGTCGAGACATCGCGCACTTCGGCACCAAGCTCCACTCCGAGTGCCTGGGCAAGTCGCCGCGCGGGATCGACCGTCACGACGAGGGTATTGAACCCGTCGTTGGCGAACGACAGCGCGAGGGCTGCGGACGTGGTGGTCTTTCCAACGCCGCCGCCGCCGGCGCACACGATGACGCGAGGCGCGTTCATGCGACCTCCGCGCCGGTACCGATCCACGTGGCAATTTCGGTATTCGACGGATCGACGGGCCAAAGGGGGAGCAAAATCGGCGCTCCGGTGGATGCGAGGTCCGCGCGATCAAGCGCGGCGTTGACCTCGGCGCGGGCCCCCGCGCGCGCTTCGAGGAACCGGAGGAGCTTCTCGCGGTCCGGGTCCGGGTTCTCCGCCGCTTGCTCCGTGACGATGCGCAGCGCATCGGCCGATACCGGTGCGGGTACGCGGTTCACGATCACACGAGCCGCGGTGATGCCCATGTCGCGCCGAAGGGAGGTGGCGAGCTCGACCGTTTCTTCGAGCACCAGGAGCTCGGGCAGGGAGACGAGCACCACGGAGGCCTTGCCTGGAGAGGTCACTTCGCGGTGCACGCGATCGGCGATGCGGTGCATGGGGCCCGTGACGAGCAGGTCGCGCAGTTTCGCTGGAACGCGTAGCCACGCGAGGCCGTGCCCCGACGCGGGCATGTCGACCACGACCAGGTGATCGGGGTGCTTCTCCGCCACGCTGCGCACGTATTCAAGCTGCGCGAGCTCCCGTAGGGCGGGCGCCGCGCGGAGCATGCGCTTGACGGCGAAGTTGCCCGTGACCGCACGCGCGACGATGGCGGAGCCGAACATATCGTCGGCCGCGGCCTGCACTGCCTTGGCGGATGTGATCACGCGGTGCTCGACGCCCCGCACGGAATCCGTCATCGCCCGCTTGCCCGATTCGCCGTCCCCGAACTCGACGAAAATCGCACGTCGGCCGGAACGGGCGGCGAGGGTTGCGAGTCCTGCGGCCACGGATGTCTTGCCGACGCCGCCTTTGCCCGTCACGAGGACGATGCGTGCGAGGGAGTGCATCATGGCGATTCGGGCCCCGGCGTGCCGAGCGCGATCCACTCGCGCAGCAGCGTCACTTCCTCGTCGGCCAGCATGTCACCCGTTTCCGGCATACGAAGGCCGAAGTCCGGACATTCGTCGTTCATGCTTCCAGTCCAGTCGTCGGCTGGGCCCCACGCACCCGGCTGCACTCGATTGAACCCGTCGACGTCGGCGGAAACCTTCACGATGAGCCACGAGCCATCGGGATCCCCCGGGGCGACCACCGGCAGTCGATCGTATTCGCACGCGCTGCGCGGTTCTCCGTCTTCGTCGAGCCACGCGTTCATCAGCGGTTCGCTCGCTGCGAAATTGAGATGCGCTTGCCCGTCGCCTTCGCCGCCGTGGCAGCTTGTCGTGAACGTGCACGATCGATCGACCAGTGCACGAACGTTCGCGTAGGTGGGCTCGATGCGCATGGGATCCGACGTTTCGTCTTTGCAGCCAACGACCGCGAACGGAAGGGAAACGCAGAGCAAGGCGCGAAGCACGACGGGAGACCCTACCGTGACGCGGCCGGCGAGTGAACCGAGGAGTTGGGCGGCGCTTGACGCGATGGGCGATCGGCGCTTCCCTTCCGACCCCATGCGTCTACCCCTTCGCGTCGCGCTGGCGTCGTTGCTTTTGGCGGGCTGCGGTGCCGCAAAGCAGGAACGGTCGCTTCCCGACGAGTCCAGTGACGTGGAACTCGCGATCCGCCCGCCGGCGGAGGAAAAGTCGTCCTTCGCTGCGGAGGGAACGACACCCGCCGGCGCGGAGCTCGCCGGAACCGTTTGGCGCTGGGTCGAGGGGGAGTGTACCGAGGGCCCCCTCCGCCCGAACGGGAAGCCGGAGGAGGTCCTTGCCGTCGAGGCGGACGGCTCCGGCCTACTGTTTGTCCAGGACCGAACGATGGAACGCGTGCCCGCCTGCGCCGAAACCATCTACGTTCGTGCGCAGCCCGGGAAAGCGCCGGGCGAGTACGTGCTACGCGAAGAAACGCGCATGCAGGCGTCGGCGGACTCGGCGTGCGGCGCTCCGCGGGAGGGTGACCACGCCGCCGTGCTTCGCCGTCGTGGAGAGAACCTCGAAGTGTTGATGCAGCGCGCGAAGTATTGGTGCGACGGTTTCGAGGCGCGGATGGTCTACGCCCCGGCGACAAAGCCCGTGCCCGATGATCGAACCCTTGTGCGGCACTTCCTCGGCGCCATGGCGCGACGCGATGCAAACTCAGTCGCGTCGCTCTACGCAGAGAAGGGCTCCCTCGTCGATCCGTACACGCAGACCGACACCGGTCAGGCGGCGCGGTTCGATGGCCGCACGATGATTGCGGCCTGGTATACGCGTGCGTTCCAGGGAACCCCGTGGGTTGCGGTGCAGCCGGTTGCGACGAACCTCGGTCGCGCAAACGGGGTCGTTTTCGTGAACTGGAAGTACATGGACGCGCGGCTTGAGGCGCCCATCGACGTCGAAACCCGCCTCCTGGTGGCGACGGGGGAAATCTTCGAAAGCGAATCGACCGTGGCGCAAGCCACCGCGGCGCGCGAAGAAGACGACAAACCCGCGTCGCGCTAGTGCGGCGCCCGGGACCATGGGGCGGTGACGTGCGCGCTAGAGCGCGTCGTCGTTCGCGTCGTCTTCGCTCGCGTCGGCCACGTCCGACTTGAGGGCGTGGAGTCGGGGCGCCGGGTTGATGGCCCTGCCCCGGCGGCGGAGTTCGAAGTGCAGGTGCGCGCCGCGTGCGAGGCCCGTCTCACCGACTTCGCCGATCACCTGACCACGGACGACGTGTTCACCGGCCACGACGTAGTTGGCGTTGCAGTGCGCGTAGTACGTGGCGAGGCCGTCCTTGTGGAGCACGATCATGAAGTTGCCGTAGCCGCTGATTTGGTTGTCGCTGTAGACGACGAGTCCATCTGCCGCCGCGCGAATGGGCGTGCCCACCGATGCTCCGATGTCGATGCCCTCGTGCGGACGGCGTCGCGCGCGGCCCTTGCGAACCTTGCCGAATCCGCGCCAGACGCGGCCCGTGTCGACGGGGAAGAGAAAGTCCCGCGGCGCATCGGCGGAGACGGCGTCGAGCCAATCCTGCTTTGCCCCTTCGCGGAGCATTCGGTGACCGGCCTCCTGCGTGCCGATGCCGAGCGCCAAACGCACAGCCTCCGCATGGCGCGGGCCGCGCGCGATACGCCGAGGCCCTTCGCACACGCGTCGCCCGCGGTAGCGATGGCAGTCGCGGCCCGACCGGGATTGCCACGAGGTGGGGCGGGCGACGGCGGTCGCCGCACCCGGCGCCATCGCCGTCCAGGTGGGCGATCCCAGGGCCGCGAACACCTCGGCGGGGATCGCCTGGTTGCAGCTCTCTTCGCCGGGTTCCCTCGGGCCGCGCTCCTTCCCGTCCGCGTGGGCGAGGGGCTGGGCCCAAGCCATGCACGCGACGGCCACGAGGGCGCGGGCGGCGCTTCGACCCGGGAAAAACATCCGCCGAAGGTCGCACAACTCGGAACCGCGTCCAAACGAGCGGCTCCGTTTTGTTGAAATTACTAGTCTTTTTCGAGGTTCGAGGGGGTGAGCCCGTTGCATTGGCGCAGCGCTTCGAACAGCACCACGGCCACGGCGTTCGACAGGTTCAGGCTCCGGACGGCGCCGCTCATGGGAATTCCAACCACGCTGTCCGGCCGCTCGGCGAGGAGCTCCCGGGGGAGTCCCACCGATTCCTTGCCGAAGACGAGGGCGTCACCGGGGCGAAACGCGACGTCGAGGTACGAACGCTCGGTGGCGGGGTCGAAAAAGAAAACCCGCGCTTCCGGGTGCGCCGCCTCGAATTGATCCAGCGTTTCGTGCTGGTGAAGGTTCACGAGGTGCCAGTAGTCGAGCCCCGCGCGGCGCACCGCACGTTCGTCCAGGCTGAACCCGAGTTTGCCAACAAGATGGAGCTCCGACTGCGTCGCGGCGCAGGTGCGCGCGACCGAACCGGTGTTCGGCGGAATTTCCGGCTCGACCAGCACGACACGAAAGGGCGGGCTTACGGGCGAGCTACGAAGTTTGGGTCCCTGTGGCACAGCGTTTTCAGTCCGGTGGGCCGCGTGTAGCATGCACGCCTCGGCCCGGTCGACTTGAATGGCCGCGGCGATCCAGGAGTATTCCCTTATGTCGCTTGCTTTGGTCCCCCGTGGCCACCTCCTCGGTGCGCTCGTGGTTGCGTTCTCCTTGGTGTGTTTTCGACCCGTGGAGGCGCAGCCCGTCTTCGCGACAAACTTCGGTCAGGTCACCGCGTTTTCCGGGATGACGAACCCGACGGTCATCCGGTTTGCATCCGACGGCCGAATCTTCATCGCTGAGAAGAGTGGGCGCATCCACATCTACGACAACGCAAGCGACCCCACGCCGACGACGCTCACGCTGCTCGTGAACAACGTGATGAACTACTGGGATCGCGGACTCCTCGGTCTGGCGCTCCACCCGAACTTCCCGACGACGCCGTACATCTACGTGCTCTACGTGTACGACGCACCACCCGGACAGGCTGCGCCGTTCTGGAATGACGCCTGCGCCGACCCAACGGGGCAGGGCTGCCCGGTCACCGGTCGCCTTTCTCGCATCGAGATTTCCCCGACCAATACCGTCGTCGGTTCGGAGACGCCCATCCTCAGCGAAGAGTGGTGCCAGCAGTATCCGAGCCACTCCATCGGGACCATCGCGTTCGGGCGTGACGGCGCGCTTTACCTGTCCGCCGGAGACGGCGCGAGCTTTACCTATACCGATTGGGGGCAGAGCCCGCACCCAACGTACCCGTGCGTGGATCCGGCGAACGAAGGCGGCGCGCTCCGCTCGCAGGACGTGCTGACCAGCGGTGATCCCTTTGGCTACGACGGAACGATTCTGCGCATCGATCCGGACACGGGCGCCGCGCTCTCCGACAACCCGCTCTACGGCGGGAGCACGGGCGATGATCGCATCATCGCCGCAGGTCTGCGGAATCCGTTCCGCTTTGGGTTCCGCCCGGGCACGGACGAGGTTTGGATTGGCGATGTGGGCTGGAACGCGTGGGAAGAGGTCAATCGCTTGGTGGACCCGAAAACGTTCCAAAACTTCGGTTGGCCTTGCTACGAGGGCAACACCCAGACAGGCGGGTACAGCAGCCGCCAGTTCTGCATCGACATGTACGCAGGAAACTACGGCGCGCTCGGCACGCATTCGGCGCCGTACTTCGCGTACCCCCACAACCAGGATTCCGGTTCGAACCGCTGCGTCCTCGGTGCCGTGGCGTCGGACTCGTCCGTCGCGGGCATCACGTTCTACGAAGGCGGGGATTACCCGAATTCGTACGACGACGCGCTCTTCTTTTCGGATTACTCGCGCAAGTGCATCTGGGCGATGCAAACGGACAACACGGGGCTTCCCGCCGTCGCGAACGTGGTCAACGTGGTCGCAAAGGCCAACGGACCTGGGTGCACCTCGAGGTTGGGCCTGAGGGGGACATCTACTACGTGGACTTTGACGGCGGCAGCGTTCGTCACCCCGAGTACTACTCGACGAACCACCCACCGACTGGCGGTGGCGACCGCGGACAGCTCTCCGGTGCCAATGCCCCTGACGGTGCAATTCAGCGGGCACGGGTCGCCGGACACTGACGTGGGCGACGCTTTCGTACGCGTGGGACCTCGACGGCGATGGCCTCACGACGATTCCACGAGCGCAACGCCGATGTACACGTACACGTCGGCCGGCGTGTACAACGTCAAGCTCCGCGTCACGGATCTCGAGGACGCGACGTCGACCGATACCCTCACGATCAACGCGGGCAATACGGCGCCCACCGCCACCGTCACTGCGCCGCTCTCCACGCTGACCTGGGCCGTCGGCGACACGATCAACTTTGCCGCCACGGCCACGGACACCCAGGACGGCTCGCTCGCGGCGGCGGCCTTCGAGTGGCAAACGATCATGCATCACTGCATCACGCCGTCGAGCTGCCACACGCACCCGATTCAGACCTACTCCGGTGTGAAGACGGGCTCATTCGCGGCGCCGGATCACGAGTACCCGTCGTACCTCGAAGTGAAGCTCACCGTGACGGATTCCGGCGGCCTTAAGGACACGGTGTCGGTGGAGCTTCAGCCGAAGCCGATCACGGTGTCGTTCACGGGGACGCCTTCGGGGGTGATGCTCACCGTGAACGGTGTCGCGACGGCGACGCCCTTCATGACGACGGTCATCGCGGGTTCGACGCTCTCCTCGCCGCGCCAAGTCCGCAGACGGTGGCGGGCAAGCGCTATCTCTTCTCGTCGTGGTCCAACGGCGGCGCGCAGACCCAAACGCCGACGGCGCTCGCTCACCAACGGCTCGATGAGCGACCTTTGTGCTCGATACGGACAAGGACGGCGTCCCCGACGTGTCCGGACATTGCCCGGAGCGCGCGAATGCAAACCAGACCGACACCGATGGCGATGGCGTGGGCAATGCCTGCGACAATCGCTCGAAGGTGTCGAATGCGAACCAGGCGGACACCGATTTGGACGGCGTCGGAGACGTTTGTGACAACTGTGTCTCCTGCGTCCAATGCGACGCAGACGGATGGCGATTCGGATGGCATCGGTGATGCGTGTGACAATTGCCCCGCGGTTTCGAACGCGACGCAGGTCGATTTCGATTCGGACGGCTTTGGCGACCTGTGCGACAACTGCCCGCTCGTTTCGAACGCGACTCAGGTTGATGCGAATCACAACAACATCGGCGATGCGTGTGAAATGAACCCGATGGACGGTGGTGCGGACGCCTCGACCGACGCGTCCATGGATGCTTCGACGGACGCATCGACGGATGCCTCAACCGACGGTTCCACGGACGCATCACACGGCGGTGACGGTGGTCATACCGGCGCCGACGGTTCGATTCGGCCCGACGCCGCGCTTTCGGACGGCGGCATGCGGAGCACTCGGTCCTTGGCCGGCGGCTGCAACTGCCGGACGGCCCCCGTGTCCGGGGTGCCGCATGGATGGGTCGGGGCGCTGCTCCTTGCGGGGGCGGTCGTTGCCCGGGCCCGTCGACGGCGCCGCTAGGCACAAACCCGCGGGCACGGAGGGCGTTGCGCCCTCCGCGTCCGGGGGATAGAACGCGCCGGTGATTCGGCTCGTTTCCGCGTGGCTGTTCGTGGTGGCGGTCGCCCTTCCGGCGGCACGCGCGAAGGCCGACGCCATGGACCTGACGCTCTCGCGTCTGCGCGTGCCGACGTCCGGTGCAAATCTGCCCGCGGGGTGTTCCGCCGTGGGCATCAACGGTCTCCCCCGTGACTTTTGCCCGGACGATGACGCCTGGGGCCGCCTCGTGACCGAGCTCAGCGCCGTGACCCTCTCGACCACGCCGCGCCCTGCGCGGACGGGCGGGTACGGTGGGTTCCAGCTGACCTTCGGCGGCTCCATGACTCAGATTCGGAGCGACCAAAGCTATTGGAAGCTCGGTACGCGCGGCGACCAACCGACACTGGGCGCGGAGAACGCGTCGCCTTCGTCGTCGCTCCTGACGGTCATGGGTGAGCTTCGGAAGGGGTTGCCCTTCGGGTTCGAACTCGGCGCCACATTCGGGCACGTGATCGATACCAGCCTGTGGCTCGTCGGTGGTGACCTCGAATGGGCCCTCGTCGAGGGTGGCATCGAGTGGTTCCCGGACATCGCGGTGCGTGGGACGTTCCGCACGCTCCTCGGGGGCGCCGACTTTTCGCTCTTCACGCCCGGCGTGGAGCTCATCATCTCCAAACCCATCGCCATCGGCGGCTCGTGGGTGTTGACTCCGCTCGCGTCGTGGTCGCTGGCGTGGGTCATCGCCAGCACGGACGTCGTCGACCTGACGCCGGATGTGAACGCGGTCGCCGAGTGCCAGCCCGACCCCTCCGTGTCGGGAACCTCATGCACGTTCTCGGGGACGCTCCCCGACGGTCGCGTGCCCGGGCAGGACTTCAACAACCAGGCGAAGTTCGCCGACTACCGAGCAACACGCATGCGCCTGACGGTGGGGGCCGAGGCCCGCTTCGCGGCGTTTCTGCTGAGCGGAACGTTTGCCTTCGATTTGGTCCCGGCGGACGCCCTCTCGGGTGGTGTCCCGAGCGGCGTCGCCCGCCAGTGGACCGCGATGCTCGCGACCGGCGTGCACTTCTAGGCGCGGCCGGAGGGTACCTCGGCGAGCCTCGCGCAACGTGGGGAGCCTAGAGCACCTTGGTGAGCGGTGTGTACGAGGTACCCACGCCTTCGGCGACCGCCTGGTAGGTGCACGCGCCGTCCCAGCAGTTCACGCCGAGGGCGAGGGCCGGGTCGGACTTCACCGCGTCGACGACGCCCCTCTGGGCGATGGCGATGGCGTAGCGGGCCGTGACGTTCGTGAGCGCGAAGGTACTCGTGTGGGACACGGCGCCGGGCATGTTGGCCACGCAGTAGTGGACCACGTCTTCGACGACGTAGGTCGGGTCGTCGTGGGTCGTGGGACGGCAGGTTTCGATGCAGCCGCCCTGGTCGACGGCCACGTCGACGATGACCGAGCCCGCTTCCATCACCTTGAGGTGTTCCTTCGTGACGAGGGTCGGCGTCTTGGCGCCGGCGACGAGGACCGCGCCGATGACAAGATCCGAGTGGGCCACGCATTCTTCGATGGTCTGGGGGTTCGAGTAGAGGGTCTCGATGGCGCCCTGGAATACGTCTTCGAGGTAGGCCATGCGGTTGTGGTCGAGGTCGAGCACGGTGACGTGCGCGCCCATGCCGACGGCGATGCGCGCGGCGTTCGAGCCGACGATGCCGCCGCCGAGGATGGTGATGCGGCCGCGGCGCGTGCCGGGCACGCCACCGAGGAGGATGCCCTTGCCGCCGTGCGCCTTTTCAAGGCACGAGGCGCCGACCTGCACGGCCATGCGGCCCGCCACTTCGCTCATGGGGCGGAGGAGCGGCAGCGAACCGTCGGCGAGCTGAATCGTCTCGTACGCGATGGCGCGGACCTTCTTGTCCATGAGCGCCTTCGTCAGCTCGGGGAGCGGCGCGAGGTGAAGGTACGTGTAGAGGATGAGCCCGGGCCGGAAGTACTTGTACTCCGGCGGAATCGGCTCCTTCACCTTCATCACCATCTCGGCGGCCCACGCGTCATCGGCGCCCGGTACGATGGTGGCGCCCGCCTTCTCAAACGCGTCGTCCGTGATGCCCGAGCCTTCGCCGGCGCCCTTCTGGATGAGCACCTTGTGGCCCGCGTTCACGAGCGCGCGAACGCCGCCAGGGTTGATGCCTACGCGGTACTCGCGCGTCTTCGTCTCGGTCGGTACGCCAATGATCACGGAACAACTCCTTCGGAAGTGCGCGCAGCCTATCGGCCCCGCGGCGTTCGGCAACCGGGCGCGTTACTCGGCGCGGGTGGACCGCAGGTCTTCTATGAGTGAACGCACGGCTTGCGATGCGAACGAGAACACGTATCGCGGGCGGGAGTGGAACGACACGTAGGCCCACTCCCGAAGGGCACGGAGTTCCTCCGCGCGGAGGGATGGGTGCTCGAACACCGGCTCCCAGCCGGAACGCGCCTCCGGTGCAAGTACTCGGAGGCGGCCACGGGTACGGGTCTCGAGTGTCGTGCCGGGGTAGGGCGTCGCGACGGTGAACTGGACGGCGAAGGGGTTCAGCTCCTTGGCCCAACCCACGCTCGCGCGGATGCCCTCGCGGGTGTCGTCGGGCAGGCCGAACATGAAGTTCGTGATGACCCGAATGCCGTGGCGCTTCGCGGTGGCGATCACGTCAGTGATCTGCTCCGCGGAGGGCGGTGCCCGTCGTTCGCGTTTCAGCATTTCGCGGTCAACGCTCTCGACGCCGATCTCCATGCTGCGGAGGCCCGCGCGTGCGAGGCGCGCGAGGAGCGGCTCGTCGAGGCGATCGGCGCGCATTTCGGCACTCCAGCGGACGCCGAGGGGCGCGAGGCGGTCGGCGAGCTCCAGGGAGCGGTCGCGATCGAAGTTCCAGAGGGGATCCCGGAAGGCGATGGCGCGGGCGCCGTGCGTGGTGATCAGTGACTCCACTTCGCGCGCGATGGATTCCGGCGAACGCTGGCGGAAGGGCGCCGTCACCCGCCACGGGCAATAGCCGCAACCGAAGGTGCATCCGCGGGCGCCGGAGACGGGCAAGGTCACGCCCGTGTGACTAAGGAACGCGTAGCGGAACTCACGAACGGGAAACGCGCGCCACGACGGGAACGGCAGGGCGTCCAGGTCGGCGACCGAACCCACGTCGCGGATGCCCGTCGCATCGACATCGAAGAGCGCTGGGCCGAGCGCCTCCGGCTCGCCGACGACAACCGCGTGCGCGTCCCCCTCGTAGAATTCGGGGTGCGCCGAGGCGTAGGCGCCGACGACGACCGCGGGGACGCCCCGCCTGCGAAGTTCGCCGAGAACCTCGCGTTCCGCGTTGGCGTCGACGATGGAACTCAGAACGACGGCGAAGTCCGCGTCCGGGAGCGGATCGTGGCCGGCGGCGCCACGCCGAACGGAGTGCACGCCCACGGTGTGGCCCGCGTCTTCCGCCGCCCGCGCGATGTAACCGAGAACGGGTGAAGGCAAGTCCGCCACGCGGCGTTTGGCGAACTCGAGCACGCGCGCGAAGGGCGATTGGCCGATGCGAAACACCGTGCCGTAGCCGCCGGCCACGTCCTTGAGCGTGCATTCGCGGTGCGAGTACACGGCGATGAGTGCAACGCGCATCGGGGCAGGATGCGTAGCATCCGGGGGAAATTTCGGCTAGGAGTCGAGGGCGCGCGAGGCGCGATCGCCGATGCCGAACGACACCGCCAATGCCTCGGATTCGGGCGCGACGCCCGGGGACGCCGCTTCACGTCGCCGCGTGACGTGGGCGTTCCTCGGCGTCGCGGCGTTGGTGGCGCTGGCGGGGTTTCTCGGGCTCGGGTGGTGGCGCGCCTCCGCGCGGATCTCGAAGGTGCTCGAGCCCTATGGAAGTGTGGCGATCGTCGGCGAGCCCGCCTGGTCCGAGCAGGCTGGCTCGCGGGCGCATCCCGTGACCGCGTCGCCCGCGCTTGCCGCGGCGCTCGCCAGCGGTTCGGCGGCGAAGGTCCGAAACGCCATGGGCTCGGCGGGCGTGGACGCGCTCGCCCTGGCGGCACCGACGAAGGTGGATGCATCTACCCCGGGGGGTGTTGCCGGAGGGGCACGTTCGGTCGTCGACCGGCTACGCGCAGGTGCGTACACACCACCGCTTCGGGGCGCCCATTTTGACCCGGAGATTGCCGTCTACACGGGCGAGTCCGCGGGGGAGGGCTTTGAAGTGCAGGGGGCGACGCTCGGGGCGGTCGCGCGCGCCATCCTCGGTGGCGCGGAGCCGCCGCGCAATGAAGCCTTTCCCGAATCGCTCCGCCGATTCGGGAACGTGGAGGTCTGCGTCGTCATCAAGCACGGCAACGATGCACGCCTTTGGCGCTCGGCGCGCGGGAGTTCCGTCGCCCGGGCGCTGGTGCTCGCGACTTCTGCGGCACGTGATCGGTGGCGCGAGCGCGAAAAAGCCATGGGCGGACCGCTGGCGACGCTGCTCCCGCGCCTCACGGTGGAGGTGCTCCTCTTCGAGGACGACGGAACCCTCGCGTCGGCGGACCCCACGTTCCTTGATGCGGTGGTGACGAAGGAACACGGCATCGCCTACACGCGAAAGAACGGGTGGCGTTACACGATGCCGAATGCGATTCGGCGTGACGGCCCGGAGGCGGTGCGCAAGGCCCTCGACAAGCTCCTCACGGATGACGGTCTCAGCGACGCGGCGCTTCGCTCAGGTGAGCTTCGCCTCTACCGGTTCGCGGTCCGCACGCTCTCCGTATCCGCCCCGGAGCGGCTTTCAGACTTGCCCTCGCTCACGGCGCCGGAGGCCGCACCTTCGGTTGCACCCGCCGACGCGGGCGCCGCACCGGTTCGCTGAGCGACGGCGTCTTCGGTGGCGGGCAACCGAACCACGAACGTGGCGCCGGAGCCGGCTTCGTTTCGTGCGTCGATGGATCCGCCAGCGGTGGTCACGATGCGGTGCGAGATGGAGAGCCCGAGGCCCGTGCCCGAGTCCTTCGTCGTAACGAACGGCACAAACAGGGTCGACATGATCTTCTGCGGGATGCCCGGCCCCGTGTCGCCGACGCGCATCTCGGCCCATCGACGGGAAGCGCCGTCGACGTCGCGTCGGGCACGAAGCTGCGTTGAGACCGTGAGCGTTCCGCCCCGTTCCATGGCCTGCACGGCATTTCGAACCAGGTTGATGAGCACCTGGCGGAGTTGCTCCACGTCGATGCGGACGTTCGGTGTGTCGGGGTGAAGGTCGAGGGCGACCTGCACGTTGGCGGCCTCGCACTCGGGGCCGAGGAGCTGCATGGTGCGCTCCACGGTGGCGTTCATGTCCGCGGCCGAGGGGTTTCCTCGGGACGGGCGCGCGAAGTCGAGGAACGATGACAGGACGCGGTTTAGCCGATCGACCTCGTCGATGATGATGCCGAGGAACTCTTCGACCGCCCGTTCGTCGCGTTCCGCGTCGGGGCCGTGAAGGAACTGGGCGCTCGCCTTGATGGCGCCGAGGGGGTTTCGGATTTCGTGGGCGAGGCCCGCGGCCATTTCGCCGAGGGCCGCGAGTCGGTCGCGCTCTTTGATGTGCTGGTAGAGCCGTGAGTTCTCGACGGCGAGGGAGGCCTGTGCCGTCAAGCCACGGAGGAGCTGCACCTCTTCGGGGCTAAACGCGTCGCGGAGGCGCTCGTCGCGCAGGCACAGCAGACCGTAGATTTCGCCGGACTCGGCGCGGATGGCGAGGCACACCGAGGCATGGGCCGCCTCGAGGCTCTGCATGATCTCGTAGAGCGTCTCGGCCTCGAGGTCGTCGCCGGCACCGCGGAGCTCTTCGAGCTCACGTTCCACGGTCTCGAGGACGATGTGGTCGTCCCGGCGAAGGCGATCGAGGAACGCGCGGCCGGGGGCGATTTCGATGCGCTGGACCGGTGTGGGGCCAAGGCTGCCGGCGAGGTTATACCCCTTCTCTTCGCGGTCGACGAAGTAGAGCGAAGCGTGTGTGACGCGACGCGATTGTTCGAGGCCGTCGAGGATGGCGTGGGCGAGGTCGTCGATTTCGAGCACACGGCCCACGCGACGCCGGAGGGACGCCACGGCCCGCTCGAAGTCGAATCGCTCGCGGAAAATGAGGGAGGAAATCTGCTCCTCCACCTTGGTTCGCACGGGGTCGAAGAGCAGGAGCACGACCATGGCGGCGACCACGGATGGCAGGAAGAACCCGCCGCCCGACACCCGCACCGAAACCCAAAAGATGAACGCAAGGGTGAAGGAAAGGGCCGTGAGCACCGCGAGGCGGCCGGCGAGCTCGTAGAGATCGAGGAGGCGGTAGCGGAGGATCGATTGGTAGAGAACGTAGAGGAAGATGAGCGTGAGGACCGTGCCCACCGGTGGAATGTCGAGGCCGACGTAGCGGAGGTAGTCCGCCATCGTGAACGTGGCGGCGAGCCCGCCCACGAGCGCCAAGTAGCGTAGACGTGCGCCTTCGATGCGTGAGGGTGCATTCCGGCCGCGCTGGTACACGACGGCGAGCGGCGCCACGAGCATCAGCAGGAGGTACGAGAACACGGCACTCGCCACCGCGATGTGGTCGTAGAACGGCGTGAAGATGATGAGGGCGCTCAACGTGAGCGCCATGACGAGCGACGCCCGGTGGAGCGTCGACATCCAAATCGTGTATTCGTCGATGAACGCGCGGAAGAACTGCACGCCGGCCACGGGCAGCATGACGGCGCACAGCAAGTTGGCGCGTCGCCAGAGGTCCCCCGGTTGGACGCCCGACAGGAACGTCGTCAGGTACCAGCACGCGATGCTGAACGCGAACAGCGAGAAGAGCCAGTGCACGCGCAGGCGTCGCGGTCGAATGACGACCGTGACCGCGATGGCGAGGGAGAGCACCGCGGCAATGAGCGACGTCTGTGCACGGATCTCCACGGCGGGGTCGAGCCTATCAGGCGTCGCCGCCCTGCGCCCGCGGGCTTATTTGTTGGCGAGCCATTCGGCGGCGCGCCACGCGACGGCCATGATCGAGTGCTGCGGGTTCACACCGAGGTTTGTGGGAAAGACGCTTCCGTCCATCACGTAGAGGTTCCGCACGGCGCGCGATTCGAGGCGGGGGTCGACGACGCTGTCCGACGGGTCGTGGGACGCCCGCGCGGTACCAAAAAGGTGGGAGGCAAGCAGGTGGAGATCTCGGCGGCGCACACGTGCGTTGCGGAACGCTTCGACGTCGGCCTTCGTTCG
The DNA here is from genome assembly GCA_041389625.1 of Polyangiales bacterium. Lineage (GTDB taxonomy): Bacteria > Myxococcota_A > Polyangia > Polyangiales > JAWKRM01 > JAWKRM01. The sequence goes on from JAWKRM010000010.1 coordinate 41,838, forward strand.
GAGCACGTCGGGGACGCCGGTGACACCGGGGTACACCTCCTCGGCGCCCGCCGCGAACATCATCTCTGCGATCAGCACGAGCGCCTCGTGGAGCTTCGACACGTCGCGCTCCGTGGGTTCGTAGCGAACCGCCGCGCCACCACCCCAGCCGAGCCGCACGGTGCCGTGCGCTTCCATGCGAACTTGCGCGGCCCATTGGGCGTAGTGGTCGAGGGAGCCAACTCGGCGCTGCCATTCAACGCCCGCGCCGGGAATGCGTGTCGCGAGGAGCTCGGGCGGAAGGGACAGCGATTCGAGTTTGTACCCGCGCTCGCGGCACGGCACTTCGTAGGCCTGCGTCGCGCCGAACCCCATCCCGAGCGGCTCCTTGAACCGGCCCACGACCGCGGCGCCCGGGTGCGACTGGAAGTGCCGGCCCACCGCACCACGGAGGCCAAGCCTGAGGAGAAATGTCGGCGAGTGCACGACACCCGCCGCGAGCACCACCGCGCGCCTCGCTTCCACGCGAAAGCGCCGGGTGGGGCGCCGGGTGCTGGCGTCGAGCACCACGCCCTCGACGCCCGTGGCGACGCCGCCCGTGGTCCGCACGCGGCGAACGCGGTGGAGCGGTTCCACCCTTGCGCCCCATCGCTCGGCCATGGGGATGTACGTAACGTCCATGCTGAGGCGCGCCGCGTGGGGGCACCCCTGGAGGCAACGCGCGCTTCCGTGGCAGGTGGGCGCGTTTCGCGTCATCGGCTGACCCGTGGTCAGTCCAACGGCGCGTGCCGCCTCCGCCATCCGATGCCCGTTGCCGCCGAGGATTTCCGGCTGCGTCGCCGAGGTCCCGAGGTCCCGCTCGATCTGCGAGAAGATTCGGTCGAGGGCGCGCTCGTCCACGAGGTCACCGAGGCCGAATCGCGCACGCCAATCCGCGCGCACGTCGTCGGGCATGCGCCAGATGATGCCCGAGTTGATCGCCGTACTTCCGCCCACGAGGCGTCCCTGGAGGACGGGGATGGGTGCGCTGGCCGCTGTGGATTGTGTGCCCGCGTCGCGGACCGCCAGGATCATGGCATCAAGGAGCGCCCGCGGCCGCTCGTCCGTGGCGATGCGCGGGCCCTCCTCAAGGATGAGTACCCTGTGACCCGCTTCGGCCAGTACGCGTGCGGTGGTGGCGCCGCCCGCGCCGCTCCCGACGACGACAAAATCGGTCTCGTACTCGAGGGGCGTGCTCACGGCTCGTCGCCTCGCTTCGGTCGAAGCGCATCCGCGGGGAGGAGCGCACCCGCCCCGGCGGTTTGGCCGCGGGTCTGAACGTCGGCGGCGCGCGAGGTGTCGGGCGGGTCGTAGTGCGTCTGGGCCCGCATGGCGTCCGACCGGAAGAGCGCCATGCACGTTGCCACCTTGAGGAACATGCCAAGCTCGCGCACGGCGAACGAGCGGTGTCCGAGCATGCGTGCGAGGAGGACGCCGCGCTCGGCGGGCGCCAGCGACGGAAGGAGCCGCCACCGACCGCCAAGCCAAATCGGTGCGAGCGTGGCCAGGAGGAGCGCGAATCGCAGTCCAAGGGCGGCGAGGCCCGTGCTCGCGCGGGTGAGTTCGACGGCGGAACTCGCGAAGCCGCCCTCGGGGGGGAGGAGGCGCGGTCCCGCGTCGGAAGAGGGCAGGTAGCCCTCTGCAACCGCTTCGAACCAGGCCATTTCGGTCTTGGTCATGCGCGCCCCACGCACGAGTGTAGGGCAGAACGCGCGTCGGTGGCGATGTGCGCGCCGGTGGGCGCGGGTGGATCAGCGATCGGGGCCGAATCGATTCGGACGATTTGGCTGCGGCGTCGGTTCGCTGGGCGGACCGGGGAGGGACGGCGTTGGCTTGTTCGGCTGCGGCGTCGGCTCAGTTACCGGCGTCGGCTTCATTGCGATGGCCGGGTTCGGCTCGTTGGGCTGTGGTGTGGGCTCCTCCGCGGCCGAAGTCGCCGCGGCGGTGGTCTTCGCGCTCGCGTCGCGACCACGTGCATCGTGCGTTCCTTCCGCGAGCATCTTGCCCAGTTCTCGCGTGATGGCCGCCTCCGTATCGACACACACAACGTGTCCATCGCGCCAAACGGCAATGCGGCCACTCGGCCGCGTGACCGACAGCGAGTCGCCCGCATGTAGGTCGCTGCACCGCTGCTCGTGGCCCGCCACGTCCGCGTCGGCCACCTCGGGCAGCGTCTCGAGGTGCGGGAGCGCCACGCTCGTTCCGCTCGTGGCGAGCGGAGCGACGGCGGGGGCGGTTTGCTGGGACCCTGCGCCGCATGCCGCGAGGAACGAGAGGCTGAGCCAGGTCGAGGTCGTGTGGATGCCGTTCTTCATGCGGATACTTCTCCGTTGTCGGTCCCGAGTTCGTACTGTTTCACCAGCTGCGAAAGCCGTGGGCGTTTCATGCCCAGCAGTGTCGCGGCCTTCGTGATGTTTCCGTCCGTCTCCCTCAGCGCACGCGCGATGCACTCGCGCTCGATCAACTTCTTAAGATCGAGGAGCGAATGATTGCCCGCCTTGATGAGGTTGTAAACCGCGTCCTCCACCGGGGCGCCGGCCGCCGAATCGTCGTGGGCTGCGCCGGCGTGGAGCGGGTCGGAAAGGCTCTCGAGGAGCGACCCGAAGTCCTGCGCGGTGAGCATGGGGCTTTCGGCGAAAAGCGTCACGCTGCGGAGCACGTTCTCGAGTTCACGGACGTTCCCGGGCCACGGATGGGCGCGGAGCAGTTTGAGCGCGTCGTCCGAGAGCACCTTCGGTGCCTCGTTGCGTTCTTCGGCGATGCGCGCGAGCAGATCGCGGCAGAGCTCGGGGAGGTCCTCAAGCCGCTCGCGCAGCGCGGGCATACGAACCATGACGCCGCGGAGGCGGTAGTAGAGGTCTTCTCGGAATGTGCCGTCGCGGACCATTTGCTCGAGGTCGCGGTGCGTGGCGGCGATGATGCGCACATCCACCTTGATGGGGTGGGTGCCGCCCACTCGCTCAAACTCGTGTTCCTGGAGCACGCGGAGGAGCGCGACTTGGGTCTTGGGTGAGATGTCGCCGATTTCGTCGAGGAAGATGCTGCCGCCGTCCGCGAGTTCAAAGCGACCCTTCTTGCGCGCCTGCGCCCCCGTGAACGCACCCTTTTCGTGACCAAAGAGTTCGCTCAACAGGAGCGTTTCAACGAGTGCTGCGCAGTTGACCTTAACGAGCGGTTTGTCGCGTCGCGGGGATTGGGCGTGGATCGCGGACGCGATGAGTTCTTTGCCCGTGCCGCTTTCACCGCGAATCAGCACCATGGCATCACTCGGCGCAACCTTGTCGAGTACGCCGAGGACGGTCGTGAGCGCCGGGGAATGGCCGACGATGTCGGAGTAGCGCTGTTCCCACTCGGGCTTCCGGCGTTCGGCGCGGGGGCTCGGCGGAAGGCTTGAGATACGCGCCTTGGGGTTTCCGCCCTGTTGGTCGACCTTGGCCCACGCCGTGGCGAGCTGCGCTTCGACGCGCGCGAGTTCCGTGCGAAGGGGGCGTTCGCACCACGCGGGCATGCCCTCTTCGGGGACACGCTGGGTGAGGCTCGTCTCCGTCGTGTGCGCCCGTTCGAGGGCGCGCGTGGCGGCAGAGAGCTCGCCGGCGTCGATCTGTGCGCGGGCGAGGGCAAGGAGTGCGGGGAGAAGGGCGAGCGGGTCGCCTGCGTCTTCCGCGAGAACAACCGCGCGTCGCGCCAAGGGAAGGGGCTCGCGACCCGCGGCCCTTTCAATCTCGGCGGACACGAGCGCGTGCTCAGAAGCGTCCTTGGGTGCATCGCCCACGGTGATCTCCGCGAGCCAATCGGATGCGCCGGGTACGTCGCCCTCGGCGAGCGAGAGGCGGGCAAGCTCGCGACACGCGATGGACTGGCGCGCGTCGCGGATGCCTGCGAACTGCTCGCGGGCGGCCATGAATGCGGCCCGCGCCGCGCGGAGATCACCTTCGGCCGCTTCGATGCGACCGCGGAGGAGTAGGCCCTCGGCGATGACGCGCGCGCTCAGGCCCGCGCCACCGACCTGCGATGAGAACTCGCAGAGCGTGCGGGCACGCGCCGCATCGCCCACGGCGCAGTAGAGCTCGCCGAGGTTGTTGACCACCCGTGCCAGCATCTCGCGGTTGCCGAGGCGTTTGAGCAGCGTCACGGCGTCGTAGTAGCGCGTCTGTGCTGTCTTGAAATCGCGCTGCCAGTGGGCGAGGACGGCGAGGTTCTCGAGCGCGATGGCGTGGTCGCGTGTATCCGACGCGCCGGACACGTTGAGGGCGCGCTCGAAGTCGAGCTGCGCACCACCCAGATCCCGCATGTGGAGCCGAGCGACGCCCATGTTCGTGAGCGCCTGTGCTTCCTGGTGAGCGAGCCCCGCGTCGATCGCGCTTTCGAAGTTCTCCTCGAAGAGCGCGAGGGATTCGGTGGGGTTTCCGCGCATCAGCGCCAGACGCCCGAGGGTGTTGCGCGCGTGAATCTCGAGGGGAAGGCTCTCGTGCACACGCGCGCCCTCGAGTCCGAGCCGCGCCCATGACTCCGCGTCGTCGTACGCACCGCGTTGGTAGTGGAGTTCAGCAAGGAGGGTGTCCGCTTCGGTCACGGCGACGGCATCGTTCGAGGCCTCGGCGAGGCGCCGTGCCCGTTCGAGTGCCTCGGCCGCTTCGTCGAGACGCCCTGAGAGCGTCAAGAGCTGCCCTTCGCGCCGTGCCGCGCGCGCCGAGTCGGGGGACTCCTTCGCGGCCTCGCGCGCATGGGCCAACGCGCGGGCGTAGTCACCGGCCGTTCGGTAGAGTTCGGCGAGGGATTCGCGCACCTCGGCGCTCGGCTCCGGGGAACGCTCGAGCACCGATTCAAGCAGGGCCGCCGCTTCCGCGTGGTCGTGGCTGGCAGCGAGGGTTTGCGCGGCCTGCATCGCGAGCTCAATGGCGCGTTCGTAGTCGCGTGCATGGAGAGCGTGACGAGCGGCCGTGGTCAGGGCCCCAGGATGATCGGCAAAATGATCACACGCGCGGGCGTGGATGGCCCGGCGGCGGTCGGCGTGCACGAGCTTGTAGGTCTGTTCGCGGTCGCGCTGCGTGAGGAAGGCGAAGAGGAGCGTTCCCTCGGTTACCTGACGCGTGATGAGTTCGCACCGCGCGAACTCGGAACGAGCATGGGCGTCGACGGACCGGCCGGCCATGTGCGCGAGCAGATCCGCGTCGGCGGATCCGTCGAGCACGGACAGGGCGTCGATGAGGGAGCGCGCTTCGGGAGAAAGCTGCGACAGCGTCTTTTCGACGCGGGCTTCCGGCGTGAGCGGGTCGCCCTCAAGCAGAAGGTCGATGGCCTCGGGCATGCCACCCGTGCGTTCGATGACGCGTTGGATGGTCTCGGGCGACTGCAGGTAGGCGCGCACACCGTCATCGTCGAGGCGGCCGATCTCGACCCTCCGCGTGCTGCGCAGGCGCCGAAGGGAAGCGACCAGGTCACCGAGCGGCGCCTCCACGTCCGTTCGAAGGCATGCGACGAACAGTGCGCGCAGCGTGCGCTCGGGGGCGACGTTCTCCGTCCAGGGGCCGCGACCTTCCTCCAGGAGGAAGTGAAGCAGGGCGAGGGTGCCGCGATCCGCTCGGTCCAGTTCGTGGATCATCACCACCGGCGGGCGCACCTCCGCGACTTGCCAGAGCAGCTGACGGATGGCGTCGAAGAAGCGAAGTCGTTTTTCGAGCGCGGAAATCTGCGGGTCTTCGCTGAGGGACGACAGCGACAGCCCCGGCACCGTCGAGCTGTGTTGCCACCAGTATCGGTGGCATCCCTGGCTGCACGCGAGGGCTTCGAGGTCGGCCCTCGGTTCGCGTCCAACCTCGTCGAGGAACCGCAGCGCTTCGGTAACAATGTCGGCGAAGGGACCGAACGCGCGCCCGGGCTCCGAGTGACCCTCGAGGACGACGCCGCCGTCGAGTCGCATTCGCGTCTTGAGCTCGCGGAGCACGCGGCCCTTGCCCACGCCCGTCGGGCCCTCGAGGATTGCGAGTCGCTCGCCCCGCTCCGCCGCCTCGGCGTAGAGCGCCTTGAGGGTGCTGAGCTCCGCTTCGCGGCCGATGCACGGCGGCAGCGAGGAGGGGCGGGGTGGAGGGGGGAGGCTCGTCATGAAACTGACGCCCGCGGCGAACGGCGTACCGCCGATGCGCAGCGAAACGGAGGTTCGCGAAAGTTAGGTGGAGCCGTGGGAGTGATCAAACCGGCGCCACCGAATCTACCGACGTCCGAGCGGGATTCGGAAAATGCAAAAGCATCTTCATCACTTCCACTGGTGTGCGGAGCTTGCACGAACGCGCCGAGTGCCTCGTGCGGACGTGCGGCCGTGCAGAAACTGACGGTCGAGCGTTAGGGAACGCACCGCATCGAAGGCGTCGTTGGCTCAGCGGAGCGCCGCGATTTCGTCGATGGCAGCCCGAAGGTCTTCGATCTCGAAGGGCTTGCGGATCCAGAGATCCGGCTTGGTCACGACGCCTTCTCGAAGGGACGCGCCCGACATGAGTGCGACGCGACGAACGAGCTTCCGGCGACGCAGTTCATCGGCGAGTTCGTCGCCCCTCATGGTTTCGAGACCAACGTCGATCAACGCGACATCGACCGGCCGTGCATCCGCGAGGGCTTCGGCGGCGGAACCCACGCTGGTGACTTCGTGCCCGTCGCCCATCAGGACCGTGGCGATGAGCCCGCGCACGCCCGCGTCGTCGTCGACGACAAGAATGGAAAGCGGAGCACGCCGTGGCGCCGGTTCGCTCGGCGTTTCCTTCGGCGGCGCGTCGATGCGCGGAAGGCTGACCTCGATGCACGCGCCCTGGTCGGAACTCGGGTCGATGCGGATGCTGCCGTTCATTCGGTCCACGGCTCGCTTCGTCAGCGCGAGGCCGAGGCCCGTGCCCGTGCGCTTCGTCGTAAAATACGGTTCGAACACCCGCTTGGCGGCCGCCGCGGGAATGCCCGGCCCCTGGTCCTTGACGCGGAGGACAACCCGCGTGCGATCGGCGCGCAGGGTCACAAACACGCTGCTCGCTTCGGGCGAAGCTTCCACGGCGTTTTGCGTGAGGTTCCAGATGATCGTGAGCAAGTCCGGGTTTCGGCCGCGGCACCACGCGGCCTCCGGAGCATCGAGCTCAATGCGAATCCGGTTTGCGCGCCCCTTGGGCTCGAGCAGACGCACCACGTCGGTGGCTACACTGCGTGCGTCGATGGGCTCGTCGTCTTCGTCCACGTCGCTGCCCCGCGCCAATGCGAGGAAGTAGCGTGCCGTGCGCTCCGCACTTCGTGACGCGTTGCGGACGAGGGTGAGCGCTTCGGTTGCCTGCGCTGTCGCCCCCGTGCTCACGCGTTCCTCGGCGACACGGGCCCATCCACCGATGGCCGACAGGGCGTTCGACAGCTCGTGGGAAATGCCCGCGGCCATGTCCACGAGTTCGGAGCCCTCGTTTCGTGCGCGCTCGAGCGTTGGCACCACGAGAAGGGCGACGCGGTCGTCCGCGCGGAAGAGGAGCGCTTCCGCGCCGGGGATCTGCACGCGTCCGGGGCGGTCCTCCGTCGTGCTCGAGAGCAGTGTCTTCGCGTCCGCCGTCGCGCCGAGCGCCGTGAGCGTGGAAGCGAGGTTTGAGGGCGCGGTGCCCAGGAACTCGACGGCGACTCGGTTCGCGGCCCAGGCCGTGTCGGTCCCCTCGAAGAATGGGAGACCCAGCGCTTCGGCCAACCATGCCGCGGCGTGGATCGAGGGCGCGTGCGACGTTGGGCGCATGGAATTCCCGCAAACACGTATAGGCGTCGCGCGGAAGGGGGTCAATCGGCGCCCGGGACCCTTGGCGGAGCGGGTCCGTCGCGATAGAAGATGCGCCCATGTCCGGCGGCGCTCGCATTTCGCTCGATGAGGTTCGGCACGTGGCGCGCCTTGCGCGCATCGCACTCTCGGAAGACGAGGTGGTTCGGCTCCAGCGGGAACTCGACCCCGTGCTCGACTACGTTGCCGCGCTCTCCGCCGTCGACGTCGACGGCGTGCCGCCAACCATGCATGTGCACGACATGCCGGCGGAGCTCCGCGCGGATGCGGTGGAGCCGATGCTCGATCGGGACGTGGCGCTCGCCCAGGCCCCGTCGCCCGAGGACGGCGCCTTTGCCGTGCCGAAGGTGCTCGAGGTCGGTGGATGAGCGACGCGGTGCACACCCTCGGCGTGCGTGAGCTTCGGAACCTTGTGGGGGAGGGCGGCGCCTCCGTGCGTTCCGTTGTCGAAGCGCACCTCGCCCGCATCGAAACTCACGATGTGAAGGTGCGTTCGTTCGTGCACGTGGACCGTGCAAGTGCCCTTGAGGCCGCCGACGCGATGGATGCACGCCGGAAGCGCGGCGAATCGCTCGGGGCGCTTGCGGGCTCGGTCATCGCGCTCAAGGACAACCTCTGCACCGTTGGGTCGCCCACAACGTGCGCGTCCCGCATCCTGCGCGGCTACGTATCGCCATTCGATGCGCACGTGATTGAGCGTCTCCGTGCCGCCGATGCGGTGCTCGTCGGCAAGACCAACATGGACGAGTTCGCCATGGGCTCCTCCACGGAGAACTCTTCGCTCTTTCCCACGCACAATCCGTGGGACCTCGAGCGCACGCCCGGCGGGTCGTCCGGCGGGTCGGCGGCCGCGACGGCTTCGGCGTTCGTGACGGGTGCGCTCGGAAGTGACACGGGCGGATCGGTGCGGCAGCCGGGCGCGCTTTGCGGTGTGGCGGCACTCAAGCCGACATACGGGCGCGTCTCCCGATACGGTCTCATCGCCTTTGCGTCATCGCTCGACCAGGTCGGGACCTTCGGCCGCTCGGTGGGCGACGCGGCGTCGATCTTCGGTGCCATCGCAGGTCACGATCCGCGGGATGCCACTTCCGTCGACCGGCCCGCCCCGGTGTTGGATGACATTGGTGCCGGGCTCCCGACGGGCACGCGCATTGGTGTGGTGCGCTCCATGCTTGCCGAAGGTCTTGCCGAGGACGTGCGAGAGTCGGTCACCGCGGCCATCGCGCGCCTCAAGGACGCGGGCGCCGAGATCGTGGACGTGGAGCTTCCGCACGCCCATCACGCGATCGCCGTCTACTACTTGGTTGCCACCGCCGAAGCGTCGTCGAACCTCGCGCGCTTCGACGGCGTTCGCTACGGCCACCGGGCCGAAGCGAAGGACCTGTTTGAGATGTACACGCGCACGCGGGCCGAGGGCTTCGGCGACGAGGTCAAGCGACGCATTATGCTCGGTACCTACGCCCTCGCGGCGGGCTACTACGACGCGTACTACCTGCGTGCGCAGAAGGTGCGGACACTGATTCGTCGCGACTTCGAACGCGCGTTCGAAGCTTGCGACGCCATCGTGACCCCGACCACGCCGACGACAGCGTTTCGAATCGGTGAGAAGTCCTCGGACCCGCTCGCGATGTACCTCGCGGACGTGTTCACGGTGCCGCCAACCTGGCCGGCCTGCTCAAATCAGCGTGCCTGTGGGGCCGGCGCGGGCGGGTTGCCCGTGGGCCTCCAGCTGCTCGGCCCTCCGCATTCGGCGAGGCGAAGCTGCTTCGATGGCGGCGGCGGTCGAGCGCGATGCGCCTGCCCGGACTCCGCCCGCGTTCAACTAGCGGGCGAGAGGGAACCCACCGCGGTGGATCGGCGCGTTCGATGCGGTTCTTCCCGCTTTGCTCGCGCGATAGAGCGCCGCATCGGCCTGCCGGAGAAGTGCGTCGCGGACCTCTTTGCCGTCGAAGGTGGCGAGGCCGCCGCTGAACGTCACATTCCGGATATCCCCGGCATGCGCTCCGCTTCCATCATGGCCCGAAGGCGTTCGGCTGCGATGCCCGCGCCGGCGATATCGCGCCCGGCAGGACTACGAGGAACTCTTCACTCCCAGCGCCCAACGACGTCGGTGGTGCGTGCGCTGGCCGTGTCGGAGCACATCCGCGATGCGCTGGAGGACGGCGTCGCCCGCGGCATGCCCAAGGCGGTCGTTGATGGCCTTGAAGCCGTCCACGTCGGCGAGCATCACCGTCAGTGGCGAGCCGTACCGTCGTGAACGCCTCCACTTCGTGCGTGAGGTACTCCGTCGTGCTGGTGGCGATTGTGAGGTTCGTCAGGCGTCGGTGTTCGCCATGTGGTGCGTCTGCTCGTGAAGGAGCAGCGAGCGCACCACGAGCCTGAGCTCATTGGTGAGGAGCGAGGGTCTCCTGGTCCGCCATGGCGAGGCGCTTGTGGCCACCGAACGCAACGAGTTGGCCGAGCTGCTGGTCGAGCGACTGAATCTGAAATGTCGAGCGCTCGCCCGCGTGAATCGCGATGTTCTCGCCGTCGAGCGGCAGTGCGTCGGTACGGACGATGTGAACCGCGTCCGTGCCCACCTGCTTGATTCCGAGGGCCGCAAGGGCCTCCGGCGTGCTTTGGGCGGGCCAGCCGCCGCGCACATGAACAGCCCAGGCCGGTTCGCCCGGGCCTTCCAGGTGAACGACCAGGTACGCGTAGTCCGTGACCTGGGAGGCCAGCGCGAAGAGCGATGCAAAGAACGTTGCCCGGTCGTGACCGGGCTCGAGAATGCGCCTCGCCTCCGCGGACACGACGGCCTGGAAGAGCAGGGAGTCGAGGACTTGGGAGAGGCGTGCCAGCGGGTCGACGGTTCGCCCCGCGCCGAGGTCCGTCGGTGCGGTGACCGTACGGTGCTCGGCGAGGAGCCGCTCCACCGTGGGCGGTAGCTCCGCGGTCATGGCCTCCTTCGCGATGCACGCATCCGCGCCCGAGTGCGCCCCCCAGAACCGCGAGCGGGGATCGTAGGCCGCCGTGAGCAGGATGACCGGTGTGGTCGCCGTGTCCGGGTCGCTGCGGACGAGCCGGCAAAGCTGAATGCCCGAGAGCGCGCCCATCACGACGTCGCTCACGACGAGATCGAATTGTTCCGCGAGGAGCGTCGTGAAGGCTTCCTCACCCGAGCTGCAGACGGTGACCGAGTAGCCCTTCGACATGAGCATTCGGCTGACCACCTTGCGGACGACGTTGCTGTCGTCGACGACGAGGATGCGCTTCGATCCGGCGCTGTTCTGCTCGGGTGTTGGCAAGTCTCGGTCCCTCGGTCGCCCCGGGCAACGGCAGCCCCCGTCACCTTTACGCCCGAAACGCCCACGACTATAACGCGACCGATGGCGATTGCGTACGAACCAGTGATTGGGCTTGAGGTGCACGCGCAATTGCTGACCGCGTCGAAGCTCTTTTCGTCGGCCTCGGCCAGCTACGGCGCGCCCCCCAATACGAACATTTCCCCCCTCTGCCTGGCGCTCCCGGGGGCGCTCCCGGTGCCGAACCGCGAAGCCATTCGCCTGGCCGTGCGTGCGGCGGTCGCGCTTGAGCTCACAGTGCAGCGGGAGAGCCGATTCGACCGGAAACACTACTTCTATCCGGACCTACCGAAGGGCTACCAGATCTCCCAATACGATCGGCCGGTGGCGCTCGAAGGGGGGCTCGAGGTTGAGAGCGAGTCGGGCCCACGTCGCATCCGCATCCAGCGGATTCACCTCGAGGAGGACGCCGCGAAGAACCTCCACGACACCGGTTCGCGCAACACACAGGTGGACTTCAATCGAGCCGGGGTTCCGCTCATTGAGATCGTTTCCCATCCGGACCTTCGAAGCGCGGCGGAGGCGGAATCGTATCTGCGGCGCCTGCGCGAGGTGTTGATGTTTGCAGGGGTCAACGACGGCAACCTCGAAGAGGGGTCGTTCCGCTGTGACGCGAACGTTTCGATTCGGCCGGTGGGTCAGGAGAAGTTCGGCACGCGCGTCGAATTGAAGAACATCAATTCCTTCCGCTTCGTCCGGAAGGCCATCGAACACGAGATCGCTCGCCAAGAGGCGGTGCTCGGCGGTGGTGGCGCAGTCGTGCAGGAGACACGCACGTGGGTCGATGCCCAGGGCAAGACGCTCCCCATGCGCGGCAAGCGAAGAGGCGCACGACTATCGCTAGTTTCCCCGACCCCGATCTGCCGGCGCTCGTCCTCGAAGAGGCGAAATCTGGCACCATCACGGACGCCGCATGCTCGAGCTGCCTGCGGCGAAGCGTGCGCGCTGGACGAAGCCGCGGGGCTCACCGGAATACGACGCGCAGGTGCCGTCGGGGCACCCGCAGATTGCCGCGTTCTTCGATACGGTGGCCGATGGGCTGGTCGCGCGTTGGGGCGAGCCGAAGCGCGCCAATGCGCCGGGAAGCATGCCGGCGAACTTCATTCAGGCGGAGGTGCCCGTGGCGCCGAGGACGGGAGGGGCTCCGGGCATCCTCGCGGTGGCGCTGGAGGCGCTCATCGAGCTGCTCGACCTCGTGGAGGGCGGCACCATCAACGGCAAAGATTGCGAAGGACATCTACGCGGAAATGACCGCATCGGGCGACGGCCCAAAGGCGATCATCGAAGCGAAGGGGCTCGCGCAGGTTGTCGACGCGGGCGCCATTGAAGACGAGGTGCGCCGCATTGTGGATGCGCATCCGAAGCAGGCGGCGGAGTTCCGCGCCGGCAAGGAGACGCTGCTTGGGTTCTTCGTGGGGCAGGTCATGAAGGCCACGAAGGGCAAGGCGAACCCGCAGGTCGTGAACGACCTCGTGCGCAAGCTACTCGCGGGCTGACGGGCCCGGCGGGCCACGCACGCCTAGGCGCGGAGCAGCGCCGCACCCCAGTTGAGCCCGGCGCCCAGGCCAAACACGCAGAGGAGCTGGCCCTCGCGGATTCGGCCGTCGCGACGCATCTCGTCGAGCAGGATGGGAATGGTGCCGGCGGAGGTGTTGCCGTAGTGCGCGATGTTTGACGGCACCTTTTCCGGCGGAAGCTTGAGCGCATCGCGAACCGCGTTGTTGATGCGGTCGTTGGCCTGGTGTGCGATGAACCAATCGATGTCGTCGAGTGTGATGTTCTGCTGCGTGCAGAGCTCGCGGACGGTCTCCGGGAGCTTGATCACGGCGCTCTTGAACAGGTCACGCCCTTGCATGCGGGGTACGTAGGCCTCCGCGGCGAAGGCCTCCGGACTGAAGAACGGGCGCTTCTTGAAGCTGCCGCCCTCGAGGTAGACCTGCTCGGCGAGGCTGCCATCGGTGTGCAACACCGCCCCGAGGAATCCGTGGTTGGGCTTTGCGTGCTTCCGGAGGACGAGGGCGCCGGCGCCGTCGCCAAACACCACCGCGATACCCCGATGGCGGGTCGCGCGTTCGAAGGCTTCGTCGCTCGGCTTGCCTTCGCGATCGCCGAAGACGATGTCCCAGTCTTCCCACGGCATGAAGCCCGCGTGCGCGTCGGCGCCCACAAGCAAGATCGTCGATGCGGCTCCCGCGGTGACGAGGGCGTCGCTGAGCTGAAGCCCGAAGGGGAACGCTGCGCACTGCTGCCGGATGTCGAGGGCGGGCACGCCGTCGATTCCGAGCTTCGCCCCGAGCAGGCCACCGCAGCCCGGGAACGTGTAGTCCGGCGTCATCGTTGCGAAGACGACGTAGTCGATGTCCTTCGGCGTTAGGCCCGCGTTCTCGATCGCACGCTTGGCCGCTTCGGCCGCGAGATCCGTGGAGCCGACGCCTTCCGGGGCGAAATGACGCTCGCGGATGCCGCTCCGCTGCTGAATCCACTCGTCGTTCGTGTCCATGACACGCGCGAGCGCCTCGTTGGTAACCGGTGTTCCGGGCGCGTAGTGCCCCGAACCAACGATGGTAATGCCAGGCAACGGTTCCTCCTGCTCGGGTGCGATTGCCACCCAAGGCGAGACGAACGTAATCGGTCTCTTTACCGGGCGCCAGTCTGGGCCCTAGGCTTTCTTCCGAGCAAACCCGCAATTCGATGGAAAAATGCCGTGACGACATTCGCTGAGTATGTGTCCCGCCGTAAGGGCGAAGCGTTTGGTGGCGATGGCGCGAGCCGCTACGCGTATGCGGCGGACGTGGCCATGTTGCGCACGTTTCGAAACATCAAACCCGTCGAACTTGCCGTCGCCGCGGTGGTGCGCATGTTCAAGGATGTGCAGCGGAACAAACTCCTCGGGACGATGATCCGCGTGGGGCCCGAGCAGTTCCCGAGCATCTACGCCGTCGCGGAGCATTGCGCGCGTCGTCTCGACGTGCCGGTACCGACCATCTACGTGGCCAACAGTCCGGTCATCAATGCGTACACGTTTGGGACCGACGAGGAATCCTTCATCGTTGTGCACGGCGCGTTGGTGGATCACTTCGATGAGGAGGAACTCAAGTTCGTCATCGGGCATGAGACCGGACACATTCAGAACAAACACGTGGTCTACGGCACTGCGTTGATCCTGATGGAGCGTTCCGTTGGCGCGTTTCTCCGGTGGGTGCTTCCGCCCGCCGAGTTGGCGCTCCAAGCGTGGTACCGGCGTGCGGAGGTCACCTGCGACCGTGCCGGGCTGCTCTGCGTGGACGACCCGCGGGCGCCGGCGAGGGCGTTTCTCAAGATGGCATGCGGTTCGAAGAAGCTCTACGACGAGATCAACCCGGATGCATACCTCGCTCAGCTCGAGGAGGGACGGACGGGGCTCGGTCGTTTCTCCGAGCTCTTCGCGTCGCACCCCTACTTGCCCAAGCGCATCCAGGCGCTGCGTGTCTTTGAGGAGAGCGCGCTCTACCGCGAGTTTTCGGGTGCGGGGGATGGTGGCCTTCCGATGGACGAGGTGGATCGCCGCACGGGCGACATCATCCAGGTTGTGGCGGGGGCCGCATGAGCGCGCCCGTGGAGGAGCCGGGTGCCGGCTGGTCACCCGAGATCCGACGCGCCGTCGATGTGATGCGAACGGAGATGCGAGCGCAGGTGCTCGCCTTCGGAGAGCGCTTCGCCGCCACGGTGGCAGACGAAGTTCGTGGCGCGGACCCGGACGATCTCCGCCGCTACCTCGCCGGGTACCTGGAGGAGCGATTCGCCGAGGAGTCGCGAACGACCGCGGAGACGCTGATTGGGCGCATGCGTGAGTTCGTTGCGGCGCACGCCGCAGGGGGAAGGGAGATGTCCCCGGCCGTCCTTCGAACGCGGGCGGAACCCGTGCGCCACGACACCTTTCGCTATGACGCGGGCGTGTTCGCCGTTGGTGCGGTGGGC
Source organism: Polyangiales bacterium (assembly GCA_041389625.1). Taxonomy (GTDB): domain Bacteria; phylum Myxococcota_A; class Polyangia; order Polyangiales; family JAWKRM01; genus JAWKRM01. Next base: position 56,940 of record JAWKRM010000010.1, read on the forward strand.
CTCACCGTGATGGCGGTGTCGAGCGTCGCGCTCGGCGGCGTCATCGCACTCGGCGCGCCGGTGCTCGCGAAGGTCTTCCGCGATCGGGCAAACGAAGAGCTCCGGGCCAAGGCGGTGTCCGAAGTGCCGCGCGTGGTCCAGCGCATGGCCGAACAGCTCGCGGACAACTTCGACCGTGAAATCGCAAGGTGGGCGAGCGACGTGACGGCGAGCGCCCGCGCGAGCTGATTCGTTCGGACTACCCGAGGGACGGGATGCAAACGCCGCCCGAACAGTACTCGTTCGGGCCGCAGCAGACGCCGCAGCCGCACGCCGGTTTGCCGCCCGCGCAGGTGACGCTGACACATTCACCAAGCACGCAGGACTTGCCGCAGGGGCAGCCTCCCGGGCAGGTCTTGGCGACGCATTCGTAGTCGCCCGTCATCTCCGTGTCCTCGGCGCACTGGTAGCCCGTCATGCAGCTACCGATGCATTCGCCGCCGCAACCGTCACTGCTTCCGCAGGCTGCGCCCGGCAAGCAGGTGGGTTGGCAGTCGCAGATGCCCGTCTGTTGGTTGCAGGCGTAGCCCGTGTCGCAGTACGTGCCGTTGCAGGTGCCGCCGCAACCATTCGACGCGGTCTGACCGCATGCGAGGTTCGCCGGGCAGGACGGCGTGCAACACGACCCGTTGTAACAGGTCGCTCCCCCGGAGCACTTCGTTCCCGTGCCGTTGCAGGAGGAGCCGACGCACGTGTTTTGAATGGGATCGCCACAGGCAACGCTGCCCGCGGACGGACACGAAGGCGCGCAAACACACGCGCCGTTGCTGCACGTCTGCCCACTCGGACACTTGGTGCCCGTGCCGTTGCAGGACGAGCCGACGCAGCGGTTTTCGATGGGTTCGCCGCAGGTGACCGTGTTCGACGCCGGGCACGAGGGTGCACAGACGCACGAGCCGTTGCTGCACATCTGCCCGCCCGGACACTTGGGGCCCGCGCCGTTGCACGTCTCGCCAACGCAGCGGTTCGGGATCGTGTCGCCGCAGGTGATCGTGTTGGCGTTCGCACCATGGGGCGTATCTGCAGCCGCCGTTGCTGCACACCTCGCCAGACGCGCACTTGGTTCCCGTCTCCGTTGCATCGGCGTCGGGGCAGCGATTCGAGATCGCCTTCGCCGCACGCCACTCGACCCCGCGCTCGGGCACAGCGGGACACATTCGCATGGACTGTTCTTGCAGTCCTTGCCGGAGCTGCACTTGGTGCCCGTGCTGTTGCAGGTCATGCCTGGCAGCTGCTGGGGATCGCTCGGCCGCAGCGATGCTCATGCACTGGGCAGTTCCGGGGATTGCAGACGCACATGCCCTGGTCGGTGTCGCAAATGTCGCCGGAGTCGCAGCCACCCGTGCGGTGCTGTTGCAGCCGTCCGCGCCGCCGCAGGTCTTGCCGCTGCAGTTTGGCGTGCACAGCACTGGAGGGAGGTCCTCGTCGCATGTCTTCGTGTTGTCGGCGCAGGGGCCTGCATTGGCCGCCACAGCTGTCGGACTCGCCGCAGGTCTTGCCGCTGCACTCCGGCTGGCACACGCACGAGCCGAAGACGCATCGCGTGCTCGTGCACTTCGGGTCGCAGCGCACGTCGGCGTGCACTCTCCGTTGATGCAGAAGGAGCCTGGGTCGCACTTCACGCCGTAGCATGCGTTCGAAGCATTCGCCGCCGGAGCAGTACTGCTGGCCTTGCACTTCACTTCGTCGCACGGATTCGGCGGGATGCACTCGATGTTGCAGGCTTTGCCGTCCCCGCACGAAGCGCTGCACGGCGTGAGCGGGGCGCACTTGCCGCTCGTGGAGTCGCAGTACTCACCGTCGTCGCAGACCACGCCGCGGCAGGTGACGGGAATGCAACCCGCGATGCACTTGCCTTCGACGCAGGTGTGGTCTTCGTCGCAGGTCACGCCGGCGCACGGGTCGCGGGTGTTCTCGCAGGATGCTTGGCACGTCCCCGCGTCGCCGCAGGGATCTTCGTTCAAGCAAGGTCGGCCAGATGCCGTTGAAGCATCGATCGCCGGCGGGCAGTCATCCGTGTTGCAGGTGAACACCGGAGCTGGTGCCGCTGTCGTCGGGAACGCCCGCTTCATTTTTCCCGCTGCTACCGTCGTGGTCCTTGGCGGGGCTGATGGTTCCGCTGCAGGCGACCGTGCGTGAGTGCGATGGCCCGGCGAGGCGCCACACGGTCGAACTGCTCGATGTCGAACACAGAAGCGACAAGGCGTCGCGCGCCGCGGAAGGAAGGGGTGCCCGCATGCTGAATGTCTCCAGAGGTTGGGTTGTCGAACTAACACACCCGCGCATGACGTGGTGCGGCGTGAACGAAGATCAGGCGCTGGATCACCACAACGTCCGACGTCGCACACACGTGCACACGCGGAACGTTGGCCGACTACGGGAGTTCGGAATCGAGCGTGGACAGCACGCCGAAGTGATCGGAGGGATAGAGCCCGTCGCCTCTCGGTTCCATGAAGGTCCGCTCGACCGGCAATCTCCACGTTTGTAGCCGTATCGCCCGCCCGCAGGAAGACATAGTCGATTCGGCGGGTGACCTCTTGGTCCACCGGTTCGCGGGCGGAGCTTGATGGGCGAGGTGGCTCCGATTTCGTCGGTTTCATCGCCGTGCACCGCGCGGAAGGTATCCACGAAGCCCGCGTCGACGACGGTCGCGATCGCCTGCTCGTCGTCCGTCGCATTGAAATCGCCCGTGAGAACGATGGGCCAGCCCTCGTCGTGTTCGTTGATGTACTCAACGATGGATGCGGCCTGGACGGCCCGAACGTCGGGCGCAGACCGAATGGCGTGCAGGTGTGTGTTGAAGTGGTCGAGGTAGCGATCGTTGCCGAGGCTCACCCGGGTCCACGTGGCCGAGCGCCCCTCCGAGAGGAACAGCGTGCCCATGTCCTCGATGGGGAACTGGGCCATGGACGCGAGGCCTTCGCCGGTCAGCGTCCCGAAGGGTTCAGCCGCCAAGGTGAAGAGCACGTTGTAGTCGAGGGACGGGTCCCGTTCCTCGAGGAGCGCCGAGAGGGTCTCGAGCTGCATCTCCCGCTCCGAGACTTCCTGGAGGCCGAGGATGTCGGCCCGTAGTTCCACCATTCCGTCGGCGATGAGCGGGAATCGGTCCTCCCACCAATCTTCTTTGTTGCGGAGGTTGTAGGTGCCGACGGTCAGTTCGAACGCCTTCGGTCCCTTGGGCGTGCTCTCGGCACACGCCGAAAGGAGCGAGACGCACACCGTGAGGAGGAAGACATGACGCATGGGGGCTCCTAGGCGTGTTCGCCGCGCCAGAGGTCGGCGAGCTGTTCGCGGTCGCGGATGACGCGCGCGGCACCGCCCTCGACGAGGACCTCCGCCGGTCGCGGGCGGCTGTTGTAGTGCCCGGACATGGCCATGCCGTACGCACCGACGTCACGTACGACCACAAGGTCGCCGCGCTCCACGGGGCCGAGGGCGCGGTCGAGGGCGAAGAAATCGCCTGTCTCGCACACCGGTCCGACGATGTTCGCTGGGCTCTCTGCTCCCTGGCGTGGCCGCACCGCGAGCACCTCGTGGTGTGCGCGGTAGAGCGCGGGGCGCAACAGGTCGTTCATGGCCGCGTCGACGATCACAAAGCGTTTGCCGCCCTGTTCCTTCACGAACACCACGCGCGTCACGAGCACGCCGGCGGGCCCAATGAGATAGCGGCCGGGTTCCACCACGAGGTGGACTTCGCTCGGCGTCACACCACCGTCGCCGAGACCCCGTTCAAGGGCCGCACCGAATTCCTCGGCGGGGGGGTGCGGCGCCTGCTCGTTCCCGTACGGGATTGGCCAGCCACCCCCCGTGTCGATGCTCGCCATCGGGTGACCCGCGCCGCGCAGCTCCACGAACAGGGCGGCCACGTCCCGCGCGGACTGCTCCATGGCGTCGAGGGCCGAGACCTGGGAACCGATGTGCGCGGCGAGTCCCTCGAGCACCACGGACGGGACGCCGCGGAGCTTGTCCGCGAGGCGCCTCGCTTCGTCCATCTCGAGGCCGAACTTTGTGCCGTGAATGCCCGTCGCGATGTACGGGTGGGTCTTCGGGTCCACGTTGGGATTCACCCGAATCGAAACCTTGGCGACCGTGCCGAGGTCCCTGGCCACACGGGCGACGGCGTCCGCCTCCGGTGCGCTCTCAAGGTGAATCGAGCGGATTCCCACCTCGAGGGCGCGTCGGATTTCGTCGTCCCGCTTGCCGACGCCGCTGAAGACGATGCGGTCCGGCGGGAATCCCGCGCGAAGCGCACGCTCCAGTTCGCCAATCGAGACGATGTCCGCGCCGGCGCCGCGCGCGGCAAGGCGCGAGAGAAGCGCGAGGTTGCCGTTCGCCTTCACCGCGTAGGCGATGAGGTGCGGCGCGAAGCCAAGGCTTGCGTCCACGCGATCAAAGGCGCGGTCGATGTTCCCTGCGGCGTACGCGTAGAGAGGCGTGCCGTGGGCCTCGGCGAGGGCCTCGAGGGAAACGCCCTCGAGGGCAAGGGCGCCGTCCGTGAGGGCAAGGGGTTCCCGTGGCGTACTCATCGCGTGGATTCGCCCGCGCGGGCGGCAATGCGCGCCGACCATGCCTGGAGCTGGGCTTCCACCTGCTTGCGCGCGGGGCCGCCGTAGACATCGCGTCGCTCGATGGCCGTCTCCGGGTCGAGTGCCGCGTAGATGGTGTCGTCGAACGCCGCGTTCTCGGCGCGGAAGGTCTCGAGCGAGAGCTCGGCGAGCACCTTGCCCTGGTCCACGGCCGTGCGAACGAGTCGACCGGCCACGTGGTGCGCGTCGCGGAACGGAACGCCCCGTGCGGCGAGCCAATCGGCGACCTCGGTGGCGTCGACGAAGCCTTCGCGCAGGGCGGCGCGCATCCTGTCCGCGTCGAATCGGGTCTCGTCGAGCGCGCCGGCGAGGACTCGAAGCGAGTCGTTCACCGTGTCGAATGCATCGAACACGGGCGCCTTGTCCTCCTGAAGGTCGCGGTTGTACGTCAGCGGAAGGCCCTTGAGGAGGACCAGCATCGTCACCAAATCGCCGACGACACGCGCGCTCTTGCCGCGGATCAGCTCCGCCATGTCGGGGTTCTTCTTCTGCGGCATCATCGACGAGCCGGTTGTGTACGCGTCACTCATCTGGAGGAACGCGAACTCCTGTGTGCTCCAGATCACGAGCTCTTCGGCGATGCGCGAAAGGTGCACCGCACAGTTGGCGAGCGCGGCGAGCACTTCGACGAGGAAATCGCGGTCCGCGACCGTGTCGAGCGAGTTCGACGTGGGGCGATCAAACCCGAGCTCGCGCGCCGTCATGGCTCGGTCGAGCGGAAAGGTGGTCGTGGCCAGTGCACCGGCGCCGAGCGGTGACTCGTTGAGCCGCGCACGCGCGTCCGTGAGCCGGCCGCGGTCGCGTTCGAGCATCTCCGCCCATGCGAGCAGGTGATGTGCGAGTCGGACGGGCTGAGCGCGTTGAAGGTGTGTGTATCCGGGCAGGAGCACGTCGACGGTCTCGCTGGCCCGCCGGACGAGGACGGCATGGAGGGCATCGATGTTCCGCGTCGCCACGTCACACGCGCTGCGTACCCAGAGGCGCATGTCCGTCACGACCTGGTCGTTGCGGCTCCGACCCGTGTGCAGACGCCCTCCAGCGTCACCGATACGTTCGGTGAGGCGGGACTCGATGTTCATGTGCACGTCTTCGCGGCTCGGGTCCCAAGGGAAAGCTCCGGCGCGGATCTCTTCGCGGATCGTTTCAAGGCCTTCGACAATGCGCTTCGCATCATCGTCCGTGACGATGGCGCGGCTCGCCAGCATTCGCACGTGGGCGATGGAACCGCGAATGTCCTCCTCGGCGAGGCGGGAATCGACGTCGACGCTCGCGCTATAGCGCAGAGCGAGGTCGTTGAGTTCCTCCTCAAACCTGCCGCCCCACGCCTTCTTGCTCATCGCCCGCCTGCCTCCGACCGTGATCTACTTTGACTCCGGAACCCGCATCGCGAACCGGCGCAGAAGTCGCGCACCGGTGGCGAGGGCGTATGCGTCTAGCACGGCAGCCGCCACCGCGGCCACCAGGACGGGGAGGAGCCCACCGGCCGCGAGGATGGTGAGCCCCGTGCCGCCGAGGACGCTCGCGATGCTCGCGCTCCTCGTCGCGCGCCGTGTTGCCCGCGCGAGCCAGAGGGCGCTCGCCGCGTCGCGCACGTCGTCCGAGGCGATGGCGACGCTGCCGCCCCTGTGCGATTCGAGGCCGCCGGCCGCGTCGATCATCACGGGCACGTCCGCCGCGGAAAGGGCGTCGTCGTCGAGGCCCGGGCGACCGAACACCGCCACGATGCGACCCGTTTCCCCGAGGCGCGTCACCTCGGCGCTGCGATCCGCCGGGGGCAGCTCGGCGCGCACGTGATCGAGCGCGAGGTGCTTGGCGAGGATCTCCACCGAGCCCCGCGCATCGCCGGACATGAGGACCACGTCCGCATCCATGTCGATGAGTCGCTGCATCGCCGCGCGCGCGCCGGGACGCACGGTGTCACGCAGGGCGAGGATCCCACGCACACGGCCGGCGACCCCGACGAAGACGACGGTGTGCCCTCGGCTCTCTGCAATCTTGGCTTCACCATCGGCGACGGCGACGCTGACACCATTTTCGAGGAGCAACTGGCGTGTACCGACCACCACCGGTTCGCCGGCGGCGCTCGTCGCGAGGATGCCCCGCCCGGGCACGAAGGTCGGGCGCCGGAGCACGGTGGGGCGCACGCCGCTACGTTCGGCGTGGGTAAGAACGGCGCGCGCCACGGCGTGGTTCGGCATGGCAAGTTCAGCGCCCGCCGCCCAACCGATGACGGTTGCCTCGTCGTCGTCCGCGACGGTGCGCGTCGATGCGACCTCGAGAAGGCCCGTCGTGAGCGTGCCGCGCGCTTGCACGACCACCGAGCCAACCGCGCCCGCCCTGGCGAGGGCCGCGGTGTCATGGAAGAACACCCCGCGGCGTGCGGCGGATGCGGCCGCGGCGAGCAACGGTTCGGTGGCAGTGCGCCGCACGGCGAGCAGCGGGGCCGACAGCAAGACCGCGGCCACGACACCGAGCTCCGAGCCGAGGCCCGTGTGCGAGGCGAGGAGGAAGCCGAGAACCGCCGCCGCGGCCACGGCGGGACCACCCCAGGCCCGGAAGGCGTGGCCAGCCCGCGCCGTGAGCGAGGTATCGAGCGCCGTCGCGCTGCCGAACTGCAGCGGTCGGAGAAGCGCCCGGTCGGGACCCGTGGCGGTGATAAGCATGCGAAGCTCTCCCTCGAGCACGCGTGCGCCGGCGACGATGGTCTGGCCCTCCGTACGGATGACCGGCGTCGGGTCGAACGGATGACGCTGAACCACGGCGCTTCCAGACTGAACCACGCCATCGACGGCGATTTGCCCTTCGGCATGCACAACGATGGACTCGCCGCGGCGCGCGGCGTCGACGCCGATGATCTTTCGCGGAACGACGCCGTCGAAGGTGTCACCGGCCGCGATCATTTGCCCCGAGCGCGGAACGGAGGATTCGAGCTCCTCAAGCAGCGCACGCACCGGCTGGCTTGCGCGCGTGTCGACCCACGCGCGGTGAACGACGGCGAATCCGGCGAGCGCCGCACCGACGAGGCGAGCAACGGGTGCGCCACCCGCCGTCTCTGGAACCATCGCGCTTGCGGCGGCGACCATGGCGCCCGCGGGGCCGATGAGCGTTGGAAGCCAGCCGATATACCGCGCCTCGGCCGAGTGAAGCCAACCGGCACCGACCGCGGCACTCGCGCTTAGGACGGCGGATGGAATGGCGAGGGCGGGGAACCAATGCGCCAGCACGGCGCTGACCAACCCGGCGCCCGCGAGCGAAAGCGCCACCCATGGCACGTCCGCGGGCGGCGCCGTGATCGCCGCGATCCGCGGACTCTGTGCGAGTTCCGGTGCCGGCTCCGCGGTTCGGTGCACGCCACTCGGGTCTCGAACGGCGGTCGCGGGCGACACGGAGTTGGTCGGTCGGTACAACTTCGCGCACTGGTCGCCACAGAAGAGGAGCAGGGTCGTCTCCGTGGCGCGCACGCGGGGCGCGCGGAGCGCGTCAACCCGCTCGCCGCAGGTGGCGCAGGGGACGGTGTTCGAGGTGGGCCGCGCGGCGTGCATTCGCCGGCGGATTACGGATTCGTGCGCACCTCGTCAAGGCGCGGGTGAGGGTGGCCGACTACGGCGTGATGTAGACGAAGGTCCCGGGGCGCGCGCCGTCCGAGTAGATGGCGTGCCAGGTCGGCGGGAGCGACGGGGTCGACCACTCGAAGAGCCAGCGCGCGTCCGCGGGCGAGAGGTTCACGCAGCCGTGGCTTCGCACGTTGCCAAAGGTGTAGTGCCAGAACGCGCCGTGGAGGGCGAAGTTGCCATGGAAGTACATCGTCCACGGCACGTCTTCGATGCTGTACGCGCCCTCCGGTGAAGCGAAGTCGTCCATGGTGGCGGACACTTGCTTCGACTGGATGCGATAGAGGCCCGTGGGAGTCTCGAATCCGGGTTTGCCCGACGACACGAGCGTGGCAAACATCGCCTTCTCGCCCTCGTACGCGACGAGTGACTGGTCCGCGAGGCTCACGTGGATCCACTTCGCGTTCGCCGGGATGCCGGGCGGACGCGGCGTTGCGCGGACGACGCGCGTCATTTCGGGGCGGAGCAGAGTACCGTCCGCGGTGCGCACATATCGACGGTCTTCGTAGATGAAGTCGGGTTGTGCGATGCGGAATGCGCGGTGGCGGTCCACCGACTCCTTGCCGAGGGGCGCGTTGGTCGCGGGGTCGAGGCGTGTGGCGCGCATGCCCTTGCGGTGCGTGATGGCGATGGGCAGTTGCCAGTCGCCGCCGAGAATGACGCCGCGGCTCGCGGGCGGCGTGTTCATGATGAGGTCGTCCTGGCGCACGAACGTGCCGCGCACGGTACGGAGGAACATGTCGCCACGTGGGGCGGCGATGGCACCGTCGAGGCTCACGTAGAAGCCCTTGAGCATCATTGCGCGGAGCGCATCGGGGAGGCGCGGGGCGCCCTCCGGGAGGTTGAAGAGGCCCGCCGGGGAGCGCGAAATCACCGGCGCGTACGCTGGAGCTGCGACGCCTCCGTCCGGGCCAACCGCAGTGGAAACTGCCTCCGCCGCACGGTTCGATTCCCAGGCGCGCAGGGCGCGGATGGCCGTGAACACCTCGCCCTCGGTCTGCTTGTCGGGAAGCTCGCCGTACTGCGGGACGTTGTCGCGCACCGTGTAACCGTAGGCGTACGGCAGGGCGTCGTGCACGGCCGGCGGGATGGGGGCGTTCTCCGGCTCGAAGGGCTCCGTGGTCACGGTGAATCCGCGACCGGAGCAAATGTATCCGCCGTTGGCGAGCTCCGCCCAACCACTACGGCAACCACGCCGTTCGCCGGTCCAGCGCGCGCGGAACGACGTACCGCGGCGCATGTAGCCGAGAATGTTCTCCTCCATCTCCATGCGTCGGTAGATGTTGGCGAAGAGGTAGTCGGCGGTCCCGTAGAGCGGAAAGCGCTCTTCGGCCGGCGCGGGCGAGGGCGACGTCGCGAGCTTCGCCTGCGCGTGGTCCTGGACGAGGGGCTTGATCTTCGCGCTGGTTCGATTTGCCTTGGGCGCTGGGACGGAGTCGCGCACCACGGCGGCGCGCATCTCCTCGGTGATCGTTACGCCGTCCTCGGTTGCCCCTTCACCACAGGAAAGGGCGAGTGTCGCGAAGCCGGCGAGCCAAACGGGGCGCCATCGAGCCATGGCCCTGGGGTCTCACGCGCGCCAGGTGCTGGCAAAAAAGCAGCACCTTTCGCTGGTGTCATCCGTGAGACGACGGACCGGTGGCGCCCGGAGCGGTGCCCTAGCGAAGGAATTGCCGCGGGTCGTCGGGGCGAAGGTCGAGGTGGACGTGATCGCGGTGCCCCGCGTTGTAGTTTGGGGTGAGCACGGAGGAGAAGACGCCGAGCTTCGCCACGTCGCACACGATGGCGCGCAGCGTATCGCCCCGGGGGTTGCCCGAGGGCTTGGCCTTGCAGGTTTCCTGGTTCGGCGTTGCGGGGAAATCCTTCTCCACCGAGAGCGTGTCCGAGTCCGTGGAGAACTGGGAGATGTCGATGGCGAGCCCGAAGGTATGGAAGCTCACCGTCGGGTGATCGCGGTACGTGGAGATCACGCCGACCTTGCGCACACCTCGCGCGCGAAGGGCGCCCGCAAGGGCCGGCAACCTCGTCGCCAGCTCGCACGACATCACCAGCTCCCGATCGGCGTGGAGCATGCGGAAGGCAACGCCTTGGATTGGGCCCGTGATCACCACGGGCGTCGCCACCGGCGTCGCCATCGGCTTGTCCGCGGGCGCGGCGCGGAACGGAACACCCGCCTTCGCGAGCGCGGCCTCGCAGGCGGCGCCCGGGCGCACCTGCCAGACCGCCCCGGCGTTCGTGTTCCAGGTGGCGCCGCGAATCGTAGTGCGGAAGCTCGGGAACGACGCAATGCGCTTGGCCATGGCCCTCGCGGCCTTTCCCGCAGGGTCGCTCGCCGCGGCGAGGAAGGTGGTCGGGGCCGGCGGAGCGGGGGGCGCCTCCGGTACCGGGAGGCTCGACTCGGTGAACGTCGGCGCGAGCTCCGCCCCTTCGGCGTGTTCGCCGCCGACCGGGGTCGCGGCGCCCGTGGCCGTGTTTCCGAACCCCGCGGGCAGGTGCCAGGTGTCGTCGAAGAAGCCGAGCTCGAGTGGCGGCTTCGAACTGACGAGGCGGGGCCGCGTTTGGGTGCTTGCCTTGTCGTAAATGACGTAGTCGGGGACGAAGTCGGGGAGGCGATGCCCGGCGTCGACGGCCGCCGGTGTCGGGCCGCCCTGGACGACGACATAGCGATTTGGTGCCAACGGGTTCGGGTAAATGAAACGCGTGCCCACGTCCTTGCCGGAGTGCGTCTTCGCGCCGATACGAACGCCGTCGGCGGTGATCTGAATGGGCAGTTTGTCCCGGAGACGAGTGTAGACGGCGTTGTCCGCCCCCGTCGTGTAGAGGACGACGTTTGCGCTCGCGAGGACGGCGTCGGTCACTTCGGTGTCGGCGAGCACGGGTTGCTCGAAGTTCCAAAGCCATTGGGGCCATCCGCCCGCGCCGCGCTTCGCGCTTTTCAAGAGCGCATCGCGGGTCTCCGGGTTGCCCGTTCCGTACACGTGCACAGTACGGCCGAAGTACGCATCCGTGAGCGGGCCCGAGAGCCCGGGGCGCTTCGAAAGCGCTCCCTCGTCTTCGGGGAAGCCGAGTTCAAACGGCTTGCCCGCCGCCGCTCGAACGAAGTGCGCCACGTTCCCAAGGTCCGCCATGGGTCCCGCGTACGCCACGGTGCCGTTCACCTCGATACGCACGTCTGCGGGGCGCGAGGGGAGGGCGTCGGCGATGTGCACGGCGAACGCACGGGCGCCCTCCACGGTGATGTGAAGCGTGGCGCCGTCGACCGCGCCGCGGAGCTCCGCCTGGCTCGGGTAGTTCTCGATGCGCGTCGCTTCGAGCCAATGTTGGCGTGCGGCTCGGTAGTCGCTCGTCGAGACGCGCACTTCGGTGGGGTGTGGGTTGCGCGAAACTTCGCGGAGCTGTTCGAACGTCCGGCCGTGCTTCTCCACGAGGTAGAGGATGTCGTGCCCGGTGTCGTACCAAGTCTCCTTCGCTTTCACGCCAAGCTCCGCGAGGCGCTGCGTGAAGGCTTCCACGAACCACGGCTTCATGGGGCCGCCGTCGAGGTGACCGTGGTAGTAGCGGAAATCCGTGGCGCTCACGTTGGCGGCGAGGTCCATGCCCGACACCTGCCGCATCACACGGAGCTCCGCCTCCTTCGGGCGCCCGCCCGTGTACTGGAGCCAGCTCGGTGCGCCGGCCATTGCCTGGACGACGCTGAATCGCCAGGCATGGCGGGTGCCGATGGAGTACGCGCCCACGCCGCCGTTCGAGAGCCCGGCGAGGACGATTCGATTTGGGTCGACCGCGTAGTGCTTCTCCGTGTCGACGATGACGTCGAGCACGTCCTTCTCGCCCATCCATCGCCAGAGCACTTGGCCGAACCCATCGGGGGAGACCACGATGCAGTTTGGCAACCAGCGCGGTTCAAACTCGTTCCACCAGTAGGTCGAGTATTCCTTCCAGTTCATGTTGTTCCCGAGCACGACGCCAAGGAACAGGTTCCCGTTGGATGACCCGCCGTGCATCACGATGACAAGGGGCCACTCCTTCTTCGGGTCGTAGTCGGGGGGCAGGTAGACGGAGTAACCCTGAAGGCTGCCGGTGATCTCCGAGCGATAGGCACGCGTGACGATTTTTCCGCGCTGTTCCGCGTACGGGTCGCGCCCCTCCTTTGCGATGCGCTCGAAGGCGTCGGCGCGCGCGCGCCATGCGGCCGCCTGCTCGGCGTACTTGCTGCCCATGCCGTCGGCGCGGGTTCGCAAGTATTGAATGCTGTCCGTGACGGCCGACGGCACCTGGGCCGACGCCGGTGCCGCGACGAATAGTGCAATTCCCAGCGCGAGCGCTCGCATGCCCGGGAATCTATCGCCTAGACGCGAAATCGGTCTATGGCATCCTCGCGCCGTTCCCCGCGGAGGTACCCATGGCGACACGCATTGAAACCGACTCGATGGGCAAGATCGAAGTCCCCGCCGACATGTACTACGGCGCCCAAACCGAGCGCTCGCGGCAAAACTTCCGAATTGGCGAGGAGCGCATGCCGCGCGAGATCGTCCGCGCCTTCGGCATCCTCAAGAAGGCGGCGGCCCAAACGAACCTCGAGCTCGGCCTGCTCGACAAGACGCTTGCCGATCTCATCGTGCGTGCCGCCGACGAGGTCATCGATGGAAAGCTCGACGCGCATTTTCCCCTCGTGGTCTGGCAAACCGGATCGGGCACCCAGTCGAACATGAACGTCAATGAGGTCATCTCGAACCGCGCCATCGAGATGGCGGGCGGCGAGATGGGTTCGAAGAAGCCGGTGCACCCGAACGATCACGTCAACAAGTCGCAGTCGTCGAACGACACATTCCCGACGGCCATGCACATCGCCATCGTCGATCGCGTGGAGGATTTGCTCCTGCCGAAGGTGAAGAAGCTTCGAGCAACCCTCGATGCGAAGGCGAAGCAGTTCGCGGACATCGTGAAGATTGGCCGCACGCACCTCCAGGATGCGACGCCGCTGACCCTCGGGCAGGAGATGAGCGGATGGGTGAGCCAGCTCGATCACGCGCTCGACGCGGTGGAGCGGGCCATCCCGCAGCTCCGTGAGCTGGCACTTGGCGGCACGGCCGTGGGCACGGGCCTCAACACGCACCCGAAGTACGCCGAACTCGTCGCCAAGAAGATTTCCGAAGCGAGCGGCAAGTCTTTCGTGACGGCACCAAACAAGTTTGCGGCCCTTGCCGCCCACGACGCCTGCGTGGGCATGAGCGGTGCGCTCAAGCAGCTTGCGGCGGCCTGCATGAAGATTGCCAACGACGTGCGCTGGCTCGCGTCGGGTCCGCGTTGCGGCATCGGTGAGCTGAGCATCCCGGAGAACGAGCCGGGCTCTTCGATCATGCCGGGCAAGGTCAACCCCACGCAGAGCGAAGCGCTCACGATGGTGTGCTGCCAAGTCGTGGGAACGATGTCGCCATCGGGTTCGCCGGAACCCAGGGCAACTTCGAACTCAACGTGTTCAAGCCGGTCATCGCGTCCAACCTGCTCCAGTCCATCCGGTTGCTTGGCGATGCTTGCGAGAGTTTCAACGATCACTGTGCCATCGGCATCGAGCCGAACCGCGCGGTGATCCAAAAGCACCTCGAGAACTCGCTCATGCTTGTCACCGCACTCAATCCGCATGTCGGTTATGACAACGCGGCCAAGATCGCGAAGAACGCGCACAAGAAGGGCACGACTCTCCGCGAGTCCGCGGTGGAGCTGGGCCTGATGACGGCCGAAGCGTTCGACAAGGCCGTGCGGCCCGAGGACATGATCGGCCCGCTCAAACTCGACAAGGCAAAGTAGCGGCGGCGCGCATGTCGGACGACGCGGAGCGCATCGAACGCTGGGAGAAGCGCATCACCTTCCTCGAGGGGGAATGCGCGATTCTTGAGCGCAATTGGGCGCGCATTCCGAAGCACTTTTGGCTCGCCCTCGCGGCGCCCGTCGTCGGCATCGCTTGGAATGCGTTGGCGGGCGCGCTCACGTTGCTCACGGTGCTCTCCTACATCGGCACGCTCACCTGGCTCACGGGCGTTCGCAGGAAAGAGGCGGCCTGGGAGCTCGAGACCGCGCGCGAACAGGTGGCGACCCTGCGTCGGCGCAGCGAGCTCCCTTGACGCGTTCTGCTGCTTAAACGCGACCGGGGGCCCGCCCGCCATCCACGTTCGGCGGATGACGATGCGAGCCCCCGATCGACGGGAGTGAACGCCGCTAGATTGGGTTCGTGTTCCGGACTGCCGTGATCACGTACTCCGACGGGCCGTCCCCTTGCGACGTGAAGCGGAGCTTCAGGGTGTCGTTGGCAGGGTTCTGGTCGCCCTTGGTGTCAACGCAGTACTGCACCGAGCGGCGCTCGCCGTCCACAAGGCCGTTCTGACCTTCGACGAGCTCGACGAACGTCAGCTGCCCGCCGCTGGCTTCCCAGCGACCTGAGTTGTACGGCCAACCCTCTTCGTCACCCGAGCCGCCCAAGCACTCCGTGTCCCCAGCGTCGTAGTTCTCTGGACACGTGCTGTTCTCGAAGCACGACTTCGGGACGGAGAACGCGCCCCAGAAGGCGTACCCACCACCCGAGTAGTACGGGGCGGGGTCGTTTGCCGATTCGGGTTCGAGGAAGCTCAGGTAGCCGCCCGAATCGAGTGACACGTTGCCCATGACGCCCGTGCAGTCGGCAGGAATGGAGTCGGTCGCGAGGGTGAAGGGCAGCGTCGCGCAGTTGTCGTCGCCGCCGGGGGTCCAGACGCCCGTGATGTCGCCGCCGCAGTCGTCGAAGTCCTGCTCGCATGCGCCGTCGAACTGAGCCTCGGTGCGGAGGAGCACCGCAAACGACGTGAAGTGTGTCGTCCACGACATGACCGTCGTGCCGTCCACGTCCGTGAAGGGAAGAGCCTCCCATTCGTTTTCGTCGTTGAGGAAGGCCACGTCGACGAACTTGCCCGCCGGGATCGTGACGTTTTTGAACGTGAGCTTCACCGGCGTGTCGAAGGTTTGACCGTCGGGCTTGAAGTCGAACGCTTCGCTAAGGAGCAACTCTGAGTTCGGGAGGTCTCCTCCTGAGCCCGTTGACCTCGATGGTCTTGTCCTCGGGCAGGGCGTCGGGCGGGATATCAAGGTCCACGTCCTCGTTCTGGATGTTGCCGCCCTCGCTCGCCTTGATGTTCTTCGACACATTCATGTCCGTGGCGGTGTTGCCACCATCGCCGCCGTCGTTGCCGCCGGCGTCGCCGCCGTCAACTTCCGCGTCGGTGTCGTGCATGTGTCCCGAGTCGTTCTTGTCGTCGTCGCAGCCACCAAGCGCCAGCGCGCAGACGATTCCCAATCCAAGCCAACGTGTTCGGTTCATCCTTGATCGATCCTTTGTTCGGCGGGTGCGGGGGACGCACCCAAGTCAACGATTGAGTGAGTCCCACGTTGTGCCGACGGCGCGCGTGGGGTGTCAATCGACCGCTGTGTGCAGGTGTGGCGTACCCGCCGCCACGACGCGGATGCCATGGGGCCCGCGAGCCCTATGCGTCGGACGAAGACTGCTCGAGTTCGTCGGCGTCGGTCACGGCGGGCGCGCGGCCCTTCGCTTGGAGGCTGTCGCTTCCAAGTTGGGAGGCGAGGGCGTCGATCTCCTTCGTCCGGCGGGCGACCAAGTCCGGGTCGACGGCGTGGCGGGCCGTGGCACCCGGTTTTGCGGGGATCTGACTCATGGCGTGCTCGGTCATGGCCGTGATGGTCAAGCTGGGGTTCACGCCGAGGTTCGCCGGGATCATCGAGCCGTCGCATACGTAGAGGCCGGGGTGCCCGAAGATTTCGTGCTTCGTGTCGATGACCCCGGTTTCCGCTGACGCGCCGATGGTTGCGCCGCCGAGGATGTGCGCCGTGGTGGGAACATCAAAGAGCACTTCCATGATCGAAGAGAACGGCACGCCGTTGACCTTGGAAGCGAAGGTCCGAGCGATCTCGTTGCCGAGGGGGATGTAGGTCGGGTTTTGCGCGCCCTCGCCCCGGTCCGTGTCGATGGCGCGTTGCCAAAGCGACGACCAGCGTCGCCTGAGCTTGAGCGAAATCGAGTTGTCGAGTGTCTGCATGACGAGGAGGAACACGCCCTTCTTCGACATGCCGAAGGGCCAGAGC
The DNA here is from genome assembly GCA_041389625.1 of Polyangiales bacterium. GTDB lineage: Bacteria > Myxococcota_A > Polyangia > Polyangiales > JAWKRM01 > JAWKRM01. Next base: position 73,303 of record JAWKRM010000010.1, read on the forward strand.
GTGCGGAGGAAGTCGAGCGGGTGCCGGACGATGTTCCCCAGGTAGCGGAGGGCCCGTGGAACGTTCCCTCCACCGTCGGTGAGCATCGTCGCGAGGGGGGCGAGGGCGTCGCTTCCCTCGTTGTAGCGAACGATTTCCACGTGCGTGTGGTCGTCGACGTGCACGGACGACGTGATCGCGAGGCCCTTCGAGAAGTTCACGTCTTCACGGCTCGTCACGCCGAGCACGGCTTCACTGTTCGTTCGAACCCTCGCACCGAGGCGGTCCGAGACGTTGGGGAGCGACCCCCGGGCCTTGGCCTCCAGCAGGATGCGCACGGTGCCGAGCACACCCGCCGCCAGCACGACGTTTCGTGCACGGATCGTGCGTCGGTCCCTGCGAAACCAACGGTCACTGCGCTCGTGCACGACTTCATAGCCTCCGCCATCGAGCGCGCGCACGTCACACACGCTGCGGAGCGGCTCGACCTTCGCCCCGAGCTTCTCGGCGAAGTAGAGGTAGTTCTTGTCGAGCGTGTTCTTGGCGTTGTGACGACACCCCACCATGCAGGCCCCGCAGTAGAGGCAGCCCGCGCGGTCGGGCCCCGCACCGCCGAAGTACGGGTCGCTCACGGTCTTGCCCGGCGCACCGAGAAAGACGCCCACCGGGGTACGCACGTACGTGTCGCCTTTGCCGATCCCCTTGGCGATGTCGTGGAGTACCCGATCCGGGCGCCCTTCGTAGGTGTTCTGCGTGACGCCGAGCATGAACTGCGCGAGCCGGTAGAACGGCAGAAGCGTTGCGCGCCAATCCTTGAGGTCGGCCCACGCGGGCGATTTGAAGAACGCGTCGGGCGGTACGTAGAGCGTGTTCGCGTACACGAGGGAGCCGCCGCCCACGCCGGCGCCGGAGAGCACGAACACGTCCGAGAGGAAGCTCAGGCGCAGGATGCCGAAACACTTGGCGAGTGGCAGCCAGATGGACTTCCGCAGGTTCCAGTTGGTCTTCGGGAACTCGTCCGTTCGCCAGCGGCGACCCCGCTCAAGGATGACGACCGAGTATCCTTTCTCCACGAGCCGCATGGCGGACACGGAGCCCCCAAACCCGGAACCCACCACCACGAAGTCCACGTCGAAGTCGGTCGACATGGCCCGATTCTACAGCGATCGGGCGCGCCCGGAATGCCCGTGCTAAGCCGCCGCGCCATGTCCCTCGAGATCCGTGAGCTTCGACCCGGCAACGACGTCCGAACGTTCCTCGACGCCGCGCGCGTCGTCTATCGCAATGACCCCGCGTGGGTGCCGCCGCTCGACATGGACATGAAGGACCGCCTGAACCCGAAGAAGAACCCCTTCTTTGAGCACGGCGAGGTGGGCCTTTTTACGGCGTGGCGTGATGGGCGCCTCGTGGGCCGATGCTCCACCTCCATCGATCACGAGCACCTGCGGATCCACAAAGACGACACGGGCTTCTTCGGCTTCTTCGACACACTCGACGATCCGGAGGCGGCCAAGGCGCTGATGGATTCGGCGCGGCAGTGGACCAAGGCGCGGGGGCTCAAGCGCATCCGCGGTCCCATTTCGCTCAACATCAATGAGGAGATCGGCACCCTCATCGAGGGCTTCGAGCACCCCCCCGTGCTGATGATGCCGCATGCGCGCCCCTACCAGGCGGAGCTGATCGCGCAGACGGGCGTCGAGAAGGTGAAGGACCTTTACGCGTGGCGCTTCGAGGTGGGCACGCTCAACGCACGCGTCGAGCGGGCGTGGAAGCAGGTGCAGGAGATGCCCGAAGTGCGCCTCCGCTCCGTGAACAAGAAGAACATGGAGCAGGAGCTCCGCACGATCATGGAGATCTTCAACGAAGCGTGGAAGGACAACTGGGGCTTCGTGCCGGCCACACCTTCGGAGATGAAGAAGGCCGCCGCGGACATGAAGCTCATCATCGACGAGGACATGGCGTTCATCGCGGAGATCGACGGGCGTGCCGTCGGCATGTGCATTTGCCTCCCGAACCTGAACGAAGCCATCCGCGACATCGATGGAAAGCTCTTTCCCACCGGCCTCGCCAAGATGCTGTGGCGCACGAAGGTTGCCGGTCTTAAGAGTGCCCGGCTCATGCTCCTCGGCATTCGTTCGGAACTGCGCGGCGTAAAGAAGTACGGCGCCCTTTCCACGGCCATCTATGTGGAAATCGCCAAGCGCGGCGCGGCGAAGGGCTACCAGTGGGGTGAACTCTCGTGGACCCTTGAGGACAACCACCCGGTCAACCTCGGCATCAAGGCCATGGGCGCAAAGATTTACAAGAAGTACCGCGTGTTCGAAGGGACGGTGGCATGAGCATGAAGGTCGCACTCACGGGCGCCACGGGGTTTCTGGGCTCGCACCTCGCGGAGCAGCTCACGCGCGAAGGGCACAAGGTCCGCGCCATCGTGCGCGGGACGAGCAACACAAAGTTCTTAAACGAGCTTGGCGCCGAGATTGTGCAGGCGAACTTGCATACGGGCGAGGGACTCGACAAGGCCGTGTCCGACGTTGATGCGGTGGTGCACGGCGCGGCGGTGGTGAAGGCGCGCTCCGAGGCGGAGTTTCACAGCGTGAACGCAGGCGGCACCGAGCGCGTGCTCGACGCCGTGAAGCGACACAACCCGAAGGTGAAGCGGTTCGTCTACGTGTCGTCGCTCGCGGCCCACGGCTTCAGCGACGACGGCAAGCCGCGCGCCGTGACCGCCGAGGCGCGTCCCGTCACGCACTACGGCCGCAGCAAGCTTGCGGGCGAACGCAAGGTGCTCGAGTCGGCCGGCGACTTGCCCATCACGGTCATTCGCCCGCCCGCCATCTATGGGCCGCGCGACACCGAGATGTTCGCGTTCTTCCAAACGGTGCAGCGTCGACTCATCCCGTTCATGGGTGACCCGAACAACACGCTTTCCATCGCCTACGCGCCCGATGTTGCGAACGGAATCTACCTCGCGCTCACCAAGGAACACGACTCGGGACGCGTGTATTTCGTGGAGGACGGCAACGTCTACACGCAGCGCGATCTTGGTCGGCACATCGCCGATGCACTCGGCGTGCGCGCGCTTGCGCTCCCCGTGCCCATCGGCGCCGTGTCCTTGGTCGCCGCAGCGACGGAGCTCTACGGCAAGCTCACCGACAAGGCCGTCATGCTGACCCGCGACAAGGTGAACGAACTCAAGCAGCCGTACATCGTCTGCGCGAGCGACGAGATTCGCAACGACCTCGGCTGGGCGCCCAAGGTGACCTTCCCCGAGGGCGCAAAGATCACCGCCGACTGGTATCGCCAACACGGTTGGCTGTGAACGCACGCGTGCTTGGAAACGCCCTTTCGCTACTGGGCCCCATCCTGTTGCTCTGGGGGGCGGCTCTCTACCCGCTGGTGGGAAGTCTTTGGTTCTGGCTGCTCACTGCAGGTCTGCTTACGTGGGTTGCGTGGAGCCAGGGCATTCGACGTATGTTGATCGTGGCCGCCTTCAGCCCCGTGCTTCTGTTTGTTCTGCACTTCGGAGTCGGCACGGTGCGCTACTTCGACGGCGATGCTGTCCTTGATTCCTACGGATATCGCGCTGGACCGAACAGACACGAAATTCATCCTGTGACTCGCCAGCCGGTTCATGAACGCAATTGCATGGCGCCGCCGTGGTACGAGTTCACTGACGGCGCCGAGAACCGTGCACTGCTCGTATGGAGTTCTGTCCTTGGCCCCACGGGCGGCGCCTACGACGGGCCGCTTCCAGACGTCCATGAAGTACGAGCGGTTCTGCGAACGGCCCCGGAGCCTGTGCACGCGCGGCTCACCTCGGATCGCCGCGGACTCACATTCGACGACCCTCGATTGACGGGCGTGGTCGAAACGCAGTCCGGCGCAGCAGTCGACGCGTACGACCGCTGCATGGATGCGCGCAAAGCGCGAGAGATGGCGGGCATTGCGGCGACCGCGGGAGCACGGCACTCGATGGATTGCGCGCGCCTGCTCGATGAACCCCGACCGCCGACGGAGTTTGAGTTGAGCGCCGCCTTCTTCGGTGACAAACAAAGCGGGTGTGTGGCCGTCGAGCTGCCCGGACCTCAGGGGAGACTTGTGCTGCTGCGGCAAGGCTCTCTTGAAACCCTCCGAGAGTACGGCAAGACCGATTTGGGTTCGCGATGACCAACCAGAAGGGCGCGAAACTCAGTGGCGTCTGTGACCAGCGGCTTGCGTCGCAAGCGGTGCTAGTCGGGGAGGTCCGATGGTTCCGCTGCGCGGTGCCGCTCGGTTTCGTGCTCGCGGGGTGTGGTGGAGTCTCCGCTCCGCCATCCGGGCGTGTGCCGGAGATGCCGGCCACAACGTCGATGCCGGCAGGCGCGCTTGTTGCGATCGAGTCTGTCGCGCCCACGGTGATGACCGACATGCGTTACGCCACGACCGACAACTTCGCGCACGAAGCTGTGTACGCCGAGGCGCGTTGCTTGCTTCGGCCGGAGGTTGCGGAGCGGATCGCCCGGGTGGAACACCGCGTGGAAGCCGCGGGCTACCGCCTCAAGGTGTGGGACTGTTACCGCCCGTTCTCCGTGCAGCAGCGCTTCTGGAAGCTCGTTCCTGACGAACGCTACGTCGCGCGTCCCGTGGTCGAAGGCGGCCGCCCGGTGGAAGGCTCCCGCCACAATCGCGCCGCCGCCGTGGATATCACCCTCGTCACCGCCGACGGCGCCGCCGTCGAAATGCCCACCGCCCACGACGACTTCACGGAAGCCGCCGCCCGGGAAGGGAAGGGCTGGTCCGCGGAAGCGAAGGCCCACTACGACATCCTCGACACCGCCCTCCGCGCCGAAGGCTTCACCGGCCTCCCCACCGAGTGGTGGCACTACGACGCCCCGGGCTGGGAAGCCTACGAACTCCTAGACGCGCCGCTCGAGTAGAGCGGGGGCTGGAGGTCGGCGATCCGCGCCAACCCTGTGCCCGAAGCTTCATCCGGGCAGAAGACGCGAACACGTCGTCCCAAACGATCAAGGCCGAGGTGGGGGGGAACCCCGCCTCGGCCTCAAATCGTGTGTTCGGAGCTAGAGCGCGCCGATGCGCGCGGTGCGGGGATCACCGAGCAGTTTGTGGAACATGGTGAGCTGTTCCCCAACGAGCTCCCAGGAGCCGGACGGCGAGTTGAGGCTGGAGTCGAACGCCGACAGCCCGAGGACTGGCGCGCCCTTCCCATCCGTCGCGGAACCCGCGGCCGCCTCGTACCACTCCTTCATGTAGCCCGCGGCGGCGGCGTCCGTTCCGCGGACGCCCCATTCGCCGACCGCAATGGGGATGCATCGGTCGTCGGCCCACACCCGAATGCCGTTCCACACCGACGTCAGGAGCGTCCCCGTGCTGTCGCGGTAGTGGTCGATGCCCAGGATGTCGTAGACACCGTCCTCGTACCATTGGTTCGGATCGCGGCCCGAGCGGCTATCCCACGTCCAGCTCATGAGAATGACAGCGAGGGAGATGTTGTGAGTCTTGAGCGCCGTCATGCGCTGACGAACGCGCTTGTTCATGGCGAGGTGTCCTGCCGGACCCGCGGGATCGTCGGGGTTCGGCGTGCCGTTGCCGCCTTCCGGCTCGTGGTGGATGGTGAGCCACACCGGCCCGGGGAGCGCATCGAGGGCCAGGAGCATCTGATCGATCTCCGCATCATGCTTGCCTGCGGCCATATCGGCCCACGACGGCGTCTTGGTGGACACCCACGGGATGCGCCCGGCGGTGAGGTCGTTCCTCGCCATCGTGACCATGGACGTCGCGCGCTTGTCCCACGCAAAGAACGTGCGACGCACTGAGAGCGGGTGTCCGCCCGGGATCTCATGGCGATTCGTCGGGTCCCCGTTGCCACTCACGGCGGCGCCCCACAGGACCTTGCCCGCCGAGGGGCGACCCGGGAACGGGTCGGTCGCACAGGTCGCGGGTGGGGGCGGAGGCGGAGGTTCGGCCGCGGGCGCCGACAGCACGACGGCGAGTGAGTACGCGGAGACTCCACCTGTCCGTGCCTTGATTCCGAACGAGAGCTCCTTGCCTACGAGGCCGCTGAGCTTCACCACCTCGGGGCGCGCGCTCTTGTTCGAGTACCCCTTGAGCACGCCGTCCACGTACACGTAGAGGTTCAAGTCGGCCGATGCATTGGTCCACGAGAGGGTCGCGTTCACATCGGTCGGTCCGGTCATGGTCATCTTGTGGGAACGCCACGAGGTCCCGCCCGAGTCGATGGAACCCGTGAGCGTCGTGGACGTCGCTGGAGGCGGTGCGGGGTCGGGCGTCGTTAGTTTGATCGCGAGCGAGTAGCTCGAGATGCCACCGGATCTGGCCTTGATGCCAAAGGACAGCTCCTTGCCCACGAGTCCGGTGAGCTTCACCGTTTCCGGGCGCGCGGACTTGTTCGAGTAGCCCTTGAGGACTCCGTCCACGTACACGTACAGGTTCAAGTCGGCCGACGTGTTGGTCCACGAGAGGGTCGCCTCGACGTCGGTTGGACCCGTCATCGCCATCTTGTGGGATACCCACGAGGTGCCAGCCGAGTTGATCGTTCCGGTGATCGCTTTGCTCGTGGCGAGCGCTTCAGAAACGTGAGGGTCGGTGGCGTCGTCCGCCGGGTCCCGCACTTGCGCGGCACATGCGTGGAGCAGTAGTGCGCAAACGAGGCTCGCGTTGATCGTCCAGGCTTGGTGGCGAAACAGCGACTGATTGTTCATGCCTCGGGTCAGTGCAGGCCCCGTGCCGCCGTGGGCGCTCCAAGATACTGAGTGATCCTCCGCCCCCCCAACGTCGGCGCGTGAACAGTTCGGTCACTCGCACATGACGTGCTCCCCGGTATGCGAGCGAACCAGCGGCCCATCAGGTTGAAATTTCCAGCCGGACCATCGACACGCTCCCCCGTCGGCCGCGTGCTTCCGTTCCACGGCTTGCCGGGAACGAATTCAGTGAAAAGCGCCAATCCAGCTGTGTGACTCTGACTGTCCCAGAGTCGCTACCGGGGGCCGAGTGACAGTGTCAGGCGACGGCGCACCAGGGTGACTTGGATTTGAAAGAACACGATCACCGCGACCGCCACGACATGGGAGAAGAGCACCGCGGCTCCGTCGGCGGCGAAAGGCGGGGCCTCGTAGTCGATGGACCAAACGCTCGCTGCGCGGACGGCGGTGGCGAGCAGGCCGAAGAGGGGGCTCAGCGCTGCAGCGTATCGTTCCGCCGAGTCGATTTTCAACGCGGAGAAGATCCCCATGAGGAGAAGCGGAAACACCGTCAGCGCGAACCCGATGAGGAGCGCCGAGCCGCCGAGCGACTTGCGGCGGCACAGTCGGAGGAACTCAACGGTCGAAGTCAGCAAGAGGATGAGGGTCGCGACCGAGAGCACCGCCCAGACCATGTTCATGCTCACCAAATGGTCGGACGCGAAGCCTCTTCGCATCGCGAACGCCAGCATTCCGAAGCCGCCGGACACGACGACCGAGAATCCGAGCGCCAGCGGCCAGCCTGCGCCCTGGTCGTCGAACCATCCGACGTGGTCGCCTCGGCGCCTCGCACGGCGGATGCCGCGCGTCACCGCGAGATACGATGGTACCAGGGCGCCGGACGTGAGCATCGCGACCAGGGCCGACCCGAGCAGGTACGACAGAACGATCGCGGAACCGCTGGCGCCGACGGCATCCTCGGCGGCCGTCCAGGAACTCCCGATCCCGAGCACAACCGCAATCACGAATAGTCCGATCGCACCGAACCTCGACGTCGCGGGGCGCGCCGGATTCGCGAGCTTTCGAGTGCAGCCGTGAAGGGCAAACCCGAACGCGCACGTGTCGACCGCCACCGTGAAGAGGAACGAGGGGATCGGTGCCCCGACGAACACGATGGGATCCGCGGCGCCGCTGTCGGAGAAGAGTCGCTCCAACGAGGGGTACGTGGTCAGGTGCGCGAGGAGGGGGACGCCAACCTCCGAGAGCGCAGCGCCAAGTGCGTATGCGGTGATGCCGAAGAAGACGACGCCCGCCGCGGCGTTGGCGCGCTTCGGTGCGACCAGGGCGGTGAGGGCTGCGATCGCGTGGAAGACGAACGCGGTGGTCGCAGTGGCGACGAGCGCTTCGAGGAAGGGCACGAGCGGGAGCTGGGCCCACGTGCCCGCGACCACGGTGAATGGGAGCAGCGTGGCGGCGACAAGGTATTCCCTCGCTGGTGCGCCGAAGATGTAGCCAAGCGCGTCCGTCGGCGACGACGTGGGCGTCACGCGGTGGAATTCCAGCACACCGCTAGCCGCGTCGGCTACGAGCGCGTTGGCGACCGATACGCTGCCACGCAGGAGGAGCGCCACCTGGATCGCGATCAGGTAGCCGAGCGTGAGCGTCTTCGGTGCGCTCGCATCGTTGGTTGCGACGGCGAAGATGAGCGCACACGTGGCGGAAATACCCGCGACCGCGAGCGTCGGGATGAACTGCGATGGTTTGAGGCGACGCTGGGCCTGCGCGATCAAGATGGGGTTGTCACGGAACCGAACGCGGGGCTCGGGGTTGAACCGGATGGCGACACGGGTGCTCATGAGACCCCTCCGGAGCTCAGCTGAAAGAAGATGTCGGTGAGGTCGCCCGTTTCCGCATGGAATGACACAACGGGGAACTCGGCGGCGATAAGCGCGCGGAGGAGCTCCGCCGCCGCGGGTTCACCACCTTGGAGCGTGAGGGTGGTGCCGTCGGACCGGCTCGTGATCCCGGAGGTCCCCGGCCTGGCGGCGAGGAAACCGTCGAGTCGCACGTCCGGGCGTTCGAGCCGAATCGTCAACGCCGTGCCTGGGCGCACGCGCTCGAGAATTTCCTCGATGCGTCCCGACACGATGAGCTTCCCCGCTTCCATGATCCCGACGCTGTCACAGAAATCCACCATCTCGGAGAGGATGTGCGAGGAGATCACGACGGCCTTCCCGTTCCGACCGAGCTCAACGATTACGTCGCGCAGCTCTCGCCGCGCGGTAGGGTCCAAGCCCGATGCGGGTTCGTCCAAGAGCAGTACTTCGGGGTCGTTGATGAGCGTCTTGGCAAGGAACAGCCGCTGTTTCATCCCACGGCTCAACGTGCCGGTTTCCGCGTCGAGCTTCTCCGTGAGGCGTACTTTGGCCGCAAGCGATTCGACCAGCCCGCGCCTGTCCGAACGTGGGACGCCGTATGCAGACGCGAACATGGTGAGGAATTCGCGCACGCTCAAGTCCGGCATGAGCGGCGGAAAATCAGGCATGTAGCCGATGCGGCGAAGCACCGCGCGGTCGCCGTCTGCGACGTCGACGTCTGCGATGCGAACGTTGCCGTACGTGGGCTCGAGCAAGGTCGACACAGCACGGATGACGGACGTCTTCCCCGCGCCGTTCGGGCCGATGAGCCCGTACACGCTCCCCGCGGCCACCTCGAAGGAGACGTCGTCCACGGCGGTGACATCCTCGTATTCGACGCGCAACGTTTCGACACTGAGGAGAGGTTTGCTCAAGGTTCCTCCTTGGGGGAACGCGCCAACCCGCGCGCCAACCCCGCGTACGCGGAAATTAGTAGGGGTAAGCAGCCAGCTTGGGAAGGGCAAACGGGTCGTTCATCACGCCCAAGGGCAAGAATGGGGGCACGCAGCTTTCTTCTGGCGACGTCGTCGCTAGCGCGGGTCGCAGGCGACCTGTTGAAGCACGTGAAACGACTGCTCGGTCTCCATGCTCCGCGGCGCGGAACGCATGGCGACCGGAGCCATCGTGTGCTCCATCACCATCGTCCGGCCCGCGAGCGTCTCAGAGCGAATCTGCGTCGGCATGGAGGAGGCTGTGATCACGGGGCTCGCACCGCAAGCGGAGAGGGAAACGGTCAGGGCGCAGAGGAGTAGGACGGAGCGCATGGAGCACCTCGGGGGACGTCGGGGGCGGCGGCGGCCGTCGGTACCAACCCGACCGGGCCGCGCATCGCGCGTTCGAAGGGCTCTACGCAGGGCCCGTGCGCCGTATTTCAGGTGACGTTCGATTTTCGCAATGGGTCGCCCAACACGCTCTTTTCACGGACGTGCAGAAGAAAAAACGCTCCATACCGACGCTTCTCGCCTCCGAGTTTCCCTCGCCTCACGCCGAGTTTGGACCTAGTCGTCGGAGCGTCCGGTTCTGCGGAATGACCACGACCAGCACCAGCCCCTTTCTCACCGCGTCATGGCGTGACCTGTGCCTCGTGACATGGGCGGTTCCGGACGCGCTGCTTGCACCGCACGTGCCCGCGGGCCTCGAGCTCGATCGCTGGGAGGGTTCCGCCCTCGTATCGCTCGTCGCGTTTCGGTTCGAGGACACGCGTGTGTTCGGCCTGCCGTGGCCTGGCTTCACTGCGTTTCCAGAGTTGAACCTTCGCGTCTACGTTCGCCGGGGCGACTGTCGGGGCGTCTGCTTCGTTCGAGAGTACGTTCCGAGCCCCGTTGTCGCGTGGATCGCACGCACGGTGTACAACGAACCGTATCGCGCGGCGCCGTATCGTGCCGAGGCGACACGGCACGTGCTCAACGTGGGCGGTCGTAAGCACAGCATTGAATGGGACACGCGTGGCGCTGCCGAGGTCCCCGGGCCGGACACGTTGGCGCACTTCCTTAAGGAGCACGACACCGGGTTCGGTCGTGCGCGATCGGGCGAGACCCGAGCGTATCGCGTGGAGCACCCAACATGGCGCGCGTGGCTCGATGTGGAGAGCGAGCTTGATGTGGACTTTGGGCTTCTCTACGGCAACGAGTGGTCCGTCCTCGGTACGATGGCGCCACGGAGCGTCATCGTGGCGGAAGGCTCACCCGTGCAGGTGTTCGGGGCCGCGTCGCTCGATTTGCTGTGCGAGTGATCGGCCCCTCGGCGGCCACGCGAACGCCCGTGGAGGCGTCCGAACGGCTCCCTCGGCAGCCGGCGTGGGTAGTCGCGCTGGTCACCGGTGCCGCATGGATTCGGGCAAAATCCGCGCGAACCCGATGGGTATGGATCCTGCTTTGCCCTCCTAGAACTGAGGTGGGTGTCATGGTGCAGATTCAGAACGAATTGGGAAGAACGGGTTTTGGTTTCATGCTCGCAGCGACCGTGGTTGGTTGCGCGGCGAGCGCCGCGGGGACGGAGGGCTCCGCGGGGGGCCGCTCGGGTGGGAAGGCCGACGACGCCGTTGGCATCGAATACCGGCAAGAGCAGTTCGCCTGCGAAACGGACCGGCAAATCGACTCCGAACGTCCCACGACGAAGTTCACATTTGTCCTTTCGGGCGTCGGCAGCGACGACATTCGTCCGGTGTTTCCGTCCGACGACGAGGTCCAGACTGGCGTTGTCACCGACCCGGAGGACTCGATGCTCCGGTTCATCTTCGAGAATTGGTCCATCCCGACGTACGAGGATCGCTTCGAGATCTACGGCGACGGTGATGGAATTACGCTGACCACAATCGTGCTCTACAAGGACAGCGACTACACGCGCGGCTGGGTCCGCATTGAGCGGGAGGGGGCGGGCTATTCCACCATCCACTGCCAGCGCAGCGAGCTCCACATTGCTCTCGACATCGACCAGATCGGCGACGCGTTTAGCGACGTGGCACCCGGTGCGACGTACACGAGCGAGTCGGACTACGACGCGGAGTTCCTGTACGCATTCCTCGACGAAGCTCCCACGCGCGTGACGCCGGAACTTCTGCTCACCTCGTTCAAGGACGACATCTCGAAGGTGCTCCTGGACGACGACTCGACCATCCCGTCATTCGAGGATTTGGCCTACGAATTCCAGTCCGAGTCCGAAACCGCGCAGTCATTGGCGGGGCTCGCGACCGTCGATCCCGCCGACGATGAGTACTACGTCGAATCCGCGAAGGCATTCGCTCGCATCAAGAAGCTCTTCGACGAGAACCTCACGGATGTGCACTGGATGAAGGTCGGCCCGAAGGGCGAGGACGGCAAGCTCGCCATCGATCAAGGGCTCTACATGATCCTCGTCGTGGGCAAGACGGTGGACGGACACCTCGCCGGCTTCTGGGTCGGCACCGTCGAGACCTGAACGCGGCGTCCGTGGCCGACGTGCCACGGCCCTCGGGGCTGTGTTCTTCACGACGCCGAATGGGTTCGAGGCTCGTATACATGCCGTGGGGTCGCGCATACACTCCGCCGCATGTACCTCGAAACGTTCCAGCAAATGCAAAAGATGCTCGGCTCCATGGACGCGTGGCTCGTTGCCGCGGAGGCCCATGCGAAGGGTAGGGCGTTCGACCCGAAGAACTACCTGAGCCAGCGCCTCGCGCCGGATCAGTTCCCGCTGGTGCAACAAGTTCAAATCGCCTGCGACAGCGCAAAGCTCGGCGCAGCACGCGTGTCTGGAAAGGAAGCCCCTTCTTTTCCGGACGACGAAGACTCCATCGAGAAGCTGCGCGAGCGCGTCGCCAAGACCCGCGCGTTCCTCGGCGGGCTCAGCGCGGCGGATTTTGCTGCGGCCAGCACCCGCGTTGTTTCACTCCCGCGTTGGGAAGGGAAGACGATGACGGCCGCGAACTACTTCGCGGAGTACGCCGTGCCGAACTTCTATTTCCACCTGACCCACGTCTACGCGATTCTCCGCCACAATGGCGTGGGTCTCGGCAAGCGGGACTACCTCGGCACCCTCAGTTTCGATGCACCGAGTGGCGCGAAGGCATAGAGGCGGTTCGTCACGCACGTGATGCCCCGGTGTTCCGGTCGGTTGTTGTGCGCCCTGCCGCGTTGCTCAGGGCACGGCACCATGGCATGTCGGGCGGCATGACTTCCTTCAGTTCGACCAAGCACTCGGTTTTCACTCCATTGTTCTTCGCCTTCGCGGCAGCCGCGCTGCTCGTGGGCTGCGGCGACAGCTCCAGTTCTGGTACAGCGCCCGACGCGGCCACGGACGCCGCGGTGGACGGTGCGAATGACGACGCCGCCACCATCGATGCCTCCACCGAAGATGCCGCCACGGCCGACGCCGACTCGGGCCCTCAGCCGAAGCCATACTCGCTCTTCGCGCACTTCGACGGATCGCTCTACTCCGTGAACGCGACGACCGGCGCCCTCACCGAGATCGGCGCCACGGGGCAGACCTACATCGTGCTCGAGTGGGACGACGAGGCGGGGGTCATGCGCGTGATTGCCGACCCGTACAGCGACAATGGCGGACCGGCGACGCCCAAGCTCGGGACCATCGACCTCTGCTCGGGACCGGTCACCAAGGGAACGGCGCTTGTTGAAGACACCACCGATGTCCGGCGCGCGGAGGGCCTCGCGAAGGACCCCGAGTCCGGCACGTGGTGGATCACCTACGGCACCGTCGGCAACACGACGCCGACGCAGTACATCTCGAATCGCATCGGCACGGTGAACATCGAAACGGGTGCCGTGACGTACAAAGCCGCCGTCGACACCCTGCAGGACGACGGCGATATCCTCGAGTTCGAGGGCTCCACGCTCTTCGCCCTCGACATCGCCACCGTGAACAACCAAGGCAACCTCTACGAGGTCAACCAGACCACGGGCGCGCAGACGGTGGGTGCGTCAACGGGGCCGTCGGTATTGCGGATTGCGTACCACCCGGTGGAACAGGTCATGTACGCGGCGACCGGAACTCCGAGTTACCAGAACCGCGGCATCGGCACGCTCAACACGACGACGGGTGTCGTGACGCCCATCGGTTCGTACATCAGCAACGCCGAGCACCCGTCACAGCAGTTCACTTCGCTCGCCTTCGCACGCGCACCTGACTGCAACTAGTGGTGGCGCGTCGTGGCGCCGGCAGCTCAAGTATGGATGTTGGCGACTCCCGCCACTCAGGGCATGCCGAACGGATCGATGACCTCGTGATCCGTCGCGCGCGCCCGTGTTCTTCGAGCGATCGGAGTCGATGAGCGGCGCGCATTCACCGAATCCGCTTCCGGCGACGGCTGCGGGCCAAGACGTCGGTGAAGGAGGAGCGGACCCACGAAGCCCGAAGCATCTGGTTTCACAGCGTCGCACCGGGTCGGTGGTTCGATGGCTTCGGTTGCTCCGCGTGAAGTCAGGATGGCATCCAGCGTGCCGACTTGCTCCGAGCAGGCCCTGCTGCCACCTCCGGGATACGTTGCATGGAGCGTCCAGGACTCCTGCGCGCCAGCGCCGGTCCGAATGAGGACCAAACGTCCCGCCACGTCCGCGCAGGGGGATGTCTCAAGCTCCCAAGTGTTTGCGCTGCGGCGCGCAAACGCGAGGCGCTCGCTTGCTTCCTCTCGTGAGCAAGTCATGTTCGTCCTGCGGCCGGCGGTGTACGAGGCGCGCACTCGATCGACGCACGCGGTACGGGCCGGGCATCCGCAGATTGCCGCGTAGAGATCGGTCGCTCTGTGTGAGGTGTCAGTCGTTGTGCCTGCTGGTTTGGTGTCAACCGCGTCCGACGGACCGCAGCGTGCGCCCTCGCACTTCAATGTTGGCTTTCGTTCCCCCGTTGGCGCCCACGGCTGACTTCGTGTCACCGCGGGTCGCGTGTCGGAACCGGGATCGGCGTCCGCAAACGGGTCTTGCAGATCTTGCGTGTGACGATCTGTATGCAGTGCGATCGAACGCGATCTGGCGTTTCGCCGAGGAGAATTGTTGAAGGAGTCGGCCCAAGGATCCGAGAGCGGCAGGCGTTCGTGGTTGGGAGGCGTCCCACACCGAGTCCGTGCGCGTCGAAGTTCTGCCAGAAGCTCCGCGTCATCGACGTTGCGATCGAGCGCTGCGAGCACCTCGCCGAACCGTGTCATGCGGGGGCCCCAGGCGTTGGCTTCGACATGGCGCGTGACCGACCAGCTCGTGGTGAGGCATTCAAGTCGCTCGCGGTCCGTCGACTCGGTGCAGTCGAAATGCGCGTGGTGCGTCGTGGAGGCATCGTGTTCGGCCACGTCGAACGCGTACTTCTGCGGAGGCATGGTTGGCGCGGTTTCGGGGGGCTCGTCGCCAACCCGCGCATCGTCCGCGGGGCCGCGCTGGCAGCCGGTGGCGGCGCAGAGGACGAACAGGGATGCGGCAACGGCTAGCAAGACGCCCATCCCAAAGCCTATCCGAATCACGGTATCGCGCACGCCAGCGAGCTCGGCAGCGTGAGGGTGGGCGAGCTTCAATTACCGACAGCCCATCGACGTCGCGCCGTCCGCGCGCCAAGCGTAAGTGGCGGCACTGCGCGCCGTGCCGCAGCTTGAGACTCGGAGGTGCAACGGGGAACAACTCCCTTGGGCTTGGGGTCGTTGCCAAGCGCGGCAATTGAAAGTACACCCACAGCCCGCGTCAGCGAAGAGGTAGACGTTGTGAAGAAGTCGAGTTCCGGCGTTTCGCTCCTCCTTTTCGTGGTCGTCGGTTGTTCCGGCGAGCTCGTTGGAGCGGGCATGGAGTCGGGGCGCTTGGACGCGGACGTCAAGGGCGATCGCGATGCGGATGCCGACGTACCCGGTCCGTCCGATGCGGGTGGGTCCGACGCAGTGGCCACGAACCCGTGCACGACCTCGGGTACCGTGCCCACGCCCGAGACCTCGGGCTTTCCGAACACGTCGCCCACGTTTCAGCGGGTGATCGATGCGGACCAAACGGGCGGGCTCGTCTCGCCGTCCAAGTACTACGCCTACGCGTATGGGCCATCGATCCTGCGCGAGGGGACGCGCACGCACGTCTATGCGTGCACACCCGGGATCGTCGGCGAGTCGTGGGACCACATTCGGTACACGTATTCGGACGACGACGGCGCGACTTGGTCGACGCCCACCGTGGTTCTCGCTTCCACGAGCTATGCGGTGACCGGCAAGGACTACAGCGCCTGCGACCCGAGCATCGTGTTCCAGGACGGATACTATTACCTGTTCTATTCGGGCGCCGAGAACATTGGCGGGCCCATTTCGAATGGTTCGGATCCGAGCGAAACCATTCAAACCGTGATCCGCGTTGCGCGTGCGACGACACCGGCGGGGCCGTTCGCGAAGTTTACGAATCGGCACACGTGGGAAGTGGGCGCCTCGGATCCGCTCACCCTCGTCGAATCGAAGACCTTCACGAAGGGGCGATACGGTGTCGGGCAGCAGAGCGTCGTCCGCATGGGGGGCAACCTCTACATGTGGTACCTCGACGACACGGCAGCGGACGGCGTCTTTAAGATCAAGCTCCGCATCGCGCCGGCCCCGTGGGAATTCGGTCACGAATACCTCGAGTTCGATACGAACAACGGACTCGCTGGCCTTGAGGTGCGTTACGACCCGCGGAGCAAGCTGTTCATTTCACTCGGCGTGCCAACCTACATGAACATCGCGGCGATCATTCTTTCGACGTCCCCGGATGGTATCGAGTGGACCAAGTACCCCGCCGAAATCGTGTCGTCCCCGGACATGCGCCACCACGCGCGCATTGAGGGAGGATTCACCGGCGACGCCGCGGGACACCTTCTCGACGGCCCAACCCTCTTCGGGTTTGCGGCGCCGCACGTTGGGCCGGGGGGCTCCGTGCCGACCGACCCTGAAATCGAAGCGACCCTCGCGAAGGGACCGTACTGGGACCTCTTCTCCCTCCGCACGGACGACCTCTCCGAACGTCTGTTCCGCGTTTGCCCCTAACGCTCGAACTCGACGTCACTGACGGAGTCGCAATCAGGGCTGCGCATGTCCTAGTCGCATGGCGCGTTGCCGCGACGTCTAGGGGCTGTCCCCAATTGGGTTGGTGCTCCGCTCGGTGCGGGGACGCCGGGTTCGGGTCGTTCGGCGTGCAATTTTCGATTCGCTTGGCAAGACTGCAGGCGTCTTCCGAGCGAATCGAGCACACCTCACTCGACGCGCGCGCCAATCGGTGGGTCGTGCTTGCCGCTTGGCACGCGCGACGCCCCTTCACCCGGCATCCCCGCCCCGAGCGGGTCTCGTTTCGCGCAATCGACTCGCTACTTGAGCCAAAGCAGTGCACAGGCGAGCTGCACGAGCGCAAGGTAGTTTTTGGCCGTCTTCTCGTATCGTGTCGCGACGGCACGGAAGCGTTTGAGGTTGTGGAAGAAGACTTCGACGACGTAGCGCTGTCGATAGAGCGAGCGAACGAGCCGCGGTGTTCGCTTTCGCTCGGGCTTGCCGTGGATGACGGCAGTCATTCCCTTGCTACGCACCGCTCGTCGAAACGCATTGGAGTCGTACCCCGTGTCGCCGATGAGCGCCTTGCCTCGAGCATGCGCAAGCAGCTCCGGCGCGGCGGTCATTTCGTGCCTTTGGCCCGGCGTGACCGTGACGTGGAGCGGACGGCCTTGCGTGTCGACGACCGCGTGGAGCTTGGTGGAAACTCCGCCTCGAGAACGACCCAGCGCGTTGCACTGGACCCCTTTCCGCCCGACGCATCTTGATGAGCGCGGACCACGGAACCGTCGACGATGGAGCCGGTCTCATCGACCTCAAGCGACAGCGCCTTGAAGATCGCCTCCCAGTGACCTTTGCGGGCCCAGTTGGAGAAGCGGTTGTAGACCGATTTCCATGGACCGAATCGCTCAGGAAGGTCACGCCACGGAAGGCCCGTCTTGGCGCGGAAGAGCACCGCTTCGATGAAAAGCCGGTCTCCTTTCAATGCCGCCGGACCCGATGGCTGCAGCGGAAGGACCTTCGAGACGACGCCACTCTGCGTCGGTGAGCGCGTGTCGATGCATGCCTTCTGGATCACGACGGCCAGCCGTCGACAACCCCACACCGCCAACCAATGGAAATGATCCAGCTTTCGATAGCGCGAACTAGGGACAGCCCCTAGTCCAGCGTGGTGACGGATGAACGGGCGTGGTCGGTTCCGCCGCCCGTCTGAACGTCCACGCCCTCCTTCACGCGCGAGGCCTCGGTCGTGTAAATCATGTCGATGTCGTTGCCCGATGCGAGCGCGAGGCCCGTGCCTTTCGTCAGAACGGGTACGACCTCCTTCGCATCCGCGTTGAAATCGCCCATGACGGCGACCTCACGGCCGCGGGAACGCTCGTAGGCAGCGATGGCGCGGAGGTGTTCGAGCTCCTTTTCCCGGGCTTTGCCCACGGTGCTGAGGTGCACGTTGATGACGGCGCGCTCACGACCCTGCGGGTCGCGGGTGATGGTCACGAGGGCCGCGCGATGCTCGACACCCACTTCCTCCTTGCCATCGCGCTTGAACTTGAACGCATCGGCGTGCTCGCGGGAGAGCTCGTTTTGGCGGTTTCGCGCGTTGGGTTTGAGGCTGCCCCCCGGGACGTAGGTGTCCGGGTCAAACGAAGGGTCGAACGCCTCGGTGTACGCGTTCACGAGGGTGTGCCCCGGCGGAAGATACGTGGCGTTGCCGT
Organism: Polyangiales bacterium; assembly: GCA_041389625.1. Classification (GTDB taxonomy): domain Bacteria; phylum Myxococcota_A; class Polyangia; order Polyangiales; family JAWKRM01; genus JAWKRM01. The sequence goes on from JAWKRM010000010.1 coordinate 91,577, forward strand.
AGGGATTCGTGTCCTGGTCGCCGTCGCGACTGCGCTCGCGGTCGCTCTTGTTGCCCCAAATCGGCAGGTGGTTCATCGCCATCCGCCCGACGCTTCCCCAGAAGCCCTCTTCGCGTTTCTTCGCGAGGGTCGAATTGCCGAGGATGAGGGTTCCGCCGTCGGGCGTTTGGTACCAGAAGGTTCCGTCCGCTCGCTCCTTGAGACACGGCTTGTCGCCCCGTGGCGGACAAAGCGTGCCGTGGGGCGCAACGACGTAGTCGCGGCCCTCCTTGCCCTTCAAGAACACGCTGAGGGACGGATCCACCTGGGCGAGGGTTTCGAGCGCGGTGTTCTTGTTGTCCGACCTCGGATTGTTCCGGTAGTTCTCCTGCATCGCGATGATGGAAGACCCCGCTTGTCGCATGGTCTTCGCCGTCTTCTTCCACTGCGCATCCCGCCGGAAGTAGTTCTCGTCGCCGCCGCAGACCGTCTTGAGCTCGGCTTCGCTGCACGTGTGTCCCTGCGCCGCGTTGAACGTCATGAATCGGACGTCGTCCGAATCCAGTGCGCCGAGATCGCTTGCTCGGCACGTGGGCGACGAGTGCATGTCGATCGGCGCAGTGGCCTGCGGGTTGGTGCATGTGCCGCGTTCGCGGCTCGCCTGGATTCCGATGGGCACGGGTTCGACGTCCGCCGGTTTGCCGGACTTGGAGGGTTCGAGATCCGCCCACGGTTGCGGATAGGTCAGGGGCGTCGACGCTGCGCCCCCCGCCGTTCCCGCACCGCCCTGCGTCCCACCGTTGCCACTACCGTTGCCGCCGACGCCGCTGCCTCCGCTCGGTGCGCCGGCCGCATTGCTCGAAATGCCCACTCCGGAGCCACTCCCACCGAGCAGCCTCACTTGGCCCGCGGGGGATCCGCTCGTTGGCACTGATTCGGCCGCGCCGCCCTCTCCGTTCATGGCGGGAATGGAAGTGCCCGAAGGCGGAACGGCGTCGCTCGCCGGGGCCGTGGCCGCCGACCCGGCGACATGAACCGTGACCGCCGACCCGCCCGCGCCACCGTCGATGGCCTCGCCCTCGGAACGGCCCAGCATGCGGAAGCCACCGATCCCTGCCATGGCGACAAGCGCGATGACCAGTAACTGCTCCTTGGCCGCGACGCCGGCGGTACGGGAAGGGGGGCGCACGCCCTAAAGTAAAGCAAGACCCATGCCCCGGGAAAGCCTCGTGCTTTCGTGGCGCTTCAGGGGGCCGAGCGTCGCATTCGGTGCGGTCTGGAGCCGCGGTTGCTCCGCGACGCTTCACCCGTGGTGGTCACTCGCTAACGTTGCGTCCAGAAGTCGTAGGCGCCGCCGAGGACGAACTGGGCCCCGAGGGAGACAAGGATGAGGCCCATGAAGCGCAGAAGGATGCGCTGTGCGCGCGGGTTCATGAAACGCTCGACGCGGGATGCGAGGACGAGCACCGCGAAGACGATCGCCGAAGCGGTGACGATGGTGGCGCCGGTCATGGCGGCGTGATCGAGGCCGCGGCGGTTCGCCGCAAGGGTGATGGCGGTGGTGATGGCGCCCGGGCCCGCGACGGTCGGCATGGCGAAGGGGACGACGACGTTGTCGTTGGTCGTCGAGTTCGAGTTGTCGTGCTGCACACGCGTGGGTTCGCCGCGGAGCATTTCGAGGCCCATGAGCACGATGACGAGACCTCCGCCGGCGCGGAGCGCCGAGAGCTCAAGCCCGAATCCTGCGAGCACCCACCGACCCGCCACGGCGCTTAGGAGCAGAATGGTGCAGACGGCGAACGCCGCCGTGCGTGCGGCACGGAGTCTCGACGCCGTGTCATTCATGCCGCCCAGCGACAGGAACACGGGCACCGCCCCGATGGGGTTCAGGATCGCGAGAAGTGCGATCACGCTGCGCACGAACTGTTCGAGCATTCGGCGTGCTCATACGGCACCGGTGACCAGGCGTCCATGCCCCCGAATCCGCGAGTCGTTCGCGCGTGTTTGTTTCGGTGGGTGTGCGCGGTTCACAGCGCGCTCCGCGTCGGGCCGTCGATGGCGCATGAGGTCTGGATGCGGCCCCCCGAATCGATTTCAACGATGCACCCGCCGCGTTCGGGGGTGGTGAAGAGTGGAATGCGCGCGCGTCGGTAGCGCTCCACGACCTCCGCGTGGGGATGCCCGAAGCGATTTCGGCGACCTGCGCTCGCGACGGCGAGGGACGGACGGATCGCGCGAAGGAGCGCATCGCTCGACGAAGTGCGTGATCCGTGGTGGGGGACCTTGAGCACGTCGACGGTGCCGTCGCGCCAACGGGTCGCGAGCTTCGCCTCGCCGGCGGCCTCGATGTCGCCAGCCATGAGAACGCGGCGCCCTGCGAACTCGAGGGCGAGAACCATGGAGTTGTCATTCAGGTCGTACCCCGCGTCGTATCCCGGGCACGGCGCGAGCACGCGAACAAGTGCGCGTCCAAAGCCGTGCGGGTGGCCGCAAAGGTCTCGCTCCGTCTTGACTTTGATGCCTCGTGCTTGGGCCGCTCGGAGCATCGTGGCGAACTCCCCGTCCGGGACTTCGTCGGGACCTTGGCGGTTCGTCCAGAGCGCGCGTATGGGGAGCCTGCGGAGCAGCGCGGCGAGTCCGCCGTAGTGGTCGGGGTGTGCATGGGTGACGGCGACCACGTCGATGTGATCGCGTCGCCTCGCCCGGAGCAGTGGTGCGATGACCAACTCGCCGGGGTCACGGCTTGCGCCGGCGCCTCCAGCATCGATCAGCATCAGGCCGCCGTCCGGAAGGTCGACGAGGGCAGCATCCCCCTGACCCACGTCGAGAAAGGTGACTCGGAGCACGTCGTGCGGGCGCTCCGCCACCCGGAGAACCAGTTCGCCAGCCCCGAACGCGACGACGCCCACGAAGGCGAGCGCCCACCGTCTCCGCCCCTGGAGAAAGGCCAATGCGGAGGCGACGAGCGCCATCGCGAGCCCCTCCCACACGCTGAGCGGTGGCCATTCGAAGGCGGGCACCCGTGCGAACCAGTCGCTCCCGGCCGTGAACGCGTCGCAAGCGAATGTCAGGAGCGGACCCGTCATCGCAGTGCCAAACCCGCATGTCGCCGTGACGGCGTGTGCGAACGCAAGCGGGATGAGCGCCACGGACGCGAACGGAACGAGTGCAACGTTCGCCACGATACCGATCCACGACACGCGTCCAAAACACCAAGCAACGACGGGCAGTGTCGCAAGGGAGACGCGTGCGGATGTCCATGCAGCAAAGCGGAGGAGCTCCGGAGGCGTCGGTTCCGCCGGCGGGTGCGCGGTGAGCAACACCAGGGTTGCGATGGAGGAGAGGGCGAGGGCGGGGCGCGTGAGGTCGTCGGGGGACGCGAGTCCGATGAGCACCACCGAGGCGCCAAGCAGTCGAAGCGGTGCGGGTCGCCGTCCGAGCGCAATGCACCCGTAGTGAAGCGCCGCCGTGAAACCCGCGCGCCACGCGCTGGGGCCGCCGCCGGCGAAGCTCGCCACGAGCGGCGCCGCGGTCACCATGAGCGTGGCGGCAATGCGCGTGACATCCAACCGCCGGGCCAGCGACGGAACGCGCCGAAAAACCGCGCGAAGTGCACCCCCGAGTGCCCACAGGACGAGCGCCACGTGGAGGCCCGATACGGCGAGCACGTGTGCAAGGCCCGCGTCGCGAATCGACTCCGTCACGTCCTCGGACACGGCGTCGCCTTCGCCGAGGACGAGGGCCATGGCGACCTCCGCCGGTCCTGGTGGGAGGGTCTCGATGAAGCGCTCGCGAACATGGTGTCGAGCCCGCTCAAGCCATGCGCCCTTCGCCTTCGAGAGACGTGCGGTGCTTCGGGCACTTGCGTCGAGCTCCACGCGCGGTGGCGTGGGCCACGGTGGATGTGGTGTTGGGTTTCGATAGGCGGTCCACTCGAACGTACGTGCAATGACGCCGATACGTTCACCCGGGAGGGCGCGCACGCCTCGAATGCGCACGCGACGGTGGCTCGCGCGGAGGGGTGAGGCACCAAGCGCATCAATCCGTGCGTCATCGATGTACACCGTGGGGGCACCGCGCCGAACGGCGGTGCGCGACACGCGACCCTCCACGCGCACGATTCCGAATGGCAGCGCCGCCGCCCCAGGGCTCCCGCGCGCCAACGTCGATGAGGCGAGCCCGAGCACGCCCGCAAGGCCCAGGGCGAGTGCCGCTGGACCAGCGCGGCTCCATCCGAAGCGCGCGGCCGGGCGCTCACCTTGACGGCCGTCGCGTGCGCCCTGGGTCGCAACGGCGAGCCCGAGCGCGATGCCCATGACGGCCGCCCCTTGCCCGATCCCTGTGTCGACCGGCAGTAGGGCGCCGCCGATCATGCACGCCGCGAGGAGGGGCCAGGGAGCCATGCACGTTGCCCATTGCAGGCGGTGTACCGGTCACATTCCACTGCAATTTCATGAGATAGTCGCCGGCGCCGCCCGCCCGCCGCCCGGCGGCCACCTCCCATATGATGGGGAAATGCCCCTAATTCCGGGCGTTCCCCGCTTGACGGGGCCGCCCTCGACCTCTAGGAAACCCCTCGGGAGCCAAACCCATACGTGCGCGTTAGGGTTTTCCCAAGCCAGGCCATGCTCGTCCAGCTCGACACCAAGTCCAAGAAGCCCCTCCGCGTCGGCGCCCTCGCGCGTCGCACGGGCAAGACGGTGCGCGCGCTCCATCTCTACGAGGAGCGTGGCCTCCTTGTGCCGAGCGAACGGTCGAAGGGCGGCTACCGCATGTACAACTACGACGCCGTCCTGCGCGTTCGTTGGATCTCGAAGCTCCAAGAGATGGGCTTCTCGCTCACGCAGATCCAAGAAATCCTCCACAGCTGGGAGCACTCGCAGTCCGCGCCCGGCGCCATGCGGCGTCTTCAAGACCTCTACCGCGAGAAGCTCGACGAAACGCGCGCGCAGCTCGAACGCCTCCAGGGGCTCGAGCAAGAACTCAGCGCCAGCCTCGACTACCTCGAGACCTGCGACACCTGCGACCCGGAACGCCTCGTCGGCAGCTGCTCCGCGTGCGACGTGCATGCACCCAAGGACCCGGCGCCCGAGCTCGTGGCGGGCATCCAGCCCCTCTCCTGCGAGCACACGGTGGCGAAGCAAATCGCCGCCGCGAACACCTCACCCCGGACCGAATCATGACGCTCAAGCTCCCGATCTACATGGACTACCACGCCACCACGCCGTGCGACCCGCGCGTGGTCGAGGCCATGATCCCCTACTTCACGACGCACTTCGGCAACGCCGCGAGCCGCAACCACAGCTTCGGCTGGGAAGCGGAGGCGGCCATCGACGATGCGCGCGAGCAGGTGGCGAAGCTCATCGGCGCCAAGAGCGGCAAGGAGATCATCTTCACGTCCGGCGCCTCCGAGAGCGACAACCTCGCGATCAAAGGCGTTGCCCACTTCTACAAGGAAAAGGGCAACCACATCATCACCGCGAAGACGGAGCACAAGGCCGTCCTCGACACGACGAAGCGACTTGAGCTTGAGGGTTTCGAGGTCACGTACCTCGACGTCGACAAGGAGGGCCGCGTCTCGCCGGACGACGTCCGGAACGCCATCACCGACAAGACCATCCTCGTGTCGCTCATGCTGGCGAACAACGAGGTTGGCACCGTGCACGACATCGAAGGCATCGGGAAGGTGACCCGCGAGCGCGGCGTGATCTTCCACTGCGACGCCGTCCAGGGCATCGGCCGCGTGGACTTCGACGTGGAGCGCATGAACGTCGACCTCGCGAGCATCTCGGCGCACAAGATTTACGGCCCCAAGGGCGTCGGCGCCCTCTACGTGCGTCGCTCGAAGCCGCGCGTGCGCCTCGTTGCGGAGCTCGACGGTGGCGGCCACGAGCGCGGCATGCGTTCGGGCACGCTCAACGTGTCGGGCATCGTCGGCCTCGGGAAGGCCGCCGAGATCCTCATCGCCGAGGGCAAGGCCGAGTCGGAGCGGCTCCGTAGCCTCCGTGAAAAACTCCGCGCGCACTTCTGGGCAAACCTCGACGAAATCTACCTGAACGGCGCGGACGACCCGTGGCGCCACCCGGGAAACCTCAACGTCTCCTTCGCCTTCGTGGAGGGCGAGGCGCTCATGATGGCCATCAAGGACGTGGCCGTGTCGTCGGGCTCCGCCTGCACGAGCGCGAGCCTTGAGCCGAGCTACGTGCTCAAGGCCCTCGGCGTCGGCGAAGAGCTCGCGCACACCTCCATTCGCTTTGGCCTCGGTCGGTTCACCACCGAAGAAGAGGTCGACTACGTCGCCGAGCTCGTGACGGCGCAGGTGAAGCGGCTCCGCTCGCTTTCACCGCTTTACGAAATGCATCAAGAAGGCATCGATCTCGCGTCCATCCAGTGGGCGGCGCACTAGAGAGGAAACCATGGCGTACTCGGAAAAAGTCATCGACCACTACGAAAACCCGCGCAACGTCGGCACGCTCGACAAGGGCGACGACACGGTGGGCACCGGCCTCGTGGGCGCGCCCGCCTGCGGCGACGTGATGCGCCTACAGATCCGCGTGAACCCCGAGACGAACGTCATCGAGGACGCGAAGTTCAAGACCTTCGGCTGCGGCTCGGCCATCGCGTCGTCGTCGCTCGCGACGGAATGGATCAAGGGCAAGACCATCGACGAGGCGGCGGCGCTCTCGAACACGTCCATCGTGGAAGAGCTGAACCTGCCCCCCGTGAAGATCCACTGCTCGGTGCTCGCGGAAGACGCCGTGAAGAGCGCCATCGCCGACTTCCGCGCGAAACAGGCGTCGAAGCGCGGCGAAGCCAACGCGCCGGCCGCCTCCGAGCAGCCGAAGCCCTAGAAGCAGGAAGCCCGAGAAGCGCGACCCGCACGAAGCGATGCAGATCATGACCACCGAATCCACCGCCCCCACGACGTCCGTTCCGCCAGCGACCGCGCCGGCAGACGGCATCGTGCTCACCCCGAAGGCCATCGAGATGGCGAAGAAGGCCCTCGAGCGTCGCGGCACGCCCGCGGCGGGCCTGCGCCTCGGCGTGCGCGGGGGAGGGTGCTCGGGCGTTTCCTACGCGATCGAGTTCGCCGACAAGGTGCGCCCGCGCGATCACGTCTTCGAGTTCGATGGTCTCCAGGTCATCGTCGACCCAAAGAGCCTCGTGTACCTCCGCGGCTCGGTCCTCGACTACGAGGTCAAGCTCATGGAGCACGGCTTCAAGTTCCGAAACCCGAACATGAAGAGCGGCTGCGGCTGCGGCGAGAGCTTCACGGTGTGACGTGAATCCCTTCGCCACACTGGGCCTCGAGCCCGCCGTTTCCATCGATGCGAAGGAAATCGAGCGGCGGTACCGGGACCTCCAGCGCGCGCTCCACCCCGACCGCCACGCCCAGAAGCCCGCGAGCGAACGACGCATGCACCTCGAGAAGGCCGTGGAAGTGAACGAGGCGTACCGCGTGCTCACGGACGACGTGCGCCGCGCCGAGGCGGTGTTTGCGCTCCGCGGCGTCGCCGTCGACGAAAAAGACGGGCGCATCGACCCGGCGTTCCTCATGGAAGTGATGGAGCTCCGCGAGGGCGTCTCTGAAGCGGCGGCGAAGGGCGATGCGGCGGCGCTCGTTCGCTTCGTGGCGGATGCGGAGACACGGCGCGCGGCGCTCCTCGCCGAACTCGAGCAAGCCGCGGGCGCCAACGGGGCGAACGGCGCGGCCGTCGACGAAGCGCGTGCAACCGAGCTCCTCGGTCGCCTCCGTTACGTGCGGCGGCTCCTCGACGAGCTCGAGGCTATGACGGCCGACCTCGAGGAGGCGTGACATGGCGCTCCTTCAAATCCTCGACCCGGGCGCCAAACCGAAGCCCATCGGCATCGACCTCGGCACGACGCACAGCCTCGTCGCGTACGTAACCGCGACCGGCGAGCCCGTGACCCTCGCCGACTGCGACAACGAAACCCTCGTGCCCTCCGCCGTGCGCTACGCGCCGGACGGTTCCGTCGTCGTGGGCAAGCAAGCCCTCGACGCCGCCGCACACGCGCCCGCCGAAACCTTCCTCAGCATCAAGCGCTTCATGGGCCGAGGCTCCGCCGATGTGGCGAAGGAGCCGCACCCGTACAAACTCGTGGGCACCGACGGCGCGCCGCGGTTCGAAGTGGGTGCCGGCCGTGCCGTGACGCCCGTGGAAGTGAGCGCCGAGATCCTCCGCGAGCTTCGAAACCGCGCCCTCGATGAGCTCGGCGGCGTCGGCGGCGCCGTCATCACCGTGCCGGCCTACTTTGACGACGCCCAGCGGCAGGCCACGAAGGACGCGGGCAAGCTCGCTGGCCTCGACGTGCTGCGCCTGCTCAACGAGCCCACGGCCGCGGCGCTCGCCTATGGCCTCGACGCGAAGAAGAACGGCACGTTCGTCGTGTACGACCTCGGCGGCGGCACCTTCGACGTGACGGTGCTCGTCCTCGACGACGGCGTGTTCCAGGTGAAATCCACGGGAGGCGACTCGCACCTCGGCGGCGACGACATGGACCGCGCGCTTGCGGAACTCCTGGCCGGGGACGCCGCCGCGAACCTCACGACCGATAGCCGCCGCGCCCTTGAACTCGCGGCACGGCAGGTCAAACACGCCCTTTCCGAGCGCGACAACGTCAACGCCGACATCGAGCTCCCCGGCGGCGCCCGCGTCACCCGCACGGTGTCGCGCACCGACTTCGAGCAAGCCATCGCGCCACTCCTCGACCGCACGCTCAAGGCCGCCCGTCGGGCGCTGCGCGACGCGAAGCTCGGCGCCGCGGACGTGGACGGCGTCATCCTCGTCGGCGGCGCAACCCGCACGCCCGCGGTGCGCCGCGCCGTGGCCGAACTCTTCGGCAAGGAGCCGCTCACGAGCATCGACCCGGACCGCGTGGTCGCCCTCGGCGCCGCCGTCCAGGCCGACATCCTCGCGGGCGAGACGGGTCGCGACGACGTGCTCCTCCTCGACGTGCTCCCGCTCTCCCTCGGCGTCGAGACCATGGGCGGCGTGGTGGAGCGCATCCTCCCGCGCAACACGCCGATCCCCGCGGCGGCCGCGCAGGTCTTCACCACCTACGCCGATCAGCAGACGGGCTTCGAGCTCCACGTCGTTCAGGGGGAGCGCGAGCTGGCGGCCGACTGCCGTTCGCTTGCCAAGTTCACGCTCCGCGGCATCCCGCCCATGTCCGCGGGCATGGCGCGCCTTGAGGTGCGCTTTGAGGTGGACGCCAACGGCATCCTCCACGTCTCCGCGAAGGAGCAGCGCACGGGCATCGAGCAATCCGTCGACGTGGAGCCCACCTACGGCCTCGGCGACGACGAGATCGAGCGCATGCTCCTCGACGCCTACGAGCACGGCGAGGACGACGTGAAGAAACGTGCCCTCACCGAGCAGCGCGTGGAAGCCGCCCGCATCCTCGACGCCACGCGCGCGGCCCTCCGCACCGACGCCACGCTTCTTGAGCCGGGCGAGCGAGAACTCATCGACAAGCATGTCGTCGCCCTCGAAATGGCCGCCGCCGGCGAGGACCACCACGCCGTCGCCCGTGCCATCGAGTCCCTCGATCACGCCATCAAACCCTTCGCGGGCCGCCGCATGGACCGTGCCTTCCGCGAAGCGCTCCGCGGCCGCGACCTCGGTGGCCTCGAATCCGAAACCGCCCACGCCAAAGGAATCGAGTCGCACCTCCCCCAGGGCGAGCGCGACGGCCGCACGCAGGTGGAGAAGTGACCATGGCCCGCGTGCGTTTCAAAAACGTGAACCTCGAAGTGGAAGTCCCCGTGGGCTCCACCATCCTCGAAGCGGCCAAGAAGGTGCACGCGCCGGAGGGCGACCGCTGCGGCGGTGTCTGCGCCTGCTCCACCTGCCACGTCTACGTCGACAAGGGCGGCGACGGCCTCTCCGAACAAGAGGACGAAGAGCTCGACATCCTCGAGAAGGCCTTCCATCCGCGCCCGAGCTCCCGCCTCGGTTGCCAAGCGCGCATCGAAAAGGAAGGCGACTACGAGGTGAGCATCTCGGAGGAGAGCTTCCGCGCCTTCCTCGACGAGCACCCCGACGAGCGCGAAGCCGCGCAGAGCGTCTGGAAACGCCCCGGCACCTGAAACGCAGCGCGTTCGCGCGTCGAATCACTCGACGCAAGGCTTGCGCTGCACGCGCTCCAAAACCGAAGGATCGCGCGTCCACGGCACCGGCACGGTCGTTGCTCTAGGTCACGCCATGCTTCGAACCGCCTCCATTCGATTCGCCTGCGCGGCCGCCTTCGCCGCGTCCCTCGCCGCGCCGGTTCCCGCCGCCCGTGCCCAGGCCACCGACTACGAACTCGACGATGGGGTCGTGCGCTTCGTGTGCGAGGGGGATGGTGTCGTCATGCCCGCATGGGGGCGCTTCGGAGCCGTCACGAGCCAACTTTCCTTCGACCCGAAGGATCTCGCGCGGGCGAAGGGCCACGTGGAAGTCCTCCTCGCATCCGTGCGCACGGAGGATTCGGGGTGGGACCTCGCGTTCCGCGAGGCGGAGTTCATCGGCGCCGACGAGTTCCCACGGAGCCACTTCGCGATCCGTTCCGTAACGGGGCCCAAGGTTGTGCAGCCGTTGGCGTGGACGCAGGCGTCGCTCAAGGGCGAGTTCGTGCTCCATGGCGTGAGCCGCGAGGTCAGTGTCCCGGCGACCATCCGCCACGTGCCCGCACAGAAGGACCGCCCGGCCGAGGTCTACGTCCGCGCGTACTTCCGCATCCACTGGGACGAGTACGACCTCGCGGTGCCGAAGGGCATGACCCGCACCTTCACCGGCGATGGCGCGCTCATCCAAGTCGAGCTTCGCTTCGTCGCGCGCCGGCCGAAACCCAAGAAGCCCGCTCGCTAGGTGCACAGCAAGCTTGAGGTGGCGGACGCTATAGGATTCGAACCTATGACCTTCGGCTCCGGAGGCCGACGCTCTATCCAGCTGAGCTAAGCGTCCAAACGGGCAGGGAGGTACCGCATCTACCTGGGCCCCGCAAGGCCGCCCCCGGCTGGAAGCTTTGGAAACCAGTCGCTTTCCGGGGAAGCGTGGCGCGGTTGGGCTCGGATAGAACGAATGGCGCCGTCGGTCGTCGAAACGGCGCATGCGGTTCGGTCGGTTGCCAGCGGTCCTGGTCGTCGCGTTCGGGTTCGACGTCGTGTCGGCGCTGGCGGGTGCGCCACGGGCGTGGGCGGGCTCGGGATCGGATCGCGACCCCTCGCCCGCGTTTCCCCTCGACGATGTGCCTCGGGTGATCGAAGCCTCGGGACCCGTACGCTGCCCGGACGTCGAACTTGAGGTCTACCGGGGAGCGCGAATCCCCTTTTCCAAGCCGGCGCGCGTGAACCGCGACTTCGCGGCGCGCCTTCGGCTGCTCGAGGAAGTGGTCGCGGAGATCGGCGAGCGGTTCTATGGGCGCGCGCCCCGGCGTCTGGTGCATCTGGGCACGTTCAACTGCCGTCGCATCCGTCGGTACCCGACGTTTCTGAGCGAGCACGGGCTTGGTAACGCCATCGACGTGGCGGGGTTCGACTTCGGGCCCCTGCCGCGCGGGGCGAGGGCGCCCGCGGAGCTTCCCCGTTCGCTCCGGCGCGGATTCGCGGTGCGCATCGATCCGCATTGGCGCGCCACGCGGGGCGCGGGCGCGGTGCACGCGGCGTTTCTCCGGGCGCTCGCCGATGCGCTCATCGAGCGCGACAACCTGTTCCGCGGGATCTTCGGGCCCGCCTGGCCGGGTCACCGGAACCATTTTCACCTCGATGCCGCACCCTGGCGCATGGTGGAGGTCTACTGACCGCCTGGAAATCGCAGACAAATCGCGCGACCCGGTGGGGATCGTGGGTCGGGAACGCGGTTCGACCCGCTTGACTTGGGTGGGCCGCCCGTTAGCTTTCCACGCTTTTCGCGGGCCGGATGCCCAGCGAACGGGGAAGGTTTTCGCACATGAAGAAGCTTGGAATCTTGGGTCTGTGTATCGGGATGGTCGCGCTCATCGGCTGTGATGACAGCAGCGGAGCGACCAGCGACAACGACGGCGGCACGGACGGTTCCATCACCTTCCTCGACGGCAAGACCGACGAAGATGGCGACGTGAGCGAGGTCTGCCGCGGCGCGATCCCGTGCGCGAACGGCGCCACGTGCTCGGTGCCCGGCTACGAGTGCCAGCCGCAGCTGGTCGGCGCGTACGGCGGCGCGGAGGACCCGATCATCGATCATCCGGTGTCCGAGGACTCGGAAGTCGAGATCAACATCTTCACCGGCGGCTATTGCACGCCGAGCAACTCGAAGTTGATCACGGATTCTGCGTCATGTGCGCAGAACGAAAATGCCTGCGGCGATTGCGCCATCTGCGCACGCACGCAGTACCTGTCGAATCAGGTCATGTGCTTCCAGAAGTGCGCGCCGTCCATCACGGACAATGATTGCCCCGGCGAGAACCAGTGCATCTCGATCGACGGCACCGCGGGGTATTGCTTCCCGGCTGGCTGCGGCACCGACGACGAGTGCCACATTCGGCGCGTGGATACGAACAACAACGGCAGGATCGACCCGTACGACGCGACGGAAAACCCCGAGGGCGACCACCTCCAGTACATCTCGTCGACCACCGAGGGTTTCAGCGGGTTTACCGCGTCCTGCGACCCGGTTCGCAAGGTTTGCGTGCACTCGGGCACGGCGGGCGCGGAAGCGGGCGATGCATGCCTCTTCGATTTCGAGTGTGAAGCGAACGGTCGCTGCATCAGTGGCGCGTGCACGAAGTTTGATTGCGACCTCGCGGGCAACGCCTGTGCTGGCGCGGGCGTTTGCGTTGAAGGCGCGTGCTTCAAGCCGTGCAAGGTCAAGGATCAGGTCGACGCCGAAGACCCGACGTCGCAGCACAAGACCTGCGGTGAGGACCAGGCCTGTCTTCCGATGGATGGCGTGACCGCGCCGAACGACGGCATCTGCGTGGCGGGCAACTACAACGATGTCGGTGAGCCCAACATCGGCAATGTCTGCCTCGACAGCGACACCTGCTACTCCCCGTACGGCCTTGGCACGTGTGAGGTGCTCACCACCTCGGGGAACGCCCTCGAAGCGTTCTGCTCCATCTCGAACTGTGCGGACTCACCGCTCAGCGGAATCTGCGGTGAAGGCGCCACCTGCGTCAGCACCTCGGAGACGGATTCGTACTGCCTCCGGGACTGCACCACGGGCGCCGACTGCGACCGCGGTCAGTCCTGCATCGGGCTTCAGAGCGGCAAGAAGGTGTGCGTGGCCGGCGGCTGCAGCGCGAACACCGATTGCGGTTCGGGGATCTGCGATACGAACTCGGGCGTCTGCACCCAGGCGTGCACCGACGCGACGTCGTGTTCGGGCAACGAGGCCTGCGCGACCGTGGGCTCGTTCGGCAAGATCTGCGTCCACTTCTGCGAGATGGATGCGGAGTGCGAGGGAAGCGAAACCTGCGTGAAAGCCGAGGGCAATTCCTACGGTCTTTGCACGTCAAACGGCTAACTCGGCGCCCCGGAGGGGCGGCGCCTTGTGGCCCGCCCCCATCCGTGGCATGAACGCCGCCCCTTTGGAGGAATGAACTGTGTTTATCTGGACTGGCAAAAAGCGGAATGAGCGGAAGCGCAAGGGCGCCAAGAACAAGGCGAAGCACGCCGCGAAGAACCGTCGCCGGATCAACCGCATGCAGAAGCGCAAGCTTTCGAGCCGTGCGGGTCGCGCCGGCAACTAAGCGCCCATCGCATGCGTCGAACGCGCCGTTCGCGGGGTTCCGCGGGCGGCGTTCGACTTTGGTTCACATCCTGGCGAAAGAGGACTAGCGTCCCGTCGTTCGGATGGAAAAAGTCATCTTCGTCGTCAGCGACTCCACCGGCGAGACCGCTGAGCGCGTGGTCCGCGCCGCGCTCCTCCAGTACCCGAATGACCGCGTGAAAGTGCGCGTCTTTACGCGCGTGCGTGATGAGCAGGCGGTGCGCGAGTGCCTCACCAAGGCCGGCGAACTCGGTGCCATGGTCGTGTTCACCATCGTGTCGCCCGAGCTTCGCGAGTTCTTCCACAGCTTCGCGCACGACAACCGCGTGGAGGCCGTCGACGTGATCGGCGGTCTCATTCACAAGGTGGGCTCGTTCCTCGAGGCGCAGCCGATCAACATTCCAACGGCGCAAATGCCGCTTTCGGAGGAGTACTTCCGCCGCGTCGAGGCCATCGAGTTCGCCGTGAAGAGCGACGACGGCCGTGAGCCGCGTAACTTTCGCAAGGCGGACCTTGTCCTCGTGGGCGTTAGCCGAACGAGCAAGACGCCGCTTTCGACGTACCTCGCGGGGCGCGGCCTGCGCGTGGCGAATCTACCGCTCGTTCTCGGCGTGCAGCCTCCGAAGGAAATCTTCGAGGTGCCGGAGGACCGCATCGTTTGCCTGTCACTCGATCTCGACAAGTTGCTCGAGATCCGAAAGAAGCGCCTCGCACAGCTTGGAATGCCCGAGGATGCGAACTACGGGCTTCGGGACCACGTGCGCGCGGAACTCGAATTCGCAAACGGCATTTTCCGAGAGCACCCGGGGTGGCATGTGATCGACGTGAGCGGCCGCGCGATCGAAGAGACCGCCACGATCATCCTCGAGCTATTCAAAGAGCGCGAGGAGCGTCGCATCGCGGCGCAGGCCGCCAAATCCTGAACTTAGCGCCCGGATGTGCTGGGGCCTCGATAGGCCTCGCCAACGCTGACGACCATTTGCGCGAGGATTCCATCGGCGACGCGCAAGCGGCGGCTGAGTTCCCGCGCGAGATTTCGCATGAGGATGGCGTACGTGTGGACGTCGCGCTCGATGAGGGTGGTCTCGAGCTGGTCCGGTGAAATGCGGAGGAGCAAACTCGGCGCGATGGCGCGCACGGACGCCGAACGCGGCTGTGGATCCACCATCGACATGTCGCCGAACCAATCGCCCGGGCCGAGGAGGGCGACGCGAAGATCGTTGCCGCCCCGTCCGTGCTTGAACACTTCGAGTTCGCCGGTAATGACCACGAACATCTCGCGGCTGTCGTCGCCCTCGGCGATGATCAGGCTGCCCACCTCGGCGTGCGTGCTCGGAATCTGCCGCGCCAACGCCTCTACGGCTTCCGTTTCAAGGCCGTCGAAGAGTCCGATGCCGCGGAGTGCGGCGGCATTGACGATGGCCATGGCCTTGCCGGCGGTGTTGCTCATCGGGCGATCCTCCCACCCGGCGGTGGCGTGATTCAAGGCCGATTCTCGCAGCCGGTGGGACTCGGTTTCGCCGCGCTTTACGCACCCGCTCGGTCGCCGTTACCCTGGTTCCGTTCCCGAAAAGGGAAGTGGTTTCAGTGTCCTATTCCGTCGATTCGAACGATCTACCGCTGGCCTTCGGCCCGTACACGCTTCTCAAGCGCATCGCGGTGGGCGGGATGGCGGAGGTCTACGTCGCGAAAACGCGGGGCATGGGCGGCTTTGAAAAGCGGGTCGCTCTCAAGCTGATTCACCCGCGGTTTTCAGAGGATGAGCAGTTCATTCAGATGCTCGTGGAAGAGGCGAAGCTCTCGGTGCTCCTCACGCATCGGAACATTGCGCAGACCTTCGACCTCGGATGCATCGACAACACTTACTTCATCGTCATGGAGTACATCGAAGGCGCGGATTGCTTCCGTTTGTCGCGAAAGGTGAAGGCCGCCCAGCGGGCCCTGCCGTTCGACGTGTGCGCGCATATCGCGGCCGAGGTGTGCAGCGGGCTCGACTACGCGCATCGTCGTCGCGACTCGAACGGTCGTCCGCTCAATATCGTGCATCGCGATATCTCCCCGCAGAACGTGCTCCTTTCGTTCTCCGGCGAAGTGAAGCTGGTGGACTTCGGCATCGCGAAGTTCGCGCTCAAGCAGGAAGACACGCAAACGGGCGTGATCAAAGGCAAGTACAACTACATGTCCCCCGAACAAGCGTGGGGTGACCCGACGGATCACAGGAGCGATATTTTCTCCGCGGGGATCGTGCTCTACGAGCTGCTCATCGGAGACATGCTCTACCAGTCGGCGAGCATTCCGCAGCTCCTCGACGCGGTGCGGCGTGCGGAGATTCCACCCCCCAATGCCCACCGAAGTGACATCCCCTGGGAGCTCACGGAAGTCGTGATGCGGGCCGTCGCCAAGCGCCCGGGCGACCGCTACCAATCGGCGCACGACATGGCCGACGCGCTTCGGCGATTCCTCGATCGACAGACACCGGCATTTTCGCCCGAGCGCCTCATCGCCGTGCTCGGGTCGCATTTCGAGGCGGAGGCGCAGGCGAGCATCGTCAGTCGCTTCCCGTCGAGACCGCCGAGCATCCCGCCCGCGAGCGATGAGGACACCATCGATTTCATGCTACCGCTCATGCAGAAGGAGGAGTTTGAGCCGCATCCTCAGCAGAGCGTCATCTTCAACCTCAAGAACCTCTCCGAGCCGGTTCGGAAATCACTCCCGCCGTCCCCGTCCAAGCGTCCAAGCCTGGCGCCGCGAGCGACGTTTCGTCCGCCCGCGTTGGCGTCGAAACCACGCGGACCGGAAGCGATACGGCCACCGAGTCCCTTTGAGACTTCACCCGGGGGTGAAACGCAACCGAGGGCACAAGGCGAACCGGACCTTGATTTCGATGACCCGACATTCATCGACGACGGTGCCGCGATGCGCGCCATCCTCGACGCGAGCATGCCGCCGCAGCCCGCGCCCGTGATCCGTGGATCACGGTCGGGGAAGCCGAGCGCGCGGGCGTCGGACCTGGGTTCGCCATCGAGTCAGCCCGGCCCCACGGCGCCGGCGGCGCCCGCGCTCAAGGTCGGGCGCTCTCCACGGCCCGACGGTGCGCGCGTCGTGCCACGGCCCATGGACGTGCGGGATTCGTGGCGTTCGAAGGGGACGGCGCCGGAGGCGTCCGCGGGGGGCGCGGCGCCCCTACCGGAAGCGCCCAAGCCGTTTCGTCCGGACCCGATTCAGGGGCCGACGGGGCCCACCGAACGGGTGCGTGTGCGTCGGGCGCGACTTCGGATGGCCGTTCTGTATGTTGGCTTGCTCGCGGTCGCAGTCATCGCTCTCGCGTTCGTGTATCGCATGCGTTTGCGCGATTCGGTGGTCATCGAAGTCCAGTCGATTCCAAACGGGGCCACGGTCTCGCTCGACGGACGCGAGTTTTCCCAGCGGACGCCGGCGATCATCCGCGGCGGGTTGGAACCCGGCAAGGAGTACACGCTCAAGGTATCGCTCGATGGCTATCGCGCCCTCGAGCGGAAGTTCACGGCGACCGATGGGCCCAACGTGCAAATCGCGACCCTCGAGCCCGCGGTGACGCATGTGACGATCGATACGACGCCCGCGGGCGCGCGCGTGTGGGTGGATGAGGTCTCCCAAGGGACCGCGCCGGTGGACCTACCCGACGTGAAGCCGGGCAGCACGCTGCTCGTGCGGGCGCAGGCAAGCGGCTTTCGCGAGACCACGCAGCAGGTTCGTGTCGACGTCGGCGAGCGCGACGTGCGAATCGAGATCGCACTCGAACCGAAACCCTAGGTTCGACGGAAATCGTTCCGGACGCGGCATCCGCCGTTCAAGGCGTCGAAACGAGTCGCATGTTGTCGATGAGTCGCACGCCGCCCACGTGCACCGCGACAAGGAGCTGCATGGTGACTGACCCGTCGGAGGCGGGTTCGAGGGTCTCGGGGTCAACGCATGCGACGTAGTCGATGGCGTCCACATCGCCGTTGAGCGAGTCGCGGACAACGCCTTCGAGTACCACCCGTCGTCGTTCGCCGTCCGCAAAGCGCCGCTGGGCGGCCCGCATGGCGCGCGCGATGGCGGTGGCGCGCACTCGATCCGTGGGGGCAAGCCGGCCGTTTCGTGACGAAAGGGCGAGGCCGTCCGATTCACGCACCGTGTCCATGGCCCGCATTTCGATCCGCAGGTTCAGGTCTTCCACCATTCGGCGAAGCACGACCCATTGCTGGTAGTCCTTGCGGCCAAAGATGGCGACGGCGGGCGCCGTGAGGGCGAGCCGCTTTGTGACGACGGTGGTGACGCCGCGGAAGTGCCCCGGACGATGTTCGCCTTCCCAACGCCGCGTCAGGTCGTGCACGTCCACCGAAGTTTGATGGCCCGGGGGATACATCGAACCGGGCGAGGGTGCGAAGACGAGGTCGACCCCCCGCGTGGCGGCGGCTCGGGCGTCTTCATCGAGGGTTCTCGGGTAGGCATCGAGGTCCTTCGCGTCATTGAACTGAAGCGGATTGACGAACACCGTGAGCACGACGAAGTTCGCACCGGCGTTCCGCACCTCGTCGACGAGGGCGAGATGCCCCGTGTGGAGGGCGCCCATGGTTGGCACGACGCCGACGCGCTTCCCTTCGGCGCGCGCGTGGTCGAGCCGCGCCACGAGGTCCGGAATCGAATCGACGATGTCAGTCATTCGCCGCCTGCGCCCGTGATTCGTTGTCGCCGCCGGTACGCGGCTACGCCGTACCGTAGCGGGCCTGTTCGACGGCGGCGCCCGGGTCCTGGGGGTCGTGGTACGCGTGTCGATCCGTGGGGAATGCGCCCGTGCGAACTTCCTCCGCGAAGGCGCGGGTCGCCTCCACCGCGGTGTTGCGCAGGTCCGCAAAGCGTTTGACGAACTTGGGCGGGTCACCTTTGGTGAGCCCAAGCAGGTCGTAGCCAACGAGCACCTGACCGCCGCACTCGGGCCCGGCACCGATGCCGATGGTGGGAACGGGGAGGGTGCGCGAAATGCGCGCGGCGAGCTCGCGTGGGACCCCTTCGAGCACCACGGCGAAGGCACCGGCCTCCGCGAGCGCATTGGCGTCCTCGAACACGCTCCGTGCCGCCTCGACGCCGCGACCCTGCACGCGGAACCCGCCAAGGGTGTTCACGCTCTGGGGCGTGAGACCGACGTGCCCCATGACGGGGATGCCCGTGCGCACAAGTCGATCCACGAGGGGTGCGACGGTGCGCCCGCCTTCGAGCTTCACCGATTGGGCACCGCCCTCCGCAAGCATGCGTCCCGCGTTTCGCACAGCATCGTCTTCCGACGCCTGGTAGCTCATGAAGGGCATGTCCGCGACGACATGCGCGCGGGTCGAACCGCGCACGACGGCCTTTGTGTGATACAGCACCTCGTCGACGGTGACGGGCAGCGTGGTGTCGTGGCCCTGGATCACCATGCCGAGGGAGTCGCCCACGAGGATGGCGTCGACTTCCGCCGCCTCGGCGATGCGCGCAAACGTGGCGTCGTAGGCGGTGACCATCACGAGCTTCTCACCCGCCGCGGCCCTCGCGACGAGGTGACTGGCGGTGAGACGCGTGGCAGGGCTCGCGCCCTTCGATCCCTTCGGGTTCGACATGGCTTTCTGTCCTTCCTGGAGTCCAGGCCGCGGGTGCGGTCCCAGCTCGTGCCCGGAACGTAGAGCCTAGGAATCCGTGTGTAAAGTGGGCCCCGCGTCCAGTGCGAGGAGGGCCGCCTCGACGCGCGCGAGGCCTTCACCGTCTTCGAGCTTTTCGGCCACCCCGCGCGCCCGCTCGAGCATGCGTCGGGCTTCGGTGGGCGACCCCGCCAGGACCAGCATTCGCGCGCCCTCGAGGTGGTAGCCCACGAGCCCGGCGCGGTGGCTGCCACCGGCGAGCAGTCGGTAGATGTCCGCGGCGCGCGCGGGGCGACCGTCCGCGGCGTAGAGCGCGGCGAGGGCCGTCCCCGCGGCGACCGGGATATCGAAGTGGCGGCGGTCGGTGAAGAACGTCACCACCGCTTCGAGGTGCTCGACGGCCGCGTCGGGTCGATTGCATTCCCGTTGGGCGAGCCCGAGTTCCTCAAGCACGCGCCAATCCGGCGGACCTTCCCCGGCGACAGCGAGGGCCGATTCGAGAACGTCCGCGGCTTCAGCCGGGAGTCCTTGGCGACGAAGGTACTGACCGAGGGCGAAGAATGGGCGTGGGTCGTTCGGCATGTCCGACACGGCCCGTTCAAACTCTCCCATGGCGCCGTCGGAGTCCCCCGCGGCATCGCGGAGTCGCGCGAGCTCAAGGTGCGCGAGGAGGCGGGCATCGCCGGCGGACGATGCGGGCAGTCGCTCGAGGAATCGCCGGAGGCTCGATTCGCCCGCCTCTCGATTTCCACCGAGGAGGTATGCGCGCCCGAGCTCGAAGTGCGAGTAGACCGCGTCGTCGCCTTGCCGCGCCACCTCGGCCACGAGGGTTTCGAGCGCGCGGTCGAATGTGTCCACGCCCGCGAGCGAACCGGCATCCCGTGCATCGTCGTGGTGTTCGACGGCTTGTACGATGGCGACGAGCGCGTCCGTAAACGAGTCGCCGACGGCCTCGTACTCGGCCGCCTGCGCCTCTTCCCACGTGCTGGCGAGCAGCACGAGCTGTTCGTCCGCCGACAGGCTTGTCGACTCGGCCATGGTCTGCCCTGCGGCCTCACGGCGCTCGATTTCGCCGGCCAGCTCCCGGGCGCGCGCCACACGCGCCTCCGACGAGGTGACCTCGAGCGCGCCATCGAGCTCGTTGCGTGCGAAGTCGAAGTCACCCGCGTCGAGATAGCGCTGCGCTTCCGCGATGCGTTCGTCGGCGATGCGATCGCAACACTCCACCATGCGGGCACGAAGTGACTCGCTCGCGTCCGGGGCGCCGCTCCCCGCACGGGCGGCGGCGCGTTCATAGAGCAATTTGGCGGGGCCGTAGTCGGCGGATTCAAAAAGCTTGTCGGCCTTGGTGCGGAGCTCTTCCCACGACTCGGTGCCAAGGATTTTCTTGAACAAGCTCATTCTTACTTCTTCTCCACCTTCGCGAGTCGTTGGAGCGCCGCCGACTTGAGTGCGCCCGGAACATTCTTACTGCGCGCGAGGTCCTTGAGGTCGCCCGGCATCATGTGTGCGAGGTAGCGCAGCGAAATGCCCGTGGGCATCTTCGGGTTGAAGACGATGGCGCGCTTGAGTTCATAGTTCTTCATCCACTCACGCCGGTTCGCCACGTAGCGAAGGATTTCTTCGCTGACTTCCTTGCTCCGAGCGATGGGGACGGCCTCCACGTCGGTCATCTGCGGCGACGCCACGGCGGCCATCGCCACCTGCTTGTTGCGGTCCCGGATGAGGAGGGCCCGGGCGGCGGCATTGCCCACGATGGCGAGGCGCAGCTTTTCGGAGGTGCGCATCTTTCCGATGCGGAACGAAAGCGGTTTGAACTCGTCCTTGAGCGCATCGTCCTCGGCGCCGTCTTCCGCGACCACGTCAGGGTTGTCGCTGTCGGCGGCGAGTGCCTCGGAGAATAGCGTGTCGCCGGGGAGCGGTTCGTCGCTCGGCTCGGGGATGAGTTCCCCCTGGATCGCTTCCACGTGGGCCTGGAACGACGGGATGCCGGTTAGCTCAACGCCGTTGCGCGCCGCGAGCTCGATGAGACGGTCCGCCGTCGACATGCGCGTCTTGGTGTTCTTGTAGAGCGCTTCGATGATGTCGGGGCTTCCGAGGAGACGCTGCTGGTTGGTCGCGATCACTTCGGTGATGCGTTCCGAACAGAAGCGACCCACGCGCGCCACGGTCGACGTGGCGGTGGCACCGTTGAGCATGAGGCGTTCGAGGACCTCGTCGTCTTCGATGTACACCTCGGCGAGGCGGTCGAGGGCGGCGATGTGCATCTCGCCGCCGCATGCAGCGAGGAGCACTTCGCGGGGAAGGCCAGCGAGTGTGTCGCGGGCCGGGCCTGCGACGTTGGAATCCGTGTCCGCCGAGAGCTGGACGAGGAGCATCACCATGTCCGCGCCCTTGACGGGCACGAGGCCCTTCGCCGCCATCATCTTGGCGGGCGGGGGTGCGGCGGGGTCACCGAAGCGCTGGATGGCGGCGGGGAGGCTCGTGACGGGGAGGGGAAGGGAAGGAGGCGCTTCCATGGACCCCCAAGCCTAACGCATCTCCCGGCCTCGGATCAGCGCCCCTCGAACACGGGCGGCCGCTTCTCGAGCAGGGCGCGAACGCCCTCCGAGGCGTCGTGGGTCGCGATGGTTTCGGCCTGCGCATAGGCCTCGGCACGGGCCGCGTGGCGGATGGCTTGGTGGTGCTCCGCGTTCAGGGTGCGTTTCATGGCGCGCACGGCGAGGGGGGCTGCGTTCCGAATGCGGGTGGCGAGCGCCTCGGCCTCGGGGAGCACCTCGGGGCCGGCCACCGCGCGGCTCACCAAGCCGATGCGCTCGGCGGTGGCTCCGTCGACAAGGTCGCCAGTGAACAGCATCTCGGCGGCGTGCGATGCGCCGACGGCCCGTGGCAACAGATACGAGATGGCGAGACCCGAGTGGATGCCGAGTTTCGCAAAGTTCGCACCGTAACGTGCGTCGCGATTCGCGATGCGGATGTCCGTGAGCATCGCGAGCCCGAACCCGCCGCCAACCGCGTGCCCGTTGAGCGCGCCCACGATGGGAACTTCCAGATCGAGCAACCGAAGAAACGGAGCGTACATGCCGTAGGAACGATCGCTTGGTAGGGCACTACCCACGTCGTCCGCGTCACGTTGAAGCGCGCCCGTGAGGTTTGCGCCGGCGCTGAAGCACGACCCGGAGCCGGTCAGAATCACGACCCTCACCGAAGATGCCACGGCGGTTTCGACGCACGTCTCGAACGCCGCCAGGATCTCCTTGGACATGGCGTTGCGCTCATCCGGTCGATTGAGCTGAATGCGTCCGATTCCGTCGGATTCGTCCCAAAGTACAGCGGCAGTTCGATCCATGGGCCCGGATTCTACGCGGGATCCCCCGCCGCGGGATCCGCGCTATAACGCTTCGATTCCCCGTGAAACCGCTGTCTCGATTCGGCCCGTGCGGGCGGACCGTCGCGTTTGCCCTCGCTGCGTTTGCCGTTGCCCTCGTGGGCTGCGGTGACGACGCGGTTCCGAGCGTCGACGGTGGGGAGGATGGCGGGACGGAAGGCGGCCTTTCGTTCTGCAGCACGGACGACGACTGCAACGACGGAATCGCGTGCACGACCGAGTTCTGCAACGACCTCGGCGTGTGTCAGTTTCGCCCTGACCACTCGCAGTGCAGCGACGACGTGTTCTGCAACGGCGAGGAAGTGTGCTCGCTCACCGAAGGGTGCATCCCCGCCTACCGCACGGCGTGCAATGACAACGACGTTTGCACCATTGACGAGTGCGACGAGGAAGCTGCCCAGTGCACGCACGCGCCGCGTGACATCGACGGCGACGGTGACCCGGACTCCCACTGTGCCAACGGCGGAGACTGCGACGACCGCGACCCGCGTCGCGCGTCGACGTTCAGCGAGGTGTGCACCGACCTTGTGGACAACGACTGCGATGGTCTTGTCGACGAACCCGAGTGCGGCGCGCCCCCCGGTGACACCTGCGACACGGCCATCGACGTGAGCGGCGGCGGGCTCTTTGAGCTCTATCTCGACGGCGCTGCCCGGGACTATTCCGCGTCCTGCGTCCCCGCGGGGGGGAGGGACCTGGCGTTCTCCTTCACCTTGACCGAGCCCATGGACGTGGACATCGCCGCTTCGGGGATCGGCACCTCGAGCGTGGCGCTTTTCGCCGAATGCGGGGATTTGGAGACGGAATTCGAGTGTGATCGTGCCGTGCGGGCCGAGGTCCGGGCGCGCGCCCTCCCGGCGGGCACCTACGGCGGCGTTGTCTTCAGTTCGGCCACGGGACTCTCGTCGGACGAGCCAACGGTCGTCACGGTGGACCTCGCCCCCGCGACGGATCCGCCCGCGAACGAAGCATGCGGCGGCGCCGAGGAGATCCTCTCGAGCGGCGTTGTGCACGGCTCGCTCGTGGATGTGTCGAGCGACCTCAGCACCGCATGTTTTGCCGGCAACACGCCGGACCTCGTCTACTTCATCACGACGGACGCCCCGCACGACATTCAGCTCACGGCCACGAGCTCGGACGGCAGTCCCCTCGCCATCGAGACCCGCACGACCTGCGATGACGTCGACTCGTCGCTTCGGTGCGTACGCGGCATTCCGGCGGATACGCGCCTCTACTCGGTGCCGGCCGGCACGTACTACTTCATCGTCGAGAGCGCGGCGGGGGCGGAACCCGATTTCGACCTCAAGGTCGAGGTCCTCGAGCCGACGATGCCCCCCGCGGGTGACGTCTGCGATACCGCCATTGCGATCCCCGTCGGGATGACCGTCACCGGGACCCTGGCCGGCGCCCAGGACGACCACACCGTCTCCTGCGGGCTCCCCTACCGCGACGTCGTCTACACCTTCGAGCTCGACGCACCGAAGGACGTCTTCGTGCAGGTGGATTCGGGCAACACCTTCGCCTACGCGGCCGTTTCGAACGATTGCGGCAATATCGCTGCGGAGCGCCTGTGCATCGCGGGCGCGAGTCCCGGCCTGCGCATGTGGAACGTCCCGGCGGGGACGTACTACCTCCTCGTCGAGTCGTTCGCCTCCCCCAGCCTGGCCATCAACGTGGCGGCGACCGGGCCAACGCCCACGACGCCCGTGACCGGCAACACGTCGTGCAACTCGGCCTATGCCATCCCCGCCACCGGCGGGGTGTTCACGGGGAGCACCGTCGCGGGCGGCGTCATGCTCGATACGATTCAGTGTCTTGATGCGAGCGGCCCCGAGGCGGTCTTCATGATCGAACTCGACACCCCGAGGACCCTCACCGCGTCCACGGAGGGCTCCGCCTTCGACACGGTCCTGTCCTTGCGCCAGGCAGGATGCACCGACGCTTCCGAGGTCGCCTGCAATGATTCCGCGGGGGCCGGCGACACGGGTGTGCTCGCGAAGGCGCTCACGGCCGGCACGTATTACCTGGTCGTCGACGGGTTCAGTGGGGCGGCGGGCGACTACGTCCTCGCGGTCAGCCTCGCGCCCTAGGCGGGCCCGGGTGGCGCGGCGGTCGCTGCCGAATTTTTGCCAGCCCCCACGCGTTCAGGTAGCCGTGATCCATGGCCCCTCCATCGGACCAGGACGGAAGCAATATCGTTCGACCCTTTGCCTTCTTCCGCGCCGGGGCTCGGACCGACCCGAACTCGCCGCAGAAGCCGATCCTGGTCCTCGAGGACGTCTACAAGTACCACCGCCCCGACATGCCGACGCTCCGGGGCGTGAACCTGGTGGTTGAGCGCGGAGAGTTCCTGTTCGTGACCGGTTCAAGCGGCGCGGGCAAGAGCACACTCCTTCAGCTCGTCTACCGGGCTCAGACGGTGGATGAAGGGCGAATTCTGTTTTGTGGGCGCGAGATTGATCGCCTCACGGACCAGTCCATCCCCTTCCTGCGTCGGAACCTCGGCATCGTGTTCCAGGACTTCAAGATCGTTCCCCACTGGACCGTGTTCGAGAACGTCGCCATCGCACTCGAAATCCTCTCCATGCCCAGACGCCTCGTTCGATCGCGCGTTTCCGAAGCGCTCGACCGTGTCGGTTTGGCCGGCCGGGGTGACGAGCGCACCGAGAAACTCTCGGGTGGCGAGCAACAGCGCGTGGCCATCGCACGCGCCATCGTGACCGAGCCGGCGCTCATCCTTGCGGACGAGCCCACCGGCAACCTTGATCCACACCTGGCTGTCGACATCCTCACGTTGTTCGAAGAGATCAACGCGACGGGCACGACGGTCATCTTCGCAACGCACGACCATTCGCTCATCTCGAAACGCAATCACCGCATCATCTCCATCGAGGAGGGGCGTGCCGTGGAGGCGCGGGCGGGGCTGCGTGGTTGGTCGGGGCGCGTGCAGAGCGCGGCGGGCTAGGGGCCCGACGCCAACGGCTGAATCGACCGGGGAGGCTGTTCGATGGAACTGAAGACCGTCGTGTCCCGCGCCAAACGCGGATTTCGAGAGGACCTGCGCCTCTACCTCGTCGCCGTTTCCTCGCTGGCAGTGGCATTCCTTTGCCTTGCGGGTGCGCTCCTCGCCATCGACAACATGTCGGTGTTGGCCGACCAGTGGGGCACGAGCCGTCGGATGACGGTGTACCTGCGCGACGGTGCGGCCCTTAAGGACGTGGAAGAGCTTCGCGTGCTCCTCGAGGGGCTTCCGGGCGTCGAACGTGCGGGCTACGTGTCGAGCGCCGAAGCGCGCCGAAAGTTCCTGGAGCAGGCGGACCTCGGCGGTGACCTCGCCGCGCTTCCGGCGGATGCGTTCCCCGCGTCGCTCGAAGTGGAGCTCCTCTCCGGTGTTGCCGTGCAGCGGCTCGAAGACGTGTCCGCGCGGGTCGCCCGATTCGGCGTTGTCGAAGACGTGGAGACCTACCGCAGCTGGTTTACGCAGCTTGAGTCCCTCGTGGAGACGGGGCGCGGCGTAGCGGGCGCGTTGGCGTTGCTTGTGATTCTGTGCGCGCTCGCGGTCGTTGGAAACACGATTCGACTCGCCATCGCCGGCCGTCGTTCGGAGATCGAAGTGATGAAGCTCTGCGGCGCAACCGACGCATTCGTGCGCTGGCCATTCGTCGTCGAAGGCGCCGTTCAGGGGTTCGCGGCGGCGGCCCTCGCGCTCCTCGTGCTCACCGTGAGCTACGTGGCGCTGAGGTCGGACATCGACGCCACCGTCGCGTCGTTTACAGGCGTACGCACGGTGTTCCTGCACCCGGCGAGCCTCGTCGCGCTTCTGCTTGGCGGCGGCGTGATGGGCGCCATCGGCTCAGTCTTCTCCGTGCGGCGGTACCTGGCGATCTAGGCATGCGGCGCTTTGTACTCATCGGTCTGTTGCTCGCGCTCGGTGGCGTCTCGGTGGCCATCGCCGACAATGCGCCGGCGGCCGGCGTGCTCGACCAGAACAGCATTCGTGCGCAGCTCGAACGCGACGAAGCGCGCAAGGGGCAGGTGGACGCCGAGGTGTCCGGGCTTGGCGCGCGTCGAGCGGCCGCGGGTGAGCGCCTCGAGGGGCGAACGCGCTCCCTCTACCGCATCTCGCGTGCGGGATTCGCGCCGCTTGCGGGTGGGTTCACGGCGATGCTCGAGCACGTTTCGCGCATCGAGCGGATGAAGCGCCTTGTGCGCACCGAACTCGCCTCGCTGGAGCATCTCCGGAGCCACGGTGCCGCCCTCCGTGAGGAATCGGCCCGGCTCGCCGTTCGAATCTCGTCGACCAAGGCGCAGCTGACCGCATTCGCCGAAAACAACGCCCGCGTCGAGGAAGAGGCGCGCATGGCCGCGCTCTTCAACGACGCGTTCGAGAAGCCCGTGATTCGCCCGGCCGATTCCGGTCGCCTCGAGTACGGCACCATCCGCGTTCACGACGACGAGACGCCTCGCTCGTCCTTCGCCACGCAGCGGGGACAGCTCGTGCTGCCCGTCGCCGGTTCCGCGCAGGTCCGCGAAGCGCACCGCGAAGACGGAATGGGTGTGGAGTTCGTGGCTTCGCCGGGGGCAGGCGTGCGTTCCGCCGCGGAAGGAACCGTCGTGTTTGCCGGGGAACAGTCCGCCTACGGGCGCATCGTCATCGTGGACCACGGCGACCGGTACTTCACCGTGTACGGTGGTCTTGGCGACATTCAGGTGCGTGAGGGCGACATGCTCTCCCGCGGTGCGCGGCTCGGACACACGGGCGCTGCGCCCCTTTACATCGAAGTGCGCCGAGGCACGAAATCCCTCGACGCCCGCGCGTGGCTCGGCGTCTAGACGCTGGGCCCCCGAAGCTCCACGCGGTGCGCGTGGGCGGGCTGCCCGCGTGGCTCGACGCCCGGAGGCTGCTCGGGCCCGGCGACTGGCGAATTGCGGACGAAGCCGGCATCCGCCTCGCCGAAGCGAACCTTGAGCGCCAGGCGGCGGCGAGCCTCGTGGAGCGCCTCCGAAACATCGGGTTTGGCGGGAACGCGCTCCGTGTGGAGGTCTCGCCGCCGGTCGGGCGAACTGCGGTGCGCGCCGCGAAGACCGACGAAGCCCGCCGTCGGCGGAAGAAAACCGTTGGTTTCGTGAACCGCACCACCTGGCTCGACGAGGCGGAGGCACGCTACTCGCTCACGCCCGAGGCCCTCGCGGTCCAGATGGCCAAACGCGCCACGGCGCGCGGGATCCGGCGCGTCGTCGACGCCTGCGTCGGAGCCGGGGGCAACGCCATCGCGTTCGCGCGGGAAGGGCTCGACGTTGTCGCCATCGACAACGACCGCGTTCGCTTGCGCATGGCGGCGCACAATGCCGAGGTCTACGACGTCGCCGAGCGGATTGTTTACCGTGGAGGGCGACGTTCTGTCCGTGTTGCCGAGCCTCGAGGCGGACCTTTGTTCCTCGACCCTCCATGGGGTAAACACTGACCGGATTCGGACGTCGCTCGCTGATTTGCCCCTCGCGGAGGCGGTGCTTCGCATCGTGCCCGCCGAACGCTTCGGTGCGGTTTGGCTCAAGGCACCGCCTTCGTTCGACCCCGCTTCCGTGGCGCACGCATGGGTGGACGCGTACTTCGGAGAGGCGGAGGGGGACTTCGACCGAGTGAAGTTGCTCCTGATCGAGCTCGGCGCGAAAAGCGGCTAGCTCCGCCGTAGGATTTCGAGGAAGGCGGCTCCGTAGTTCGCGAGCTTCTTCGGGCCCACGCCGGAGATGGCGAGGAAGCCGTCGTCGTCCTGCGGCCGCTCGTTGACCATCGCCACCAAGGCCGCGTCGCTGAAGATGACGTACGGTGGCACCTTGCGCTCCGCGGCGAGCTGCTTGCGGAGGGCCTTGAGCTCGAGGAAGAGCGCCTCATCGGTGCCCTCGAGTCCGACGTCGGCGCGCCGCCGTCCGCCGGGGCCCGCCGACCGGGGGGTGCCGGTCGACCTGGCGAGGCGCGGCGTGCTCGGCAGATTCGCGAGAAAATCCGCCCCGAGACAGCTGTCGCAGCTGGTCCCGCACGCGTCGATTCGCTCTCCGAAGTGCGCCACCAGGCCCCGGTGGCGGCACCCCGGCGATTGGAGCATTCCGAACAGGTCCCGTGCCTGTTCCGCGCGCATGGCGAGAATCGCGTCGTCCGTCGAAGCATCCACCATGCGGTCGTAGGCGAGCACGTCGGGCCAGGAATAGAAGATCACGCAGTCGCTCGAGAGGCCGTCGCGACCAGCGCGACCGATCTCCTGGTAGTAGCTTTCGATGGAGCGCGGCATGTCTCGGTGCACCACGTAGCGCACGTTTGATTTGTCGATGCCCATCCCAAATGCGACGGTGGCCACGACCACGTCGACCTCGTCGTTCTGAAACGCGTCCTGCGCCTTGGTGCGAGCTTCCGGGTCCATGCCGGCGTGGTACGCGGTGGCGCGCACGCCGTTCTTGACAAGAAACGCCGCAAGCGAGTCGACGCTCTTGCGCGCGAGGCAATAGATGACACCGCTTTCGCCCGGGCGTGAACGGGTCAGGCGAAGGATGGACTCGCGCACCTCGGGCGCGCCGGGCCCGCCCTTCTTGTAGGCGTGAACGTGCAGGTTTGGCCGGAAGAACGAGCCACGCACCTCGACGGGATCGCGCATGCCGAGTTGGTCGATGATGTCGCGCGTGACTTCGCGGGTGGCCGTGGCGGTCAGGCCGAGGACCGGCACGCCGTGAAAACGCCGCTTGAGTCCAGCAAGGTTCCGGTACGCGGGGCGAAAGTCATGGCCCCACTGACTGATGCAGTGCGCCTCGTCCACGGCGATGAGCCGGAGGTCCGTGCGGGCGAGTGCGCCGCCTACGGAGGCTTCGATGCCTTCCGGGGCCGCGTAGACGAGCTCCACCTCACCCGCCTCGAGGTCGGCGATGTGGGCCGCACGCTCCTCGGGCGAGAGTGTTGAGTTGAGGAAGATGGCGCGCAGGCCCACATCGCGCATGGCATCGACCTGGTCCTTCATGAGCGCGATGAGCGGCGAGACGACCAGGGTGGTGCCACCGAGGATGCGCGCCGGAATCTGGTAGGTGAGCGACTTGCCTGCGCCCGTGGGCATGACGCCGACGCAGTCGCGGCCGGCGAGCACCGCGTCGATGATCGCCTGCTGCCCGGGCCGGAAGGATTCGTATCCGAAGACGTCTCCGAGAACGGCCTGGGGCGTCGGTGCGCCGGGGGGCGGGCCGGACGGGGTGCGGCGCACCGGTCGCCCGAGCTCATCCGCGACGAGCCGGAGCGTGGCAATGGACCCGGTCTCAAAGGCGGCCGGCGCCGCTTGGTAGACGGCACGAAGCGCGGCGAGCTCCTCCCTGCACCAGTCCCGGAGCCCCCCGTCGTCCTCGGGGCCCGCGCGCCACCGTTCGCGAAGGCGCTTGGCGCGGGCGGCGACTTCGGCCTTGGACGGGGTGGTCTGTTCCCCGTCCACGGCGGCGGTCACCGGATTCGTTTCTTCGGCCATGCGTGCGGAGAGCCTACTCATGGGAATGGACTTTGGGTAACGTGGCGCG
>JAWKRM010000011.1:0-114391 GCA_041389625.1 Polyangiales bacterium
TCGGGAGCCTTCGCTGTGGGGTTTCCGAGGAGCACCGCGTAGGCGCCGGGCTTGGCCACGAAGTAGATGTGCTCCTCGGGGACGGCCCCCTCCACCACGGCGATGGCGAGGGGGGCGTTGTTGCCGTCGTCGACGATGAGCCGAAGCTCCGAAGTGCGAACGGGCTTAAAGTCGACCTCCATGGGCACGGACGGGTCGTCCTTCTCACCGCGGGAAAGGGTCGCGGCGACGAGCGTGCGCCACTTGCCCTTCGCATCCCGCGCTTCGATGCGCGCCGCGCGTTCGAACATGCGCGCGGCGATGTGAAACCGGACACCGCGGAGCGTGAGCGGTCCGAGGGCGCTCGAAAGGGTGTAGGTACTCTTCCCCTGCTTGTCGCCGTCGAGTTGCACGTCGAGTTCCGTCCACCCCGGTTCGTCGGCGGGCACGCGCAGGTAGGGCCACTGGCGGCGCGTCGCGTCCACGACGCGCAAATCCGCAAATTCCGAAGCCGACCTCGCGTTGTCCTCCGGACGCGTTCGCAGGTGATAAAGGCCCGTGGCGTTCTTCGCGGCGGTCAAATCGCGGCGGTACTCAAAGAACCGGTCATCGATGACCGGGCCCGGGGCGAGCAAATCGGCGAGGAGCGCGCGTTCCTTTTCAAAGGAGGCATTCGCTCGCACGGTGCCCAGGGTCGCATCTCGGAGTTTCGCCGGGTCGTAGAGCGAGACGGCCCCCGGCAGAAGTTCGGCATTCGTGGCGAGATCACCAAATCGAGCCACGTCGTACTCGGCGCGGCGCGCGCGACCACCTCCGAATCGCAGCGACCACGTAACGGCATCCCCGCCGTCCGGCGCCGCGAAGAGAAGCCGCGGTTGATCGATGACCGCGAAGAAGTGCGTCTCGGTGAGGGGCTGACTGTCGAGGTCGTGCACGACCACGCGCAACGTCGACGTTTGCGCCTGCGCCACACCCACGTCGTGGAGCTCCGAAGTGATGCCATCGGTGCGGAAGACCCGGCCGGTGCCGAGCGGGACCTGGTCGCCCCCCGAGCGCACGTCGAACACCGACACCGTCCGATCGTAGAACGGCGTCGTTGTCTGAATCCGAATCGCGCTCGGGACGACGCCCGCGGGACGCAGGAGGTCCGTCGTGGTCGACTGCCCATCGCGCGACACGTTCTTCACCTCGAGCTCGATCACCGATTCGCTGCCGGACAGCAGGGTTTCGGTCGACTCAAAGTGGAACCTGGGCTCGAGGTACGCGGAATCGTCGCCGGTGAGCGTCACGCGGAGTTCGCCCGCGTGCCCGGCCAGCACTTCCGCCGGCACACGGTCTCGCGCGACGCGTCCACTCGACACGCGAAAGATGCTCGCGCGGGAGAGGACCTGCCGCTCGCCGCCCGCTGATCAAATTGAAGGTCACTTGCCGCGCGAAGTTTCGGCGATCCGTGTCGAACACGAGCTGCCACGCGCCCCCCGAGACCACCTCCGCCGGAATGGTCAGCGTGTACGCCTCCGTGACGGTCTTTCGCTGCACATCACGCGCGTTCGTTCCACGCCTAGCGCGCGCACCTCGACCGCGCCTTGACCTCCCGCGTGCGCTGACGGTCGCTCCGGTCGAGCAAGTAGGGCACTTCGACCCCCTTCGCGTCGAGGAGGCGAAGGTCGCTCAAGTCCGATTCGGTGCGCACGAGCACATCCTTCGACAGCTCAAGGGAGACGAACGGCGTCGTGCCCGCGGGGATCGGAACGTCCGCCTCGAAGGCGAAGAGCCTGTCGTAGTCCTTCGGCGCGTCCGCGGCGGTCTCCGAGCCCGCGAGGAGCGCGACGGCGAAGAGCGCGGCGGTGAAGAGCGGTCGTGAAACGGAGAGCGAAAGTTTGCGTGAGCTCATGGTTCACCTTCGTGGGCCGCACGCGCGGCAACGGACTTGGACGAAAGAAAGCGCTGGTAGACCAGGGATACGATGACCAGCGAGACGCCGAGGCCGAGGAACGAAAGCACGCGGTAGAGGCCCTCGAGGGTCGACAGGTCCCAGAACACGAGCTTGAGCAGCGTCACCACGAGGAGAAGCAGGCTCGTCCACCTGAGCCCCTTCGACTGACGCCACACCCCAAGCCCGAGGAGCATGAGCGCGTAGGCACCCCAGGAGATCGACGTCGTCAGGTCCTTCGCGGGCTGGCGCTCGAAGGAAAGCTCGATGTCGCGGCCCGGCGAGAAGTAGTCGGCGATGGTGAGGTTCAGCCAGGCGAACACGAGCGCCACGGCCATGGCGCCGAGGAGCACCTGGAGCACCGGGCGCCCATCCTTGCCGTAGAGCAGCCGTTCACGATCGCGCACGCGCTCCGCCTCAAGCGAGCCGAGGGCGCGCATCCCGAAGAGCATCGCCACGACGGGCACCCAGTACGTGTAGAGGAGCCAGTTCACGATGTGCGCACCGCGATCGCCGTACTCGAGGACGTAGGGGTTCACCACGAGGCGCGTGGCGGTCGCCGCCAAGAGGGCGAAGGCAACCCACTTGAGCCCCGCGTGATCGAGGCGCCGCCAAAGGAACAGGAGCGCCATGCCCTCCACGGCCCAGCCGATGGTGATCCACTGTTTCTCCAGTTGAATCGGGATCGCGGCACTCACGAACACAATGGCCACGCCCGCAAACCACACCGTGGCGCTCCGGCGCACGTCGGCGGCGGTGGGACCCACCCTTCGCATGGCGGCGAGGGCGCCCACGGAGACGGCACCAAGGGCGATGGGCAATAGGCCCTTCGCGTCCGGAAACGCAATTTCGAACGGTCGATAGAGCGCGACAAACCCCACGAGCGGCGCGAGGGCCGCCGTGTACCACGTGCTTCGGTGGGCCCGGAGGCGCGGCGCCGCGAAGAATGGCCAAAGAACAAAGAAGAGCACCGTCCCAACGAGCGCCGCGAGGAGCGGCGTCGTGGCGTCCGGCGCCGGGAGGTCGACCTCGCTGCGGAACCACACCTGGGCCGCCTGTCCCGCGGCGACCGCGAGCATTCCGCCGAGGAGCGCACGCCCGGATGCTGCACGCGTTGCACCGAACGCACCCAGGGCCGCGACGACGAAGACGCCGACCACAATTCCCGTCACGTCCTCCACGTAGAAGCTCGGCACCAACGCCACGCCAAACGAAAGGATCGCGGCGAGAAGCGCCGAGCTCATCGCAAGCGCACGCCCCGCGGCCGCCGAAACGAGGGCCGCACCGTGAAAGAGAACGACGAACCCCGCCAACACGGCGAAGTAGACCGCCACGGCGGGAAACGCTTCCGTCTCGCCGTTCACGGCCGCCATCAGGACGAGCGCGACTCCGACAAACGGCGCGGCGAGCAGCGTTGGCAACGTGGACTTGAGCCGCGCCCCCGCGCGGAGAGCCAACGCGGCGAGGAGCGCCATGCCGCCCAAACACGGCCAAGGCACCTCGAATCGCAGCAAGCCCACGCCAAGGAGCGCAACGCCACCAAGGGCCGCGAACGGCGCCCCGAAGCGTGCTCCGCTCCCCCGGTCATCCGCGTCCGCAAGCTCGAAGAACACGTGCGCGACGACGGTGAGCGCAACCGTTGTGCCCGCGAAGGCGTAGGCGAACTCCAGCGTCGGCATGCGCGCGAGCACCGCCACAAAGCTCACCGCGCCCGCCCCCGCGACGGCCGCGGGCAGGAGCCACGACGCGGCGGCCTCCTCGCTCCTGCGACCGACCCAACCCGCCGCGATGCACTGGAACACCATGAGCACACCGAGGGGCACGAAGTCTTCGCCGAACCGCGTTGTGGTGGCGAAGTAGATGCCGAACAAGAACGGCATGACCACGCTCACGAAACGCATCACGGGCCACGAGCGACCCGCGCCGCGCGACTGAAACCCGGCGACCAGGAACACGACCGTGAAGAGCCCCAGCACACCGAGGGCGATGGGCAGCTTGTCGTCGCCCATGCGAACGCCGACCCAGAGTGCCTCGAGGAGCACCGTCCCGACGAGCGACAGCACGGCGAGCACGTTCCACCCGCGCCGAATCGCAACGAAGAGGAACCCCGCGTCGATGAGAAGGACGTAACCAAAGAGCCCGATGGGTCGATCGGCGCCGCTCTGAAGGAGCAGGGGCGTCGCAAAACCGCCGAGGACCCCCATCACCGCGATGCCCACCGCGTCGCGCCGGTGCGCGAGGGCCACGCATGCCGCCGTGGTGAGGGCCATGAGGCCGAAACCGACCTCGAGCGACACCAGCTCGTAGAGCGCCCGCGCGGCCCAAAACGAAGCGTAAAGCGCGATGATTCCCGCGCCGCCAAGGGCCCGCGAGGTGGCGGCGTAACGCTCACTGAGCCACTCGGATCCCGCGAGGCATGCGACGCCCGCAATGGTGCCGAGGACAACGCGCATGGTCGGCGAGAGGAGCCCCGTCTCGATGGACCAACGGAAAAGGAAGAACACCGAAGCGGCGATGACGATCCCACCCACGAGGGCCGCACCACGGATGCCGAGCCACTGCTCCCAGTCGATCCCCGCGCCGGGCGACGGTGCCGGCGCCGTGCCGGGCACGGGCGACGAGGTCGCGGCTTGGTGCGTGGGCGCGTCGGGCCGGGGCACGGAGTGCTCGGATGCGACATCGGCGGGCACGCTCGAAAGCGTGTTCGGCGCGGTAACCGGCGCGGCAACGGGCGCGGTCCCGGGCGCCTCGGCCCGTTGTCCGCCCGCGACGGCGACGTCATGGAGGGAGGCGAGGTCCCGCTCCAGCTGCTTGAGCCGCGTCGTCAGCCCATCGATGCGGCGTACCGCGCCGTGCAGCCGGACGAAGAGCGCCACGAGCCCCACCACCAGCCCGAAGAAGACCGCGGCGAAGAACAGGGCGACACAGAACGCGCCATCGAGACCCATGGAAGCCTCGAACTATCCGTGAGACCGCGACGACGCTGCAACCAAAGCGAAACGCGAATCCAAAACGCCATGCACTGCGCGTACATCCAGCAATTTCAGTTACTTAGCCGCGACGGTGTACGACACTTGGCGACAAGAAAATACATTTAAATGACAATTCGCCTCGTAGGTTGAGTGGCCGCAGGCGCTCCCCGAAAGCCCGCAAATCAACTGCGTTTTTTGGGACCACAACGATGGATTTGCTCGTGATCGCACTCTACCTCGTCATCCTCACGATCCTTGGCGTCTACGGATTTCACCGTGGCCACCTCCTCTATCTCTACTGGCGCCACCGCCAGCACGTGCTGAACCCGAAGGCGAAGTGGAACGAGCTGCCCGTCGTCACGGTGCAGCTGCCCATGTTCAACGAGATGTACGTCGCCGAGCGGCTCATCGAGAGCTGCACGAAGATCGACTACCCGAAGGACAAGCTCGAGATTCAGGTGCTCGACGACTCCACCGACGAGACCAAGAACATCGCGCTCCAGAAGGTGGAAGAGCTCAAGGCCCGCGGCTACGACGCGACATACATTCACCGCACGGACCGCACGGGCTACAAGGCCGGCGCCCTCGAAGCGGGTCTCCACATCGCGCGCGGCGACTATGTGATGGTGTTCGACGCGGACTTCGTGCCGACGCCGAGCATCGTGAACCAGCTCATCCACTACTTCACCGACGAGAAGGTCGGCATGGTGCAGGCGCGCTGGGGCCACCTGAACCGCGAGTACTCCACGCTCACGCGCGTGCAGTCCATGATGCTCGACGGCCACTTCGTCATTGAGCACATCGCCCGCAATCGTTCGGGCCGCTTCTTCAACTTCAACGGCACCGCCGGCATGTGGCGCAAGTCGACCATCATCGACGCGGGCGGCTGGCAGCACGACACGGTCACCGAGGACATGGACCTCTCCTTCCGCGCGCAGCTCCGCGGCTGGAACTTCGTCTACGTCCCCGAGGCCCTCGCGCCGGCCGAAATCCCCTGCGAAATGAACTCCTTCAAGACGCAGCAGTTCCGCTGGGCGAAGGGCTCGGCGCAGACGGCTCGGAAGCTCCTCCCGATGGTGCTCAAGGCCGACATCCCGCTCAAGGTGAAGATCGAAGCGATCTTCCACCTCACGAACAACTTCGCGTACCTGTTCCTCGTGCTCCTCGCGGTGCTTCAGCTCCCGAACATGCTCCTCCGCAAGGAGATGAACATGCCGGAGCTCCTGCTCCTCGACATCCCGCTCTTCGCGCTGACGAGCGGCTCCATCGTGCTCTTCTACCTGACGAGCCACCGCGCGCTCTATGACGACTTCTGGGGTGCGGTGAAGCGCCTTCCGATGATGATGGCCCTCGGCATCGGCCTCTCCATCAACAACGCGCTCGCGGTGCTCGCGGGCCTCTTCGGCAACGACCTCGAGTTCGTCCGCACGCCGAAGCACGGCGTGACGACGGCGACGGCGGCCGGCTGGAAGAAGAAGAAGTACCGCGCGGGCAAGATGTTCCACTGCCTCTTCGAGCTCGGCTTCGGCGTCTACTTCGTGGTGACCATCGGCCTTGCGGTGCTCACGGGTTCGTGGATCAGCATCCCGTTCCTCGTGCTCTTCATGGTGGGGTACCTCTACGTGGGCACCCAGTCCCTCTACCAGTACCGCTGACATCGTTTGCGCCGATCCCGGCGAGCGCATTCGCGGGTAGACTGCCCGCCGTGCGAAGCTGGGCGCGTTGGGTTTGGGCGTGGTTGTGGGTCCTCGGGGCCTGCGGCGGCGCCGAGACGCGCGGCGCGGCGACGCCGGAGGAGGCCGTGGAGCGCATGGCTTCCGCACTCCGGCGCGGGGACGCGGCGACCACGGAGGCACTCACCGATCCGCGCGGCCGCACACTCACCCCAGAGGAACGTGCGGACGTGGCGAAGCGCTTCGTCACGGAACACCGCGCGCTCGCGAAGGAACTCGAGGACGCGGCACGGGGGCCCATCGTGCGAACGGCGCGTGTTCCCCTCGCGAACGGCGAGTTCGTGACGCTCCACCTTGAGAACGGCGAATGGCGCGTGGATGGTGCGGTGCTCGACCCGCCCGTGTTGAGTTCACCGGAGGAGGCGGCCCTTGCCATGAAGCGGGCCCTCGCCAGCCGCGACCTCGACACCGTCGTGCGGGTGCTCGCGGAGGGTCCGCGGGACGCGCTCAGGTCGGATCTCGCATCCCTCGATGCGGCCCTCGCGGACCCCTCCCTCTTCGAGGTGAGTACCTCGGGGGACTCCGCGACCATCGTGCTCCCGGACCAGCGCCGTATTCTCCTCGTGAAGGAGGGGCCCGAGTGGCGCGTTCTTCGCGTGGAGGAGGCGCCGAACGCGGAGCCCACCAACACACCGTTTCGCTTGATCGAGAAATAGCTGCGCACAGCGCGCATCCGAGGAACTGAACATGAGTGGTCACAATCGATGGTCGAAGGTCAAACACAAGAAGGGCCCCGCGGACGCGGCGCGCGGAAAGATCTTCGGAAAGATCACGAAGGAGATCGTGCTTTCGGTACGCGAGGGCAGCTCGGATCCGGCGTCGAACGCTCGACTCAAACGCGCCATGGATGCGGCGCGCGCGGCGAACATGCCGCAGGACAACGTGGAGCGCGCCATCAAGAAGGGCACCGGTGAACTCGAAGGCGTGACCTTCGAAGAGCTCATGTACGAAGGCGTGGGCCCCGCGGGCACGCTGCTCCTCGCAAAGGTGACAACCGACAACCGAAACCGCACCGCCGCCGAGATTCGAAAGCTCTTCGACGTGCGAGGCGGCGCGCTCGGAGCCGCGGGATCCGCCGCGTGGGCCTTCGAGGAAAAGGGCGTCATCGCCCTCCCTGCGGACGCCGCCACCGAAGAACAGCTCTTTGAGCTCGCCGTGGGCGCGGGCGCCGAAGACATCACGAACGACGGCGACGAATGGACCATCACCACGCCGCGTGAAACGCTCGACGCCGTGCGCGACACGCTCGAGGCGGCGAAACTTCCGGTGAGCCGCGCGGAGCTTCTGTTCCTCGCAAAGAACACCAAGGAAGTCGGCGCCGACGACGCGACAAAGCTCCTCGCCCTCGTCGAAGCCCTGGAAGACCACGACGACGTGCAGAAAGTCTTCGCCGACTTCGAAGTCCCGGACGACGTGCTCGCGGCCCTCGAAAACGCATAAGCAAAGACCCCGAGGGCGGCGTGCGCGCCAGCAGTAGTGGCGGGCAGGACGACAATGCGTTCTCATCCGCCTGCGTCCGGCTGCCCGCCGTGGGGAACGCCGGGTCGTTTACGCAGGAGTCGCCCCTCGGATAGACTCGGCGGCGATGCGACCGGGTTGGCTTTGGGGGGGCGCCGTACTCGCGGCTCTCGTGGGGTGCCACGACTTTGATTCGCTCCGCCGCGACGGGTCGCGGGACGGCTCAGCGGACGCCGAGCGCGACGCGGACCCGCACCACGACGCGCGCGTTCCGCCGCCGTGCGGGACCACGGGCTTGCCCGACTGCGTCAGGCCGAGCTTCGTCGCGATCCGTGAGCTTGCGGTGGCGGGGGGACCTGACCTGCTCATTCAGACGGGCACACACGCGACGTGGAACGTGGACACCGGCGAACTCAAGGACGGATCCGACACGGCAACCATCGTACCGACGGTGCAAGCGCAGGAAGACGGCATGCCGAAGCTCTCGGTGCTCGCGGTCCACATGCTCGAAGTGGAGTCAGGCGCAACGCTCACGCTTACGGGCGCGAACGCCGTCGCCATCCTTGCAACCGGAGACATCACGATCGACGGGCTCCTCGACGCATCTGGGAACAAGGACGTCGGCGGTCCGGGTGGCGCGAGTTCGGCGAAAGACGGGAAGACATCGGGGCTTTGGGCGAGCTCCGCAAAGCCCTGCGATCCAAAGTCGACGCGTGACGTCCTGAACAAGACCGTCGCCACTGCAATCTGCGGCGGCGGCGGCGGTTCGAACGCCACCTCGGGGGGCGCGGGCGGCACGGCCAAGGCGAATCGGAATGGGATCACCGCACAAGCGGAAGGTGGTTCACCGGGTGACGCGGGGGGGGGTCTCGAGTTCGCTCGTCGGCGGCGGTGCGGGCGCCGTCGGCTACTGCGGCCATTGGGGTATCCGCGGGGGCGGAGGGGGCGGCGGCCTGCTTCTCGTTACACAGCAGCGGCTTGCCATCGGCGCGACCGGTGAAATTGACCTTGGCGGCGCCGGCGGCCGCACACGTGCCGAAGCCAACGAGGCCGACTGCAGCAGCAAGGCCGGAAGCGGTGCGGGCGGCGGAGGTGGCGGAACGCTTGTGATCGAAGCAAGCACGGTCGCGATCGCGGGCGGCGTTTTCGCGAACGGTGGCGGCGGCGGCGGCGGTGCCACGCTCTCCGCAACGACGGGCGAAGCGGGAGCGGATGGGACTCGAACAACGGCCGCCGCGGAAGGCGGTGCCGCCGCCACATCGAGCAGTTCGGCGACCTGGGGCAAGATCACCGCGGGTCCTGGGGCGGCCGGCGCCGCGAATACGGGCAGCGGCGCTTCCGCGCCGGAATCCACCGTGAGCGAGCCTGCCGATTTGAGCACCTGCAGCACCTACGGCGGCGGTGGGGGCGGCGGGCTTGGTCGCATCGTGATCCGCACCGTGTCCGGCGAAGCCGAGATGGATGACGCCACGTTTTCGCCGTCCGGTGACGAGCTGCTCACCCTGGGCAAAGCCAAGACGTTCACGCTCGAGTAGTCGAACCGTGCATTCCGTGCTCTGGCGGCCCACGGCGCCGAGCGGGTTCCCTTGGCGCGCCGCCGGGAAGAGCCGGAGTCTCGTGTTCACCGAAGAATTCGCGGGCTCAACCTGCGGCTCCACCAAGCTCACGCAACGCGTTGACTAGAACTACGCCGGGTGCACCTCCACGTTCCGTCTTGTGACGAGGCTCACTGGGTTTTGGGCGACGGGTGGATGCGTGTGCCATAGGCCGCGGGACTTGGACCCAACCGGGAGCGCCGCATGAGCCGCACGATCACACTTCTTCTTCTGTCTGTTCTCTCCGCGATGCCCTTCGTGGCGACCGCATGCACGACGCGCGAGGGTGCCGAGGGGCCGGCGGACGCGTACCAGGGGAACGACGGCAAGGCGGACGGTCTTGAGGACGGCGGCACCGACGCAACGGAGGCCTCGTCGGACGCTGCGGTCATCGACCCGACGCAGTTCGCAAAACTCTCCCTTGGCAGCATGCACAGCTGCGGGATTCGCCACAACGGAATGTTGGTCTGCTGGGGACGGGCAACCGAAGGGCAAACGACCGTACCCACGGGCGATGGATGGGTCGACCTGGACGCCGGCACCTACCACACGTGCGCGCTGCATTCGAACGGCACCATCGCGTGCTGGGGCGAAGACGCCTTGGGGCAGGCCAGTCCGCCGAGCGACTCCGACTTCGTGTCGGTCTCCGCCGGCGAATCCCATAGCTGCGCACGCAAGGCGGACGGGTCGCTCAAATGCTGGGGCGAGAACTTCGCGGGCGCGAGCACGCCTCCGGGCGGCACGGGCTTCACCGCGGTATCCGCAGGCGCGGACTTCACGTGCGCGCTCAAGTCGAACGGCTCCATCGAGTGCTGGGGCGACAACAGCGACGGCCAGTCGACACCGCCCGCGAGCGGGAAATTCGTGCAGGTGACCGCTGGCATGGTCCACGCCTGCGCACTGCGCGAGGACGGCACCGTGCTCTGCTGGGGCAACGACGAACTCGGACAGTCGACGCCGACGATCACCGTGCCCGCCACGTCGATCTCCACGAGCGAGTCCCATGTCTGTGCGATCGGCGATGACGGTTCCGTCGCGTGCTGGGGGTTCAATTGGTTCGGTGGCGCAACGGCCCCCGCGGGCACCGACTTCAAGAACGTGAGCGCGGGCGGCGGCCACTCCTGCGCACTGCACACGGACGGCGATATCTCCTGCTGGGGCAACAACCTCCGGGGCGAAGCGACGCCGCCCCAGTGATGGTTGGAGCGGGCTTCGCGCCCCCTCGGTTCTTCGGGCACCGCTGACCCCATGGCCACTCGAGTGTTCGAACGCTGAGGCCGGGGGGCGTCTTTCCGCCGGAAGCTCGCGGTTGTTGTTTGGCCCGGCGGTTGCTTTACGGGCGGCATGCCGCGAGATCACGCACCGCACTGCGCAGGAACCGTTCGGAACTCGGGGCAGCGCTCGCTGCTCCGCGAGACTCGAGGCGGCGCCGCAGAATACGCGCTGGTGCTCGGGGTCTGCGCGCTGGGCATGGCCGGCTTCGTCGTGCTCGGGTCCTCGTTCGACGGATCCATCCGCGGGAACGTCGAGTCGGACGCCGTGGCGCCGAGCGCAGAGACCCGCCTTAACACCGCATCCGAAGGATCCGCGCTTCCCGTGGCGTCGTCGTCGGTCGCCCCTCCGTCGAGTCGCCCCTTCTTCGCCGCGCAAGCCGCGGGTGTGGAAGCGGTTTACGATCTCGCGAGGCAGATCACGCGCCTCGAAGAACCCGAGCAGTGGTCCCGACTCGTGGAGGGCCTCCGCGCGGATTTCTCGCCCACCTCCACGAAGGGTTTCATCTCGGTGGACCTGGGCCTTCCCAGGTACGTTCCGTCGACACACGGTGACATCACGGGGGTCGCCGAGTTCGCCGACATGGTGGGTCGATTGCTTTCGGAGGCGACGGACTCAAAGCTCAAGAGTCTCCAACCGGGTCGACTCTCGAACGCGAGGGGAGATGTGAACATCGGTCGGGCCCACGTGGACGGCGAGCGATTCGCGTTCTCCACCACGGTCGATCTCCGCCGCCTCCGAACCCACGGCACCGAGCTCTTTCCCAAACTCAACGAGATCGACACCCCCATCGACTTCGACAAGCCACTGGGTTCGCTGACGGACGCCGAACTACGCCCGCATTTGGTTCGACCACCCGCAGGGCATTTGGTGGTGATCCCTTCCACCCAGTTCACGTGGAAACCGCGCATCGCCGGCCTTGAACACCTCAACGGGCTTGTCCATCGCGTGCCGGATTTCCAGGGCGACCCGCGCGTCGGCCTGATCTTCTCGTACCACGCGGACGACCCGGCCCGGTTCCAGGCGGACACCCGCTCGTGGTCCACACGGTCCTGGCGCTGATCCTTGGGGCCGTCGCTATCGCGGTGACGATGCCAAACATCGAGCACGCGGCCGGCGCGCCAATCGCGCGAAACGCCCCGGAATCGGTATAGTCGTCGCGTGCGTGTGCTTGGCATCGACCCCGGATCGCTTCGAACCGGCTGGGGCATCGTCGACCGAAACGGCAATCGGCTGACCGCCGTGGCCGCCGGCGTCATCCGCCTCGACGGCGAAGACGAATTGCACGTTCGTCTAAAGGAAATGCACGAAGCACTCACCGCGATCATCGGCGAGCACGCGCCGGACGAAGTGGCCGTCGAAGATATCTTCCAGGCGAAGTTCGCCCGCTCCGCCTTGAAGCTCGGCCAGGCGCGGGGCGTGGCTCTCCTCGCCGCGGCGCAAGCGGAACGCCCCGTGCACGCCTACCCGCCCGCGCTCGTCAAACGCACCGTCGGCGGCGGCGGCCGCGCCGACAAGCAACAGGTCGCGCAGCTCGTGGGCGCCATCCTCGGCCTCAAGGTCTTGCCGAAGGTCGACGCCACCGACGCCCTCGCCGTCGCCATCACGCACGCGCAAGCGAGGCGAGTTGCCCCGATCGCGCGACGCCCAGGCTCACGCGCACGCTAACGGACACGAGCACGTCGCACCGCTGGCGCATGCCGACCTATGCGCCCCGCACCTCGAGCGTCTCGTACGGCATTCGAATCCCCGCATCGCGAAGCGCAAGGAACATGCGCTCACGCAGCGCAAGCCGCATGGGAATATGTTGCGTTTCGTCTTCGATCCACGCCCTCAGTTCAAACACGACGTTGTAGTCGTTCAACTGCGTAACAACCGCCACGGCCTTCGGCGTGTCGAGGAAGCCGGGTCCGGCGCATACGGAGAGAAGTAGCTCGCGAACGCGCGCGAGATCCTCGTCAACCGCAACCGCGATCGGAACATCGAGTCGCAAATGAGGAAAATTCGTATACGACGCGACGGTTGTGTTGACGACGCTCGTATTCGGGATCGCAAGCATCTTGCCATCCGGCGTCACGACCCGTGTGGAACGCATGGTGATGCGGTCCACGCGGCCATATTGACCCTCGATTTCGATGAGGTCACCGATGACAAAGGGGCGATCCCACAGGATGAACACGCCGCTGATAACGTTCGACAACGCATCTCGTGCGGCGAATCCGAGTGTAAGACCGAGAATCCCGACGCTTCCAAGGAGCGACGACGTGTCGACACCCATCTGTGAGAGCACGGCAATGGAAGCCACCGCTACGAGGCCATAGCGAACGACCGTCTCAACAAAACTCGCAGCGGTCCGGTCGATGCGATCGCGAGCCACGGCACGATGGAGAACCCGCCGAAGCGCCGTGAACGCAAGCCAGCACACCAGAACCACAGCAACGACGCTGACGCCGTGTTCGATGAGCGGAACGAGACCGCGCCAACCCTCCGGCAGCACCGAGCGAAGCAGTTCTTCCATGGACGTCACTACGGTATGCCCGGAGTGCGTGCCGTGCCAGCGTCAATCCGTGTCATGCTGGTGTCGACGCGGTTCGCACCTTGTCGAAGGCAGCGTAGAAGTGGACGGGCCAGGCGTAGGCACCGCCAGGACGTTCCGCATACGGAGCCCGGGTACAGCGCTGGCGAGCGACCAGCCCTACGCGCCCGCGAGCGTGAAGAAGAAGGACGCGCCTTTCCCTGGCTCCCCTTCCGCCCAAATTTCGCCGCCGTGCGCGCGAACGATGCGGCGCACCGTCGCGAGACCCACTCCCATTCCGGCGAACTCGGTCTCCGCATGCGCGCGCTCGAATGGCGTTGAAGAGCTTCTCCGCGTGGGCCATGTCGAACCCCGCGC
Source organism: Polyangiales bacterium (assembly GCA_041389625.1). Taxonomy (GTDB): domain Bacteria; phylum Myxococcota_A; class Polyangia; order Polyangiales; family JAWKRM01; genus JAWKRM01. Next base: position 13,836 of record JAWKRM010000011.1, read on the forward strand.
CGTTGTCACGCACGCAGAAGATCTCGCGGGTTGGGTGATGCGCGACCGAGAACTCGATCACGGGCCGCTCGGTGTTCTGGGTGTACTTCCACGCGTTCGAGAAAAGGTTTTCGAACACGACGCGCACGAGGCGCGGATCGCCCACGGCCAGAAGCCCAGCGTCGATCCGCACATCGAGCGTCCGCTCGGGGCGCATCGCGCCGAGCTCGTCGCAGACTTCGCGCGCAAGATTGGTCAAGTCGAGCTTCTCCCGGCGAAGCTCACCGCGGGTCGCCTTCGCAAGCGTGAGAATGTCGTCGATGAGTCCATCCATTCGCCGCACGGAGCGCGACAGTCGATCGAACTGCGCCGCGGCCCGGGGGCTCGTCGACGAGAACTGGGAAGCGAGCAGGTGCGCGGTCGCATCCATCGTGGCCAAGGGGTTTCGAAGGTCGTGCGAAACTGAATAGCTGTAAGCCTCAAGCTGACGATTGGCCGTCTCGAGCTCTTGCACCCGCGCTTCGAGCTCCTGGTTGAGGCGACGAATTTCATCCTCCGCTCGCTTGAGCCCCGTCACCTCGCTGATGAAGCCGACGACCGCCTCGACACTCCCGTCCTCGCGGTAGATCGGCTGCGGATAGTGATAGAAGAAGCGCCCGCCAAGTTCGTTGACGAAGTCGTGTGCTTCGCCCTCGAAGCAGCGCTCAAAGTGGGGAAGCATGTGTTCCACCACCGGGGGCGGGAAGAGCTCTTCGAGTGGCTTGCCTCTCACCTTCTCGGTCGTGAGCCCGAATTCCTCCGCGAGCCTTCCCTCGTTGAGCAGCCAATAGATTTTCCCGTCCGCCCGCTTCTCACACTTGAAGAGAACGTCCGGCAGCATGTCGATGATCGTCGCCAGGTCGCGTAGGTGACCTGGTGCCTGCTCGAGCCAGCCCACGAGTCCGGGGCGCAACGGCGTCGGCGGACGGGTGGAGGGTCGGACGGTGGGAACAACCGAGGATTCGAGGCGTTCAGCGCGTGCCATGCTTCACCTGTGGGCCATGCAGAACGCGTCCCGCGACGCGCTGCTTTGGAGGAGTAGATAGTGATTGGAGGCGAGTAGCGCGAGACCCTGTTGGTACGCGTACCACTCGATCTGAGCGATGACGTTCGCTTCCTCTTCGGGCGTCCGCGCGCTGATCAGCAGCTCGGCCCAGCGCCACGCGGCCTCGCGCCATGTCTGGATGAGCGCGGCCGTCACCGACGTCAACGGCGTACCGGGGATGCCCGTGACGAACTTCGGGTCCCAGGACGCTTGCATCGCCGGGTCGAGTGCCACGCGCGCGAGGAACGCGTTCACCTTGTCGTGGTCCGGCTTGCGGCTCTCGCCGGTCTCCGGATCCACGAGACCGATCGTCGCAAGCACGATCGGGAGGTCGCGGTTGATGTGGGCAGAAACACCGAGGAGCGCGTCGCCGACCGACGTTGCCGAGTTCCTGGAGTTCGCGGCGGCGAACGCCAGGCGCCACGCGGGGGGAACGTCGGCCATGCGACCGCTTTCCCACGCGTCGTACGCGGCGAAGTAGAACTGCGCGAAGACGACGTCTTCGTGATTGATGAACTCCGGGTCGCGGAAGAAACCGGGCTCAAGCGAAGCACGCTGGTATTCCTCCGTCGTGAGGAGATACGCGAGCGCGAAGATTCCGCGATGATCGCAGGAACTGTGGAGACGATCGTAGCGGCGCGTCATCTCGCGAATTGTCTTGTCGACGCACTGGTATGTGTTGATGTGCCCCGTGTCGTCGCGACAGAAGTGGTTGTACCCGCTCTCGTACTCTTCCGCGTTGACGGTGAGCGGCGGCAGGTAATCCGTGAACGGAATATACGCCTGCGCCTCCACGTGCGCGGTCCAGGCATACCCGGACACGACCATGCAGAGCGCAAGGACCATTCGTTGACCCAGTGCCCGCGGTTGAGCTCGTTCCATGCACCACCCTCCTTCGACCATGCATCGCGCCCTCACCAACGCGACACCCAACGGAAGGCACAATAGCGCGCAAAGGATGCGCTGAAAGTTTTCAACGACGTGCACACATCAGATTGGTGCGAGCAAAACCACGTCGTCGTGCGATGTCGCTTGTGGCAAAAATTCACATTTCGTTTCCCGATGGGAACAACGGGCGTTCATTTGGGAACAATCAGTTACACGCGTCAGGGGTGACGCACTCCACCAACGAGATCCGGCGCGCGATGCACGCACTGCCACTCGATCGATCTTCACCGTCACTCACTCGAGCGTGACCGTCACGCGCCGCCGACGCGGGATCGTCAACGATGCGTTGCTCACCACATCGAACCCGCCCGCGGCACGGGACATCGCAACGGATTGCCGCCTGAAATCCGCTCCGAAACCCGAGCGATCCAGAAACTGAACATTTGACTACCCGCATGCTAAGGTCGCCCCGTGATCGGCAGGCTTTCCGGGCAAATCGTCGACCGTGACCTCGATGGGACGTGCATCGTGGACGTGAACGGCGTCGGGTATGAGGTGTCCGTGCCCGCGAGCATGGTGCACGCGCTGCCGAACCCGCCGGCGACGGCGACGCTTTCGATCCACACGCAGGTGCGCGAGGACGCGATCACGCTCTTTGGGTTCCCGAGCGAGCGCGACCGGGAAGCGTTTCGGACGATCCTCGGCGTGTCGGGCGTCGGGCCGCGCATCGCGCTCTCGGTGTTGAGCTCACTGTCGGTGGATGAACTTTCGTTCGCCATCGCCCGCGGTGACGCGGCCGCATTCAAGGCCGTGTCTGGCGTCGGCAAGAAACTCGCCGAGCGCATGCTGCTCGAGCTCAAGGACAAACTGCCCGCGGGGGCGATCCCCATTGGCATCGCGAAGAAAGCAGCAACGCTGAAACCCACGCCGGAGGGACCGAGCGCCATCGTCGTGGGTGCCCTCGTGCAGATGGGCTACAAACTCGGCCAAGCGGAGGCCGCGGTCGCACAGATCCACGACCTCGAAGCACGACCGGTGGATGAACTCCTCCGCGAAGCCCTCGCGCACCTCGGATAGGAACGCCCAGGAGAACGAACCGTCATGGCCGCACCCAACGACGCAGCGAGAATGATTTCCGGAGAGGCGAGTGACGACGAGCGTCGCTACGAAATCACGCTCCGTCCGTCGCGCTTCGGCGAGTTCGTGGGGCAGGAGAAGATCACCGAGAACCTTCGAGTGTTCGTGGAGGCGGCCAAAAAGCGGGGCGATCCGCTCGATCACGTGCTCTTCTGCGGCCCACCGGGCCTTGGGAAGACAACCCTCGCCTTCATCCTCGCCGAGGAGCTCGGCGTGAACCTCACCTTGGCCTCGGGCCCCGCCATCGAGCACAAGGGTCAGCTCGCGGCGCTCCTCACGAAACTCGACGAGCACGACGTGCTCTTCATCGACGAGATCCACCGCCTCTCGCCCGTGGTGGAAGAGAACCTTTACACGGCCATCGAGGATTTCCGTATCGATGTGGTGCACGGCGATGGCCCCTTCGCGAGCACGATTCAGCTCCCACTCAAACCATTTACCCTCGTTGGCGCCACGACCCGTACGGGCCTGCTCACGAGCCCCATGCTCTCGCGCTTCGGATACGTGGCGCGTCTCGACTACTACGGCACGGACACACTCACGCGCATCGTCGAGCGGAGCGCGGGTCTCCTCGAAACACCGGTCGAGCGCGACGCGGCCCACGAGGTCGCGTGCCGTTCCCGCGGAACGCCGCGCATCGCCAACCGCCTGCTCCGCCGCGCACGCGACTTCGCCGACGTGCTTGGCAACGGCAAACTCGACCTCAAGACCGCGAAGGGCGCCCTTGATCGCCTCGACGTGGACGCCCTTGGCCTCGACGACATGGATCGGCGGTTCTTGCGCGTGATCATCGAGCACTACCGCGGTGGCCCCGTCGGCATCGAGACCCTCGCGGCGGCCCTCAGCGAACCGCGCGACACCCTCGAAGACGTCTACGAGCCCTACCTGCTCCAGCAGGGCCTCCTCGCCCGCACCGCCCGCGGCCGCGTCGCGACCGATCGCGCCTACACGCACCTGAAACTCACGCCGCCGGAGCGTGATCAGGGTGCGCTGTTTTGATTGCATCGCCTGCGGATGCAGGCGATCGCGGAATTGGGCGCCGGGGAAACCGGCCGGTGGGCGCTTCGCGCTACGTTGCTTCGCAACGTTTGGGGCCACCGTCATGACCGGATGGGCGTCGATTGCCGTGACGGGATTCGGACTTTCTGGAGAGACCTTCTGACCGCGGTGAACGTTGGCGGTGGTGTACTTGCCGCCGCTCGGGGGCAGGGGGCTGCGCGACGCTTCTTCGAATGCCGGTGGTCCCGCCAACGCGAGTGAGTTTCTCGATGCGGAGCGAAGCGGCAGCGTCGAAAACTCACCACCCGTAGCGCCAAGCGCCGAGCGTCTCACCTCCCCGGCGTTCGAAGCCTGCGGAGCGAAGCCCCCTGCCCCCGAGCGGCGGCGCGCCGGGAGCACCTCGCGCTACTCGTTCTCCGGCGGAGGCGGTGCGGGCGGTGGCGGCGGGATCGACTTTCGCATGCGCCGAAGCCGGAGCAGGGCGCGGAGCTTGTCTTGGTAGGCGCGCGCCCAGGGCAGCTCCGTGGCGAGGATCGACATCGCAAAGAGAATGACCAGCACGCCCGGGCCGGGGAGCACGAGGAGCGCGACGCCCACGAGCAAGAGCGCGCCTCCGCCTCCGATGGCGAACCACCGTTGAATGCGGCGGCGTGCCGACATGCCCGCGGGGCGTGCCGGCGGGATGCTCCCCCGCTCGCTCAAAGGGTCACCGTGCCATCGAACACATGACGCGCGGGGCCGCGCATGCGCACGCGTGTGCCGGGATCGCCAACCAGGATCTCGAGGACCCCGCCAGGAAGCCGAACGGACACCCAGGGCCCCCGCGGTACGCGCCCCGTTTCAACGGCTGCCACGGCGGCTGCGCACGCGCCGGTGCCGCACGCCTCCGTCCAACCCGCGCCGCGTTCCCACACGAAAAGATCGATGGCGTCGTCGCCGGTGAGCTTCGCGAAACCAATGTTCGCACCCTTGGAAAAGCGCGGGTCCTTCTCCATGCGAGGCCCGAGTTCGCGCCGGCGTGCGTCGGAGACCGAGTCGAAGGTGACAACGTGGGGATTGCCCATGGACACGGCGGTGACCCGGAGGCGCTCCCCGTCGAACTCCCACTCCGCGCCGATCAGCGGCGCCTCCGCGCGCACGGGCACATCCGCAGGCGCGAGGCCGGGCGCACGCATTTCCACTTCGATGACGTGGCCATTCACGATGCATCGGTGGGGTCCGGCGTCGGTGTCCACATCGAAGGCCTCGCCCACAAGACCGCGCGACACCAGGTGCGCGGCCACGCAACGGAGTCCGTTCCCGCACATCTCCGGGCGGCTACCGTCGGCGTTCGTCACGCGCATGAACGGCCGGCCCCCCTCGAGGCCCGTTTCAAGGACGCCGTCCGCACCGATACCGCGGTGCCGATCACAAAGTCGAAGCGCCTCCCCGGTGTCGATGGCACGCCCCACCGCATCCCGCTCGACGACAATGAAATCGTTGCCGAGACCTTCGTATTTCGAAAAGCGCAATTCCACGGAGGCCACGATTCTAGTGCCGGCTCGACCGGACTTGCACCAGGGTTCCGGTTTCCGAGCCCGAGGGCAGCACCGCGTGCCAGCCAAGGGGGAGGTTCGGCCCCGTGAACCGGAAGAGCCACTTGGCGTCCTTCGGGCTCAGGTTCACGCAGCCATGGCTCCGCGCCTGACCAAAATCGTCATGCCAAAACGCCGTGTGAAACCCCACCCCGTCCTTGAAGTACTGCACCCACGGGACCGCCTCGACAAAGTAGTTCTCCTCGACGTCCGTGCGTTCGAGGTCGTCCATGTCGCTCGAAGCCAGCTTGACCCAGATGCGGAACTGGCCGAGCGGAGTGGCCCGCTCCGCCGTGGGGCGCCCCGAGGAAACGAGCGTGGCGAACACCGGCGTATCGCCTTCGTAGGCCACAAGCACCTGTTCGGAAACGTCGACATCGATCCACCGCTCGTGCTCGCCCACCCCTTCGGGGCGCGGCGCCGTGCAGGCCACCGCCACGTCGCGGAGGCGCACGAAGCCCCCCTCGGCGGTCGCGATGCGGTCCTTCGTGACCTCGTCACCGAGGGCGAGCACCTCGCGATGGGACGCATGCCGCGAAACCTTCGCGCCCGATTTGGCCGCGTACACGGCCGCCTTGCGCGCTGTCACCCACGCGAGCGGGAGCGCTCGGTCGGCGCCGAGCATCACCCCTTCGAACGCGCTCGGACGGGGTGGGTCGAGGGTCGACGACTCCACCCAATAGCCGCCCCGCGTGCGTACGAAGCGAATGCCATCCTCTTCGCGGGTTTCCCCGAGGACGACGGCGAAGTTTTTCCCGAGCGTGTCGACAAATTCGTCCGCGCCGTAGTCGCTCGGGTGGGCGTAGCGGCGCGTTCCGTCCACGCGAACAATGCCCACGCGGAGCGGAAGGAGCTCACCGGGGAGCGACGCGGCGTGGTCCTCCCCCACCGGCGGAAGCGGCGACGGCACGGCGAACGCGCTGCACACGTATGCGTCCTCACCGACGACGTACCAGCCGTGTGAGGGGCAACCCGCGCCCGCGACACGCTTGGTAACGGCAAGTCGTGTACCGAGGGTCACCGTGCCGCGTCGTGGGGAGGACGCGTCGGGCCGCACGTGAACCACGGCGCCGTCTTCGACAACCTCGACCGAGAGCGTGCCGGGCGAAAGGGGCGCCACGTCGTCGGCGAGCGCGCTTGGCGCACGAAGCGCTGCGCCTTCGGCAAACACCACCAAGAACGAAGCGACGCCGAACGCCCTACGCACCGCGAGTCGCCCGCGGCCGACGACGCCAACGGCCCGCGCGAACGCCCTTTGCCGCGACCACGGCACCGTGAAACTAGTCCTGCCCGCCGCGGATCCCGTAGCGCTTCGCAAGCTCGCGAAGGTGGTAGCGCGTGAGGCCGGCGGACTGCGCGCTCCGCGTGACGTTACCGCCGTACTTGTCGAGGAGCGCCTTCAGGTACACCGCCTCGAACGAGTCGACGACGCGCTGCTTGGCCTCCTTGAAGGGGAGTTCCTCGTTGACGAACTGCTCCGCCGACACGCCGCCCGGAAGGACATACGCCGGCGTTTTCTGCGACGCGGGGAGCAGGTCCTTCATGGTGAGCTCAACGTCATCGGCGAGGGACGCGGCGCGTTCGAGGGTGTTCTTGAGTTCGCGAACGTTCCCCGGCCACGGGTAGGCCTGAAGGCGCGCCATGGCGTCCTTCGACACGCTGAATTTCTTCGCTTCCCCCGGCCAGCGCCGCGAGCTGAACTCATCGAGGAAATTCTCGACGAGCAGTGGAATGTCCTCCGGTCGGTCCTTGAGCGACGGGAGCTCGATCTGCACCACGCCAAGTCGGTAGAAGAGGTCCTCTCGGAAGGTGCCTTCGTTGACCATCTGGCGCAGGTCGCGGTTCGTGGCCGCCACAACGCGCACGTTGACGGGGATGTTCTTGTCTCCGCCCACGCGCTTGATTTCGCGGTTCTCAAGGACGCGGAGCAGCTTGGGCTGAAGCGCGAGGTCGAGCTCACCAAGTTCGTCGAGGAAGATCGTCCCGCCGTCCGCCTGCTCAAAGGAGCCCTTGTGTCGCTCCGTGGCGCCGGTGAACGAGCCGCGTTCGTGGCCGAAGAGGGTGCTCTCGATGAGGTCCTTCGGGATCGCGCCGCAGTCCTGCACGACGAGCGACTGGTCGGCGCGCTTTGAATTTCGGTGAATCGCGCGGGCCACGAGCTCCTTGCCCGTACCCGTATCGCCACGGATGAGCACCGTCAGATCCGACGCCGCAACCTTTTCGAGGGTTGCGAAGATTTCACGCATGCGAACGCTTCGACCGAGGAGCTCGTGGAAGCGCTCCTCCTTGCTGAGATCGATCTCAACGAGCCCCTTCACGGGCTCGAAGCGCAGCTGGGATTGCCCCGCGCGAATCGTCGTGCCGGGCGTGAGCCACACCTCTTGAATGCGAAGCTCTCCGGCGTGCGTCCCGTTCGTGGACCCGAGGTCACGAAGTAAGAAGCCCTTCTCGCTTGCGATGATTTCGAAGTGCGAGCCGCTGACCGCCTTGTCGGTGAACGACAAATCGCAGATCACACTGCGGCCGGCCGTGACGCGCTCCTTCTCGATCACGAACTCCCGTCCACGATCGGGGCCCTCCACGACGACCAGCTTGCTTTTCTTGAGGCGACGCTTGGTCGCCTTCTCGTCCACGAAGATGGTCGTGAGCGGGCCGTCTTCGTCAAATGTCGTCATGCGCTCTTTAACCCCCGAATGGCTTCGCCGTAGTCGCCCGCCCCAAACACCGCGCTGCCGGCCACCAGCACATCCGCACCGGCATCCAACACGGATTGGACCGTGTCGGCGTTCACGCCCCCATCCACTTCCAGGTGCGCGTCGAGGCCTCGCGAATCTAGCACACGGCGCACGGATTCGATCTTCGGAAGCGCCGCGGGAATGAAGGACTGCCCACCAAAACCCGGGTTTACGCTCATGATGAGCACCAAATCCACGAGGTCGAGCACATGGTCGAGCACGCTGACCGGCGTGTGGGGGTTCAGGGAAACCCCGGCCTTCTTCCCGAGCGCACGGATCTGCTGAAGCGTGCGATGCAGGTGGGGCGAAGCTTCCGCATGGACGGTGATCACGTCGGCGCCCGCCTCGGCAAAGTCGGCCACGTAGCGTTCAGGCTCCACAATCATCAGGTGGACGTCGAGCGGGAGCTTCGTCGCCTTGCGCAGCGAGCGAACGACCGGAACCCCGATGGTGATGTTGGGGACGAAACGTCCGTCCATCACGTCGACGTGGGCCCAATCCGCGCCCTTCGCCTCCACGGCCCGAACCTCTTCGCCAAGGCGAGCGAAATCGGCCGATAGAATCGATGGGGCGATGAGGGGCGTACGCCGTGAGCGGGGCACGCCCGAGTCAAGCACTCGGCCCCGCGCCTGGCAACCGCGACGGGGGACATTGCGGGCATTTCGACGGTCACAACGCGGCGCTCCGATGCCCCACTGACACCCCCGTCACTTCTTGACGGAAAGTCCTGCGATCACCACAATCCTCGCCGCGCGCGGGGTGTCGGTGCCGCGCGGTGAAGGACACGGCCCACCATGGCGGACCAGCGATATCGCGTGATCGACCGCCTCGAAGCGGGAGGCATGGCGGAGGTATTCCGTGCCGAGGCCATCAGCGTCCAGGGCTTCAAGAAGCAGGTCGCGATCAAGCGCGTCCTTCCGCACCTTTCGCAGAACCGGAACTTCATCGCGATGTTCCTCGACGAGGCGCGTCTCGGCGCTCGCCTGAACCACGCGAACATCGTCACCGTCTTCGACATCGGCGCGGCCGACAACACGTACTTCATCGTCATGGAGTACATCGACGGGGGCAACCTCAAGTCGGTGATGGAGGCCATCCGCAAGGAGGGCCGCCCCTTCCCGCTCAAGGAAGCCCTCTACATCTGCATGGAAGCATGCCGCGGTCTGAGCTACGCGCACGAGACCACGGACGACGACGGACAATCCATCGGCATCGTGCACCGTGACGTGTCACCGCCGAACATCATGTTGAGCCGACGCGGCGAGGTGAAGCTCACCGACTTCGGCCTCGCGAAGGCAACGACGCAGCTCGAGAAGACGGACCCGGGTGTCGTGAAGGGAAAGTTCTCGTACCTCTCGCCCGAGGCGGCCGTGGGCCGACCGGTCGACGCCCGCGCCGACGTCTTCGCGCTCGGCGTCGTCCTTTGGGAGATGCTGGCGAGCAAGCGCCTTTTCCTCGGAGAATCCGACTACCACACCGTGAAAATGGTGCAGCGCGCCGAGGTGCCTTCCCTCGTCGGGCTCCACCAGGACGCCGACGAAGAGTTCAACGCCGTCCTTCAGCAGGCGCTCGCCCGCGACCCCGATCAGCGCTTCCAGAGTGCGCGTGAATTTGGCGACGCACTCGCCGGGTACCTCTTTGGGCACCGGCTCAAGGTCACGTCGTACGACATCGCAAACCTCGTCAAGCGAACGCTCTCGGAAGAGCCCAAGGCGAAGCAGACGAACCAGTCGATCATCGATCGACTGATTCAAGAAGAACTCTCCGCGTTCCAATCCATCGATGAGATGAGCGATCCGCTTCGGATCGGTTCCGCACCGCTCGATCTCGGCGAGATCGACGGTTCGCAACCACTCATGGATGTGGGCTTCGAGAACCCGCAGGATTGGTTCGCGGAAGACCACAACATCAGCACCAAGTCCAACTCCGAAGGTTCCCAGCCCCTCGTGCTTGGTCAGCGGGGGTGGCACGAGTCGGGTTCCGATGCGGGTGTTCGCGGCATCGCGGACTTGCTCGAGGACCAAACCGGGCCCGCCAACGCGCCGGCCGCGCGATCGCCGATGCCCGCACCCGCACCCATGGGTTTGCCCCCCGAGACGGCAACACCGGAGGCGGCGGAGGCGAGCAAGGGCAGCTTCTACGTGGCCATCGTGGTCGGCATCGCCATCGTGATCACCGTGGCTGCGGTGGCCGCGGCCATCTATTTCGCGCGATCGGCGGGCTAGGGGCCCTCCCCCCGCGGCCGCTAGCGACAGCGGCGAAGAACCAGACGCACCCTCGGCGCGTCGAAGCCGCTCGGTGCCGCCTCGATGTAGCGCTTGGCGACCTCGCATGCGCGCGCCCCGCGCAGTCGCACGGCGAGCTGGCCAAGGGCCTCGGGCGGCGTGAGGATCGCCTTCTCCGCCTCCTCGAGCGGCGCCGTGGGGCGGCCCCCCATGTCGATCGCGACGTCGGCCAGCACGTGCGCCGCGGGCCCGAGCTTCGGCACGATCTCGAGGGCCTTCTTCGCTTCGCTCTGCGCCAAGACGAGCGCCCCCAGCTCGAACGCGAGCCGAGCCCGCGCCGCATGTGCACGCGCCTCGAAGAACGATCCGAGCTTCTGATCCGCCGCGTCCCGCTCCGCTTGATCGATGTAGCGCTCCGCCATGTTCACGCGCGGCGTTCGCATGATGGCCCGGGCCATCCCGAGGTTGGCGTCGGCGTTCTTCGGGTCCGCATCGAGCACGGCGGTGAACACCTTCTGCGCCGACGCGTAGGACTCGGCCTGAAGAAGCGCTTCGCCGTACCAGTTGCGGAGCGCAAGGTCGTCGCTGTCTTTCACAAGCGGTTCGAGGACCGCCGCGGCCTTGGCACCGGCACCCTCGAACACGAGCAGCTCGCCCACCGCACGGCGAACCCGGGGATCGGGGTTCGCCTCAAGCCCCTCGAGCAACGTCGCGGCGCGGGGCACATCCAAGGCGTGGAGCGCGACCCGGGCCAACCCCGCACGTGCGACCGGATCGTCGGGGAGGGCTTGCTTGACCTTCGCGAAGGCCGTTTCCGCGTCGGGCCAACGGCCCGCACGAAGATTCGCTTCGCCGACGATGCGCGACACATCCGGGTCATCCGGGCGAAGTGAAAGGAGCGATCGGGCGTCGGCCAACGCCGCCGACGGCGTATCGAAGCGCAACTTGAGCTCCGCACGTGCCATGCGAAGGGTGACCGAGTCGGGTGATCGCCGGAGCGCCTCGTCGAGCACGGCGCTCGCCTGTTTGGAGTGCCCGAGCACCACGTGCGCGCGGACGAGCATTCCAAGCATCGACTCCGTGCGCTCGTCCTCTTCGAGCGACTCGATGAGCTTGATGACTCCATCCGCCGCACCGCGTTCAAAGAGCACCTTCGCGAGGGCCATCGTCGCCTCGGCGCGCGTACGCGGATCACCGAGGGCGCCTCGGTAGGCCCGCTCCGCATCCCCGAGCTTGCCGAGGCGCTGCGCGAGTTCACCTTCGATAAGCATGCGCTGAGCACTTTCCGAAGCGTCGTGAAGGGCCTCCTCCGCCGTGCCGAGATCTCCGGCGGCAAGCGCGACCTTCGCACGGACGAGGGCGCCGGCACTCGAAGCGCGAACGTGGCGCGGCATGGCTTCAAGCACGGCCCGCGCCTGCGCCACATCGCCGGTCGCCAACGCCACTTCGGCGATGGTCTTCCAAAGCACAAGCTCAGGTCGTGGCCCGAGGGAGAGGGCGACCTGAATGTGGCGGGCCGCCGATGCACGATCGCCCCGCGCGAGGGCGTCCTTCGCGGCGAGCACCGAAAGCCACGTGCGCTCCGTGGGCGAAGCCTCGCCCATCAGCTTCGATTCGACGGCGGAAACCTCCGCGAGCATCTCGCCCGCGGCATCGCCTGCGCTCGCCAGCACCCGCGCCCGTGCGATGCGCACGGCGGGAAACGCATCGCCGCCTTCGATGCCCTGGAGCAACTTGAGCGCGCCATCCCGGTCCCCGAGGTCCGCCTCGAGCCACGCACGGTAGGACGTGTAGCGGGGCGATCCGGGCGCAAGCCGCGTCGCGTTTCGCGCCGCCTCAAGGGCCAGCTCGGGGCTTCCGCTTTCCTCTTCGGCATGCGCGCGGACGTAGAAGAGTTCGGCCGTCTCCGGGTCGCCCTTCTTCGAGGTGGCTTCGAGTGCGCGGGCGGGCTCGCCTCGGCTCAGCGCCAGGTGGGCGATCGCCACGGGAAGGGTGTCCGCAACACCGGCTGCTCGCGCCTCGTCGAGGAGTCGCGCGACCTCCGCGTCCGAACCGAGACCGTGTTCGTAGTACGCGGCCGCGATGACGTCCGCGTGTGCGAAGGTCACGCTCCGATCCGTATCGGGCCCCACGAGGAGTTTGCGTGCGTCGGCGAACGGCACGCGGCGCCCATCACGTTCGGCTCGAAGGGAAATCGCGTTCGCTTCCTCGGCGCCGTTCCCGCGGAGGAAAAGCATCGCCACACCAAGAACAACGATGGCGGCGAGCAGGACGCCCGCGGCGACCAGCAGCCCCCGCGACGGCGCCCAGGGCGCCCGACGTGCGCGCGGCGCGGGCGGAGGGCGGCTGTCCACGCGGGGCGGACGATCGTTCGCGGACTTGCCGAGATTCCAAAGCGGATTGATGGACTGCGCGGGGTCCGAATCGCCCGTCGAAGGGCGCCGCGAACCGGGCGCATTCGAAGGCGGACGCTCGGACGCGGGCATGTCGGACCACGTCCCCTGCTCGACCGACACGACGGGGAAGTCGCTCTCGATCGGATGGAGGGAGTTGCGCACCGCAAGCCTCGTGGGAACGGACTCGTCGGTTTCGTCGAACGGCGTGAGCCCGGAGGGCGGCAGGATGGGTCGCGCCGCGGCACCGGTGTGCGGCACGGACGAGGATGGAACGGGCGCGCCCGATTGCGAAGCTCGACGCCCGAGCAACCCCGCGGGCGGCGGCGCACCGACCCGCCCGGCACTCGACTCGCGCAGCGGCGGTGCCGAGCCGGGGGACAGTCCCGTGGGCAACGGCGGCGCGCCGATGCCGAGCACGGTCTTGCTGCCGACGGGTTTGGATGGCGTGCTCGGCGAGGGCGGCGGTGGACGACGGCTCGTTCCACCCTTCGAGGGAAAGGGGCGCTCCGACGGTCCCCGCATCGCCGGACGAACGCTCTTCGGCAACGGGGGCGGCTTCGAAACCGGACGATTCGAGTTTGCACGGGAAGCCTCGCCCGTGGTGACAAGGACCCGATCGGGGGGCGGCGCCGGGGGCTCAAGGCTCGCGCGCGGGACCACGCCTTCGGACGAACGAACGTAGGCCTCCGCTCGCTGCATCGTCACGTCGCCCGCGTCGGGCGGCTCGGACTCGACGGGCGCGGCGGTGGCAGCGGCAGCGGGCGGCTTGCCCGAAACGCCCAGCTCGTTCACGTGTCGCTGTTGCGTGACGAGCCCCTCGGGGTTGAACCACTGGTTGATCGTGTCCTGATCTTCGCTCGACAGCTCCTGCGAGTTCGCATCGTCGAGCAGCGCCTGCGCCATGCGATCACCCGGTGCGAGCGAGATGGCTTGCTTGAGCGGCTCCTTGGCCCGTTCGGGTTGGCCCGCGTGCACGTAGGCCTCGCCGAGCAGTCGGTACGCCGCGGCCTCGCGCGGTGCGTGGCGAAGGACGGTCGTCATCTCCGTCCGCACCTCGTCAAAACGACGCAGGGCGAGGAGCGCGACGCCAAGCAGCATGCGAATGGGAACGCTCTCCGGCTTCGACAACAGGGCCCGGCGCGAAAGGCGCACGGCATCCTGGTACCGATGCTCAGCGATCAGCTTCTTGAGCTGCGCTGTCACGTCCTCGGTGGTCGGCATGCGCGGGTGAGTCTACCGCGTTTCGCGTGAAGTAACGCGAATTGCGAGGAGGAAATTAGGGCGTTTTCATCCCGGGCGCGACGGGCGTGCCACGGGCGACGCGCCGAACGCTCGCCCGAAGTCGTGCGAGATCCGCGGGTGACAGTCCGCTCCGCCCGAAGCGCGCTCGCACGTACGCCTGGGTGACCTCCCGCACGTCGTCGACGCCGTCAAAGGCGAGGCCCTCCAGGTGTTCGAGGTGCTCGAGGGGCGTGACGCCCGGTTCCCTGGGAACGCCCCGACGTTCGAGCGCGGACTCAAGCTCGTGGTACACGCGCACCGCCGCGCGCCCCTGCGGCGGAATGGCCTCCCGTTCGCGCGCCGAGCGGCGGAACCGCCGCACCAGGAATACCATCAAGCCCAACGCCAAGAGTACGAATCCAAAGATGGCGACGCGGACAAGCAGCGAACGGTTCGAGGTCGTGTCGTTCGTGTCGGCGATGTTGCCACGCGTGTCGTGCGCGGACTTGCCGCGGAAGAAGTTGCGCACCGTGCTGGCGAACCGGAACGCCTTTCGAAGTGCGTTGGTTTGCGTGCGAAGGTCGTAACCGACCACCTGCTTCGACCATCGCGTGCGCGCCGCGTCGAGGAAATCGCGGATGGGAGAGAACCACGTGCGCGCCGGTCCGACGGCGTTCCGTGCGGGCGGGGTCGGGTCCAGGGTCACCCAGTGGTTGTCGATCCACGCCTCAACCCAAGAGTGCGCGTCGGCGCGCCGGAGGGCGTAGTAGTCGCCGTAGCGGTTGTACGAACCCCCGAGAAAACCCGACACGTTGCGCGTCGGGATGCCCTGCGTGCGCAGCATCATGGCGGCGGCCGTCGAGAAATACTCGCAGTGCCCGTAGCGCGCCTCGAAGAGGAACACTTCGAGGGGATCGCGGCCTTCCACCTTGGGCAACGTCAACGAGTAGCGGAAGGTGTTCGAGTCGCGGAGGTAGGCGACGATGCGCTCGGCCCGTTCACGATCCGTCGCGGCATCGGCCGTCAACTCGGAGGCCAACGCACCAACGCGTCCGAGGTTTGAGGGAACTTGGGTGAGGTTCCCGACGTCTTCTCCGAGGAGCGACCCCTTCGTCCACTCGCCACGATCGCGGGAAACGAAGACGGAGTAGTTGAGCCCCTGGTTCTCGCGAAGGTCATACCGAAAATCGAAGCCACGCGACTGGACGATGCGCCGACGCACTTCGCCTCCGCCGGCGAGACGTGGCGGAGTCGCGATGGCCACGGCGCCGTCCGGCACGAAGACCACCGGTTCGTCCAGGTGATCGAGGACCACCTTGAGCTCGAAATCGCGATCGCGATCGGGAAAGCGCACGATGGGATAGCTCCCGTACTCGGACGGGATCGGTTCGTGATTCGACTCGGAGCGCTCCCATTCGCGGCCGTTGTACTTGTCGAAGGACGTGCCGCGCATGCGCAGGGTGGCGGTGCCCGGCGGGCCGAGCAGTTCCGCGGGCCCCGAGACACGCAGAACGACCGTGGGATCCTCGCGGATCGTGCCAAACCCGCCGAGTTCGACGTTGCGTCCAAAGCCGGTCGTGGGCTGGCCGCCGTACCCGTGCACGGCCGCGAACCCGAGCCCCACGCGCGGGAACAGCAGGAAAAGCGCCAGGGTCACGAAGAAGATCGGCAACGTGAGAAGCGCCGTGGTGAGGAGGAACCGCGAACCAACCACGTCGCGTTCGGTGAAGAGCCGCGCCCGCTCCACGGGGTCGATCTCGACGGTCTCCTCGAGCTCTCGCCGGAGCTGCGTGATCGTCAGCATCCACGGCGTCACGATGAGCACACCGATGAACACCAAGCCGTACGCGACACTCGTCGTGAGCACGGTCGCGGCGATGAGATGCAAGAATGCGAGGACCGTGATCTGGTTGTGATCCTTGCCCGTTCGCCGGTTCATCAACCGCGAAACCTGCAGCATGGCGACGTACTCGAGCGCGAGCTCGAGGATCGACGCGCCCGTGATGCCGCGGAGCACCTGAACCACGAAGAACCCCACGGCGGCGATGGTCCACCCACGGGTCCACGCGGGCGTCGCGATGAGCGGCGGCTCCGCGAACCAGCTCACCGCAAAACCAAGCGCGACCAGAAACATGGAGAACACGCCGAAGGTGCCGCCGAGCGTGAGCGCGTAGAGCCCGAGGCCCGCGATCAGGTACGTCACCACCTTGAGTACGCGCTCGAAACTCATGCGGCGACGGCCTCCGCGTCACCCGCGTCGATGACGTGGGCCCCGCGACGAAACACCGGGTCCGCAAGCTCCCGCGCGGGTACCGGCTCGAGGAGCGCCAGAAACCGCCACGCCGCGTCGGGCGGCACGCCACGCTCCACGAGGAGCGAGCGCCCGTTCCGCGCCACCACTTCCACCGCGGCGCCACGGTTCGACGCCTCGCCCACGAGGTACGCCGCCCGTGCGATGGCGGTTTCGAAAGTGCGGTACCAGCCCGCTTCCGCGCCGTCGGGGAGCGCGTTGTTCACGTAGATCTGCACGATGGATGAGGCCTCGAGCTCGCGCTCGCGCACCACAAGATCGCCAAGCGCCGCGCTTCGACGCCAGTGGATGGATCTGGCTTCGTCCCCCGCCCTGTACTCGCGAAGACCGCCCGGCTCCGCGCCGTGGCCCGGCCGTTCGAGGTGGCGCTCTTCGCCGCGGCGCTCGAAGGAAGGCCAGGCGTGACGCACGGGTTCGCGCGCCGGGTAGATGAGCCACTCGCTTGGCTGATCGTAGATTTTGTACTTCTCGACGATGCCAAAGGGGTACCGCGTACGAACGCGGTAGCCGCGGAGCGCCACGACTCCGCGGCGGGGCGCGACACGGACGTGGGCCGCATCGGCGATTTCACCGGGCGCGATCTTCACGAAAAACGAGCCCCTGCCCGGAGGGACGCCCTCGATCCAATCGTCCACTTCGAGGGCGTAGCTCACGGTCCACGGTCGCGCGTTTCGGATGCTGTACTCGACCCGGGCCGGCTCGCCGGAAAAGGCCCGCCGCGGCGCACGCCGCGCGACTTCGAGCCGCTGCATGACCAGTTCGCTCATGACCATGCTGAGCAAGATCAAGGAGAGCAGGAGGCCGAGCATGAGGTAGACGAGGTTGTTCCCCGTGTTCAGGGCGGCGAACGCCACGCCCACCGACACGAACACGAACGCCTTGCCTTCGCGGGTGAGCTTCGCGACGCGGTGACGACCGGTTTTGTAGCGCGGTTTGGACATGACCCTTCGAGAGCGCGGGCGACGCCCGTGCTGCTACACGGGGACGACGACCTTGCGCACCAACTCGGTGAGGGTGCGCTCCGCCGCCTCGGCGGCGTTGCCGGCATCTTGTGCGGCGTGCTCGATGCGGACGCGGTGGGCCAGGGCCGGAACGGCCAGCGCCTTGACGTCGTCGGGAAGCGCGAAATCACGGCCCTGCACCAAGGCACGGGCGCGAACGGCACGCTCGAAGGCGATGGCGGCACGGGTGGAGGCACCGAGTTGAATGGTGGGCGCCGACCGGGTCGCAAGGATGATGTGGTGCAAGTAGTCGATGACGGCCGCATCGACGCGTACGTCGTCGACCGCACGTTGGGTTTCGAGGACCTCCTCGCGGGTGAGCACGGGTTCGAGTGCTCCCACGGGATCGTTTCCGCGACGTGCGAGAAGCACGCGGCGTTCGGCGTCCTTCGGCGGGTAGCCGATCTTCATGCGCACGAGGAACCGATCGAGCTGCGACTCGGGAAGCGGGTACGTTCCGTAGAACTCCGACGGGTTCTGCGTGGCGATGACGAAGAACGGCGCGTCGAGCTCGTGGGTCGTTCCGTCGATGGAAACGCTGCGTTCACCCATGGCCTCGAGCAGCGCGCTCTGCGTCTTCGGCGTCGTGCGGTTGATCTCGTCCGCCAGGAGAACGTTCGTGAACACCGGCCCGGGCCGGAAATCGAAGGTGTTCTGCGCCTGGTTATAAACCACGCCGCCGAGGACATCGGCGGGCATGAGGTCGCTCGTGAACTGCAGGCGTCGGTAACCGAGCCCCACGGACTTCGCGAGCGCCCGCGCGAGCGTCGTCTTGCCGACGCCCGGGACGTCCTCCACGAGCAGGTGCCCCCCGGCAAGGAACACGGTGACCGCGAGTTCCACGGCCTCCCGTTTGCCGGCGAGCACCGACGCGATGTTTTCGGTCAGTCGTTGCGCGACGCGCGACGCGGCCGTGCCCTCCGTCCGGAGCTCCGCTTTCATTCGCCCACCTTATCATCATGGTCCGCGTTCGAGATCGGGAGACTCACCGTGAAGGTGGTGCCCTGGTCCTCGACGTTTTCGCAGCGCACATCGCCCCCGTGGGCGCACACCAAGTTGCGCGCCAGGGCCAGCCCGACGCCGAGCCCGCCGATGCGGCGACCGGAGGCGGAGGCAACATCGGAGAAGGCTTCGAAGATTCGTTCGCGATCCTCCGAGCGAATGCCCGGCGACGTGTCCCGCACATCCACGAGGACCACGGGCGCCCCCCCGGGCCCCTTCCCCATGCGCGCCCAGAGGTGGATCTTTCCTTCGTCCATGAGGCGCACGCTGTGCCGAAACAGGCCGACCAACGCCTGCACGACGCGCGGTGAATCCACGTAGGCGGCGGGCAACCCAGGCTGCACCTCCGCCACGATTTCGACCTTTGGTTTCTCCACGAGGAGCTGGCGGCCCGCGGCAACCGCGTCGGTGAGGATCTCGACGAGCGGTGTCCATTGCGGTCGAAACTCGAGTCGGCCGGCTTCGAATTTCGCCTCGTCGAGCACGTCGTTCAGCAAGCCCAGGAGCTCGCGCCCGGAGGAAACGACGCGCATGACGCTTTCCCGCTGCGCATCGTTTAGTCGACCGTCCGAGTCCATGAGCAAAAGATCCGAGAAGCCCAAGATCGCGTTCAGCGGGCTTCGAAGATCGTGCGTGAGGCGCGCCATGAGGAGCGTCTTTTCCCTCTGGGATTGTTCGATGTGACCCCGTGTCGACGCTTCGCGACGCACGATGTCGGCGTAGCGTTCCTGGAGCCGCCTCAGGCTGGCGGCAAGGGTGGGCACATCCTCCGCGGCGACGGTCAGCAGTTGCCCCGGGCGATGCTCGCGGACGTGCTGCGCCAGGGTGCGAATGCCGCGCTCAAAACGCCGGGCGCGGTGCACCACGAAGACAAAAATCACGATGAACACGATGGCGATGGCGCCGAGGAGGTAGCCGAGCCAGAACGGAACCACGGCGTCTTCCGTGGCGTTCGCGAGGTAGACCGCACCGCCCGCCACGAGGACGCCGACCAGGGTGAAGGCCAGATCCGCGGCGAGACGGCTGGCGAGGCCCTCGGTCGCGACCTTCGTAAGGTCGCGCGCGTCGTAGGGAGCAAGCCACGTCCGCATGTGGCTCCGCGTGAAGTACGTGAGCGGCGTCCACATGAGGAGGGTCATGGCGACCCACGCGTAGGTCACGCTCCAGAGCCCGACGCCGGGCTCACCCGAGATGCGCCCCGAGGTCAGCAACTCGACCACGGCCACGAGTACGCCCGCGATGAATACGCCCCCCGCCAGACGACTTGGCGCCTTGAGTGCATCCCGCAGCGCCGAGGGGGACGGCGGGATTTGCTCCCGCTCGAAGCGCTCACGGGCGCGGTGGAGCACCGCTGAGCGTCGCAAGTTGTCGGCAGTGATCAGCGTGGCGGCGATGGAGACCACCACGGCCGCGACCGCAAAAAAGAGAATTCGTCCGGGCGACGCCCATGCCGCGGTAAGCGCGAAGGCCACCACCGTGTGAAGCGCGATGGTCGTCAGATTGAGCGCGGTGAGCTTGAGGAGCGCACGCGGCGGCGAGGCCATGACGAGGCGCCGGCTCATGTCGCACCGCGCTTCGGGAGCCTGACGAAGAACGTTGTTCCCTTGCCCTCGTGGCTCTCGAATCGAATCTGCCCACCGTGCAGCTCCGTAAGCTGCCGCGCGATGGCGAGCCCGAGACCCGTTCCCTTCGCTTTCCCCTTCGCTTTGTCGGCACCGACGCGCGAAAACACCTCGAACACCCCCGAGTGTTCGTCGTCGGGAATGCCCGGACCCGTGTCTTCGATGGAGATCACAATGTCGTCGCCGAGGGGCGCGGCGCGAAGCAAGACATGCCCGCGTTCCGTGGCCTGCATGGCGTTCGACGCGAGGTTTACGAGGACCTGGCGAAGGCGTTTCGAGTCCGCGCGAACCCCCTCGGCACCGGCGTCCACCCCATGCTGGACTTCCACGGATTTGTCGCCGCGGAGCCCGGTGATGATGGTGGCCACATCGCCAAGGCACGCCGCGAGATCGACATCGCTCCACTCGAGCGCAACACGGCCCGACTCGAGGGCGGCCACGTCGAGCACTTCATCCACGAGTGTGTGCAGGTACTTTCCGGACGAGAGCACCGCGCGAAGGTTCTCCCGCTGCCCTTCCGTCAGGGGCCCTTCGATCTCATCAAGCAGAACCGTTGCGAAGCCGAGGATCGAGTTGAGCGGCGTTCGAAGCTCGTGGCTCACCGTGCGAAGGAACTCCGCCTCGTGTTGGCCCACCGCTTCCGAATGGGCGCGCTCGTTCCGCTGGTGGGTGAACTCCGTCTCGTACCGATCCACGAAATCCGCCGTCGCCGCCGCGAGTGCCACGGGGCCGCTCGACAGCGCGATGGTCTCCCGCGCGTTGCCCTGGCGCGTCGCGAGCTGGTGCATCCATGCCGAAAGCGCCGTCACCTCGCCGCGGATCGAGAGGATGGCGAGGCCAACGAGCAGCGCTGCGACGGCGACAAGTGCACCCAGGGAAAGCAGCACCGGGCCATGGTATCGCGCCCGCTCGGCCCGCGTCTAACTGCCGACCAAGCGCGTTCCGAGGCGCGCGGGGCTAGACGAGAATGTCCACGTCCGCCGCTTCGACGGACGACTGCGCGAGGATGGAGCGGGTCTGATCGTCGCGCTTGACCGCGATGGGGTAGAGCTTCTGGAGCAGCTCCGGAAAATCGGCGATGGCCGCCTCGAACGCCGCCTGCTTGAGCTCGAGCGCGACCGTCGCGTGGGCCGCGACGGCGTCCGCGGTGGCGGGCTTGCGGAGGATCATTCCGATTTCGCCGAGCACGTCCCCCGGCCCGAGCGTGGTCACGTGAACGCTCTCGCCCTCTTCGTCGATGGCGACCACCCCCACACTTCCACTTGCGATGACGTAGACACTCGTCGGCGGTTCACCGCGACGGATGATGGTTTGACCCGCGTCGAAGCTACGCGGCGAGAACTTGTTCGCGAGCGAGTCGCGACGCTGCGGGTCGAGCGCGGAGAAGACCGGGCTCGTGCGCATGAGGTTTGCGAGCATGCGCTGATGGCAGAACTCACCGAGCCGTTCGCCCACCGCCGGGTTCAACGTCGCTAGCCTCTCGAGGGCGGGGCGCGACAGCACGAGCAGCCGCACCCCCTCCACGGCGACGACGGACGCCGCCCGCGGCGTGTCCGTCACGAGGGCCATTTCACCGAAGATCGCCCCGGGACCCAGCGCGGCGAGCACCGTCTCCTGACCGTCGACGGTCTTGGTCACCTTCGCCACACCACGCACGACAACAAACGCTTCGCTTCCCGCTTCACCCTGCTTGACGACGTGTTCGTCTTCCGCCGCATCGAGAATCGTGAGCGTTTCAAGGAATGCCTTGAGCTCGGTCGAACGAAGCTCCGAAAAGAGAGGCCAACGCGGAACGCGGCCATTCGCCGGTTGCTTCTTCGCCACGTCTACCGTCGCGGTGAGTGCCGCCTCGGCGCGGGACCAAAGGGCATCGCCGGAGAGCGTCTTCAGATCCGCCCCTTCACGGACGGGCTTCGGAAGCGGCGGCGGCGGCGGCGAAACATCACCGAGACGCGACGAATTCTTGGCGAACGTGTCGGCGAGCTTCGTCTCGATGGACGCGACCGGCACCTTGGAATTTCGAGCCACGCAGAGAACCCCCGCGGCCGCGGGAAGATCGCCACGGTTCGCCAGCGCTTCGACGAGCACCGGGAGCGCGCCCGTGGCGACGGAACCACGGTTCGCCTCCACGAGGAGCTGAGCGACCAGGGCTGCGGCGTCGTAGGAGGACGGATCCCCTTCGAGGATTGCGACGGCGAGCCGCGCCGAATCCTCGGGCTTGCCCGCCCGGTGGAGGGCGTAGGCCTTGTCGACGGCCGAGATCCCGGCATTCATCGTGCTCATGACCGCCGAAGGTAGCACTAGAAGCGCTAGGTGTGGGCGGGGGGCATGGCGGACAGCAGGACGCGGGCGCGGCGCAGTTCTTCGCGAAGCGTGAGCATCTTCGCTGCGCTCCCCATCTCGCCGCGCTCGACGAAGGCCTCGAGCACGGCGCGTGCCTTGGCGTGATCGCCTCGGTATGCGGCAAGCACGCCGACGAGGAACTGCCCGTACCCGCGCCCGCGACGCGAGGCCTCGAGCGCGCGCTCCACCGATTCGATCGCGTCGCCGGATACCTCGTCGCCCCGCTCAAGGAGCACGTATGTGCGGTGCGCGCGCACGAGGTCGAGGTCGTCGGTCGCCCAGCGTTCGGCGCGCTCAAGGGACTCGAGGGCCGCGTCGAAGTTGCCCGCAAACTGCTCGATCGTCGCGAGGCTCCACGCGTGGAACGTGCGCCGGTCCTCCGGCGCCGCGAGGAGCGCAAGCCGCTGTTCGCGGAGCGCGTCGTCCACTTCGCCGAGGGCGAAACACACGCGCGCCGCGTCGTGGTGCGCGATGTCCTGAAGCGGTCCCACCTTGGCCATCTCGAACGCCACGTCACGCGCGGCGCAAAGCTGCCGGGTGTCGAGGTGGGCGCGGTAGATCTCCCGCAGCAAGAGCATCCGCGTTTCCGGGTGCACCTCGACCCCCACCACGCGCAGACCCTCCCTCGCAAAGGCGATGCGCTCGTCGGGCGTCGATGCGTCCATCGCCTTCGCGAGGAACGACTCGGGCGTTGCCGGGTCGCGCTTGTGCATCGGTTTGAGCGGGTGGGTGATCATGGATGATCCGTTTGATACGCGTGGGGTCGGTCGCTTCTCACAGGTTCGAACGACCGCTTTCCGGATCCCTTTAGGGCCCTTAGCTACTCTTGTGCACAGTTTGTCCCGCGCAAGGCGAAGGACGGATCAAGATTGATCCGTCCGGGACGCTACCCGACACGCCCGCGAATTGGATCAGGAATTTCCGATTCGCGATCCGTCAGCCCGCGGTGGGGGGCGGCGAGGAGAGCCCCCGCTTGCCGTGCGCGAAGCCGACGATCCGCTCGCGATCGCGCGCCGCATCCTGGCGTCCGAGGTCGATGAGCCAACGGGCGAAGCCACCGTCGAAGAGCAGGTAGCTCGCGAGATCGGAACTCGCCCCTTCGCCAAGATCGAGCAAGCGCAGAAACGATCGCCCGAGCAACTTGCCGAAGCGAAGCCGGTTCCTTGCGAGGTACTGCGAGGCGAGTTCGCCGATGTCGGCGCTTGGCCGGAGCACGAGCGTGCGCACGAACCGACGTGGCGCTGCGCCGCGCTCCTCGGCCTTGCGGTTGATCGCCGAGACGAACGACGGCCCGTAGATCGACGCGCCGTCTTCGAGGAGTCGGTTGACGCGCTCGAGCTCCTCCAGATCGCTGTTCACGTGGTCGATGAGGAAGGCGTTCAAGATCTTCCCGAGCAGGAACGGGGCGCCCGGGAAGCGGCCCGGCGCCAGCACCGGCGGCGTGGGCGCCGCATGGGAAACCCCCACGATGAGCAGCCGATCGACGCCCATGTGCACGGCGGGCGCCATGGGCGTGTTGAGGCGGAGGCCGCCATCGCAATAGAGATCGGAACGAATGCGGACGGGCGGGAAGATGATGGGGATCGCCGCGGACGCGAGCACGTGGTGCGGGAGCACGCGCTCGGGGCGCACGACGACCTGGCTTGGGAGCCCGACGGGAAGCGGCGCCCCCTCCGCGCGGTCGACGAAGACCACCGGTCGACCACTGGCAACGTGGGTCGCGGTCACGGTGAGCGCGCGCAGGTGCCCGAGCTTCTGGTTTCGATGAATGGCGCGCCAGTCCATGCCGCTGCCGACGAGCCGCGCGAGTGGGCCGGCATCGAAGATGCCCGGCGCCGAGGTGCCGCCGAGGAGCACCTTGTGCAGGCTGAGCGCCTGCCGCATGCCGAACTGGAGGACGTCCGCCAGCTCGAGCTTCGTCCACAGGCCAACGAGTCGATCCATCCCGCGCGTCGGGTCGTCGGCCACGCCCGCGAGGAACGCCGCGTTGACCGCGCCCACGCTCGTGCCGCTGATCACGTCGAGCTTGGCAACCTCCGGGTGCTCCCGGGCGAGGTCGCCAAACACGTAGGAGAGAACCCCCACCTCATACGCCCCCCGCGCGCCGCCGCCCGAAAGGACGACGCTCATCCGGGCATCACTCAAGCCGGACCCCCGCCGCGGACGCCGATGGACATGGCCGGGAGCATACCGCGGCCCCGGGTTCCTTGAGGAATTTCGGGGATCGAGGGGCCGCTCGGACCACCCGAAGGGAGACAACGCAAGGGGCGCACGATACGCTTGCGAGACGGGCGCGGGCCCAATTTCCCGCGGGACCGGGGGTCCATCGTGGGACCCCCCGGAGGACGCTTCCCATCACCGTCGCCAAACAGAAGGACCATGGTTCGGGGAAGGTGACGGACCTGCGCTTCGGCCGGTACGAGGCCCTCTTCCGCATCGGCCTCGGCGGCATGGCGGAGGTCTACGCGGCGCGAATCCGTGGCGAGGGCGGCTTTCAGAAGCTCGTCGCCGTCAAACGGATGCTCCCGCACCTGACGGGCGACCAAAAGTTCGTCGACATGTTCCTCGACGAGGCGCGCCTTGCCGCGAACATCGTGAGCCCGCACGTGGCGCAAACCTTCGACCTCGGCCGCGCGGAGGACGAATCGCTCTACATCGTCATGGAGCTCATCGTCGGGGTGAACCTGACGCACTTCCTCGTGTTCCTGCACGAGCAGGAGCAGTTCGTGGACGTGTCCATGGGCGTGGAACTCATCGCCCAGGCGGCGCAGGGCCTCGACGACGCCCACGAGGCGCGCGCACCCACAGGTGAATCGCTCAAGCTCGTTCACCGCGACATCTCGCCACAGAACATCATGGTGGGGCTCGATGGCCGGGTGCGGGTCACGGACTTCGGCATCGCGCAGGCGCTCCACCTTCGCACCACGCAAACGCAGGCGGGCGAAAAGAAAGGGAAGTATTCGTACTTCGCACCGGAGCAAGCCTTCGGGCGCCCCGTGGACCGGCGGACGGACATGTTCGCCCTCGCGGTCGTCGCCTGGGAACTGTTGCTCGGACGGCGGCTCTTCCCCGGTACACCCCTCGAAGCCCTCGAGGCCGTGCGCGACAAGGCCATCGCACCACCGCACACGCTGCGCGAAGAGATTCCCGAGGACGTTTCCAGGGTGATCATGCGCGCCCTCGAGCGCGACCCGGAGGCGCGGTTCGCCACCGGCGCCGACTTCGCGCGGGCGCTCCGCGATGAAGCGCGGAAACACTTCAACCCGCCCTCGCCGCGCGAGATCGGCGACTTCGTCGAGGAGGCGGGCGGCGAGTGGCTCCAGGCACTCCGGCGCGCCATTTCCACGGCCGACACCAACATCGCCACGCCGCTGCCCGAGTCCGTGCCCGCGACCAATGCGTCCGCGGTGTGGAGCGCATTTACCGAAGACGCGTCGACGGCGCGGCGCAACCAACGCGATCTCGAACGCGCGGCCAAGGGCAGTGGCACGGCGGCGCTCGCGGCGCGGTCGGGCCAAACCCTCATCAAGCACGACGTGGGTGCCCTCGCGCCGACCGAAGCGGCGCGTTCCGGCGCGGCGCGCGCATCGAGGCCGTCGCTCCACGACCAGGAAACGAAGCAGACGACCCTGCCCGAACTCGAGGACCGCGACTCCATGCCGACGGTGGCCGCGTCGCGGAGCGAACTGCTCGAAGCGGCGGCGCAGTCCCTGCCGCCGGGTGTCGACGTTCCGGTCGCGTCGCCGTTCCCCGACGATGGCCCGCCACGCCAAACCGGCGAGAGCCTCGCGGACCGTTGGGGCGCGCTTCGACATCGCTTCGCCGAGTGGACGGAAGCGGCCGTCGGGTTCGTGGTCGCCAGGGGTTGGGCCATCACGCGGGCCGAAGCCCGGCGCATGGGCGCGGTACTCGGGGTGACAACGATGCTGGGTTTCGCCATCACCGTGGCGCTCGCCGACGGGGCGGAACCGGAAAGCGCGAACGCCGCTCCCCCGGCGCCCGCGCCATCGACGCCGGTCGCTTCGCCGGAGGGCGGCGAGACCCGGGCACGCGCCCGGGCGACCGACGCGCCAAGCGAGACCGCCGCGGACCCGAACGCGGCGCACGACACGGCCACCGGTGAACCCGCGACCACCGGCGAGACCGCCGCCACCGATCCGACCGCGGAAAACACCGACGGCGAATCCGAGGATGCCAACGCGGACGAAGCCGATGCGGAGGAGAACCGCGATCGCGTGTCGAGCAGTGCCAAGCGCCGGGCCGAAGCACGGCGCGCGCGCCGGCGACGCAGCCGAAGGCAGAGCAAGGGAGGAGCCGACGATCCCAAGCTTCCCGGCCTCGAGCGCTGGGATTAGCAAGCGGTCCGGGTGGACCACCAAGCGGTGGTACACTCCCACGCGCCATGCCCGTACGCGCCCTCCGCCGATGGACGACCTGCGCGCTCGGGTTGGCTCTTTTGCTCGTCGCCGCGCCCGCGGCCGCGGACCCGTGGGTAAGGCCCGCGTCGCCCGCGAGCCCCGCGGATGAAGAGGCGGCCCGCGAGCTTTACCAGCGCGGCGTGGAGTTCGTGGAGGGAGGTCAGCCGGCCCTTGGCCTCGAGTACCTCGGACTCTCCTACGAGAAATCCGGTGCGTTCCTCCCGCTCTACGCCATCGCCGTCACGCTGCACACGACGAAGGAATACGTCCGGGCCTACGCCGCACTCCGCCAGCTCCTGCACATGCACGACGAACTACCGGAAGACCTGCGTCACAAGGCGACCGCTCTCTTCGAAGACGTTCGCGCGCGCGTGGGTGTGCTTGTGCTCCACGGCCTACCGAAGGCCGAGGAACTGACGCTCCGCATCGACGGTCGCAATGTCCCCGATGGCGGCGAACGACCACTCCACGCAAGCGTCATCCCCGGCGCGAGGCGCCTCGACGCCGAGCGCGCCGACGGCATGCGGTGGCAGTGGCGCGGCGCGGTGCGCGAGGGAACGGAGATCTCGCTTCGACCGACGTGGAGCAAGGCTCCAGTCACACCGGCCGCACCGGTGGTGGCCGTGCGCTCCACCCCGCCGCGGCAATCCGACGAGGAAGGCGGCGATGCGTTCTACGAGAGCGGCTGGTTCTGGGCGGCGGTCGGAGGCACGGTCCTCGTCGTAACCGCCATCGTTCTTGGGGTTACGCTCTCCGGAGACGACGGCCTCGAGCCGCGCGGGGGCAACGTCATCGAGCTATGACCGGGCGAACTCCGCACACGCTCACGTGGTTTGCGCGCGCCTTCGCGTGTGTGGCACTCGCCGGCTGCGCCGAGTCGAACGCCATCTTTGAGGCGATCCTCGAGGTGCCCGCCTCCGACGGCGACGCGCGCTACGTCGCCGTGGATGCACGGCGTGGCGAGACGGCGATCGCGGACGGCGATTACGGCCTCGTTCACGCACCCCTCGACGGTGGAAGCACCGAGCTCTCGGTGGAGGTGGTGGCCCGGGACGGGGACATCGGCGCGCCGTTTCGCATGCGCATTGCGTACTGCGCATCGCCCCATTGCGACGGGAACGACGACGCGACAGCGCCACCCGAACTCGAAATCACCTTCGACCACGCGCACTACGAGGGTGAGCGCACCCGCTGGCGCGCCACGCTCCCGACCATCGCCGCCACGCGCGAAGCGAGCACCCCCATTGAGCTTCACGTCGATCGATGCCAAATCGAAGGCTGCCGCTCCGGCGAAGCCACCTCTTGGTGCAGGAACGATGGGACGCACTTCTGCGAATAGGCTGTTGTTGGTCGTGCTCGCCGCCCTGTGCTTGGCGGCGTGCGATTCGGTGAAACACGCCGAACTCAGCATCGATGTGCGAACCGACGCCCGCCCCCCCGTCGACTTCGATCGGATCGAAACCGCCGTATTCCGCGGTACGGAGGAGGGCGCGAGCCCCGTGCGCACGGCGGAACTCGACGCGGACGCGGAGCTCGTGTTCACCCAAGGGGTTCGTGCGGCGGAGTTCCGCGGGCTCGCGCGGGACACCTACGCGCTCCGCGTAAGCCTCAAGAAGGGCGATGCCGTGGTGCTCGCCGAGACGCGCACCATCAACCTCGATCGCTCCACCGCCTTCGTGTTCACGTTCTCCCGCCTCTGCGTCGGCACCGCGTGTGACGAGGGCCAGATGTGCTCAAACGGCATCTGTGTCGACGAAGGCGTCGACGGTGGCACGTGTCACGACGCCGCGGACTGCGCATCGATCTTTGGCGCGAGTTGCACCCACAGCGAGTGCGTCGGAGGAACGTGCCTCTGTGCATGTGACAGGGACGCCGGCGAGGCTTGCCACGACGGCGAAGACTGCCGAAACGGACTCGACGACGACAACGACGGGCTTGTCGACTGCGCCGACCCTGACTGCGATCGATTGGCCTGCGACGACGGAAACGGCTGCACGACGAACGACCGCTGTTCGGGCGGCGTGTGCGGCGGACTTCAGAAGTCCTGCGCCAAGCCCCTCGACGCATGCAAGACCGCCTCGTGCAACGTGGAGACGGGCAACTGCGACATCGTCAACGTGCCGGACGGCACCGAATGCCCCTCGCACCCGAACCGATGCTGTGCCGGCAAGTGCGTCGACCTCACCAGCGACTCCGCCAATTGCGGCGGTTGCGGTCTCGCGTGCAAGGAGCCGTTCACGTGCCTCGTTTCGAGCGGCAAGCCCACCTGCGATTGCGACAACGCGGCGACCACGAATTCCGATTGCCCGAACGGGCAGGTCTGCTCGACGGTCTACTTCGTCTGCGCGTGCAAACCCGGTGCGTGTTCAAACGGACAGGACTGCGTGATCCGCGAGGGTCCCGACTATTGCGAGTACCGGTAGGTCCGCGCGCACGAGTACCTTCGGGAACGCCGCGCGCGTGGGCCGTGGTACGGTGCGCCCATGCGGGTGCCGCTCCTTCGGCTCGATTTTGGCGACCGCGAGACGCGCGCGCTCGGTGAGGTGCTCGCCTCGGGCATGTTGGTGCAGGGAGCGCGCGTCGAGGCCTTTGAAGCCGCCGTCAAAGCGCGGACCGGACGCCACCACGCGGTGGCCGTGGCCAACGGCACCGCCGCCCTTGAACTCGCGCTCGAGGCCCTGGGCATTGGCCCGGGCGACGACGTGCTTTGCCCGGATCTGACGTGGCCGAGCCCGGGGCACGCGATCCTGCGACGCGGCGCACGGCCGGTGCTCGTCGATGTACACGCGGACGAATGGAACGCGGCGCCCGAAGCCCTTGCCGCCGCGCGCACGGCGCAAACGAAGGCGGCCATCGTGGTCGACCAGTTCGGCGTGCCCGCGCGCTGGGACGCCCTTCCGGGCGCCCTTCCGGGCCTCGCGCTCATCGAGGACGCGGCGTGTGCCATTGGCAGCAAGCTGGGCAACGCAAGCGCCGGCGCATTTGGGCAGGTGGCGTGCCTGAGCTTTCACCCGCGCAAGGTCCTGACCACGGGCGAAGGTGGCATGTGCCTCACGGACGACGACGCGCTGGATGGCAAACTCCGGATGCTTCGAAACCACGGGCAGCAGACGCCGGGCGAGTTCGTCGATGCCGGCGGGAACGAGCGCCTCGGCGAGCTCGCCGCGGCCCTCGGCCTGAGTCAGCTCGGACGCCTTGATGCGATGATCGGCGACCGCCTCGCCCAGGCCACGCGCTACCGCGCGGAGCTTCCGGAACTCGCGTTTCAAGCCCTCCCGGGCGGCGCCACGTGGAACGCACAGACCCTGGGCGCGGTCCTCCCCGAGCCGTTCGACGCCGCGCGCCGCGATGCGCTCGTGCGGCGACTTGGCGAACTCGGCGTCGGCGCCGGGCGCCTCTCCTACGCACTCCACGAGCTCCCGCAGTTCGCACGGGCCGCGAACGAGGCGCGCGCGCTGGGGCGCTCCTTCCCGAACGCCGAACGGCTCGCGTCCCGCGGCGTGGCCCTCCCTTGTTTTCCCGGGATGACAAACGTAGAACAGGCACACGTGATCGAAGCGGTGAAGCGGGCGCTCCTCGAGCTCCGCTAGCCGCGCCTTCGAACCGACCGGGGTCCCATGTCGAACGCCGAGACGAGTGCCGAGACGAGTACCAAGCCGAACTCCGAGCAAGTCGTCGAAGTCCGCGACCTCCACAAGACCTTTCGCATCGGCTTTTTTCGTAAACGCATCGACGCGGTGCGCGGCATCGACTTCGAGGTGAAGCACGGAGAGATCTTCGGCCTCCTCGGGCCGAACGGCGCCGGCAAGACCACGACGATCAAGATGCTGCTCCGGCTCATCTTCCCGACGAGCGGATCGGTCCGCATCTTCGGCCGCTCGAACGCCGACCGCGAGAGCATGCGCCGCATCGGGTACATGCCCGAAAACCCGTACGTCTATCAGTACCTCAAGCCCCTCGAGTTCCTCGATCTGTGCGGCCGACTCGTGGGCATGGACGCCGCGACCCGGCGCAAGCGCTCGGCGGAGCTCATCGAGCGCATCGGCCTCGGCCACGCCGTCGACAGGCCCGTCGGGCGCTTCTCGAAGGGCATGACCCAGCGCATCGGCCTCGCACAGGCCCTCCTCCACGACCCGGAGGTGCTCATTCTCGACGAGCCCATGAGTGGCCTCGACCCCGTGGGGCGCAAGGAGATCCGCGAGATCCTCTTTGAGCAGCGTCAGCGCGGAAAGACGCTCATCTTCACGAGCCATATCCTAAGCGACGTGGAGACGCTCTGTGATCGCGTGACGATCATCAGCCGCGGCAAAGTGATGGCGGCGGGCGCCCTGAGCGATCTGCTTCGCCCCGAAGTGCGGCAGGTGGAGTTTGAGTTTGAGTCCGTGGACGATGCGCTTCGGAACGCAATCCGCGAACTCGGCGCCACCATTCGCGACGAAAAGAAGTCGGTGCACGTGGTGGTCGAAGGTGACCAGGCCGTGCCGCGCGTGCTCGAGTTGGTGCAAGCGGGGCACGCAAAGCTCCTCGCCATGACACCGAAGCGCGAAACCCTCGAAGACCTGTTCGTCCGAAACGCTGTGCAGCAGCGCAGCGAAGACGCCGCGCGGCCGCGGTAGACACGGTCCGCCTCAACCCGGCGTCCGTGGGCGCGGGCGTGCCAAGGTGCGCCACGGAGGAGCGATCGGCGGCGCGCGATCCCGCGGGAAACCGCGGGGAAACCACCTCCGTCGCCCGTGGCACGCGGGTTGCTGTTTTGGGGGCATGCGTCGAATGCTCCCCGTCGTCCTCGTCCTCCTGACCGCGGGCCCCTCGGCCCTCGTCCACGCGCAGATGTTCGACGGCGGCCCCGCCGACACCTACCGCTACGCCTGCGGTCCCAGCGTGCTCATCGGCCCGTACACCGGCGAGGACGACACCTGCGAACGCTGCACCTGCCAGCCGGACTTCTTCTTCCCCACCCCCGAAGGAGTCGCCGTGCCGAGCAACATCGGCGGCATCGTCTGGGTGCCCGGCCGCATCGTGGAACCGCTCGACTACAACGAGCAGTCCCAGTCCGAGTATCCGTACAGCGAGTGCGGCTCCGCGGTGTGGGTCGAGGCGGACCTCCGAGAACCGGTGCTCTACCGAATCGTGGACGGCGAGCCCGGGATCGTGCCCACCGAGCGTTCGGGCACGTCGATCACGTTCAACGACCCATACAAGACGGCCTACGTCATCCGCCCGGTGGACGGTTTCGAACCCGACGCCACCTACCGCATCGAAGCTTCGAGCTATGCGGACCTCCGCGACGATGTGCCCGACGACTGCTCGCGGAGCGCCGAGTTTCAAACGGGCGGCCCCCTCGACCTCCCGGACAGTCTCGGTTCGATCGCGCTCTACGACTTGATCGGCGACGTCATCGAGGACACGGCGAGTCCGCTCGTCGGGGGCGAGTTCC
Organism: Polyangiales bacterium; assembly: GCA_041389625.1. Lineage (GTDB taxonomy): Bacteria > Myxococcota_A > Polyangia > Polyangiales > JAWKRM01 > JAWKRM01. The sequence goes on from JAWKRM010000011.1 coordinate 46,208, forward strand.
TTGGCGCCGCGCCCGGACACGGTTCCTCCGCGTGGGAACCGTTCCTCGTCTACCGTGCCCGCGGCGACTCGGTGGGCGGTGACCCGTCGTTCGGCGCGTTCGAGGACATACCCGTCAAGGTCGCGTGCGGCTCGGGCGGTGCCTACTCGAAGGACACGGCGGTGTTCGTGCGGGGCACGGTGCCGGGTGCGGAGGACGCCGTGGAGTCGGAGCGGCTCGACCTCCGTTCCGAATGTGGTTCCGAGAACAACGAATTCTTTGGCGACGGAGAGTTCGAAGGCAGCTTCGGCGGCGACTTCGAAGGCGACGGGTCGCTCTGCAGCGTACGCCCGGGCCCCCGGCGCACCTCGCCGCCAGTGGCCTTCGTCGCGACGATCGTCACGGTGTGCGTGGCGCGGCGGATCCGTCGTCGCACGCGGTGAATGCGAGGTGCGTGCCCGCGCCGTCGGCGTAGGCCACGGCGTAGGTGCCGTCGGGCGTGCGCGCCATGGCCACGTTGCTCGCGCTGCCCGTCGGACCGCGGAGAGCAAGGGGTGGACCCATGCCCTCGTCGTCCACCACATGAAGCACGACCTCCCGCGGCGCCTTGGGATCCGCACCGAGCGGTACGTCCGCGGCAAACACCGCGCGGGAGAGCCCCGTGGCCGCCGCAACGTGAAGGATCCCGTAGCCCGTGCCGGGCACGAGGGCCGTCGGCGGGAAATCCTTCGTCTTGATGGAGAAGATCCCGATGGCCGTCGAGGCCGCCTTGCCGATGACGGTGTAGGCAATGAAGGGGTTCTTGCCAGCGAGCGCCACGGCGAGCTCGGGAAGCGCCGCGGAGGTGCCCACGGGCCGAAGCACCTCGGGTGCGCCGAGCGTTCCGTCTTCGCCGAGCACGGCGCGCACCACGGGCGACGTTCCTTCGCGCGCGTCCATGAAATAGAGCGCCGTCGCATTCCCTTCGCGCACAAACACCGGGGCAAGCCCGCCCATGCCCGGTGGCGACACGTCGACCGAACCGACGACCTTCGATGCGCGAGTGCGCGTGAGCCACAGTCGTGATGCGCCCGCCTCCACGCGGGTCCACGCGATCATCAGGTCTTCGCCGGCGCGGGCGAGGGCGGGGGTGAAACGCTCGTCGGCGCGATCGCCGAAAGGGAGCCAGTCCGTGCTCGTGCCGTTCGCCCGCACGGTCGCCACGCGCACCTTGCCGTCGCCCGCCACGAGCGCCACGTCGACGGCGTCGCTCGAGTTCGCGCCCGTGTCGGCGAGGAGGGCGGGCGGCGCGATGCGCACACGGCGCACGTCCTCGGGCACCGGTTTGGCAAGCCACGACCGCACCCCCGACGCGCCCACGCGCCAGAGGCGGAGCGATTCGGTGGCGCCGGCGACCTCGAGGGTTGCGACCACCGTCTCGTTTCGCCACGCGGTGACGGCGGGCGGCGCGGGCATGCGGGAGATGCGGGCCGGCGCACCGATGGCGACGCAACCGCGCGCAGGCGGACGCGCCTTGCCGACGGCCCGGGGCAATGCTCCCGGCGCAGAAGAACTGCCCTCGTCGACTGCGCTCGACCCGTTCAACGTTGGCGGTTCGTTCGGGGGCGCGCCCCCGGAGGCGCCGGTGCCGGGTGACGCCGCTTCCGGCGCAGAGGCCTGCGTTCCCCGCGTGGCCTGCGTGGCGGCGGGTCCGCCGGAAGGCGAGCCTTCGCACGCCGCCGCGCCGAGGAACGCACCAAGGACCGCGCCGACGAGGAGCAACGCGCGGAACGCCCGAGCGTGCTGCGCAACCTTCCGTCGCGTCGTCCCGCCCGCGCGCGTCATGCGCTTGCCCCCTGGTAGAACGCGCGCACCTCCTCCATCGATTCGAAGCGGCGGGCCGGCGGGAGCGCGCGAAGGAGCACCTTGCCGTAACCCTTCGTGCGGAGCCGCGGATCGAGGATCGCCACAACGCCGCGATCGGACTCCGCTCGAATGAGGCGCCCGAAACCTTGCTTGAGGGCCAACGCCGCCGAGGGAACCAGGTAGCGAATGAACGGCTGCTCGCCCTGTTCCTCAAGCCGCTGGCACCTGGCAACGATGAGCGGGTCGGTTGGCACGTCGAAGGGAAGCTTGTCGATGATGACGAGCCGGAGGGCATCCCCGGGCACGTCGACGCCTTCCCAGAAGCTCGCGGTCGCAAAGAGAATCGAGCGTCGATCGGCCTGGAACTGCTCGAGGAGCGCGGCCTTCGGCGCCTGCCCTTGGACGAGGGCAGGAAACGCGACGCGCGCCGCCACCGCACGATGGAGCGATTCCATGGCGCGAAGCGAAGTCGAGAGCACAAAGGCGCCGCCACCGGACGCGGTGACCAGCTCGACGATGGCGTCGGCGGCCCCGGCGAGGAAACGTGCGTCCCTCGGATCGGGAAGCCCTTCGGGCAAGTAGAGCCCGGCCTGTGTCGGGTAGTCGAAGGGCGAATCGAGCACGAGTTCCGTTGCGCCCTCCTCGATGCCGAGCTGCCGCCGAAGGAACGAGAACGAACCCGCCGTGGCGAGGGTGGCACTCGTGAGCACCACGGCGCCGCTCCGGTGGAGCACCTCGTCGCGGAAGATCGATGACACGTCGACGGGCGACGCGCCGATGCTCACGCGCCGACCGCGCGTTTCGGTCCACGTCACGTGCGCGCCGCGACCCCCTTCTGCGATGACGGCAACATCATCGCGGAGCCGCTGCGCGCGGCGGGCGATCTGAAGGAGCGGCTCGCACGGCGGAGAGCTGAGCTTCGCCTGGGTGCCGAGCGCTTCGAGGGCGTTGTCGAAGGCGAACATGCTTGCTTCGAGCCCGCCGGTGAAGAGCGCCTTGGGTAGGGGCAGCCGCGCACCGTCGAGGGGCGCGCGCGCGGGGATCGCGTCGAAAAAGACGCTCGCCGCGCGGGCCGCCTCCCGCGCAAGGGTCGGGCCCGACGACGCGTCGCCGGACGCAACAAAGGCCCCCTCCGCATCGCGCACCAGGCGCTCCACCCGTGCACTCGACACACCGACCCCGAAGAACGCCGTGAGCGTGTCTTCAAGTTGGTGCGCTTCGTCGAAGACCACGAGGTCGTGCTCGGGCAGGATTCCGCCGCCGTGCGGCCCGCGGAGCGCGAGGTCGGCGAAGTAGAGGTGGTGATTGACCACCACGAGCTCCGCCCCTTCTGCGCGACGGCGGGCGGCGGCAACAAAGCACGCATCGTAGTGATCGCACTTCGGCCCGATACGCGTTTCGGGTGATGCGTGGATCGCACTCCACACGGGCGAATCCTCGGGCAGCTCCCGCAGTTCAGCACGGTCGCCCGTTCCCGTCGCCTCCACCCAAGGTTCGAGTACCGGCAGCGTGCGGTGGGCAAGTGCACCGTCGCCGCTCGCGCCACGACGAAACTCTTCGTAGCGCCGACGGCACACGTAGTTCGAGAGCCCCTTTAGGCACGCGGCGGCGATGGGTCGCCCAAGGGCGCGCTCGAGGAGCGGTACGTCGTGCGCCATGATTTGGTCTTGCAGCATGCGCGTGCCCGTCGACACGACGACGCGGCGGCCGTCGAGCAACGCGGGCACGAGGTACGCGAGCGTCTTGCCGGTGCCCGTGCCCGCCTCGACGAGCAGCACGCCGTCGTCGGCGAAGGTGCGCTCAACCGCGTCGGCCATGCGCAGCTGCGCCGGGCGCTCGCGGTAACCCTCGAGCGATTGCGCCAGGGGCCCCCCAGATCGAAAGAATTCCGCCGCGCGCATGGCCGCACAGTATGCCGCGGCGCCCGGCGATTGACGCCATGCAATCCCGTCTTAAGGTTCCCCCTGTGATTCCGCTCCGGGACCTGAACCCCACGCGGCGAAATCCCGTGGTCACGTGGTGCTTGGTCGCCGCGAACGTCACGCTTTTCTTCTTCGAGCTCTACCTCGAATTCACGGGCGGCCCCCAAGACCTCAAGGCATTCATCAACGCCTACGCCGTGATCCCGGCGCGCTTCGCCGTGCTCCACGACGTGAGCACGCTCGTGACGAGCACCTTCCTCCACGGCGGTTTCCTGCACCTGCTCGGAAACATGTGGTTCCTCTGGATCTTCGGCGACAACGTCGAGGACAAGCTCGGCCACGGGCGCTACCTGCTCTTCTACGTGCTCGCGGGGATCGCGGCGGGGCTCTGTCAGATTGTGATCGCCCCGGCGTCCACGGTGCCCATGATCGGTGCGTCGGGTGCCATCGCCGGCGTGCTTGCCGGCTACGTGGTGCTCTTCCCGCACGCGCGTGTCGTCACGCTGGTGCCGATCTTCATTTTCATTCAGTTCATCGAGCTCCCGGCCTTCGTGTTCATCTTCGTGTGGTTCGGCTTTCAACTCCTCGAGGGATACGTGTCCCTCGGCGCCGTTGCCGCGAACATGGGTGGTACGGCGTTCTTCGCGCACATCGGCGGATTCGTCTTCGGTCTTCTGCTCATCCGGACGTTCCGTCCCGGCGGCGAACGCCGGTCGCGGAGCGGTCAGGGACGGCGCGTGGTCTACCGCCCGCGGGACTCGGTCGACTGATCCGGCGCCGCGACTGCGACTGCAGCGGCGGCTTGCGGTGTCAGGGCGTCGCGGGCGATTCCGCGGGGGGCGCGGATTCCGGGGCCTTCGGGGCGGGCGCCGGGGTCGGATCCGACGACGGCGCGGGTTCCTTCGGCGCAGCTTCCTTGGGCGCGGGGGCCGACTCCGTACCGCCACCAACGAGGTTCGCGGGCGGAGGCATGCTGCTCTGTTCGGCCGCCGTACCGCCGGTGGCCGGTTTGGGCGCGGCCGGCTTCGCGGGTTTCGCCACGAAGGGCACGAGCTCGACGCTCACCTCCGCCACGGGCGCGCCGTCCACGTCCGCGAAGTCCGTCGGCTTCACGACGTGACGCACGGCGCGGTGGCCCGGCAGCGTGATGAAGAGAACGGCCGACTTGTCGATGGGTCGGATCTCGAGGGTGGCCGGCGACGTCTCCGTGGTCATGCGGTACTTGACCAGCGCACCGGTCGGAGTCGTTGTGACGCGAACCACGCGGGGCGCGGGTTTCGTTTCTTCCGGAGTTGTCGGAGATGCGGTCGTTGCGGCGCCGGCGTCGACGGACGCCTCTTCGGGCGAGCCAGCATCATCGAGGGCCGTCGCCGGTTCGGGGGCGGGGGCCTCGGGCTCGGGCGCGGCGCTCCCCGTGGGCGAACCCATGGAAGGAAGCTCCGCACCGGCGGCCTCATCGCGGCCGCCACCGCTCCGGAAAGCGACGAAATAGATCACCACCGCCACGACGGCGACGAGCGCGAGGAGAATCCCCGCGGGGAATGGTTTGCCCTGCGCGGGGGCGGGCTCGGCCGCGGGCTCCTTGGCCGCGGGCCGCTCGGAAGTGCCCTTCTTCGACGACGGCGCACCCGACGGGGACTTCGCCTCCGCGGGCCGACTCGAGCGGCGCTCCTTCGGATGCGTGGAAACCTTGCCCGTGTCGTCGTCGTCGCCGGAGAGCGGCCTATCGCTCGAGGCGGCGCGCGCGGCGGCCTTCGCCTCTTCCGCGGCAGCGGGGTCGGTTCCCTCAAGGGCCGACGCGAGGAACTCGTTCGCCTCCCGTACCTGCGTACGGTCGTCATCGCCGGGGCCGTCCGCGGGCGGCGAATCCGAAGGGAAGAATGACGCCGCGGGTGGCGATTCGGACGGCTTGGACTCGTACTCACCTTCGCCATCGCCGCGCGCGCCCACGATGCTTTCGACGAGCGCGGAACTCTCCGGGTCCATCTTGATGAACTTGATGCCCATCCCCGGCGGGTGCTCGGCGTCCGTGTCCGCGCCCACGTCGCGGGTCCAGACCACGCGGCCGACGCCTTGAATGATCTTCGACTCGTCCTTGAGCTGGAACTCGAACTTCAGAAGCGTACCCACGGCCATGGGCGACTTCGTCTTGATGAAAATGCCACCCCTCGAAACATCGTTCGAGTAGTGCTCGACGAACTCGTCGACCGTCGCGCTCTTGAACCGAACCTTGAGCGACAGGGGCGCACGTCGGTCCTTGCGGGTCTCAGCCATGGGTCCGGTATGGTACCGAGGCGCCCCGGAAAGCTCAACGAACCGGCGGGGTTCCGATCACACGCCGAGTCCGGTCCAATCGCCCGTTTCCGCAGGCGAAAGCTCCGAACGGAGGCGCATACGCGCTTCGAGAAGCACGGCGGGCGCCGCGTCGAGGACGTCGAGGGCGGGGAGCAGGGCGAAGTCGCGCCGGGTGAGTTCCGGGTGCGGCACGGAGAGCCCGGGCTCGTCGAGGGTGTCGCCGTCGCACCAAAGTAGATCGAGATCGATCACGCGCGGACCCCAACGTTCGCGTCGCTCGCGACCAAGGAGACGCTCCACCTCGAGGGCACACCCGAGGAGTGCGCGCAGGTCGAGCGCGCTCTCGACGAGCACCGCCGCGTTCAGGAAGCGCCCCTGCGGCGGACCGAGCGGCTCCGTTTCGTAGATGGGCGACGCGCGAAGCACGCGCACTCCGTCGATCGCCCCGAGGCTTCGCACGGCTCGACGAAGGTTCTCGGCACGATCGCCGAGATTCGATCCGAGACCGATGACGACGCGCTTCGGCGCGCGCTCGTCTACTCCGTTCGCCACGTGCGCACCCGGGCCACGGGCCGGTCCTCCATGGTCCAGCGACGCATGCCGCCGACGAGGTTATAGACCTCGGAGAAACCGCGTTCGACGAGCGCCCGCGCGCCCGTTGCGGAGCGGGAGCCCATTTCGCACACCACGGCGATGGGGGTGTCGAGGGGCAGGTCGGGTTCGCCTTGGCCGAGCACGCGTTCGAGCGGCACGTGCAGGACGCCGTGGATGTGCCCCGAGGGGCCGAGCAACTCCCCCTCACCGCGCACGTCGAGGACGACGATGCCTTCCGCGCCGAGCACATCCGCGGGACGCGCTTCGTAGTAACCACGCTCGGTGCGATAGGCGTCCGGAACCACCGGCATGGCCCGTACATAACACATCGACGCTTGAGCCCAAGGGTGGGGCTCGATACGGTGCCGCGGGTGAACACACTTTCGCTGTTCGATCGGCCCGACGGCGACGGGGGCGAGAAGGATTCGGAACGCGTCTTTCGCGTGGCCGAGCTCAACCGCGCCGTGCGCTCCACGCTCGAGGCGGGCTGGGGCGATGTGTGGGTGGAGGGCGAGCTCTCGGACGTGACGCGGGCCGCATCGGGCCACGTCTACTTCACACTGAACGATGATGTGGACGCAGCACAGATCCGCGGCGTGATGTTCCGCGGCGATGCATCGCGCGCGAAGGCCACCCTCGAAAGCGGCGCCCGCGTGCGGATGCGCGGCTCGCTCTCGCTCTACGAGCCGCGGGGTTCGTTTCAGATCATCGTGCGCCTCGCGCTACCCGCGGGCGCGGGCGACCTTCACGCGGAGTTCGAGCGCATTCGAAAGCGCCTCGAGGCGGAGGGATTGCTCGACGTCGCCCGCAAGCGCCCCCTGCCGATGTTTCCGCGCACGGTGGGCGTCGTCACGAGCGCGAGCGGCGCCGCCGTCCACGATGTGCTGCGCGTCACCGCGGGCCGGTGCCCCGTGCGCCTCGTCATCGCCGACTGCCGCGTTCAAGGAAAGGACGCGCCGGACAGCATCATCGACGCGCTCACCGCGATTCAGCGCCTGCCGGAGCTTGAGGTGGTGCTGCTCGTGCGCGGCGGCGGCTCGGCCGAAGACCTGTGGTCCTTCAACGACGAGCGCGTGGCCCGCGCCATTGCCGCGTGCCGGGTCCCCGTGGTCGCGGGTATTGGCCACGAATCGGACGTGACGATCGCCGACCTGGTGGCCGACGTACGCGCGGCGACCCCGTCGAATGCGGCGGAGCTCACCGTGCCCGACCGAAGCGCGCTGACGGCGCGCATTGAAGCCTCGCGCCGACACCTCGAGCGCGCCTTCGAGGCCGCCCTCGGCCGCGCGCGCTTGCGCCTCGAGAAACTCCAGCGCCACATGGAAGACCCACGGCGCGCGGTGGCGGGCATTCGAAATCGCTTCGCCGCGCTACGGCACACACTCGAGCGACTGGCCCTCCGCCGACTCGCACGGGCCCATGCGGAGGTCTCGAATCTGCGTGAGCGCCTCGGCGCCCTCGACCCGCGGCGGGTGCTTCGCGCCGATCGCGAACGCCTCGTGGAGATGCGCGCGCGTCTTCGGGAAACGCCCGGGCCGTTCGTCGGCGAGGCGCGACTCAAGCTCGCGCAGCTTGCCTCAACGCTCGAAGCCCTTTCACCCCTCGCCGTCCTCGCCCGGGGTTACGCCGTGACCCTGCACGGCGCCTCCGGGCGCGCGTTGCTCCGAAGTTCCGACGCCAAGACCGGGGACATGCTGACGATTCGCCTTCACGAGGGCTCCCTCGCGGCCACGGTGACGGGGATCGACGCGGGCGCACCCAAACGAAAGCCGTCGTCGAAGCGCACGCGGAGCAAGCGATGACGGACCGCTACGGCATCGTGGGGCACCCCGTCGCCCACTCACTGTCCCCGGCGATGCACAACGCGGCGTTTCGTGCCCTCGGCATCGAAGCAAGTTACGAAGTCATCGATCTCGAACCGGAGGGTTTCGAGGAGGGCTTTCGCGCACTCGCCGAGCGGGGCTTTCGCGGCGTCAACGTCACCGTTCCCCACAAGGAATCGGTGCTTTCCTTGGTGGATGAGCTCGATCCCGTGGCGAAGGCCATCGGGGCCGTCAACACCATCACCTTCGAGCCCCTCGGCATCGCGGGAACCAACACCGACGCCGATGGACTCGCGAGGTCGCTCGAAGAAGCGTCGGTCTCGCTCGCCGGATCCAAGGTCGTCGTGCTCGGCGCGGGCGGCGCGGCACGCGCGGCGGTGTACGGCGTCGGCATTCGAGGCTCCGAACGCGTCACGGTGCTCGCGCGGAACCCGGCCCAGTCGGAGGCCCTCGCTTCGTCGCTTACGGCGGCGCTTCCCTGCGCCGTCGAACACGGCTCGCTCGACGAGCACGCGAAGGACGCCTTCGCCGATGCCGACCTTGTGATTCAGGCGACCAGCGCCACGCTCGATCGTTCGGGCGATGCGGTGGTGTTCGCATGCTCGCTGCCCTTCGACGCACTCCCCGAGTCCGCCGTGGTTTGCGATCTCGTCTACCGGCCCCGCGAGACGGCCGTGCTCAAGGCGGCCGCCGCGCGGGGCCTCCGCACCGTCGACGGGCTCGGCATGCTCCTCCACCAGGCGACACTCGCCTTCGAACGGTGGACGGGGAAAGTCGCGCCCATCGACGTCATGCGGCACGCGCTCGAAACGGCGCTCTAGAAGACCACTTCGAGCGCGCCCTGAAGGCCGACGTAGCCGGAGTCCTGAAAGTCGGAATCCACAGGCGATCGCGTGCCCTGTCCAACGTTGGCGATGCGGGAATCGTCGCTCATCAAGTAGAGAAGCGACATGCCCCCGAGCAAGTTCATGGACTTGATCGGACCGTCGCCGAAGACGATGGGAATGCGCAACCCCAGGGTGGCGCTCCCGTACCCCGTGACGCTCGGTCGATGCAGTTGGCTGTGGAGCTTGCCATCGTCTTCGAACGAGACGACCTGCTCCGTTCCGCCCACGGGAAGGCTCGTGCCGATTTCCGTCGAAAGAAACGGCACGACGTACGGGTTTTCCCAGGCCAGCACCGCACCCCCCGAAGCCGCAACGAAACCACCGAAGGCATAGCCGCCACCGCCGAGGCCCGCCTGAAGCGAGAGGTAGTCGGTGACCGCGCGCTTGAGACCGACGTAGCCGAGCGCACCGTAGCGTCCGGGCTGCTCCGTGCCGGTGTCATTGCTGTTCACGCTCCCTAGCAGCGACGCCTCGCCGACGATGTCCGTCTTGTCATCGAGACCATGACGCACGCGGCCCGTGCCCGCGACGATCTCACCGCCGAACAATTCGCCGTGATAGCCGCCTCCGAGCGCAACGCCGGTCTTGCCTTCACCGACCGTCGCCGCGCTCTCGAGGGACGGAACCCGCGCCGGCGGCGAATACACGTGCACGGAGCACCCCGCGCCCACCATCGCGAACACGGGAAGAAACCAGAGACTGAACTTGCTCATCATGAACACGTGCTTAGGCAACGCACGTGCCAGCGGAATTTCGCGGTTGTTCTCCGCCGCGAACGACTTTTCGCTGTGACGGCCCATTCACACTGTGAACGTTGGACCACAACCGAAGACACCGATCCGCGGAGCCATCGACGCAGGCGCAGGCGCGACGTTCGAGCGTTTGGCCGTTCCGTTCTTATCGCCGTGCCAGGCGCGCGGAGACGAAGCCCCACCCGGCCCCGACGACGAGGCCACCGGCGTGGACCATGTTGGCCACGTTCCCGACGAAGCCGAGCCAGCAGAGGATGAACCAGATCATCATCCAGCCCGCCAGCGACTGGGGCACGCGGTAGGGCACGCGCGGGTCGAACTTGCCGCGGATCCAGATGAACCCGAAGAGCGCGTAGACCACGCCCGACATGCCGACGAAGAACGGTCCATCCCAAACGTACTGGACGGAGTTCGAGACCGCGGCGGACACGAGCACCAACGCCACGAGGTAGAACTTGCCGTGGACGCGCTCAACGATGGGGCCAAGGTCCTTGAGCCACCACATGTTGAAGAGGATGTGCAGGATGCCGACGCCGTTCGGCCCGGGCGACGCGTGGAGGAAGATGGGCGTGACGATGCGCCACCACTGGCCGTCGACGGCCTGGGGAATGCCGAGGCCCAAATGCATGGCGAGCGTCGGGTTCCGTGCATAGAGGAGCGCACCGCGCAGTGCTTCTTGGTGGAAGAACTCGATGAAGACGTAGACGAGCACGCTCACCCCGATGAGCGTCCACGTGACGGGCGCAACGTCGTGCATGCGCGCCTCACGGCGACGGAAGTCCACCTGCCGCTCCCTGGATTTCTCCGCGGCCACGCGTTCGATCTTCTGATCTTGCTTCTGCCGCGCGCGCGATTCCTTCTCGATGGCTTCGTACCGCGGATCGGAGGGCGCCTTTTCGAACACCTCGAGTACGGCCTTGGCGCGGTCGAGTGACGGTTCGTCGATGATCCACACCGTGAAGAGCCCGTCACGGGTCTGCTCGATGCGGTTGTCGACGCCCTCATGGTAGAGGACGGCACCCAGCCGACCCGCCACCCGTTCATCTTCAAATTGCGCGAGGGCTCGCACGACGGGAGCGTTCTAACACCTTCCGCGGGGAATGCAGGGCCCTGCCAGAATGTCCGAGACCGAACACGCCGCCGTGTCACGGTGTCAGCGCTCGACGGTCGCATCGCCAATTCCGTCGGGGTTTTTCCACGAGTCGGCCCCTCCACGCCCGTGGCACGGCTCCTGCTTTTTGGAGGGGCATGCGACCCACCCACGCCATCCTCCTCGCCCTCGGGATCGCGGCCGGCCTCCTCTTCACGGCGGACGCCGTGATGGTCTCCGACGAAGAAGCCTTCGAAGACCTCGCCGCCGCCTTCGAGACAAGCCGCGACCCGGCGGAAGTGGTCCTCGGCTACGTGGACGTGTCGCGTTCGCCCCTTGAGATCGCCGCCGACGGTTCCGCCGTGCGCATCGACGAGGACCGCGAAGGTGAACTCGATCAGCGGATCGGCGACGCGGTCAGGCCGTTTCAGGAGCGCGGCGCACGCGTCGTGCAACGCCACGTGGAGGTGAAAGGGGATCGTGCCGAGATCGCCCTTCGCGCCGCGACCCCCGACGGCGACGCGAACGCCTTCCTCACCTTCCGTCGCAAGAACGGCAGCTGGTACTTGACCCGCCTACGCGTCCCCGCGGTGAGCTAGGGCCCCGCGGCAAGCACACGGGGGAAAACGAGCGGCGTGTTCGATCGCCGTTCGCTCAGGTGCAGGCCGAAAGGACATCGGCGGCGGTGACGCCGAGAACTTCGACGTGCTTGCGCTTCGAGGTGGCGCCGCGAACGATGCGAACGTCACGTTTCGGCACACCGAGCGCCTTCGCGAAAAACTCGACCAGCGCGGCGTTCGCTTCGCCGTCGACCGGCGGGGCGGCGAGCGCGATCTTGAGCGCCCCCGCGTGGATGCCGAGGGCGGCCGTTCGACTCGCACGCGGAGCGACCTGCACGTCGAAGCCGACGCCTCCTTCGAACGCACGCACTTGGAACTCGTCGACCATGGGGGTTCTGGCTATCTTAGCGCGATGACGAAGCGCTCCCTGCCCATCGCCACGCCCGAGTCCGAGGGCCTGGGGTTGCGCACGATCATGGATCGCGAACTCGCCAAGCAGTTTGGCGCACGCTACGTCGAGCTCGCCGTCTTCGCCATCGACCTCGACCGCGTGCGCGTCGAAGTCGAGACGGACGACGACGACGACCCGGACTGGCCCTTCGGGTGGGAGGTGCTCCTTACGGAGTTCGCTCTCGCGGAATGCGCCGCGGACGACGACGCCGTGGAGTTCTTGGATCTCGTTTGTGCATCGGTGTTCGAACGCGCCCTCGAAGGGCCGTCCCTCGGCGGACAGCTGGCCTTCGCCATCTATGCGGCCACCGCGCACGGCACGCTGCCCGAGACCCTGCGGGCCTCGTTCCTTCACTGGAAGAAAAAGCCCGTCGAGCTCCTCGCCGCGGTGGACGCGCTCCGCGCTGACGAAAACGCCGTTTCCGAACTCGCGCGCGCATGCCTCGAGGTGCCGCTCGAACCGCCCCTCGCCCCACCGACGCAACGCCGTCTCGAGCGACTGTCAGTCGGCTGAGGGCTCTTCGACGGGCTCGGCGGCATCGAGGATCGCCGCCTCCTTCGCGAGCATCTGCTTGCCGGCCTCGTAGGCGCGAAGCACCGTGGGCGAGGTCTCGCGCGGCCCGAGGGACATGTCGGGCTGAAGCCGCAACGCTTCCCGGAAGGATTCCGCAGCGAGATCGGGCCGGCCAAGCGCCACGTACGCGTGGCCCAGGGCGCGCTGGATCGTCACGATCTGCGTGGCCGCGAGCTTCTGCGTGCCCATGAGTCGGTTCGCGAGCGTCACACACTCGGCGAACTTTCCTTCTTTCTGGTACGTGCCGAGCTTCGGGATCTCCTGGTCCGCCCATTCCTGGAGCGCGCGCACTTCGCCGCCTTCGAGCTCCTGCCCGAGGGTTGCTTCGACGCGGTGCTTGCCCTCCTCCGAGAGCGCCAGGTCGAGGAGCGGAACGAGGATGATCTGCCCGCGCTGGATCTTCGAAAGGCGCGAACCGTTGAAGCGCGTCAGCGTCTTGAGCGCGGCCTTCGAGCCGTCATAGAAGGTCTGCACGATGTGCTTCGCGGTGTCGTTCTGACCGGCGACAAAGCGGAGCGGATACGGCACCAAGAGTTCGCCTCCGACGGAGGGCTGGGTGCGCGCCGAACCGTGGTTCGCGTCGATGAGCAGAAACGCCCGGCGGGGGTCGCCATAGAAGCGTTCGGCCAGGGTCGTCCAGGTCTCGCCCGGCTCCACACGGTGGTATTCGACCCACGGAATCACGAGGCGCATGCCCGAAGCGATGGTGGCGCCGCCCTGCACGATGAGGCCGTTCTCCGCCACGAGGATCTCTTCACGCTTCGGGTCGCCGTAGTACTGCTGCGCGATGGACGCGAGGGTTTCGCCCTCACGGACGACGTGCTGAAAGCCCCGCTGCGCCGCGGCCGTTCGGGCGGCCCCCAGGGAGGCGAGAACGACGAGCGCCACGAGGAGGCGCGCGTGCACACCCTTCATCGCGATCCCCCGGATGCGGCGTGAAGCGGCTCGAGTTCCACCGAGACCACCTGAAGTTCGCCCGCGCGAACCTTCAGTTCCCGGTCCACGGTTTCGAAGTACGGGTTCGCGAAACGGAGGTAGTGCGTGCCGGGTGACAGCGCGATCCGTTCCGCCGTCGGGGTCGTGGCCACCTTCTGTCCGTCCACGTAAACGTCGGCCCACGGCGACGCGACGACCCGAAGGTAGCCCGCGCGATCAAGCGACAGCGGGGACTGCCCCTCCGGATCAAACTGCGCCTCGGCGCCGTCGAAGCGGCCATGCGCAACTTGAATGAGCGTGCCGCTCGTGATGATCGCCGCCAGGATGCCACCCTGCACGAGCGCTGTGTGCCGAAGGAGCTTCTTGTCGCGCACCGATCGCCGCACCGTGCGCGGGCCACCCGCGGCGAGGATGTTCTCCGCCTCGTCGTCGGTGAGCACCCCCACGTCGCGCATGTACATGACGACCCGCGCGCCGTGGTTGATGGTCACCCGCGAAGCGAGGAACTCGGTGAGGTCGTCGATGAGTGCCTGCGTCGTCGGGTAGCGATTCGCCGGCATTTTCTCCATGCACCGCTGGAGGATGCGCTCAAGGGCCCGCGGCACGTTCGGCACGATTTTTCGCGGCGACGTGTAGCGGTCGAGGCGGATCTTCTGCATCACCGTTCGAGCGTCGTCCTCGATGAACGGCTTACGGCCCGTGACCATCTGATAGAGCACGATGCCCAGGGAGAAGATGTCGCTCCGGAAGTCGAGCTTGTCACCAAGGATCTGCTCAGGGCTCATGTAGCTTGGCGTGCCGAGGCCGGTGCCGGTCTCCGTCAAATCGCTAAGCGTGTCGTCGCGGGCGATGCCGAAGTCCATCAGCTTCACTTCGCCTTGGTGCGAAATCATCACGTTCGCGGGCTTGATGTCACGGTGAATGATGCCGCGGAAGTGCGCGTAGTCGAGGGCGCGCGCCACCTGGAGTGTGATGATCGCGGCCACCTCCGAGGGCAGCACCGGCGTCTTCTCGAGCATGTCGTAGAGATCAATGCCGCGGACGTACTCCATGATGATGTACATGGACTCCGCGTCCTCCACGAAGTCGTGGACGTGGATGATGTTCTCGTGCTGGAGGCTCGCCATGAATCGCGCCTCGCGCTGGAAGCGCTCCGCGAACTGGCTGTCGATGGCGATGGACGGCTTGAGGGCCTTGACGGCCACGGGCCGGCCGAGCGGTTCCTGCACGGCGCGGTACACCGTCGCCATGCCTCCGCTGCCGATCTCGCCAAGCAAGCGGCAGTTGCCGATCCTCTCCGCCATGGGTCGAGGAGCGTAGTGAGGCGACCCCCGCCGGTCAATCAAACGCGCGGTAATTGCAGGTGTTTCGCAGGGGTCCGCCGGGAGCCCCCCCCCGGGCGACCCGGGCGGTCACGGCGTGAAGCAGACCGCGCGCTCGGCCCACGCGGTGCCGTCCCGGCCGTCGCGCGCGACGAAGAGGAAGCGCACGAGCGTGCCCGCGTCGTCGAGGGTGCGGGCCCGCGGCGGAGTCCAATCCACCTTGGCGGGCCCGTCCCCACCATCGACGAGGGTGAACTCGCGTTCGAACTCCGAACGGGAGCTGAACTGCGAGACGGTGAGCGTCTCGGTCTGCTCGCGGCCGTCCGTGTCGTTGTAGGTCTCGCGTGCGGACGCATCGAGGTCGAGGGTGAAGGTGACGTCGCCGGGCGGGAGGGTGAGCACGGGGACACCGGCGGCCTTCGCCGCGTCGCTGCAGCCTTCGGCCGGGACAGACACGAGGTCGAGCTCCTCAAGGGGCCGGTCGCCAAAGGACAACACGGCGCCGTCGAACGACGGATTGTGATTTGGCGAAGTCTCACCGTCTTCGACCTCGAGGACTTTGACAAAGGGAAGCGTCGCCGCCGCCTCGTCGCCGCAGCTCGCCTGCTGTGCTTCGAGGTCGACGTCCGGCGTGCCGCCATCGCAGAACACGCCCGCCACGAGGAGGCGCTTGGCGTCATCCGGGACATCGAAGGCAAACACGGGTTCGTCCGCCGTCGCCACCGCGCTGCCGCCGACGGCGAAGGGCGACGCACCGCAGGTGGGCATGGTGAGCTCCGCGGGCCCCGCTTCGCAGGCAAAAAATGCCCATGTGAGCGGCACCGGCCCGTCGGCTCCCCGCACGAGCCAGTGGAGCTCGAGGGGCTCACCAGGGCCGGGCTTCGCGCGCGCGTCGTCGCCATCGACGACCACGCGCGCGGCGAGCACACGCGTGGACTCGAGCTTCGACGCGGGATCGAACTTGTCGAGACACCCGGACACGGTGAACGACGCCGCCAAGGCAACGGCAACACACTTCGCACGGCCGGTCGCAAACAACGAAGCGCGCCGTTTCATAGTTCCCCCCGAAGCCCGATGGACGGAAGGATGGGCAACCCTGGGAGCACCGCCGAGTCCGAGTAGTTGAAGTTGTAGATGAGCCCCTCTTGGTTCTGGCGGTTGTAGGCGTTCTGCACGTCGATGTACGCGGCCAGGCTCCAGTCGGCGAAGGTCCACTTTTTCCACGCGCACATCGAGGCGATGGAACATGGACGATCGAATGCTGTTCGTGCGCCCGTAGAGGGGCACGTACACCCCCTTGTCCTCGCGGAAGTAGCTGCCCGAGACGGGCGTGTTCGGGTTGCCGCTCACGAGGCGGAACGTGGCCCCCGCCTCCCAGCCCTTGCCGAGTTGGTAGACGCCCGCGAGGGTCAAAATGTGCGTCTGATCGAAGTCGAAGAGGCGCCACGCATCCCCGGGGTGATCGCGCCGTTGGCTGCGCGAAAGCGTGTACGAGACGTACCCGAAGAACGGCCGCCCGCGCGGTTCGAGCCGCGCCGACAGCTCGACGCCGTAGATGCGACCGAGACCGTCGTTCTCAAACCGTGGATCGGCGCCGTTCGGTGTGCCAACGACCAAATTCCAAAGGTGCTTGTAGTAGCCCTCGAGGCCCGTGGTGAAACCGGGGAGCCAGTCGTGCTCGACGCCGAGGCTCCCGTGGAGCGAGTGCTCGGGGCCGAGGTTCGGGTTTCCGAGCGTGCGGCTCGATTCGGCGAATGTGGGTGGCTGCGAGAAGACGCCGAGGCCGCCCTTCACGCGCGTGTCGTCCGTCACGGAAAGGATCGCGCTCGTGCGCGGGTTGAGCGCGATGCGCTCAATCTCCTGGTACCAGTCGAATCGCAAGCCGGTGATGAGAAGGAGCGGCTCGATGACGCGCGTGCTCGCCTCGAGGTAGACCGACGGACGGAATGCGAGGCCATCCGTGTCGACGGCCGCTGTCGGGCGCGTGGAAAGCGGCATCCCCGCGTCGGGATTGCCCTCGGACTGCTGCGCAGGCGGACCGACGTAGGCAAGGTCGAACGGGGCAAAAAAGCCGTCGAAACCCCCTCGAAGGGTGAACGCCCTCGAGACGCGCCCCGTCCACTCGGCGCGCCCGTAGAACTGCCAGAACGTTGCGTCGAGCCGGAGCGCGTCGCCGAGGGACACGTTGAACAGCGTCGGACCGAAGGAGAGCATGAGGTCCTGGTCCACATCCTTCGACATGGCGCGGTGCCACTCGAGCTGCCCGCGGTGAAACTGGGTGCTCTGATCGAAGTCGCCGGACACCGCGGGATCGCCGTCGAGGGGCTCTGAGAAAATGAGTTCGAGCTGGTCGCTCGAGCCGTACACGTTGAACGACACGCGATCGCGATCCGTGGGCCGCCACGTGGAGAGGAGTTGGTAGTCGGCGTAGATGGGCGCGGTGACCACGTCGAAGAAGTCCTTCGGCACGACCTCCTTGAAGAAGAAATCGATGTACGAGCGCCGGGCCGCGAAGGCGATGCTCCACTCGTCGGTGACGGGACCCTCGACCAGGATCGACGCGTCGAGAATGTTCAAGTCGAGCACGCCGTGGAGCTTGTCGCTCGCGCCCTCACGTGCGGAGACCTCGAGTACACCACCGAGCTGGCGCCCGTAGCGCGCGGAAAAATTGCCCGGGTAAAAGTCGATGCGCTCGAGCAGACGCGAGTTCATGAAGCTCGTCAGACCGCCGAAGTGATAGAGGAGCGGAATGGGGCTTCCGTCGAGGAAAATGCCCGTGTCGCCGGGCGACGAGCCGCGCACGATGAGCACGCCGACGCCAAAGGTCGGTCGCGCGACGCCGGGCAGGAGCTCCACTGCGCGGAGCGCGTCTCCCCGCGTGCCCGGGATGCGCGTCAGCACTTCCTTGGTGAGTGTGCGGCGGGTCGGTTCGCGGGGCGGCGGGTCCACGACCGCGCGGGCCTCGAAGCCCTCCGAAATCTCCACGGCGGGCGGCGCGGACTCCGCGGGCGAGGACGTCGCGTCATTCGGTCCGCTGGCGCCCGGTGAACTCGCGTCCGACGAATCCGCGGCGGGCACCGCAGGCTCTTCCGCGGGTTCCGGTTTCAGCTCGAACACATAGCGGTAGCCGATCCGCGAGGGCACGGCCCGGTCTCCCTTGCGCGCGGGTTCAAACACAAACTGCTTGGCGGCCGCCACGGCGGCTTCATCGAAGCCGTGGCCCGCGGGCGCCGTCACGGTGACGTCCGTGACGCGACCCTCCGCGTCGAGGGTGATCGCAAGCTCCACCGCACCCTCCAAGCGCTGGGCCTCGGCCTCCGGCGGGTACACCGCCTCGACGAACGTGACGAGCGACGGCGGCACGAGCACGGGCGCCTGTTCGGATGGCGTCCCCGAAGGCGGCGTATCCCCGGGCGGCTGCGCACGCACCGGGTCCGCGCCGGGAAGCGCCCAGGACATATTCGCCATCAACCCGACGGCGAAGAGCCAGCGTCGTCGGTGGGGAGAACGCGACCGCACGGATGCGGAGATAGAGCGAACGCGCCGAATTGGCCAGGGTGGATTGGTCGGTTCGTTTGTGCGGTGTTTGTGCCGTGGTCGCCGCAATCGCCGCCCGCCCGACCTGCTATGCTGCCGCCCCATGCGAAACGCTTTCCGCGCACAGTCGCCCCGGTTTCCCCTCGCCACGGGTCTCCTTGTGGCCATCGTCGCGATCTCCTTCGCGGGTTGCGGCTCCTCGCCCCCCGCCACCAAGACCGCATCCACCGCACCGACCGGCGAAGGCGCGACAGCGCACCCGGACCTCGTGGTGTTCTTCGTTCTCGACCAACTCGGCGCGAGCACCCTCGAGCGCTACCTCCCGGTCATGCCCGAGGACGGGGCATTCCACGAAGCCGCCGCCACGGGCGCGTTCCACCACGTCGCGTACCCCTACGCGGGCACGTACACGGCGCCGGGCCACGCCTCCCTCGCCACGGGCAGCGTGCCCGCGGTGCACGGCGTCTCAGCAAACAAGTACTGGAACGCCCTCAAGCACCATGCGGAGAACGGCCTCGACGACCCGGCGCACCCCATGTTTGGCGCCAAGGACGGCGCGAGCCCATCGTCGCTGCGCCTCCCCACCGTCGGCGAAGCGCTCAAGGCGACGACCGGCGATCGCGGCAAGTCCGTCTCCCTCTCGCTCAAGGACCGCGGCGCCGTGCTCGTGGGCGGACACCACGCCGACGCCGTCCTCTGGTACGAGGATTCGATCCCCGGCTTCACCACGTCGACGTACTACGCGAAGGAACTGCCCGCGTGGGTCGCGGACTGGACGAAATCACACCCCGTGAGCGACTACCTCACCGCCTGGAACCCCGAGGACCCGGCGCTGCTCGAGCGGACCGTGGGCCCGGACGACCAGCCGGGCGAAGGCGGCGCCTTCGGCCTCGGCGCCACGTTCCCGCACGACCCACGTGCCGCGACCGATCCCGCGGACACCTTCCGCGCGACGCCCGGTTCCGCGCTCTATCTCCTCGATTTCGCCAAGGCCGCCTACGACGCGGAGGACCTCTGCAAAGACGCGATCCCCGACCTGCTCACCGTGTCGGTATCCACAACGGACTACGTCGGCCACACCTTCGGCCCGGACTCCTGGGAGTACCTGGACAACCTGCGCCGCGTGGATCGCGCCCTCGGCGCATTCGTGCGCTGGGTGCGGGAGCGCTGCCCGCACGTGAGCTTCGTGCTGAGTTCGGACCACGGGCACGCGCCCCTCGTCGAGCGCAGCCAGAAGGAGGGCCGCAAGGTCGTGCGCGTGGGCGGCGAAGTGACCGAAAAGCTCAACGCCGCGGTGGTGAAAAAGCTCGGCAAGGGCACGTGGGTCGAGGCGTTCATCAAGCCGCTCGTGCACTTGAGCGACGCGGGCGAGAAACGGCGCGCGGAGATCCTCCCCATCTTGAAGGCGGAGCTCGCCACGTGGCCGTCGGTGCACTCGGTCTACGACCCGCGCGAAGCGGAGACCCTCGCCAAGTCGGAGGACCCGGTGGCGCGTGCGGCGGCGCTCAGCGTCGACGACCTGAATCGCGGCGACCTCTTCATCGTGCCCGCGCCCTACAACGTGTTCGACGAGGGCGGGAAACCGAACACGGGCACGAGCCATGGCACGCCGTGGGACTACGACCAAGTCGTGCCGGGCCTCGCGTGGGGCATGGACGTGTCGCCCTCTCGATCCGACGTGCGGCTGAGCCATGCGCGCATCGCCGCAACCCTTGCCGCGCTCCTCGGTGTCCCCGCGCCGAACGACAACCATGAACCGGCCCTCCCGGGCGTCCACGCGGCGGGGGCCGCGGCCCACGTGTGCCCCTGCGAAAAGGACCGCGCGCGGGCCCGGGCCCACGGAAAAGTCTCCCCCAACGGGCCCGCACCGCGCTGAACGACGCGCCGCTCGACGAACGCGCCTCCCGCTGACCACACCGTTCGGTGACACTGCAAAACGTGGAGCGTTCCGCGCGCCAACTTCACTCCGGAACCGATGGCGCTCCGGTTTTCGGCGCGGATACGGGCATTTTCTGAAGAGTCTCGCGGTCGCCACGGCTGGCACGCGTCTTGGATCTAGTTCTCATCAAGTCGGCACTGCCTGTCTGGTGGAGCTCATGTACGGAGGGGAGAGGGCTCCACCAGACCTGGCAGTGGCGGTTGAGTGAAACGGGACCTGAGTACACATGAACGCCTTCGGAGACATGCCCTCCGAAGGCGTTTGTGTTTGAGGCGCGCAACGAACGCGGCGGCGATTGTCAGCGCAGCGTCAGGATGAACGTCGTGCCCTTGCCGGTTTCGCTTTCGACACGAATCTCCGCGCCCATGCGCTGCGTGAGGTGTTTGACGATGGCGAGACCGAGGCCCGTGCCGCCACGGTCACGCGAGCGGCCTCCGTCGACGCGGTAGAACCGCTCGAAGATGCGGTCCTGGTGTTCGCGCGGAATGCCCGCGCCGTTGTCCGACACCTCGATCACCGCGCCCGCGCCCTGCTTCCGAAAGCGGACCGTCACGCGGCCACCGTCCTGCGTGTACTTGATGGCGTTGTCGACGAGGTTCATGCACACGTGCTCAAGGGCCCAGCGGTTCGCCGACACTTCGACCGGCTCGGACGGGTACTCCTCCGAAATGGCGATGTGCTTGAGGCTTGCCTGGGCCTCGAAGCTCGCGACCACCTCGTGGAGCGCCTCCCGGAGATCGATGGGTTCGTTCTCGAGCATCTCGCTCGGTGTTTCCGCCCGTGACAACGCGATGAGGTCGTCCGCCAAGCGCTGAAGTCGCAGGGAATGCGTGAGGATCTTGTCCACGAAGCGCCCCGCCATTTCCCGGTTGTCGAGGGCGCCCTCCTTGAGGGTCTCCGAAAACCCACGGATGGCCGTGAGCGGCGTCCGGAGTTCGTGGCTCGCGTTCGCGACGAAGTCGCGGCGAATGCGTTCGACACGCTTGAGCTCGGTCACGTCATGGATCACGACAACGACGCCCGCATGCTCGGGGAGCGGCGAGACCTGCGCAGAGAGCGAGCGCTCTTCCTTGCCAATGGCCGTGTCGACACTCACCGACGACGCCTCGCCGCGAAGCCCCGCCCAGAGCGCCTCGCGAAGCGCCGGTGACTCGATCACTTCCACGGCCTTCCGGCCCACGGGGTCCGCGTGCACGAGGGCCAAGGAGGCGCGATTGGCGAGCACGATCTCCCCGCCGCCATCGGTGACGAACACCGCTTCGACCATTCCGTCGAGCACGGTGCGGAGGCGCTCCTCTTCGGTGCGCATGGACGCGAGGCGTTTGCCCTGCTCCGCGGCGACGACATTGAGCACACCGGCGAGCTGCCCGAACTCATCGCCGGCGGCCACCGCCGTCCGCGCGTGCGCATCGCCCGCGGCGAGGGCCTTGGCCATGCGGGTGAGGTCCGCCACGGGGCGGTGGATGAGCCGAAGAAGCGCGAGGGCCTGACCGATGCTGGCGATGATCGCCACGAGCGCCAGCGGCCCGGCGCCGGTCGCACCGGAGGAGCCCACGGCAAGCGCCGTCATGACGATGGCCAGCGCCGACGATGCGACGACGGCAATGAGGCTCTGGCGAACGCTCATCGGCCGGGCCTACTCGATGTCGTCGCGCATGCGGTAGCCGATGCCGCGCACGGTCTCGATGTAATCGGACGCCGCCCCGAGTTTCACACGGAGGCGTTTGACGTGCGTGTCGACGGTGCGCGATTCGACGCCGGCCGCGTAATCCCACACGCGCGCCAGAAGATCGTCGCGGCTCTGAACACGACCGCGCCGCGTCGCCAAGTCATGGAGCAACTTGAACTCGATGGGCGTCACGTCGACGCGCTCGCCGGACACCGCCACTTCGTGGCGCGGCATGTTGATCGTGAGGACACCGAAGGTGAGCACATCCTCCGTGCTCGGTTCCGCCCCGGCGGCGCTGCGCCGCAGTACCGCGTTCACGCGCAGGAGGAGTTCACGCGGCGAGAACGGTTTGACGACGTAGTCGTCGGCGCCCGCCTCGAAGCCCGCGACGCGATCCGACTCCTCGCCCTTCGCCGTGAGAACGATGACGGACACGGCCTGCGTAGCCTTGTTCGCGCGGAGCTGCCGGCACACGTCGATGCCCGTGATGTCGGGCAGCATGATGTCGAGCACCACGAGGTCCGGGCAGTTGGCCCTGGCCATGGAGAGTGCCGTGGCCCCCGACGTGGCAACGCTCACCGCGAAGCCCTCCTGTTCGAGGTTGTATGCAACGAGGTCAGCGAGATCCGGCTCGTCTTCGACCACCAAAATTTGGCGCTTCATGTGTGGGCCCCAAGATTGCTCCGGCCTGTGCCGAATCGGTGACGCGCGCGTGCCACTTCGCCGAACTTCTACCGTGTTTGCGGGCGTGACGTCCACGCGGTAAAAGCCGCCCGATTCGCATGGGCCTTTCTGTCGGCATCGTCGGGCTCCCGAACGTCGGGAAATCCACCCTCTTCAACGCGCTTTCGTCCAAGCAGGCCGAAGCGGCGAACTACGCGTTCTGCACCATCGAGCCGAACCACGGCGTCGTGCCGGTGCCGGACCCGCGGTTCGAAGCGTTGGTGAAGCTCTTCAAACCGGCGAAGGTCGTGCCCGCAACGGTCGACTTCGTGGACATCGCCGGCCTCGTGCGCGGCGCGTCGAAGGGAGAAGGCAAGGGGAACGCGTTCCTCTCGAACATCCGCGAAGCGGACGCCATCGCGCACGTGGTTCGTTGCTTCGAGGACGAGAACATCGTTCACGTCGACAACCGCGTGAACCCGAAGGCCGACATCGAGACCATCGAGACCGAGCTCCAACTCAAGGACCTCGATGCTGTGCAGAAGCGCCTCGACAAGGCACGCCGCGCAGCGAAGGGCAACGACGCGACGGAGAAGAAAGTCGTCACGGTGTGCGAAGCGCTCGAGAAGATCCTCGACGCGGGCCGCCCCGCCGCCGAGTACACGACCAGCGACGAGGACGAGAAGCGGATCCTCCACGACCTGTTCCTGATCACGTCAAAGCCCATGTTCTACGTGGCGAACGTGAAGGAATCGCAGCTCGCCAACGGCGCGGCGGGCGACCCGCTCGTCGAGCAGGTGCGCGAAATGGCCAAGCGCACGGATGCGCCCGTGGTCGTCATTTGTGCGGCGATCGAGGCAGAGATCATGCAGCTCGCCGACGAAGACCGCCCGGAGTTCCTCGCGTCCGTGGGCCTCGAGGAAGCGGGGCTCAACTCGGTCATCCGCACCGGCTACCGCATGCTCGACCTCATCACCTACTTCACCGCGGGCGACCCCGAAGTGCATGCCTGGACCATCGAGCGCGGCACCAAGGCACCGCAAGCCGCGGGCAAGATCCACTCCGACTTCGAACGCGGCTTCATCCGCGCGGAAGTCATGAAGTGCGCCGACCTCCTCGAACTCGGCACCGAAGCCGCCGTCAAATCCGCCGGCAAGCTCGGCACCGAAGGCAAGGAATACGTCGTCCACGACGGCGACGTCATGCACTTCCGTTTTAACGTCTAGTGCGAAGCGCTAGACGTTAAAACGGAAGTCGTCCTTGTCGGCATCGCCTGCTGAGGCAGGCGATCAGCCGCCGTCGTTGGAGGTGGATTGGGAGATGCCTTCGCCGCAGGCGTTGGGGATGTCTTTGCCTTCGTCGTGGCAGGCGGATTCGGCGGCGCGTTGGGTGGAGCCGTCCTTGCACTTGGCCTTGATGCACGCCCACGCGGTGTTCCACTCGCGAACCGCGTCGCCAGCGCAGGTCCCTGTGAGCACACCGAGGCACGAGTACCCGACCGGCGCGCCTTGTGGCTCGCAAACGGTCTCCGCGGCCTCCGCCACTTCGCAGGGATTGCTCCCCCCTCCGTCATCACCACAGGCGGCCAACGCAAGGAGGAGCGCCGTCGCCCCAAGAACGAATCGCATGCGGCAACCCTACCTCCTCCGGATCACGACTTGCTCTCGAATGCGTGCTAGCGACAGCACATGCCCTGGTACATCGGCTTTGCGTGCTTTGTTGGGGGAGCGGGATTGGCCAACGCGATTCCGCATCTGGTTTCGGGAATCTCCGGACGATCGCTGCCAACGCCCTTCGCCTCGCCCCCGGTCGAGGTCGAATTTCCTATCGCTCGGACCAGACCGCGAGTTCGTTGCCGCTGGGGTCCGCGAACTGGAAGCGCTTGCCGCCCGGGAATTCGAAGATCGCCTTTGTGATGCGGCCCCCTGCGCCCTCAACCGCGTCGAAGGTCGCCTGGAGCTCGTTCGAATAGAGGACGACCAGGGGGCCACCGACGGCGACCGAGTCCACCCGCGCGAGCCCGCCCGCCTCCGCACCACCGCGGCTGTCCTTGAAGCCCGCATAGTCGGGACCGTAGTCCGTGAACGTCCAACCAAACGCCTGCGCATAGAACCGCTTCGCGACGGCGACGTCGGTGACGGAAATCTCGATGTAGTCGATGGCGAGGTGAACGTGGGTCGCGGTGTCAGCCATGGACGAGCCGTGGCATGCCCTCAACGATCAAGCAATTGCGTTTGTGCTATTCGGGAGGTTCCGGCGACCCGTGCCGGTCGTCTCCCATTCATTTTTCTACGCCATGTTCCGCGGCATCCGGCGCAGCAAGCGCCGCCTTCTGGTCGGCTTCGCTGATTTGACCGACCGAGACCATGGCTTGCAGAAGAGTCGTGCGCGCAAGCTCGGACTCGAGGTCACGAAAGATGCCCAGGTTTGTGTCCGCGTCGGCCGCCCGTGCGATGTGTTTCGGGAAGTCGAGAAACGTGGGGTCATAGGCCAACGTTCGCTCGAACAGGAGACCCGCCACCGGAGGCAGCCCCCTCTGAAGCAGCCCGTCATAAACTTTGAACGCAATTGCGCGCGCAGCCGCCGGGAGCCGAAAGCCTGGCACCCGTGTGTCCCTCCACGCAGTGAAGAGGTCGTACGCGACCAGGGGGTCAGATGAAGCGCTTGCGTCGCTCACGTCCAGGAGCGCGTTGGCGACGGTTTCCGTGTGTGGGTCGAGTTTTCGCTCCCCGAGCCACTCCGCGAACCCGTCGGGTTTCTCCTCCGCGGCCGACGAACCGATCCAGTCGACCAACGCAAAGAGGACGCGATAACGCATGTCCGCGTCGGGTTTACTGGCGATGGCACGAAGCTCTTCCACCGCGGACGCATGATTCACGTCGAGGTCGTCGAGAAACCCCAGGATCTCCTCGTCGTATCGAAAGACCGTGTCCATCCGACCATCGCCGTCCGTATCTTCCGACACGGAGGCAACGCTACCGGTCGGGTTGAAGTGCGTCACCCGCTCTTGCCAACCGTCCTCGTCCGCATCCTCTTGTTTGGAGTACGGGTTCCCAAGGCGATCGAACCAGGTTTCCTGTTCCCAGACGCGATTCTGATTCGCGTCGATCCGTTCGAGGTAGCGCAGCCCCTCGTGCGTGAACAGTGTTTCCTTCTCGGGTTTGCCGTCGAGGTTTGTGTCGCACGCGAGCAGCATCGTGACGCCGCTCTCCGGGTCGACGAACGCTGTGCAGCCCTTCTTGTCCCGCGCCTTCGGCACGAGCCCATCCGAACGGATCGCCTCGGCGCGTCGCGTGACGTAGATCGCGCCCACCCCAAACCCGCCGAGCGCGATCAGCGCGGCGATCACGGTTCGAGGAAAGAGCCCGAGCGCACGCGGTCCGTGGGGCGTATCCGACGGTTCGACGAACTCTTTCCACCGAGCTCTCGCGGCGTCGAGATCCGTCGCGTGAACCCACACTTCCACCATCCCACCGGGCAACTGCCCCACGCCGGCGCCGAGATCTGCTCCTCGCACTTCGCTCGCGATGCCATGGGACGCGAGCATCGCCCGAAGGAGCTCCGCCTCATGACCCCGGTCAAACCGCCCCAACCGCTCCCAATCACCAGCCATGACCGCGGACGGTAGCACCGGGGAGGGATCGCAGATCGGAAGGCGTTTTTCGGCTCGCGAAAGCCGAAAACCCAAATAGGTCGCCGCACTCAGACCGGATAGACTCCCTCCATGTCCGTCGACCGCCGAAGCGGCCTTTCCTATGTTGAGTTTGAACGCGAGTACCTCTTGCCGCGCCGGCCGGTGGTGCTCACCGATGCCACCGCAAAGTGGAAGGCGTCCTCGTGGACGCCCGCGTGGTTCAAGGAGCGGTACCCGGACAAGCGCGTTTCCACCGACCAAGGCGAGATGCGCCTTTCGGACTTCATGGACGCCATCACGTCGGACTCGGGCGAGCCCGGGCCGTTCCTGCGCGAGCAGCCCCTCGAAGACGTGTTCCCGGACCTCGTCGATCACGTGCTGCCGACGCCCGAGTTCGTTCGACCGAATTGGCTCCAAGATGACTACCGCATCGGCCGCGTAAACCGCCGCCTAAACCGTGAGGGCAAGATCGAAGTGAACTTCGCGGGCCGCCGCGTGTTTCCGTACCTGCACATCGACGACCTCGGCGTGCACGCGTTCATCACGCAGCACTACGGCTCGAAGGAGTTCACGGTCTTCGCGCCGGACCAGGAACCGTACCTCTACCGACGCGGCACAGAGCGGTTCTCCGAAATCGTCGACGTCGACAACGTCGACACGACCAAGTATCCGCTCTTCGCCAAGGCCAAGGGTACGAAGGTTGTGGTGAACGCGGGCGAGAGCCTCTTCAACCCATTCGGCTGGTGGCACACGACGCGCGTGCCCGGAGCATCCCTGGCAACGGTTGTGTCGCTGTCAAACGCATCGAACTGGAGCGAGCTCGTCACATGCTTGCGAGGTCAGAGCGGCCGCCCGCTCCTCGCCGCGGGCCTCGCCGCCTACCTGACCGCCGTGGGCACCGCGAAGTCCTTGCTGCCCCGGTCCCGCGCGACGTAGCCAACGGCGGACCCACACGTTCCGGCGCACCGGAATGGTTTCCTTCGATCGCGGTGACGTCTACGCTGTGCGCCGAGGCAGGGCCGTTGGGGGAGCCAAGACCGGTGCGGGGCGCGGCGTTTGGAAACGCGCAAACGGAGCGAAATCTGCATGCGGAGCTCGCCGCCAAGCGGGCTCTCGCGCGGGACGCGAACGCGCGCTTTGCTGGCCTTTCGGACTTTCAGCTGCTCCTTTCCATCGGCAAGGGCAGCTTCGCGGAGGTCTTCTCCGCGCGGCAGATTTCCCTCGAGCGCCGCGTCGCGCTCAAGATCTCCGACTCCGCTCCGGCGGAGGGCAGCCTCCTCGCGAAACTCGATCACCCGTGCATCCTCAAGGTGCACGACCAGCGGGCGCTTTCGGACGGCCACCTCCTCATCGTCACCGAGCTCGTCTCGGGCGGGTCGCTCGGGTCACTCATCGCGGACGCGGAAGCAGCCGCGGGCTCCGTCACGGGTACGGCGCTCCTCGAGACACTTGATGCGCGCGTGCGTGGACTCGGCGAACCCGTCCCCGGGGATTCGGGTGCGCGGCGGTATCTCCGCGACGCGACGCGAGAGGAAATCGTTGTGCACTTCCTGTCGCAGGTGTCGAGCGCATTGGCCCACGCCCACGCGCAGGGTGTCACCCACTGCGACGTCAAACCGGACAACGTGCTTGTCGATTCGGCCGGCAACGCACGGCTCGCCGACTTCAACATGAGCGTGCTCGAGTCGCCGTCGCAATCCACGTCGCCGCAGGGCCTCGGAGGCACGCTCCCGTACATGGCGCCCGAGGTCCTTGGGGCGTTTCTTCGGCGCGAGATCCACTTTCAGCCCTCGCCCTCGGCGGACGTGTTCGCCGTCGGCGTCATGCTCTGGCAGATGCTTTTCGGTGTGCGGGCGTTCGAGGACGACCCGCGCGCCGACCGCGAAACACGCATCGCGGCTCGCCTCCGCCCCCCGGCGCCGATCGTCACGGAACCGCGGTGGCAACGGGTCGTGGAGCTGGCCCTTGAGTGCATGAACCCCGAACCGGTCCTTCGCCCCACGGCCGAGTCGGTTGCCAAACAGCTCAGGCACTGCGCGAACCGACAGCTCTCGGAGTTCTTCGCAAGACCGCAGAGCGGTCCTCGAAAATGGTTCTTCCGTTGGCCGTACCTCGGCACGATCCCGATTCTGTTCGTGAGCCTCCTCGGGGCATCGCTCTCCGCGAAGATGTCCCTCGCACTCCTCGAGCCGTACCCGAACGCCCACGAGGCGTACGCCTCGCGAGTTGGCTGGGTGATCGCGTTCAGCCAGTTCGTTGGGCTTCTCTTCGGTATCGGCGTCATGCATTACATCAAAGAGCCGGCGTCGTTCCGCAGCCGCAGGCGGGCCATGTCCCTCGCGGATCGAGCGCGGCGCCGTGACCGTTCGATTCCGGCGATGGAGCTCTGTTCGATCGTCGTGTTCGGGATCTGGGTGGCCACGGCCGGACTCAAATTTGCGGCGTTCCGGCGCGAGTTTTCGACGCTCGATTTCCACGTCGCGGCGTCGCAATTCGCGGTGACCTGCATGTTCGGCGCGATCTTCGCGTCCGCCGTCTACCTGATTTCCATGTGGTTCGTGTTCGAGATCTTCATGCCTCGCACGCTGCAGGTCACGGTGGATGCGCCCCCTTCGCGCCGTGTGCTTGGGCGCCTCCGTCGGCGCGCATCCCGCGGGTTGTTCGTCGCCGCGTTCGTCCCGAACCTTGCGGTGCAGACCCTCGCCGTCCTCGGCGCGAATCACCCACTGCGCTTCTCGGTGGAGTTGCTCCTTGGTGGCGGCGCCATCGCCGCGGCGTTCTATCTCGTGGCCCTCGCGGGCCGCACCTTTCACATCCTCGACGAGGCCTTCGAAGGCGAAGGCCCGCGTCCGGTATCCCCCGCCGCCACCCCCAGCGTCCCCCCCGGCCCCACCCGCTAAGCGCACGCACACTCCGCGATCTGCACCGTCAGGTGCAGATGCCAAATCCGCGTCGCGACGGTGGCCCCCCAAGCGTTCGTATTGCGAACGCATGCGCGAAGCGCACGCCACCACGTCGCGAAAACGCCCAACTCCGCGATCTGCACCGTCAGGTGCAGATGCCCCATCCGCGTCGCGACGGTGGCCCCCCAAGCGTTCGCATCGCGAACGCATGCGCAAAGCGCACGCCCACCACGTCGCGAAAACGCCCAACTCCGCGATCTGCACCGTCAGGTGCAGATGCCAAAAACACAGAAAACGACGGGGGAGCAGCCCAAAGGCCACTCCCCCGTTGGTAACGCCGGCGGCTTCCTTCGGAAGCTCGCGCGCACCTTGGTCAGTGCGGGCTAATCGAGCTTCTCCATCGATGAGCCACCAGCGAACCTACTTTCATATTGCATATCACTGACCTCCCCGGCGCGCGGCCGGCACGCAGCGGCCATCGACCTCGCGATGGGTCGCCCTGTCTGCGCGTTCTTGGTGGAGACGACGCGGGGTTGCGTCGCCTCGATTCGCGATTGGGTTCCCCCGTCGCAGGGCTTTCGCCCCGCTTTCGGGGAGAGCGGACCATCCCGGGACGAGCCGTCCACCCTCTCGCATGCCGGATCCCTTGAAGGCTTCCGTCACGCCCCAAAATGTAGCGCCGACGCCCGACGACTCCAAATGTCTGCACACTTGGGCACCCTTCGGCACCCGGAAAACGAAGTGGTTTCGGCGCGGACGACCGGCGCTAAGCGAATTCCTTGAACGTCACCTGCCGGAGCACGCGTGCCGTATAGGGCGCGGCAAGGGGCGCGGTTTCAAGGTGCGCGCGCAGCAGCGACAGCTCCCGCGGCGTGTCCACGTCGTACCAAGGCGCCAGGAGCGACACGCGCATGCAGCGCGCTTCCAGTCGATCGCTCGCGTCCGCACAGGCGTGGGACGACGACCAACGCACTCCGAGCAGCGATTCGCCGAGCGCGCGACGCACGCCGAGAATGCAGAAGCCGCCGTCCGCCGTCGGACCGATCACGGCGTCCGAATCGACGAGGGCCGCGCCCGCAGCCTCAAGGTACGAAGCGGGCAGCGTGGGCGCGTCGCTCCCGAGCACGATGGCGCGTCCGTATTCGGCCACAAGACGATCCGCCGCCGCGGTGATGCGCGCACCGAGGTCGCCCTCGACCTGCGCATAGCAAGGGTACGTTTCCCGAAGTGCCGCGATGGCGGGGTGCGCGAGATCGCCCGCCACGTGAAGCTCCACCTTCGCACCGGGAACGAGCGCGCTCGCGGCGAGCACGTCCTTGAGGAACGCCTCCTGGAGGCGCGCCGCATCTTCTGGGCTCACCACACTTTCAAGTCGCGTCTTCACGCGACCCGGCGTGGGCACGCGTGTGAGCACCGCAATGGGAAGAACCGTGTCGTTGGTGGAGGGCATCTCGCGGGCCACCATCCCATCCCCGGGCGCCCCGCATCAACGGCCTGCGTCCACGCCCCGCATCCATCCCCGACGTCGACGCCCGGGGGTTCTTCCGGAGCAGGCCCTTCCCCGCCGCCGCCCGCGCGCCCCCCGACCGTTTGCCCGGGCCGCCTCCGCCGACCACAATCCGAGCCGCGCAAGATCGTTCGACCCATGCCCGGCACCCGCAAAACCATCCACTTCCGCTCCCTCGGTTGCGCGAAAAATCGCGTCGACACGGAGGTGATGCTCGGCGTGGGCGCGAACCAGGGCTTCGAACTCGTGGACGACCCGGCGAACGCCGAGGTCATCGTCGTCAACACCTGTGGCTTCATCGGGCCGGCGAAGGAAGAGTCCATCGACACGATCCTCGAGATGGGCCGGCACAAGGAATCGGGCGCGTGCCAGACCCTCGTCGTCGCGGGCTGCCTTTCGCAGCGCTACGCCGACGACCTCGCCACGGACATGCCGGAGGTCGATCACTTCCTTGGCTCAAGCGACATGCTCAAGCTCGGAAAGGTCCTCGAAGGGGGCGCGGCGCGCATGCTCGTCGGCAACCCCGCCGATTGGACCATCCGCGCCACCGACCCGAGGCGCCTGTCGGTGCGGGGCCACAGCGCGTTCGTGAAGATCGCCGAAGGCTGTAACCGCATCTGTAGCTTCTGCGCCATCCCTGGCATCCGCGGCAAGCAGCGGTCGCGGCCCATCGACGACGTGGTGCGCGAAGTGGAGCAGCTCGTCGACATGGGGCTCGTTGAAGCGAACCTCGTCAGCCAAGACACCATCGCCTATGGGCGCGATCTCGCGGAAAAGCCCAAGCTCGCCGAACTCGTTCGCGCCCTCGGCGACGTGGACGGCCTGCGCTGGCTGCGACTCCACTATCTCTACCCGGAGACGCTCACGGACGAACTCGTGTCGCTCCTCGCCGATCACCCGAAGGTGCTGCCGTACATCGACATGCCGCTCCAGCATGCGAGCGACCCGATGCTGCGCCGCATGCGCCGCGGCCACGGCGGCGATCGCCTCTACCGCGTGGTGGAGAAGCTCCGCACGCGCATCCCGCACCTCGTGTTCCGAACGACGTTCCTCGTGGGGCATCCCGGCGAAACGGACGAAGACTTCGAAGCCCTGTCCGCCTTCGTGAAGTGGGCGGAGTTCGACCACGTGGGCGTGTTCCTCTACTCGCACGAGGAGGGCACGCACGCGGGCGGCATGGACGACCTCGTGCCCGAGAAGGTCGGGCGCGCACGCCACCGGAAACTCATGTCGCTCCAGCGACCCATCTCGCGGCGACGGCTCAAGGCGCTCCGCGGCACCGAACTCGACGTGCTCATCGACGGACCAAGCGACGAGAGCGACTTCTTGCTCGAGGGGCGCTGGTGGGGGCAGGCGCCCGAAGTGGACGGCAAGATCTACGTCGCCAACGGCGAAGCCGAACCGGGCGACATCGTGCGCGCGGTCGTCAACGACGCCGCCGACTATGACCTCGTGGCCAACATGGTCATGGAGGACGGCTCGCTCGACGTTCCGACCGGCACCCGCGCACGTGGCCGCGCGAAGGGCAAACGAGGCGTCCGCCTACCCACAATTTCGTAGCGATCCCGCCACGCCAACGCGTTGACGCGCTCGGGACCCGCCACTATAAGACGCAAAACGTTCGGAGCGCCGAGACGCCATGGCCACCCACATCACCCAAGACTGCATCAACTGCGGCGCCTGCGAGCCGGAGTGCCCGAACCAAGCCATCAGCGAGGGCGACGAGATCTACGTGATCGACCCCGAGCTCTGCACGGAGTGCGTTGGGTACTTCGAGCAGGAGGCGTGCCAAGCGGTGTGCCCCGTGGAGTGCTGCCTGCCCGATCCGAACCACCGCGAGACGGAAGACGTGCTCATCAAGCGCGCGCTCCGTGTGCACCCGGAAGACGACGAGCTCAAGAAGCGCGCTGCCGAGAACGAATTTCCCTCGCGCTTCCGCAAGTAGTCGCATCCCACGTTTCGCGACATCCGTCGCAATGCTTGCCTTCGTGCGGGGCGGCCCACACCATGCACGACGTGGGTTCTTCTTCGCTTTTCCGCATTCTCCTGTCGACTCTTCTGATCGCGTTCGCCCTGGGCTGCGGCGATTCGAGCACGGCGACGAACGATGGCGCGACGGACTCCGACGGCAGCGTCTCCGACGGGGAGGACCGCGGCGACGGCAAGGCGGACAACGGCGACGGAAGCACGCCGCCCGGCGACGGCTCCACGAACTCGCCATACACGGAAGTCACGGGCCCACTCACCTGGGAATCCGAGGCCGACTTCAGCACGCCCGTTCAAGGCGTGGTTTGTAAACGCGTTACGTACCTGTCCGAAGGCTTGACCATCGAAGGCACCGCGTGCCGACCGGCGGCCGCCGGCAAGTACCCGATCCTCATGGTCAACCACGGCCTCAATGCCTACGGGCAGAGCTACGTCGCCAACTACGCCTCAAAGGGCTACGCGGCGTTCGAGTCCGCCTACCGCGGCGAAGGCATGTCAGACGGCGAGATCGAGTTCTGCAAGGGCGAGATCTACGACGTGCGGCGCATGCTTCAGATCGCCAAGACCCTCGACTACGTCGACACGACGCGCGTCGGCATGATCGGGTTCTCGCACGGCGGATGCGTCAGCATGCGAGTGCTCCTCGCCGAAGAGACCCTCCACCCGGGCAGCATCCTTGCCGTATCGAACGTGTTTGGCCCCGCGGACATGGCCGACGTGCACAGGCTCTGGGCGAATGAACTCAACGACATCACGCTCTTTTTCCTCCACCCGCGCCTCACGCAAGGCATCCAGGACCTCGAGGAACAGTGCGGCGGAAAGCCGGATCAGGTGCCCGCGGCCTACGCGGAACGATCGCCGGTGACGTACGCCGAGGAGTTCAAGAAGTTCAACACATCGATCTTCATCGGACACGGCGTGCCCGACCATATCGTCCCCGTGTCGAGCAACTGCCGCCTCGCATCGGACATCGGCGGGTTCGACGCGTGGCACTTCGGCTTTGGTGACGTCATCACCGCCAGCGCGCCCGTGAACTGTGGCTTCCCCGGCCTCGCCTGGAAGGGCGGCGCCGCGCCGACGAGCACCTTCCCGGCCAAGCGAACGATCATGATCTTCGACTACGCCGACCACGACACCGGTACGCTCCAGGGCCCGCTGATGCTCGCCCGCGCCAACGCGCACATCGACGACAAGCTCTCGCCGTAATCCGCCTCGACGCCCCCCGCGGCGCCGAACTGCGCTATCGTCGCGCGCCCATGATGCGCCGCCGGTCGTCCGCCGCTCCGCTCTTCGCCATGGCGCTGTTGGTCTCGGGCTGCAGCGCGGGGCTTCCCCTTTGGACGGGCGGCGGCACAACGCCCACGGGCCGCGTGGAGCTCACGGCCGGCGGCAACGCTCGCGTCCCCACCGGCAAACTCGCAGCGGGGCGGAACACGTCGATCCCCGAGCGCGCCGCTCGCGCCGGCGTGAGCCCGGCGGGTCAGGCGCGCGTGGGCCTTTCGCGGAACCTCGATCTTGGGATCACGGTCTCGGGCACCCTCGCGCGCTTCGACGTGCGCTACGCATGGGAGCTCTCGAATGACGGGACGACGCGCTACGTGCTGCTCTTTGCACCGGGCGTCTACGGCGGCGGGTTTGATGACCCGGCCGACGGCCACGGCGCCGCCTTCGGCGCGGACCTGCCCCTCGTCCTTGGGGCAAATTACGGTTCCGTCGTCGAGCTCTACGTGGGACCGCGCTTTGGACTCGATCGGGTCAGCGGCGAGCTCTTCGGCGATGCGAGTCCCGTGGATGGCGTGGGCGTGCGCGCCGGCGGCACGGTGGGCCTCGGCACGGGCTTCCGCGGATTGCTCGGGCTCCTCGAGCTCACGGTGCAGCACGAGTGGTGGAGCGGCGACATCGGGGGCGCCGAAGGCGACGTGCACGGGTTCGTGCTGATGCCGAGCTTCGGTCTCCGGTTCCGGCTCTGACGACCCGGGCCCTGCCCCCGCCGCCGGGCGCCGCGCAGGACCCGGACAGGGTCCAAAGAGCCCACAATGCGCCTGTACGGGAGGCATTTCGGGGTCACCGGTTGCCGTGCCCACCGGAATACGCGAATGATTCCCCCCGCCATGGAACTGGATCGGGAGTTGCAGAGTCACGGCCGCATGTCGCGACCCGTCCTTCGTTCCGCCGCCCAGTCGCGAGGCTTCGGTCTCGGCTCGAGTCCCGGCGCCGCGTATCCGGCCGTCGCGCGAACGAGCGCCGCCATCGAACAGATCATCGCGCCCATGCGTAAGCAGCCCGCGGTCCTCGAGACAAGCCACGGCCAACGCATCGAACTGGCGTTCGCCGTGGGACCGCGCGTCACCGGCTCCCCCATCGCCTTCGACGTGCGCGACGACAGCGCCGTGAGCACCTTCGACGTGGGTACGATTTCGTTCAACGCGCATGGCCGTCGCCATTCCTTCGTGGCGAACTTCACGCGTGGCCGCGACGGGAAGGTTTATGCGACCTTCCCCACCCAAATCGTGTAGCGCGTCGCGCCCGCTCCGCGTTGCCCCGGGCCTTGCGTCCGGTGCTCGGGCCTAGCGCGACATCGACACGGTCTACCGGGAGGGCGAAAACGCGTGCGCCATGAACAGCGTCGCGAGCATCACGCCCACCCCAGCGAAGAATCCGACGGCAAAGAGGGTCATGGGTCCGTTGTGCAGGAATTCGCCTCCGAAGGCGTAATTTCCGGCCGGGCCCCGGGGCGGCCGACCCACCGGCGTGCGGTTCTTCGGCGTACTCCTTGAACTCGTCCCCGCAGACGGTACCTTGCGCGACTCACCCTTGGAGGCGCCTTGGCGCGATTCATCGACGAACTTAAGCGTACCCACGACTGCGGCGCCCTGCGCGAGTCGGACATCGGCACCGAAGTGGTGCTGTTCGGTTGGGTGCAAAGCCGCCGCGATCACGGCGGGTGCATCTTCATCGACCTGCGCGACCGCGCGGGGCTGACGCAGGTCGTGTTCGACCCGGCCGTCGACAAGAACCCGTTCGACGTGGGCGACCGCGCGCGGCCCGAATGGGTCGTGGGCCTTCGCGGCACGGTGCGCGACCGCGGTGCGATGCGGAACCCGAAGATGGCCACGGGCGCCGTCGAGGTGGTGGCGCACGAAGCGGTGGTGTTCAACCGCGCCGAGACGCCGCCCTTCGAGATCGCCGACGACATCGACACGAACGAAGAGAAGCGCCTCGAGTACCGCTTCCTCGATCTGCGCCGCCCGCAGCTCCAGCAGAACTTGATTCGGCGAAGCAAGCTTTACCAGGCGACGCGGGGCTACCTCGCGGACAACGGATTCCTCGAGGTCGAGACGCCTTTCCTCGTGAAGTACACGCCGGGCGGCGCGCGGAACTTCTTGGTTCCGTCACGTCTCTACCCCGCTTCGTTCTACGCCCTGGCGGAGAGCCCGCAGCTCTTCAAGCAGCTCCTCATGGTCGGCGGCTACGACCGGTACTTCCAGATCGTGCGCTGCTTCCGCGACGAGGATCTCCGCATCGATCGGCAGCCCGAGTTCACGCAGATCGACATCGAGATGAGCTTCATCAACCAGGACGACCTCTTCAAGATGATGGAGGGGCTCATCTTCGCGCTCTGGAAGGGCGCGCTCGGCGTGGACCTCCACGAGCGCTTCCCGAGCGGCGCGTTCCCGCGGCTCCCCTTCGACGAATCCATGCGGCGCTTCGGAAACGACAAGCCCGACATGCGCTTCGGCCTCGAGCACACGGATCTCACGGAGCTCACCGTCGAGCACAACGGCGGCGGCATCCCCATGCTGACGCCCATCGCCGAAAAGTTCGCGAGCGGCGCGTACCGGAAGGACCTCCCGGCGGAGATCGTCAAGGCCATGGTCGTCCCGGCGGACAAGGCGGCGAGCCTTTCGCGGAGCGAGCTCGACAAGCTCGAGCAGGTGGTCAAGCAGATGGGCTCGAAGGGCCTCGCCCGCGCGCGCATCGGCGACGGCGGCGAATGGCAGCAGAGCCCGCTTGCCAAGACGGTGACCGACGCCTTCCGCACGGCTGTCAACGAAGCAACCGGCGCCAAGAGCGGCGACCTGGTGCTCTTCCAGTTCGGTCCGGCCGCGAAGGTGCACACCGTGATGGCGAACCTCCGCGTGCACCTCGGGAAGAAGCTCGGCTACATCCCCGAGAACGGCAGCGGCGGCGACTGGAACTTCCTTTGGGTCGTCGAGCCGCCGCTCTTCGAGCACGATGAAACGTCAAACCGCTGGGCCGCGGCGCACCACGTCTTTACGCGCCCGCACGACGATCATGTGCCGCTCCTCGATTCGGACCCGGGCAAGGTCACGTGTTACCGGTATGACCTCGTTCTGAACGGCTTCGAGATCGCCGGCGGCTCCATCCGCGTGCACGATCCCGAGGTGCAGGCGAAGATCTTCAAGGTCATCGGCCTCTCGGACACCGAAGCCGAGGAAAAATTCGGCTTCCTCCTCCGCGCGCTCCGCTTCGGTGCGCCGCCCCACGGCGGCATTGCGTTTGGCATGGATCGCATCGCCATGCTCGCGTGCGAGACCGAGTCCATCCGCGACGTCATCGCCTTCCCGAAGACGCAGCGCGCAAACGACCTGATGACCGGCGCACCGGGGCAGGTGACGCCCGAGCAGCTCGCGGAGCTCAAGATCCGCCCCGTGACTACCGGCTGAGCTTCCTCGGCGCGGGCACCTTCTTCGGTGTACGCGAGCGGCGGCGTCGCGCGTGGCGGCGCCGGGAGCGTTTGCTGGCTTTCTCGGCAGAGGCGGCCTCGTCGTCCGCCGCCGAAGCGGGCTCCTCCGTCGCGGGCGGGGCCGCCGCGGGGCGCGGGGGCAACCCAAACCTCGGGGCGTCGGACGCGCACCGCCGAATCCACGCGGCTTCGTCGTTCGTGAGCTCGTCCGGCTTCCACCAGGGGCCGTCGGGGGCGGGAACCTTCTCGTCCGCGAGCCGGAGGATCGCCCACGCCATCAGGTAGCTCCCAAGGAGTGAGGGGTGGATCCCGTCGTCCGCGTAGAAGGACTTCGTGGGTCCCCCGGCGGTTGGGCGCACGTGTTCACACCAGGACAGGGCAGCGCCACCGAACGAAACGGTGGCGCCGGAACGCCGCGCGACGTCGATGTTGGCGTTCATGATCACGTCCTGGACGATGGCGGTGGCGACGGGGCTCGTGAGGGCGGTCATGCGCGGCTCGTCCGCACGGTACGCGGCGGTGGTGTACAGAATCGGGCGTGCCGCGCCCCGGCGAATGCCGGCCGCGAGACTCGTGCCCGCTTCCACGTAGCCAGCGTAGTCGGTGACTGCCTGAAACCCCTCGCCGTGGAGAACGACGGTGCGCCACCCATCGTCGAAGCGGCGAGTCACGAGCCACCGCGAAGCAAAGTCGGTCAAAGTGGCGCCGTCGCGCGTCAGTGACGTGACGGACAGCGGACGCACCGCGCCCGACGATTCGGAAAGGTGCCCAACCATGGCCGCAAGGTCGTGCTCGCGGAAGAAGCTATTGCCCACGAGCAGCACGCGCGGACGGTCGTCGTCGCCGTAGGTGGTTTCTTCGCCCGTCGCCACGCGCGTCCACACGGCGAACGCGACCACCGGGAGTGCGAGGAGGAACCCGAAGCTCATGACCAGCAGCCACTTCACGCCGGTGGCGACTTTGGCAGTGCGGGTCCTGGGCGCGGTGCTCGTCACGGCGGAACCGAGCGTACGGGAGCGATGCACGGCCCAGCAACGAAATGGCCTCCGCGCGGCGCGGGGCGCGCGAGAAAGCGAGCGATCGCGCGGGCGAACATCGCCCCGGGCAGCGTCACGACCCGGGGCGATCCGCGCCCGGCATGGGCCCGCCGCCGGGAGGCGCGCCGCCAGGAAGATCGTCGGGCACGTCCCAATCGACGAAGCATCGCGGATCGGGATGCCACGGCACCGCACGCAGCGCCTCGGCGACCCGGAAGAGCGCGCGCTCACCCGTCGCGAGAAGCGCGTCGACCACCGCGAGGGACGCGCGGGCTTCGTACCGAGCGAAAAATGGCTCCCACGTCGCGCGCCCTTCGCCGTCGATCCGCTGGCTCACGACGGCGGCGGGATCCGGCGCGGAGGATCGCCCGACGGGGGCGGACCGGAAGGCGGTGAGGTCTTCGACCCAACCGCCGGCATGTCGCACGCAACCACAACGACCGTGGCGTCGCCGGCGTGCGCCAGGACGGCGCGCAAACCACCGAGGGGCCCGACGCCCGCGGGTGAATCGACGATGCGCGTGATGGGCGCGCCGCGTTTGCGTTCAAGCTCGGCGAGGAGCGCCGCGTAGGGTGCCGCGTCACCGACGACGCACGGGACGAGCCCGACCGCGTCCGCGAGCCCAATCCAGCGGGCAAGGAGCGGTACTCCATTCGCATCGGGGAGAAGCCTTTGGAGAACCCATGCGCCTGCTCCGCCCGCCGACGAACACCGCAAGCCACACCGCGGACGAACTCACGGCGTGTCGATCCGTTCGCGCCCGGCGTACACGTTCATGCGGCCATCGCGCACGAAACCCGCGAGCACCATGCCCGTTCGCTCCGCCAGATCAATGGCGAGGGGCTCGGCGCCGACACGCCCGCCACGGCCACGAAGCGCGCCGCCGCGGCCTTTTGCGATCTCGAAACCGATGCGGCCGCTCACGGCGAGGAGCGGCGCATCTTCGCCGCGGCGAAGGACGCACCCGACACCTTGTCGACGGCGTTGTGCCGGCCCACGTCTTCCGCTGCGGCGAGCGGGTTCCGTCCCCGCCACGGCGACCGCGCCATGGAGCCCGCCCGTGGCCCGGAAGAGTCGCTGCGATGCGCGGAGGTGTGCCATCGCATGCGCGATGAGCGCGCCGGGAACGCGGGCGTCCGAAGGAACCGGTGCGATGCGCGCGAGGAGGTCATCGATGGTGCGCCGCCCACAAACACCGCAGGCGCTCGACGTGAGGCCGCCGCGCCGCACGGCATGCTTTTCCCAGTCGAGGGCCACGCCAGGGCCGGGCGTCACGTCGATGACGTTTCCATACCCGTCGTCGCCGGGCGCCCGCAGTGAACAACGCTTCCCACGTCCGCCGCGGTCCGCACGATGCCTTCGGCGCGGGAGAAACCCGAGCACGAGGTCTTCGTCGTGACCCGGCGTTCGCTCGTCACGGCCACCGCGTCGCCGGCGATCCGGATTTCGAGGGGCTCCTCCACCACGACCCGATCCGCGCCGCTCGACCACGCCCGTCACGCTCGAGGGTGACGCCCACGTCCCGCGTTCCAACACGCACGGCGCGCGCGGCGTCGAGCGACACGACGTCGCCCGGGGAGCGGGTCACGGGGCAGCCTCGATGCGTACGACCGCGTTGTAATCGGGCACCTTGCCCCCCGGATCCACACGACCGCCGGCGATGAGCACGTTCGCCTCCGGCCAGTGCATCTGCACATTGCCGCGGGCGATGGGGGCAAAGAACACCCGTGCGCGCGCCTCCCCTTGGGCGCTCGTGACACGCACGGCCTGGCCGTGACCAAGGCCCGCCGCCTGGGCGTCCTCCGGGTGCATGAAGAGGTGATCGCGATCGGCGCCGGTGAGCGCGTCGCGCTCCGCCTGGACGATGCTGTTGAACTGCTTGCCGCGACGCGTGCCGAGGTGAAACTCGCCCGGCGCAAGACGGCGGTCGGGCGGATCGGCAAAGACGAACCGAGCGCGACCGCCCGGCAGCGGAAAGGCGCCCCCTTCGCAGAGCCGTTCGCCTCCCCACTGAAACTGGTCGCCGCCGTTCTTCAGATCGGCGATGGGCGCGTACCTCGGGATGGTGCGCGCAATGTCGGCGCGGATCGCGTCGGTGTCGTCGAAGTGGATGACTTCCCGCGCGCCCGCCTTCGCCGCCTCCACGAGCTCCATGACGATGCGCCACTCGTCGCGGGCTTCGCCGACGACGTGCCCCGAAATGTGCGGGCTTAGGACGACGCGCCGTTCGGTGGTGGTTTCCGTTACGCCGCCGGCGTGCTCGTAGCGCGTATTGGCGGGCAGCAGATACACGGTGTCCGCCGGCTCAAGGAGCATGGGCGGCGTGACGACGATGTCCTGGTGAACGCGCACGGGCACGCGCTCGAGCGCCCGTTCGATGCGCGCGGGGTCGGGCAGCGTATCGACGAAGTTTCCGCCGATGGAATAGAGCAGGTCGAGGTCGCCGCGCTCCGCCGCTTCGAGCATGGCCACCGTGTCCATCCCGGGCCCCACGGGCGGGCGAAACCCCCAAAGCGATTCGAGGGTGTCGAGGTTTTCGCTCGTCACGGGAACACCGCCCGGCAGCGCGGTCGCGTAGGCGCCCATCTCGGCGCCGCCCTGGACGCCGGAATGCCCTCGAATGGGCATGAGCCCCGTCCCTTCGCGGCCGACAAAGCCCCGCGAGAGCCCGAGGCAGCAGAGCGCCTCGATGGTCTGCGCGCCGTGGCGTACTGCGTGAGTCCTGCTCCACACGAAGATGCCGCGCTTCGCCTCGGCCAGAATTTCCGCGAACCGAAAAACGTCTTCCCTTGGACGCGCCCAGACGAGCGACGAGGTCGTCGAGATCCATACCTTCAGCCCGCCGCGGCGTATTCGGCGAAGCCCTCCGTGTGCGCGCCTCGATGAAGGCGTGGTCCGCACGCCCCCCATTCAGGGAGAGCCTTCTGCACCGCGTACAGAAACGCCTGATCGCCGCCGCTCGTGACCGTGAAGGCAGCGTCGGCGATCTGGGTGCCGAAGCGCCGAATCGACGGTTCCGGCGGGATCCAATATCAGCGGTACTGGCTCTTCATGGTGTTGACCAGCCCAGAGCACGCGGGCGCCGCGCTTTTTCGCGTCATAGAGGTACTTGAGGGCGACGGGTTGGTCGTTTAGCGGGATTGCTTCCGAAGACGATCACCTCCGTGCCGTACCAATCCTTGTACGAACAGGTGCTCGCGGCGACACCGAGCGTGCGCAGCATCGCCGCCGTGGACGGAGCTGGCAAAGGCACGCGGCGTTGTCGATGTGCGGCGACCCGTAAAAGCGCCGCCTTGCGCCGCGTAGTAGATCTCGTTCGTGATGCCGCGCGACGTGAGGTAGAGCGCTGCGCGCGACGGATCCGTGGCGCCTAGGCAGGCGCCGAGTTCGCGGTTCACCTCATCAGCCGACACGGCGAAAGCCCGGTTCACCCCGACGGCGCACCATCGGGTACGGCAGTCGGCCGAGGCGCCGGAGTTCCCCGGCTTCCGTCGGGAGCTTCGAGACGTCACGCAGGAGCGCCGGGTCGAAGCTGTCCATGGTGTTGAGCTCGAGGAGGTTCAGCCGCACCAGGCACAGGTGGGCCCCGTCG
This sequence comes from Polyangiales bacterium, assembly GCA_041389625.1. Classification (GTDB taxonomy): domain Bacteria; phylum Myxococcota_A; class Polyangia; order Polyangiales; family JAWKRM01; genus JAWKRM01. Next base: position 88,412 of record JAWKRM010000011.1, read on the forward strand.
AGCGTCCAGTCGCGGAGGCCGTGCGTGCCGAGGGCACAGCCGTCGCACACCCCTTCGGTCAGCACGCGCCACGCGTAGTGCGGGTGCGCGGCGTTCCGAAGCGCGATGCGCAGCATTTCGGCGTAGTGGTGCGGCTTAATTTCACCGATGCCGAACGGAACGGCGCTCGCCAGGGAGCAATCGCTTGCGGGGGCGTGGGGCGAGGGCGTCGGTCACGGACGCCGAGCGTAGCACCACGGCTCCGGCGCGATCACGGACGCGCGACACGGACACCCGACAACGGGGCGCCGCGGAATTGACGCGGATCGGACGGTCTTCGAAGATGCGCCCGTGGCCCTCGTCCAGCGTCCAACCGAAGGAATCTCCGCGCGGTTGGTCGGCTTCGGCGCCGCGGCCATGGGTCCCTTCGCGTTCTACGTCGCCACGTCGAGCGCCTTCGCCTACTGGCTCGACGGCGGCGAGTTCGTGGCGGCGTCGACGGACTCGGCATCTCCCACCCACCCGGGCATCCGCTCGCTGCGCTCGTTGGCGCGTTCTTCACGGCCCTTCCCATCGGACCCCTCTCGCCTTTCGCGTCGCCGTGGCGTCCGCCAGCATAGCCGCTCTCGCGTGCAGCGCGCTCTACGCCATGGAAACCACCGTGCGAGCCATGGGCGTCGTATCGTCGCGCGTCGCGTTCCGCTCGCCGTGGGTGGCGCCTGGGTCACGGCGGCATCCGGGTTTGGTTTCCGAGCGGTGCCGTCAGAGGTCTACGCGCTCGAAGCGGCGCTCCTCTTCTGCGCTCGAACGCATCGTCGCGCTGGAGGCGGCATGGCCGACGGTGAACATCAAGCCGCTCTACGTGGCCGCATTCACCACGGGCCTCGGCCCGCAGCAAACCACCACTTCCTCACCTTCCTGCTGCTGCCCGCCGTCGCGCCGACCTCGCCCGCGTGCACGGCCGCTCCGCGGTCCGCCGCGGCCCGTGCTTCTTTCGGTCGCACTCGGGCTCACTGCCGGGCCTCGTCCACCTACGCGTATCTCCCGCTGCGTGCGGCCGCGGGGTAAACCTGAACCTCGGAGCCCCGACGGATCGTCGCGCCTCTTCTGGGTCGTCTCCGCGAAGCCTTCCAGAAGAACACCGGCGGCGGCGTGCCGCAGCCCCTCGACGAGTGGTTCCTCGACGTGGGCGTTCAGGTCGTTTCGGGCCTCGGCTGGTTCACGGTCGGCCTCGCGCTCCTCGGCTTCTACGTGCTCATGCGAACGCGCGGCGCGCGGCGGGTCGGCACCGTGTGGGCGCTCGTGCTCGTCGTCTTCGTGCCGGCGCGCGCGTGGCTTGGTTTCGTTCGTTCGAACCCCGACGCGGCGGGGTACCTCATGCCCGTCTTCGGCGCCCTTGTGGCCTTCGCGGTGGCATTCCTCGCCGCACTCCTCGTGGCGCTCGACCGCGCCCCGCGCCCGCGCCCCTCGGTGCTCGCCATGGGCGTGGCCTGGGCCGCCGTCGTCCTCGGCGCGGCGCAGGCGTACCACACGCTCCCGCTCGCTTCGCTCGCCACCTTCGCCGACACGGATGCCGTGGATGACGTCACGCTAAGGCGGCTCCCGCCGCGCGCGGTGCTGTTTGCCTACGACCCGCAAACCGCCTTTCGTGCCTACCAACTGGCGGCGGATGAGCGTTCCCAACCCGACACCCTCGTCGTTCCCGTTCCGTTCCTGACCTATCCAGGCATGGTGGATGCGCTCCTCGCCCGCGTGCCGTCGCTCAAGGGCGCCCTTCGCTCGTTCTTGCTCGAGGGCGAGCTCAACACCGGAGAGCTTGCGACCTTGGCCCTCGAACGCCCGGTGCTCGTCGAGCTCGACGTGCGCGTACCGGCGCGTTCCTTCCGCACGCTGGCTCCCGAAGGGCTCTACTACCGAGCGCTCTCGAGCGACGCCCTCGACGACGACCGCGCCCTCGGCGCACGCACGCAGGACGCCGCGTGGGCTGCCCTTGAGCGACGTCTTCCGCGGAATCGCGACGTTGAAACGAGTAACCGCCTCCTTTGGCGCAGCTACGTCGACGCCCTTTTCCACGCGGCAACGGGCGATCGCGATCGGGCACGCCGCGCCCTGGTGCGCGCCATGGCGATCAACCCCCAGGCGAAGGAACTCCTCGCCCTCGATCAGGCGCTCGAAACCACCGAGGGATCCGGCAAGCTCGACATCGGTCCGTTCCTGCCCCAGGTCGACGGCCCGTGATACGCTAACGCCCATGCGCAAACCGCTTCGGCGCGTCCGTGCCCCGTGGGTCGTGTCCGTGTTGTTGCTCTCCGGCGTGCTCACCGGCGCACTTGGTTTCACGCCAACCGCCCACGCGTGGAAGTACGCGCAAACGCGCAACCCGTGCGGCGATACGCCCGCCACCATCGACTTCGCGCACAAGTGGCGCTCGCTGCCGGTGCACTACAGCGTGTGGGCGGCATCGAGCACGACGCTCTCCGAGTCCGAAGCGCTGAGCCTCGTGGACGGCGCATTCGAAAGCTGGACGGACCTCCCCAGCATCGAGTTCGACGCCGTCGGCGACGGAGCCGTCACGGACGCCAAGCTCGGCGACGGCGACAATTCGGTCCTCTGGCTCGGCGACGACTGGGCCGAAACGACGGGGGCCGGCGCGAATGTCATCGCCCTCACGTTCACCGTGAGCGACCGCGTCACGGGCAACCCGGCGGACCTCGACACGTGCCCGACGACCGACCGCTGCGACGTCTGCCCCGCGGCGGAGACGGACATCTTCGTCAGCGAAAACGACGTGAAGGATCTGCTCCCCGCGAAGATGCATTCGGTGTTCGCCCACGAAGTGGGCCACTGGCTCGGCCTTGGCCACGAGTCCACCCCGGGCACCGACGGGCTCGTTCCGCTCATGACCCCGGTCCCCGAGGCGGCGGGCCCGCGCGCCGACGACATCGCCGGAGCGGTGGACCTCTACCCCGCGGACACGGCGCTGTGCACCACGGACGCCGACTGCGTCGTCGGTGACTTCTGCGGCGTGATCTCCCTCGGCGCCTACGGCGCGACGGGCGTGAGCTGTCCCCGGGCCGAGCGTTGCATCGGCGGCGCGTGCGTGGCGCAAACCGCGGGCGCCACGTGCTCCACGTGCCTCGACTACGCCGCACCGGGTTGCAACAACGGCCTCTCGTGCTTTGGCGGAACCGCGTATCCCCACCGCGGGTACTGCGCGGAGGCGGCGGGCGACGTGGCGAGCTGCGCCATCAAGCCCGACGCCGGGCCTTCGCCGGATTCCGGCACCCTCGACGGCGGCACCGAACCCATGAAGAGCTCAAGCGGCGGCGGCTGCGCCGTCGTGCGCACGACGCCCGCGGCGGGCGCGCGAACCGCGTGGGCTCCCTTGGCGGCGCTCGGGCTCGGCGTGCTCCTTCGCCGCCGTCGCGGCGGGCGCGCTTCGCGCTAGCGAACCGCCGGCGGAACTAGCGGGCGAGGGAGCCGGTTTCGCGGCGGTGATCCTCTTCCGCGCGACGGTAGAGCTCACGGAGTTTGCCGGCGACGTCGGCGGGCACGCTCTCCTTGAGAGAGAGCTTCCAGCCACTCGCCTCAGCGACCATGACCGCCGCGGGTTTGCCCTTGCTTTGGTCCCGGATGAAGACCTGGGTACGGTCACCTTTCGTTTCGAAGGTGAGGCTGTCTTTCCGCGCGACAAGGCGACCAAACACGAAGCCCGCAAGCCCTTCGTCGAGGGGCCCTCGGTAGTCCGCGAAGCACGCGCGGAACTCGTCCTCGCTTCGGAGCTTGAACTTGCCGCCCGACTGCATGTGCTCGCGCACCTCCGGCTCCCGCGTGCGGTCGACGCCGTAGGCACGGAAGAGCGTCCCGAGGGTCGCTTCGGCGGACTGGAACCGAGGGTCGATCTTCTTCCCGCAACCGACGAGGACGAAGAGCGCTCCGGTGATGGCAAGCCAGCCCATCGACCACCGAACCGCCTGCCGCATCGACCGCCGCGTTGAGCTCCAAGCCATGGTCCCGAGTTACCGCGACGGGCGTGGACGCGTCCAAAATTTCGATGCATCCCGTCCCAACATCGGCCCATGCATTGACGCGGCACACCGCATGCTTAGCTTGGGGCCTGTCGCGATTTGCGGGGAAAAACCCGCTGATTTCGACGGAAAGGCCCCCCATGCGACTCGACCGCCTGACGAACAAAACGCGCGAGGCCCTCCTCGCGGCGCAAAATTCGGCGACGGAGCGCGGCAACCCCGAAATGGTGCCCGCGCACCTCCTCGCCGCACTCCTCGCGCAGACCGACGGCGTGGCGCGTCCGGTGCTCGAGAAGGCGAGCGCGAACACCAACGCCATCCAGACGGACATCACCGCGCGTCTTGAAAAGCTTCCGAAGGTGCAGGGCGGCGCCGAGCCGGGGATCTCCCGCACCCTCCGCGCCGTCCTGACACGCGCATGGAAAGAAACGGAGAACCTCAAGGACGAGTACACCTCCGCCGAGCACGTGCTCCTCGCCTTCGCGAAGGAAGAGCCCGCGCTTCTCGGGGGCGTTTCCTACGACGCGCTCCTCGGTGCGCTCCGCGAAGTACGCGGTTCGCAGCGCGTGACGGACGCGGAGCCCGAGGGCAAGTATCAGGCGCTCGAGAAATACACGCGCGACATCACCGCCGACGCGCAGCGCGGCAAGGTGGACCCGGTCATCGGGCGCGACGAGGAGATCCGCCGCGTCATGCAGGTGCTCTCGCGCCGCACGAAGAATAACCCCGTGCTCATCGGCGAACCGGGCGTCGGCAAGACGGCCATCGTCGAGGGCATTGCGCACCGCATCGTGCAGGGCGACGTGCCCGAAAGCCTTGTGGGGAAGCGTCTTTTGTCGCTCGACCTCGCGGCCATGGTCGCCGGCGCGAAGTTCCGCGGCGAGTTCGAGGAGCGGCTCAAGGCCGTGCTGAAGGAGGTCTCCGCCGGGGAGGGGAAGTTCATCCTCTTCATCGACGAGCTCCACACGCTCATGGGCGCGGGCGCAGGCGACGGCGCCATGGACGCGAGCAACATGCTCAAGCCCGCCCTCGCACGCGGCGAGCTCCGCTGCATCGGTGCGACGACGCTCGACGAGTACCGCAAGCACATCGAAAAGGACGCGGCATTCGCGCGCAGGTTCCAGCCCGTGTTCACCGGGGAGCCGTCGGTGGAGGACACCATCTCGATCCTCCGCGGCCTCAAGGAGCGCTACGAGGTGCACCACGGCATCCGGATTCAGGACGCGGCCATCGTCGCCGCGGCGACCCTGAGCGACCGGTACATCTCCGATCGCTTCCTGCCGGACAAGGCCATCGACCTCGTGGACGAGGCGGCCTCGCGCCTCAAGATGGAGATTGAATCGGTCCCCGCCGAAATCGACGGCGTCGAACGGAAGATCACGCAGCTCGAGGTGGAGAAGCAGGCGCTCAAGCGCGAAAAAACGCCGCAGAGCAAGGCCCGCGTCGAGGAGATCGACGTGGCGCTCAGCGAGCTCAACGAGAAAAAGAGCACCATGCGGGCCAAGTGGCTCCGCGAGCGGGAGCTCATCACCCAGATCCGCGAGAAGAAGGCCGAGGCGGAGCAGCTCCGCACGGACCTTGAGCGCGCCCAGCGCACCGCCGACTTCGACACGGCCGCGCGCATTCAGTACGGCGACATCCCAAACGCGGAGAAGGCCGTGGAGGCGGCGCAGCAGGAGCTGCTTGCCGCACAGAAGGACGGCGGCTTCTTGAAGGAAGAGGTCACCGACGAGGACATCGCGCGCGTGGTGTCGAAGTGGACCGGCGTGCCCGTGAGCAAGATGCTCGAAGGGGAGCGCACGAAGCTCCTCCGCATGGAGGATGAGCTCGGCCACCGCGTCATCGGCCAGAAGGACGCGGTCGTCGCCGTCGCCAACGCCGTGCGTCGCTCCCGCGCGGGTCTCGGCGAAGAGGCGCGGCCCATCGGCTCGTTCCTGTTCCTCGGTCCGACGGGCGTCGGCAAGACGGAGCTCGCGCGCGCCCTCGCCGAGTTCCTGTTCAACGACGAGCGCGCCATGGTGCGCCTCGACATGAGCGAATACATGGAAAAACACGCCGTTTCGCGGCTCATCGGCGCCCCGCCCGGCTACGTCGGCTACGACGAGGGCGGCCAGCTCACCGAGCCCGTGCGTCGGCGCCCGTACACCGTGCTCCTCTTCGACGAAATCGAGAAGGCGCACCCCGACGTGTGGAACGTACTCCTCCAGGTGCTCGACGACGGGCGCCTCACGGACGGCCAGGGCCGCACGGTGGACTTCAAGAACGCCGTCATCGTGCTCACGTCGAACATCGGTTCGGTGCACATGACCGGCACGGGCACCGAAGAAGAAACGCGGAAGCTCGTCATGGAAGACCTGCGCCGTGCATTCCGACCGGAGTTCCTCAATCGGCTCGACGAGATCATCCTCTTCCATCGCCTCTCGCGCGAAGACGTGCGCCGCATCGTCGACGTGCAGATGGACCGCTTCGGCAGGCGCCTCGCGAAGAAGGACCTCTTCGTGGAGGTGAGCGACCGCGCGAAGGACTTCCTCGCCAACGTGGGGTACGACCCGATCTACGGTGCCCGGCCGCTCAAGCGCGCCATCCAACAGCACCTCGAGAACCCCCTCGCGCAGGAGTTCCTCGCGGGCAAATACGAGCCCGGGGACGTGGTCGTGGTGGATGCCGGCGGGGGTGCCCTGACCTTCACCCGCCGGACCGCGGAGGAACAGAAGGCCAAGGACGAGGCCGCCCGCCGCAGCGCGAACTAGAAATTGCGGCCACAATTCGGGCAGTTGCAGCTCGTCCGCGGGGCGGCGCCCGAGGGCCGCGAAGCCACGGGGCGTGGATCCTTGCGGGGTCCCAAAAGGCGTGGCACCTTCCGCGACCCTTGAATTCCCCAGACCAAAAAGATCAGGAAGTCCCGATGAACATCGAGGCAGTTCAATGCAAGCCCGTCGAGGTGCTCGTGGGCGACCGCGGCCTCGACCGCGCCGTCAAGCACCTCAAGCGGAAGATGGCCACCGAAGGGATCCTTCGTGAGCTCAAGCGCCGCCGTCACCACCTGAAGCCGTCGGTCAAGCGCAGGAAGAAGGAAGCGGAGGCCGCGCGCCGCCGCCGGAAGCGCGTCCGCCAGGGCGATCCGATGCAGGGCTCGAGCAAGCCCATGTGAACCTTTGCCGCTCGGAAACGAACGGCGCTTAGCGAAAAGGGCCCGCCAACCGGCGGGCCTTTTTCATTCCGTCCGCACATCGGGCGCACATCGGGGACTCACACCGAATCTCGGCGGCGTCAACGGAGCGTTGGCGGGCCGGCATGCGACGCGGGTCCGCGGAACATCCGCACGGCGCTCGCCGCAAAGGCCGCCGCCCGTGAATCGTGCATACTGCCCCAGATGAAACCGCACGGTTGGTGTGCAGGTCTAATGCTCCTTGCCGCGTGTGGGGGCGGCGCGCGGCGCGAGGCGACGTCCCTCGCGGACGTGCCGGAGAACTTCGACCTCTCCCCGTCGCGCAAGCCGCCGCCGGCCAAACCGCCCGAGCCCGCGGTCGTCATGCCCGACGGCGTCCGCGTTCGATTCGACCAGGGGCAAGCCATCCTCGGTACGGGGGAATGCGACGGAAACGTCGGACCCGGGGAGTGGGTGGAGTTCTGTGAAGTCTGGGATGTGGACGAAGACGGCCGCGACGAACTGGTCCTCGTCGTCCGACGCCCGGACGGCCTCGGCTCCGCCGCCATCGTCGACATGGAACAGAAGCGGATTCAGTTTCGCGCCACGCTTTCCCGCGCCACGACGGCGCGGCGCGACGCACCGGTTCCCGTGATCGGCAACGACGCAGCCCGAACCCCCGACGATCGCGACGAGGGCGGGGCGTCGATCGCGTCGTCCCACCGATTCGAGTTCATCGAACGCGTGGTGATTCCGGACGCCTTCGGCCCCGGGAGCAACGAGGCGCGAATCGATCAGATCTCCCTCGTCCACGACACGGCGACGGACACGGACACACCGAGCCGCGAAAGTGAAGCGGTCGTCGCGCAGCCGATTCCCGTCGCCCAGCTCTGCCCGCGTTAGCCCGGCACCGTCGCCCGGCGACGGGGAGCCCGGCCCTCAGGTTTCCTGACGCGGACCCGGCGCCCATTCGGACACGCGGTCCGACGTGCGGGTTTCGAGGAAGCGGGCGAGGCGATGGAAGTCGCTGCCAGGCCGAATGAAGCGCACTTCGGTGCGGAGCGTTTCGTGGTTGATGAGCTCCGTGAACGGCACGTACGAAAGGTCGAGCTGACCGGTGACGCTCACCATGTGGCCGTCGAGGTTTTCCTCCACGAGCGCGCGGTACGCGCCGCAGCCGAGCTGCGAGCCGAGCATGACGTCGAAGGCGTGGGGCGGGGCGCAGCGCGACTCGTAGCCGAACTGGACGCCCGTGACCTTCTTCTTCCGACCCGTCTTCTCCGTGTAGCGGCGCATGGCCTGCTCGGACACGAGACGGCCGAGGTCGATCTTCCCGAGCGAGATGTGCCCGTGGTCGTCCCGCGGCATGTCCTTCAAGAACGACTCGGGGAGCATCTCCGCGAGGCCCTCCGCGAGCACGATGGTGCCGTAGTGTTTGCCGCGCTTCTCGCGGTGGATCATCAGCTCGACGACGCGTTCCACGAGCCGCTCGAAGTTGATCTTGGGTTCGATTTTGTCGCCGACCTTTTCGTCGATCTTCATGTCGCCGCGCACGTCTTCGACGGCGAGCACGAGGTTCGCTTCGCCCGCGATGGCCACGCCGTAGGAGAGCCAGCCGGCCTTTCGGCCCATGGTCTCCACGACGAAGTACGAGCTCGTGGCCTGCGCGTCGGCGCGGAGGTTCTGAATCTCCTTCGCCATGACGTCGACGGCCGTGAAGAAGCCGAACGTGAAGTCGATGCCGCGGTAGTCGTTGTCGATGGTCTTCGGCAGGTGGATGATCTGCACGCGCTTCGCGTCCTTCGGCAGACGCTTCTGGTACTCGTGCATCAGGTTCGCCGTCTTGAGCGTGTCATCGCCACCGATGGAGATGAGCGCGTCGATCTCGAGGTCGACGAGGGCCGCGTACACGTTCGCGAGGCCGCGCGTCTTTTCCGGGTCTTCGAGATCCGCGGATTTCACCACGGGCTTGCCGGGGTTCGCGCGGCTGGTGCCGATGAGAATTCCTCGGGAATTGCGGAGCCCGCGCACGTCGGCCTCGGTGAAAACACGGTAGTGTTCGTTGGGCAGCAGGCGATGCGTGATGGGATGGTAGTTCTGAAGCTCCGAGTAGCCGTGGAAGAAGCCGATGGCCTCGCGCCCATCCTCCATGAAGGAGATGGCGGCGGCGGAGATGACGGCGTTCGCGGAGGGAGCGGGACCGCCGGCGAAGATGATGCCGACGCGTCGAATGTGGTCGCCCTTGTGTTTGTCTGTCATGGGGCCTCCAGGCGGCGAGGGCATAGCGCAAAACACGCTTCGGTCGACGCGCGACGCCCTCGCATGCGCCGCGCCGCGGGTTTCTTCGCCGTGCAAGTTGCGTTCACCTCCCTGCTCGTCGGTAATCCTGCCCACGCGGACGCGACCGAACCCGCAACCGACGCCGCCATCACCACGCTTCCCATCGCACTCCACGTGGCCACCGAACACGGAGCGCCGGTGGCGGACGATGCGTGGATCCACGCGGCGCTCGCCGAGGCAAACCGCATCTACGCCCCCGCGCGCATCGCCTTCGACGTGCGCACACGCGACACCTACGACTCACCGATCACCCTCGAAACCCGTGACGATCGAAACCGCCTTGGAGCAAAGGTTTCCCTCGGCCTCATCAACTGGTTCGTCACGAAATCCCTCCGCGACGTGGACGAGCCCGACCGCATGCGTCGCGGCGTGCACTGGCGCGCGAACGACGCCGCGGGCGTGCGGCGTCATTTCGTGATCGTGAGCATCCTCGCCGGCCCGAGCGTCCTTGCCCATGAGCTCGGGCACTTCTTCGGCAACAAACACAGCCCCGTGCCCGGCAACATCATGAGTTACGAACGCACCGAGGATCCGCCGGCCTTCGACACCGAGCAGCTCGCACGCATCCGGCGTGTCCTCCGCGCGTGCCTGCGCTCCGGAGAGATTCGGCTAAAGGCAGATCGCCGAGGTGTTGCACCACGTGCCGCTTCTGAGCGTTTGCCCCTCGGGGACGGCGACAAGTAGCCGCGTGGCTTCGGCCGCCACGGCGCCGTCGTTGCGCTTGACGGCCACGCGGAAGGGCACCGGTTTGAGGCAGCTTCCCGCACCGCCGGGGTACTCAAAATCGAGGTCGACGGTGAGGCTCGTGGCGCCGAGCACGCCCTCGAACCGTGGGACCGACTCGTTGAACGAAGCCACGTTCGAGGGCGGCACCGCGGCCGCCGCCCGCGCCGCGAGAAGCACGTCGTCGACACCGAGGTCGCTCGCGCCCACGAAGCCCGTCGGCGCGACATACGCCGTAAAGTCCTCGCCCGTGCCTTGAACGTCGACGGTCACCGACAGATTCGCCTTGGCCCCCTCCCGCATGGGAAGCGTCACCACCCACGACGCCGGCGGCACCGCCTGCGACAGCGGATCAAAGAGCAGGTTGGTCTCGATGAAATCGCTCACGCCGTCGTCGTCCGAGTCCTGATCCTTCGGGTCCGTGCCCTGGCCGAGCTCCGTTTCGTCGCAGAGTCCGTCGTCATCCGTGTCGACGTAGGACGGCGCGTCGAGCCATGGGCCGCCGTCGCGCACCGCGGGCACGGGGATGTCGATGCAGCCGGCCACGCCCAGGACGAGGACGGTGGGGCCGAGGATCGACGCGCTCCGCATGGAGCCTCAAGTCTGCGTCGCCCCACGGGTAGCGGCAACCGCGGTGCGCCGTGGATCTGCTAAAAGGCTCCCATGCCGCTAAACCTCGATGCCGTGGGCAAGACCACGAAGCCCATCACCCACACCTACCGTTGGCAGGACGTCGTGCTCTACGCGCTGGGCGTCGGCGCGAAACGCGCGGAGCTCGACTTCCTCATCGAGCAGCGCGGCCCGAAGGTGCTGCCGACCTACGCCGTGGTGCCGTCGTTCACGGCGAACATGGAGCTCTTCGACGTGGTGGGCGGCAACATGCTCGGCGTCGTGCACGGCGGGCAGAAGATCACCCTCCATCGCCCCTTCAAACCGAGCGACACGCTGACGACCGTGGGCACGGTCGCGGGCATCTATGACCTCAAGCGCCTCGCCACGAGCGTCATCACCACGGAGACGCGAAACGGAGACGGCGAGCTCGTGGCCGAGACCGAGTGGCAGATCATCTACCGCCTCGACGGTGGCTTCGGCGGCCCGCCGCCGCCCAAGTCCGAGCGCGTGCACCTGCCCGACCGCGCGCCCGACTTCCGAGTCGAGGAAGCCACGAGCCCCGAGCAGGCGCTCCTCTACCGACTCTCGGGCGACCTGAACCCGCTCCACTCGGACCCTTCCATCGGCGAGAAGGCGGGCTTCGGCGGCCCCATTCTCCACGGGCTCTGCACCTACGGATACGCGGGCCGCGCCCTGGTCGCCCACGCGTGCGGCGGCGATCCCGCGAAGCTCAAGTCGTTCACCGGGCAGTTCCGAAACCCCGTGTGGCCCGGCGACACGCTCATCATCGAAGGCTGGAACGAAGCCGGTCGCGTGCTCGTGCGCGCGGGTACCAAGGAGCACCCCGAAAGCCCCGTGTTCGCGCACGCCTACGCCACCGTTGCGTAGGTTCTCGCGTCCACCGGGACGTCGCGGGGCGCGGGAAGCGGCGCCTAAAGTACGCGCACCTTTCGTGGTATCCCTCCCCCCATGACCACCGGCGCGAACGAGCTCATCTACGACTGGAACGAGATCGATCGGCGCGGGCCCATCGTTCGACAGCGAACGTTCGAGATCCACGACGAGACGCGCGCGACGGCATCAAGCCCTCGGTCGTGGATCCCGGCATCGGCGACAAGCTCGAGGTGCTCCACCTGCTCGACGAGCTCGGCGTGTACAGCACCGACGTCGAGGCTCCCGGGCGCCGGTGCGCGCGTTCGAAGACGTGCTCACGCTCTGCAAAGAGATCCGTGATCAAGCTCAACATCCGCCCGACCTGCGCCGGCCGCACGCTCGTCGCCGACATTCGACCGATGGTCGAGGTGAGCCAAAAGGCGGGCCTGCCGGTGGAGGTCATGACCTTCATCGGTTCGTCGCCCATTCGGCAGCTCGCCGAGGATTGGTCCGTTGAGCTCATCCTGAAGCGCGCCACGGAGGCCATCGATTTTGCCGTGAAAGAGGGCCTCCCGGTCACATTCGTCACGGAGGACACCACCCGCTCGCGCCCCGAAGACCTGACAACGCTCTTCCGTGCGGCCATCGACCACGGCGCATCGCGCCTATGCCTCTGCGACACGGTTGGGCATGCAACGCCCGACGGCGTGAAGAACCTCATCAGCTTCACGCGCAACGTCATCAAGGGCGCCGGTCGCGACGTGAAGATCGACTGGCACGGCCACAACGACGCGGCCTCGCGCTTGTCAGTCATCTTCGCCCTCGAGTACGGCAAACCGCGTGCACGGCTGCGTTCTCGGCATCGGCGAACGCGTGGGAAACGCGCCGCTCGACCTGCTCCTGATCAACCTGAAGCTCCTCGGCGAACTTCCGGAGGCGGATCTCAGCAAGCTCGCAGCCCTCGCGGAGAAGGTCGCCGCCGCCACGCGCTTTCGATCCCGATCAACTACCCGGTCGTGGGCGAAGACGCCTTCCGCACGCGACCGGCGTTCCTGCCGCCGGCGATCATCAAAGGCCAAGCAGAAGGGCGACGACTACCTCGCCGACCGCGTGTACTCGGGCGTGCCCGCGGGCATGTTCGGGCGCGAGCAGGAGATTTGCGTGGGCCCCATGTCCGGCATCAGCAACGCCGCGTACTGGCTTCAGCACCACGGTTACGACGCGGACCAGGGCACCGTCGACGCGATCCTGAAGGCCGCAAAGAACAGCGACCACAACCTGAGCGACCCGGAAGTGCGCGCCGTGGTCGAGCGCCACCGCCGCGGCGCGGGCCATCGCGCGTAGCGAGCCACGGACCCGGATCCCGGGCCGCCGTGTTCTCGTTTCCCGTTGAATCCGCGGGGCCCGTGGTTCAGCGGGCCCGGGTCGTCCCTTGCGGGTCCCGCGCCCGCGGATCGACCGCGTCCGTCGACCGCGCGTGGAGCACGGCGCCGAGGAGCACGATGCCGAGGAGCACGAGCATCGCCAACACGACCACCGTCGTTTGGTGCTTCGGCGACATGCGCGAGAAACGATCGCGGTAGAACATGCCCCCCGAGCGCACGTGGAGCGCATGTTGCACGTCGGCCAGGATGTCCGGCGCGGGGCCCTGCCCGGTGGCAGCGAGGATCCGGCGCCCTTCGACGAAGGCACCGTAGTCCGAGCGCAGGGCGGAATCCGCTTCGAGGGCCGCTTCGAAGGCCGCCCGTTCGGCCCCTTCGAGCTCGCCCTCCACGGCGGCCGAAAAGCGCTCCCTGGCTTCGTCGCTCGTCATGACGTTGACCCCTTGGTGCCTTGACCGACGCGAGCGTAGAGCGTTTGGCGCGCTCGATGAAGCCGGCTTTTGACGGTGCCTTCCGCGAGCCCCGTCGCTTCGCGGATCTCTTCGTAGGAGAGGTTCTCCACATCGCGGAGAACGAGGATGAGCCGCTGCTCTTCGTCGAGGCCTTGAAGCGCTTCGAGGAGCCGTGCCTCGGCACGCTTCCCGTCGAGTGCGTCGTCGGGGGCGCCGGCGTCGTCCGCCGCGTGGGCCGATTCGTCGTCGTAGACGCCCTGCCGGCCATCCTGGCGCCGTGCCAGGTACTTCACCCGGTTCTTGGTGACGTTGCTCGCGATTCGATAAATCCAGGTGCCAAGCTTTGCGTCGCCGCGGAAGGTTTCGATGGCGCGGAACACGGCGATGAACACCTCCTGCGCCAGGTCCTCGGCCTCGTCGCGGCGACCGACCATCCGCAGGCACACGCGAAATACGCGCCCCTGGTAGGTGCGCACAAGTTCATTGAACGCCGCTTCGTCGCGACGCTTTAGTCGCTCGAGAAACCGTGGATCGTCGAGATCGCTTGCCATGCCGGGAGCCGGCCCGGGTCGACCCTACTGCACGAAATAGCGGAACGAGAAGAGGAGCTCGGAGTTGTTGCCGCCCTTGACGAGCTGCTGGAGAGCAAAGTCGAGGCCCATGCTCTCGTTCACAAAACCGATGCCCGCCGTGATCGCATGCGTCTCACGGCCCGAATCGAAGCGGTAACCTGCACGAATGGGGATCTGACCCGCGGCCAGGTATTCGACGCCGCCACCGGTGAGCACCTTGGCTTTATCGAACGTGGTCGTGTCCGTGAGCGCGTCGGCGCCGAAGGAAAGGCCCATGTCCGTCGAGTAGGCGATGCTGCCGCCCACGAGCCGCGGGACGAGCGACGACCCCACATCGACGAGGTTGTTGCCGAGCGCCGCGATGTTGAGGCCCGGGGTCGGTGTGAACCGAATGGCGGCGTCCATGGTGAAGTGGTGCGCGCGCAGGTCGCCCGTCTTGAGCGTGCCGTAGGCGGGGCCCTCGTGTTCGTAGGACATCAAACGCCCGGCGACGCCGATGGCGATTTGGTCCGAGAGGGGGTAACCGGCGGCGAGCTTGCCATCGAAGCCCGAATAGCCCTGGTGGCCATCGCTGATGATGCCGCGGAACATGGCGCCCATGGCGAGGCGGCTCGTCATGGAGTCGGCGACGGCGGCGCCCACGACCCAACGACCGAACTTCGGCTCGTACCCGGAGAACGCCTCCACGTGATAGACGGAGCCGATCGGCAGGTTCGCCGCGTTGTACGCGACGGCGCTCGTGGAAACGCTCGAAGCCCGCGATCCCGTGCCGAGGGCCAACCCGCGGGCCGTTTCGAACGATTCGCTTTCGTCCCGAAGCTGCGCACTCGCGGGTGAAACCACCGCGAACATCGCCACGCCGAGCACGGCGGTCAGGATCCTCGCGCGCAGGGGTGCGTTTCGCATTCGCTGGACGCTAGCAATGAACAAGATCGCCACCAAATTCCTGATACGTCGGCAAGTTACCCGCCGTTCTCAACAGGGAAGATCCCGGCGGTGTGATCAAAGATCGCCAACCCCTTGGCGGCGATGGACTTTTTGCGCCAAGACGCGTGTGTACAAGTTGTTAGCAAACGCGCAACGCCGATCGGCATTCCCAGCGCCAAGGAAAAACGTAAAACGAATTTCACGCGATCCTCACAGGTTAGGAAATTGATCGTGACGACTTGTAGACGCGTCGAAATGTGCCTGCTAGGTTCCGCAGCCCTCTCGACGGGAAGCCGTAGAGAGTGACTGGTGACTCGGTGTTGATAAGCGTCCTTTGCAAGGCACGGGGACGGTCCACCGGTGGCTCACCAAGGGGTTGATCCAACCTGTGGACGGGTTTGGGTCAGCGGGGACTTTGCATCGGAAAACGGGGTTTCGAACGCGTATGACCGAGATGTGGGAACGGGCCCTTTCCGAACTTCGAAACCGCCTGTCGGACGAGAACTTTGAGACCTGGCTCGCCCCTGTGGAGTTTGTGGGGATTGCCGACGATGGCAGTGCCCAGCTGCGCATTCCAAACCGATTCTTTCAGGATTGGATCAGCGCCCATTACTTGGACCTCATCCTCGAGGCGCTCGGCACTGAGTCGGGTCGCCCCGTCGCCAACGTACGGTGGGAAGTGGACGAATCGCTCCAGTCGAAAGTGAAAGCCCAAAAATCGAGCGACGCGCCCCCGGCGCCCCGACCCGAACGCCCCGCGGCGCGCGCGCCGGGCAATACGCCCCCGGTGCGAACTGGCGCGGATTTGAACCCCAAGTACCACTTCACCGACTTCGTCGTCGGCCCGTCGAACCAGCTCGCCCACGCGGCGAGCGTCGCGGTCGGCACGGACCCGGGGCGTCGCTATAACCCGCTCTTCCTTTACGGCGGCGTGGGCCTCGGCAAGACGCACCTCGTCAACGCCATCGGGCACCGCATCCTCCAGGACAAGCCCGACGCGCGCATTCTGTATCTCTCGGCGGAGCGCTTCACGAACGAGTTCATCTGGGCGCTCCAGAACCACCGCATCAGCGAGTTCCGCCAGCGCTACCGCGAAAACTGCGACGTGCTCCTGATGGACGACATCCAGTTCCTCGCCGGCCGCGAGCAGACGCAGGAAGAGTTCTTCCACACGTTCAACGCGCTCTACCACTCGGATCGGCAGATCGTGGTGACGAGCGACGTCTATCCGCAGCAGATCCCCGAGATGGAGGAGCGCCTCATCTCGCGCTTCCAGTCGGGCATGGTCGCCGACATCCAGCCGCCCGAGCTCGACACCCGCATCGCGATTCTCCAGAAGAAGGCGGAGCAGGAGTCCATCTCGCTCACGGGCGAAGTGGCGCTCTTCATCGCGCAGGTGGTCAAAAGCAACGTGCGCGAGCTCGAGGGCACGCTGCTGCGCATCGCCGTCAAAGCGGACCTCTTGAAGCGCCCCATCGACCTGGAATTGGCCCGGGAAACCCTGCGTTCCGCACTCCCGCCCCAGGACCACGCGACCACGGTCGACGACATCCAGCGCGCCGTGTGCGAGTACTTCAACATTCGGCTCGCGGACCTCAAGTCCCACCGCCGGCACCGCACCGTGAGCTTCCCGCGCATGGTCGCCATGTACCTTTGCCGCCAGCGCCTCGGCACGAGCTACCCCGAGCTCGGCGACCGTTTCGGCGGCAAGGACCACACGACGGTCATCAGCGCCGTCCGCAAGATCGACGGCCTCCTCACCCGCGAAGACCACCAGACGCGGCAGGCCGTCCAGGCCATCGAGCGCAAACTCGGGTTCTGACAACGCGTCGCCTGCTCGGCAGCTCGGCAGCTCGGCTGACCGACTGCTCCGGGAAGCCGGGACAGAACGACGGGGGTTGATGGTCACGGTGTGAACCCGGGGCCACGAAGGCGTGAGTGGCGGGCACGGAGCGGTGGCGCCGGCCGCCGGTACGTGGTCGCGGACGCGCGCCGTGGATGATCTGTGGAAAACGGATCTTTACACCTTCGCCTGGCGCGGTGCGCTGGTTTCGCTACATTTGCCCACATCCTCCAGGTGTGGGGATAGCGAGGGGTGAAACGGATGCGACGCAAGGGTGTTCCGGGCTTTGGGGTGATCTTTCTTGCGTTGGGGCTCGCCGGTTGCGCCGACGCCGTGCCGCCGCCCGCGCCCGGTTTTGAGGCCCGCGGCGTCGATGGGTCCATCACCACCGACAACGCCTATTCGGAGGCCCTGAACGACGAGGGGCGACGCATCCCGGACGAAGCCCTTGGCAACGACGAGGGTGCCTCCGAGGGCACAGGAGGCGGCCTTCCCGGCCTCGACGCGGGCCCCCTTGGGCCCGACGCCGGCATGGACGAAGAGCTCCCCCCGCCGGACGGTGGGGGCACCGACGAGGGCACCGGGGAACCGTGGCGGGACGCCGGCGGCGAGCCCGACCTCGACGCCGGCACGCCGGTCGACCCGCAGCCCGGGAGCGACGGTGGGACGGCCCCGGACGGCGGCTCCGCCGACGCTGGCTCCGGAGATGCTGGCCCGCGGGATGGTGGGCGCACGGATGGCGGCGCCGCATGCACGGACTTCTGGGGCTGTTCCCCGAACTGACGCCCCGGCCAAAATGCCAACGATCGCAAGGGCACCCGCGGCTTCGTCCATGCCGTGCGGTGCCCTTCTTGCGTGCGGGTCGACCCGGGGTCTATAGAGCTACGCTCGACCCTCGGGTGGGCATCCTGTGGAGCAATGCGGGGTGAACCTGGGGATCACCCCTGTGGATCGCGCGGGGGAAAAAAGAATCACAGAAGATCCACGGTTCCATTCACTTCGTCATGCACAGCGGATCACGAAGGATTCCAAAACGCTACGACGTAACCCCCAGAATCCACAGCCGTTAAGACGACGGAATTAATTAAAATTACTCTCTTAAAAGAGATCACCGGATCGACATCCATGCAACTGAGCATCGCAAAGAAGAACTTCCTCAAGGGCCTCGCGCGTACGCATGGCATCGCGGACAGGAAGAGCTCCATGCCCATCCTGTCGAACATCCTCCTCGAGGCGGACTCGGCGGGGACCCTGCGCCTCTCGGCCACGGACCTGTACCTCGGCGTGAGCGCGCAGGTGGAAGCGAACGTGAAGAAGGATGGCGTCATGGCGGTCTCCGCCAAGACGTTCTTCGACATCGTGAAGAACCTGCCGGAAGGGGAGATCACCCTTTCGAACGAGTCGGGCACGGGCGTCGAAATCAAGAGCGGCAAGGTTCGCTACCGCATTCCGACGATGCCGGGTGACGACTTCCCGCCGCTTCCGAACCCGGATGCGGTGGACTTCGTGCCGGTGGATGCCGCGATGCTCGCGGAGCTCGTTTCGCTCACGGCGTACTCGATGTCGTCGGATGACACGCGGCCGCACTTGGCCGGCGCTCTCTTTGAGGGAAGCGGCAAGGTTCTCCGCGTCGTGACCACGGACGGGCACCGCCTGACGAAGGCCGAAGCCCCGGTCACGGAAAAGAAACTCAAGCTCGAGATGCTCGTTCCAAACAAGGGCGTCAGCGAGCTCAAGCGCCTCCTTGAGGACGCAAAGGCCGAGAAGGGCGCGACCATCGACCTCGGCATGTCGGGGGGCAACGCGTTCTTCCGGCGCGACGGCGTCGTCATGAACGTGCGCCTTGCGGACGAGAAGTTCCCGCCCTGGGCGAAGGTCATCCCGCAGCAGCAGAGCCGCCGCGTGGTGGTGTCGCGGGCCGTGCTTTCGGACGCGCTCAAGCGCATCGCCCTCGTGGCGTCGGACAAGAGCGGCGGCGTGCGCCTCAGCGTGGAGCCGGGCCTTCTCAAGATCACGAGCGAGAACCCCGACGTGGGCGAAGGCTCCGAGGAACTCGAGGTCGATTTCGCGGGGGACGCCATCTCCATCGGCTTCAACGCGCGGTACATCCTCGATGTGCTCGGTTCGCTTCCGACGGATGAGGTGGCGTTGGAACTGAACGGCGACCTCGATCCGGGTGTGATCAAGCCGGCGCAGCCCGGCCTCGACTTCATCGGCGTCATCATGCCGATGCGCATTTAGGTTCGTGCAGGCGCCGCTCCGCATCGAGCGCCTCTCCGCGCGGAGGTTTCGAAATCTCCGTGTCGAAGGCTTCGAGCCCGGTGCCCACTTCAACGTCATCCACGGCGAGAACGGCGCGGGGAAGAGCAATCTCCTTGAAGCGATCCACATCGTCGCGGGGCACGCGAGCTTTCGGGGCGCGCGGGCGGAGGACCTCATCGCGCTCGGCGAAGGAGACACCGAGGTGCTCGCCCGCGTCACGTCGTCGACGGTGCCAAACGACGTGCGCGTGTTTCTCTCCAGGGCGGCGGCGCGGCGCACGGAGGTGAACGGGAAGCGCCCCCGGAGCACCGCCGCGCTCCGGAGCCTTGTGCCCATCGTGCTCTTTCACCCGGGGCACCTCACGCTTTCCGCGGGCGGCGCCGACGGGCGACGGGGCTACCTCGACCACGCGCTCGAGCAGACGGATCCGGCCTATGCCGGTGCGCGGGCGAGCTACGAAAAGGCGCTTCGGAGCCGAAACCGCCTCCTCAAGGCCGAGCGAGTGGACCGTCGCGCCGTCGAGGCGTTTGACGCGATCCTTGCGGAGACGGGCGCGGTGATCGGAAGCGCGCGGGCGAGTTTCATCGAGGTCCTTTCGCCGCGGGCGGAGGCCGTGTTCGCGGAGGTCTCGGGCGACGTGTTTCCGTTCCACCTTGCGTACGCACCGCGGGTGGAGCCAAAGGAAGCGGCGATCCGAGCGGCCCTCGAACGCAGTTTTGAGAAGGACTTGGCGCGCGGGTTCACGGCGGAGGGTCCCCACGCGGACGACATGTCCCTCGTCGTGCGAGCGGACACGAACGCGCGCCACCACGTGTCGCAGGGCCAACACCGCGCCATCGCCCTCGCCCTCAAGGTGGCCGAGCTCGAGTTGCTCCAGCGCTACACCGGGCGCGTGCCGATTCTGCTCCTCGACGACGTTTCGAGCGAACTCGACCGCGCGAGGAACCGCCGCTTCTTCGAACTGCTCTCGCGCATGGGCGGCCAGGTGTTCCTGACCACGACGCACCCCGAATACATCCAGCTCGCCGAGTCGCGCACCGATGTCTTCGTGGAGGCGGGCCGGCTTTCGGTTTCCGGTGGATCGACGGCGGGCGTTGCCCTGGGCGCGGGCAGCGTCTAGATCGACCCCGTGCTCGGCCGGCTCAGCTCGTTCCCCGAAGCGCGTCTCCTTCGTGAGAACGAGGCACGACGCGCCGACGCACATTCACCCGCGGCGGTGGTCATCGGCGCCGGTTTCGGCGGGCTTGCCGCCGCGGTGCGGCTCCTCGTACGCGGCTACCGCGTGACCGTGGTGGATCGCCTTGAACAGGCGGGCGGCCGCGGCCGTGTGTTTCGCCAGGATGGGTTCACGTTCGACGCGGGACCCACGGTGATCACCGCGCCGTTCCTCTTCGAAGAGCTCTGGGCGCTCGCGGGCGAACGCCTGGCCGACCACGTGGAGCTCGTGCCCGTCGATCCGTTCTATCGGATCCGGTTCGACGACGGCGGCGAGTTCGATTACTCGGGCTCGGCGGAGCGGATGCGTGAGGAGGTTCGTCGCCTGTCCCCTTCGGATGTGGAGGGATACGAGGCGTTTCTCCGCGAGAGTGAGCGCATCTTCCACGTGGGCTTTTCGGCCCTTGCGCACGTGCCCTTCGACTCGCCCTTCGACATGGCGCGCATCGCGCCGTCGATGATCGAGCTTGAAAGCTACCGCACCGTGTACGGCCTCGTGTCGAAGCACGTGAAGAACGAGAAGCTCCGGCAGGTGCTGTCGTTTCATCCGCTCCTCGTGGGCGGAAACCCGTTCAGCACGACGTCGATCTACACACTCATCGCCTTCCTCGAACGGAAGTGGGGCGTGCATTTTCCAAAGGGCGGCACGGGCGCGTTGGTTCGTGGGTTGGTGGAGCTCATCGAACGGCTCGGCGGCTCGCTGCGGCTCGGCGCGGAGGTGCGCGAAATCGTCCTCGAGGGAGACCGCGCCCGCGGAGTCGAGCTCGCGGACGGCGAGCGCCTCGCCGCGGACATCGTCGTTTCGAACGCGGACTCGGCGTGGACGTATCGGCACCTCGTGCCCGCCCACGCGCGAAAGAAGTGGACGAATCGGCGCGTCGATCGGATGCGCTATTCCATGGGCCTCTTCGTTTGGTACTTCGGCACGGACCGCACGTACGACGACGTGGCGCACCACACGATCTTGCTCGGGCCACGCTACAAGGGGCTCCTCGACGACATCTTTGAGCGGAAGGTGCTCGCCGAGGACTTCTCGCTCTATCTGCATCGGCCGACGTTGACCGATCCATCCCTCGCGCCCGAGGGGCACGACGCGTTCTATGTCCTCTCGCCGGTGCCGCACCTCGAGGGCGGCGTCGATTGGGAGACGCACGCCGAGCCCTACCGACGCGCCATCGAGCGTCATCTCGAAGAGACGGTGCTGCCGGGCCTCGCGTCGCACGTGGTCTCGTCGCGCACGCTCACGCCGCAGGGGTTTCTCGACGACTACCTTTCGTTCCGCGGCGCGGCGTTCGGTGTCGAGCCCGTGCTTCGCCAGAGCGCCTACTTTCGGCCGCACAACAAGAGCGAGGATGTTCGCGGGCTCTACTTCGTCGGGGCGGGCACGCACCCGGGCGCGGGGCTCCCGGGCGTGCTCTCGTCCGCGCGCATCCTCGATACGGTGGTCCCCGACGCCGACCGCGTGCGCACGGAGCTCGGAGCGTAGGCATGTCCGTCTACCGCGGACCGGCGCTTCCCGACGACATTGCGCATTG
Organism: Polyangiales bacterium; assembly: GCA_041389625.1. GTDB lineage: Bacteria > Myxococcota_A > Polyangia > Polyangiales > JAWKRM01 > JAWKRM01. Next base: position 110,303 of record JAWKRM010000011.1, read on the forward strand.
CCAGGCGGTGCTCGCCCGCGGCTCGAAGAGCTTCGCCCTCGCGGGGCGATTTTTGCCGGCGAAGATCCGCGGGGACGTGGCGGCGGTCTACGCGTTCTGCCGCGTCGCCGACGACGCCGTCGACACGGCGACGGACGCGCACGGCGCCGTTGCGGAGCTTTCGCGGCGCCTTGACGGCGTGTACGCATCGACGCCGGATGCGGACCCGGTCGACCGTGCCCTGGCGGCCGTGGTGCGACGGTACGCGCTCCCCCGCGCGGTGTTCGACGCGCTCCTCGAAGGGTTCGTGTGGGACGTGGAGGGTCGCCACTACGAAACGCTCGGCGACGTGAGGGCGTACGCGGTGCGCGTGGCGTCGACGGTGGGTGTCCTCATGACGCTGCTCATGGGCGAGCGCCGAAGGGATGTGCTTGCGCGCGCCGCGGACCTCGGCATCGCGATGCAGCTCACGAACATCGCGCGTGACGTGGGCGAGGACGCACGCAATGGTCGCGTGTACCTGCCGCGGGCGTGGTTCCGGGACGCGGGCATCGATGTCGACGCGTGGCGTCGCGCGCCCGAAGCGACCGAGCCGGTGCGCGACATGGTCCGCCGACTTCTCGAGGAGGCGGATGCTTTCTATCGGAGCGCCGACCGGGGAATCCCTTGTTTGCCGCGGGAAAGCCGCGTCGCCATCGCCGCCGCGCGGCACGTGTACGCGGCCATCGGCGACGAAATCCGCCGGGCGAACCACGACTCCGTGAGCGCGCGTGCGTTCACGTCCTTGCCACGGAAGCTCGCATTCGTCGCGCAAAGCGTGCCGAGCGTGTGGCACGTGGAGGGCGCCGCGTGGCAAGGTCCGGCGGCGGCCGAAGTGGAATTTCTGCTCGACGCCGTCACGGCTGGGGCGGCCATGACAGCCGAAACGACAATCGACGGATCCGCGCCCGCGGGCCGGGCGACACGGGAGGAACGAACCGATGCATGAGCAAGCGAGGGAGAACGACCGAGTGAGGCCGGAGGAGAAGCGCGAGGTCCCGCACGAGTTTGATCGCGTGGCGCCCACCTACGATCTGCTCACGGGCATGAACCCGGGCTACCGGCGTCACCTTCGCATGAGTGCCGAGCGCATGGCCCTCCGCCCGAACGCGCGGATCCTCGACCTCTGCTGCGGCACGGGCCAGAGCACCGCCGCGCTCAGGGCGGTCTATCCGAACGCGACGATCGTTGGGCTCGACGCGTCGGCGGGCATGCTGGAAAAGGCCCGCACGAAGGACCTCGGACCGAACACCTCGTTCGTGCTCGGCGACGCCATGGACCCGGCGGCCGCGGGCATTTCCGGCCCGTTTGACGGGATCCTCATGGCGTACGGCATCCGCAATGTGCCCGACGCGGACACGTGCCTCGGTCGCCTGCGCGCGCTGCTCGCTCCCCGTGGCGTCATTTGCTTTCACGAGTATTCGGTGGACGACTCGCTCCGCGCGCGGGTCCTTTGGAACGCCGTCACCCTCGGCGTGATCATTCCCGGCGGACTCGTCACGAGCCCCGGGTCGAACATCTACAAGTACCTCCGCCGGAGCGTCCTTGATTTCGATGGTGTCGTGGCCTTCGAGGAGCGGCTTCGTCGGGCGGGCTTCGTGCGCATTCGGACGCTTCCCATGGACGGTTGGCAGAAACGCATTGTGCACTCCTTCCTCGCCCACGCGCCGTGACGGTTCGCTTCGGTCGCCGTGCGCCGTTCGCACAATCGCTGGTGCCGCCCGCGCGCCGCGGCGGAGCATCGCGCCTGTCGGAACCGCGCCATGTGGCCGTGATCGGAGGCGGCATCGCGGGCCTTGCCGCCGCGACCGTGCTTTCGGAGCGCGGTGCCCGGGTCACGCTCTTTGAACGTGAATCGTTCCTCGGGGGACGCGCCGGGTCCTGGACCGACCGACTTCGGGACGGCACCCCCTTCGAGATGGAGCGGGGATTTCACGGGTTTTTTCGCCAGTATTATAACCTCCGGGCGCTCCTAAGGCGTGTCGACCCGGAGCTTGCGAACCTGACGCCGCTCGACGACTACCCGCTGCTCGGGCCCGGCGGCGCCGTCGAGCGCTTTTCGAATCTGCGCGCGCGACCGCCGTTCAACGTCGTGGACCTGGTGCGCCGTTCGTCGAGCCTGCGCCTTCGGGATCTGCCGAAGGTGAACGTGGGTCGCGCCGTCGACATGCTGCGCTTCGACCCGTCGGCGACCTACGTGGAGCGCGATCATGAGACCGCGCGCGCGTACCTTGACGGACTCGGCTTTCCGCCGGACGCGCGGCGCATGCTCTTCGATGTCTTCGCGCATTCGTTCTTCAACCCCGAAGAGCAGTACTCGGCGGCCGAGCTCCTCATGAACTTCCACTTCTATTTCATGGGAAACCCGGAGGGGCTCATCTTCGACGTGGCGACGGACCCGTTCACGAAGGTCTTCTGGAAGCCGCTCGGCGAACGCATCGCGGCTAGGGGAGGCGAGCTCCGCCTCGGCGAGGCGGTGGATTCCGTGGAGCGCACGGCCCAGGGGTTTGTCGTCGCGTCGGCATCGGGCGCCGCGCTTCCCGTGGACGCGGTCGTCCTCGCGCTCGATGTTTCCGGGCTTAAACGGCTCGTGGCCGCGTCCCCCTCCCTCGGCGCGGCGCGCTGGCGCCACGACGTGGCGGGCCTCTCCGTCACGTACCCGTTCGTGGTTTGGCGCCTCTGGCTCGATCGCCCCGTGTCGCCCGAGCGAGCGGCGTTCGTGGGCACCGCGGGGCACGGTCTCTTGGACAACATCTCGGTCTACGAGCGGTTCGAGGGGGAGAGCCGGGAGTGGGCGGCGCGCACGGGGGGCTCGGTGGTGGAGCTTCACGCCTACGCCGTGCCGCCCGATCGGGACGAGCGCTCGGTGCGGGAGGAGCTCCTCGGCGCGCTCCACGCGCTCTATCCGGAGACCGCGCGGGCGGCCATCGTGGAGGAGCGCTATTTCATTCGCCGCGACTGCCCTGCGTTTCCGCCCGATGCCCACGCGCGCCGCCCCGGTGTCGACACGCCGGACCCCCTCCTCGCGCTCGCGGGTGACTTTGTGCGCACGCCGTTTCCCTCCGCGTTGATGGAGAAGGCGGCGGCCACGGGGTTCCTCGCGGCGAACCACGTCCTCGCGGACGGGTTTGTGATGGAAGAGCCCGTTTACTCGGTGCCGCCGCGTGGCTGGCTGCGCGCGACCTAGCGCGTTCGGATTCGCACCTCGGACCGCGTGGCGAGGGGATCGGCGGCGGAGAGCAGGGCCGAACGCAGGGCGCCCGCGTTCTCGATGCGTTCGGTCGGATCGGCGACGAGGGCTTGCTCGATCGCGCGCGCGAGTTCGGGGTCGATGTCCACGCCGGGCACCCGGTCGATGGGCACGTGCGTGCCGGTGGCGGTGGTCGCGAGGATCTCTTGGATCGTGCGTCCTCGGCACGGGATGTGTCCCGCAATGGCTTCGTAGAGCATGACGCCGAGGGCCCACACATCCGTGGCGGCGGTGACGGGGAACGCGCCGTGGACTTGTTCGGGCGCCATGTACGCCGGCGTGCCCACGGGGCCCGTGCTCGGGGTGTGTGCGGCCAGGTGTTGATCCGGCGAAAACACCTTCGCGATGCCGAAGTCGAGGAGCTTCGGCACGACGCCGCTCGGCGTCTGGGCGAGGAGAATGTTCTCGGGTTTGAGTTCCTGGTGCACGATGCTGCAGCGGTGTGCTTCGGCCAGCGCACCGAGGATCGGCTCGAGGCAGTACACGGCTTCGTCGCCCGAGAGACGGCCCACGCGCCGAAGGCTTTCGGCGAGGGTTTCGCCCTCAAGTCGCTCGAGCACAACGAATCCGCCCACGGACGGGTCGACGTCCATGTCGAGCACGGACACCACGTTCGGGTGTTCGAGGGAAGCGAGCGTGCGCGCCTCGCGCATCCAGCGGCGTGCGGTCCGTTGGTTCGCGGCGTGTTTCGCGTGAAGCACCTTCACGGCCACGCGGCGGCGCGTCCAGAGGTGCTCGCCCGCGTAGACCGACGCCGTGCTGCCCGAGCCGAGCAGGCGGCCGAGTTCGTATCGCTCGGCGACGACGTGGCCCGACCACGG
>JAWKRM010000012.1:0-112085 GCA_041389625.1 Polyangiales bacterium
TCAACCTCAGGTTCCAGCCGGGACGTTTGTGGCTTCGAACGCTGGGCCGCACGAAGCTTCATCAAACGTGGTTGCTCTTCCTCGGCGCCCGCATCCGTCGTGCCGATGCGAGCGCACCTTCGGCCGTGCGCTGCACATTGGGGCCATCGAAGTGCCGTGCGACACGAACCTCGGGAAACGCTACCGCCTGCTCGGCGAGACGAACGAGATCGCCGTCGTTTAGGCAATGCTCGCACTCTTCGTAGATGCCGCCCGCGCCTTCTTCCTTCGCGTCGTGCTTCGTGAGTAGCCACAGGATCTCGTGACACAACGCCAGGTCGGGAGTCGGCACGAGCAGCGAGGTGAGCGCAGCATGGTCGATTCGCAGCTCGTGAGCTCGGTCGAGTGGCGTTCCCCCTCGTGCCTCACGAACGGCCGGCAAGAGCAGCTTCTCCTCGATCGCGATGTGACGCAGTAATCCGCGCCGGAAGTCAGCAAACGCTTCGCGATCGAGCTCCGGTTTCTCCATGGCGCGGTTCAGAAGAGTGTGCAGTCGCGCGTGGTCGGCCACCAGGTAGCTCACGATGCTCTGACTCACCATGGCGTCCCCCTGACGAGCATCACGCCGGCGGCCATGAGGATGAGCGCAAGAACGACATTGATTCGACCGAGCAACGAGGCGCGCCGACGTTCGAGCTGGGCCTGCGCCGAGCGAGGGTCTGCTGCAATCGCCTTCGTCGCGCGTGGGCCAACGACGAAGTCGTGGACTGCGCTCACCACGAGCACAAGCACGAACGCGCTCAGCTTGACGAGGATAGTCTTGCCGAATGGCGATTGCAGCCACTCGGCGCGTGCAAAGTCTCCTAGCCGGATGCCCCGAACCCAAAGGTTGAAGGTCCCGGTGATCAGCAACAGTCCAAAGCAGACCCAGCCGACATTGCGGAAGCGCTCTCCTGTCTCACGTAGAAAGACGGCGGCATCGGTTCGGCCACCCGTTCGCAGCCAGGGCACGACGACCAGAACCAGAAATAGCATGCCGCCGATCCACACCGTGGCCGCGAGAATGTGAACCCATACGGAAAGCAGGTAGAGCACGTGCATCGTCGTACCCGTCATCGCCTCGATTCGATTCGCGCATCCAAGTACTCCTTCAACGCCACGGCGTTGTTGTGCGCGCAGTCCTTCGCGGCGAAAAGCAGAGTGAGGGTCCGTGCAGAACAAACCTCCAGCAGCTGTGCGAGAGCCTCTCCTCGTTCATCGAGCTCACGAAAGTACTTGTGCTTGAAGGAAGCCCACCTCGATGGCTCGTGGCCGAACCATTTGCGGAGCTCTGAGCTGGGGGCGACGTCCTTGATCCACGCATCGAGCTTGGCGGCTTCTTTGGAGAGACCGCGGGGCCAGATCCGATCCACCAGCACCCGACAACCGTCCGAGCGAGCGGGCGGATCGTAGACGCGCCTTACCTGGAGTCTTGGTCTACTCGTGCGGGCCATGGTTAGGCTCCGCGTCAAGGGCATCGAGGGCGATCACCGAATGGGCGTATGCACCGCCGGCGCGCATCTCTGCGGCCACCCAGATCGCCTCCATCAGCTCCTCTGGCGTGGCGCCTTCGCGCGTGGCTGCCTTGGTATGTCCGCGGATGCAATAAGGGCACTGGGTCACATGTGCGACGGCTACCGCGATGAGCTGCTTGTGCTTGCGGGAGAGGGCGCCCTCTCGAAACACGGCCTTGCTGAAGTCGTGGAACGCGGACGCGACCTCCGGAGCAAGGCTCTTGCGGCGCCTCGCCAGTTCGGCTGTCGGCTTTGGGAACGTGTCGTCGGTCATGACTATTCACTCCTGTTTCGTGGATGGGACGATGACGTTTCCGCTCGGCATGCTTCGTTCACGGCGTCGAGCTCTGCGTTGTTCAACTGTTCCTGAGCAGCCTCGAAGAGCACGCGTTCCTCGAAGCGGACGTGAGCTCGCAGCAGTGCGCCGAATCGATCCAGTCTGGTCGCAACGTCGTGTCGGTCCTCGGACACGAGCCGGCTAAGCTCGGTATGTTCATCTCGCGTTCGCTTTGCGAGGGCACCAACGCCGGCCCGTTCCAATGCGGGTAGCATGTGCTGCTCCTCGACTGAGAAGTGGGGCGCCAGCTCCCTGTGGAAACGGCGCACGACCTCCTCCCACGCGACAAGCGCTGCTTCGGGCTCTGCGGAGGCCGCCGACGTCGCCCGCCGCGCAAGGACGAGCGCCTGGTGGTGATCGTCGCTCAGCTGCCGGAGTCTGCGGTCTCGTTTCATTCCCCATCCTCGTGGCCGGCTCCTACTTGCTTGCGGGCCAGCCCAGGGTAAGTAGGAACGTGCTGTCGGTCTCCGCGTACACGTCATGCGCCAGACCTGCTCCCATCACGAGGAGTTGGCCCTCCGGGACGTCCACGGTGCGCTCTGGGAGCTGAAGACGGATGTGCCCAGACAGGGTCTGCACCGACGCGGTAACGCTGGCGTGGTGCTCGGAGATCGTCTTTCCGGTCTTGAGCGCGACGACAACGATGCGCAAGTCCGGAGTGCGGATCAACGTCCGCGCGGTCTGTCCCTCGCGAAGGTACGGCTCCTCGGCACGCAGTTCGCGAGCGACAGCCGCGAGGTCGAAGGTAACGCCGTGGTCCGGGGGTGCAGGGTTGTTCATGACTCGTCCTCTCGGGTTGTTGGCGCGGTCGACCCCGATTGTGACGGGGCTGGAGTGCCTCCGCTTTCGAAGCTCGTCGATGATCGATGCTTGGGTCTCGTGCGACAGGAACTCACGGATGGCGGGGAAGATCACGCGTTCCTCGAGCCGTAAGTGCTCGTCGAACTGCGTCTCCAATGCCAGGGCGGTGCTCGCGACGTCGCCTCGGGCCGTCCCGTCATTCGGGTTGCTTCGAAGCACGCTTGTCGCGCGGAGCAGCGCCTTCAGCTCGGGCTCGTGCTGCCGGTGTTGCTGAGCCACAGCGTCGAGCGCTTGGTCCACCGCCGGCGACAGCCCACGCAGTCGCGGCTCGATGCTCTGTTCCTCATCAGCGACATGAAGCGGCAGCGCCTGGGTGAAGTAGCGCTCCACATCGATGCAAGCTTGAGCGATCTGGTCGGCGGGGACATCCTGGGGCGAGCCGGCTTGACGGGCCAAAGTGGTGAACCGACGGATCCTCTCGTGGCACTCGCCAAGAAGATCGACCAAGTCCTCGGCACTGGTCGCGCGATGTCTGGAAAGCTGCGTCAGCATCACGGGCTCCACGCCTTCGTCGGAATGTAGCCGCCGTCGTCTTCCCACCGGGCGATGGTGCGCGGGTCCAGCTTGTCGTTCGGGCGGGTAGCGACGCGCGGCGAATCGTCGAGCGAAATCTGTCGCACCCGACCTCGCGCGGCGCTCTCCAGCTCGTTCCAAGCCGTTTGAAGGGACTCGAGAGCGGACTCCGGCAGGAGCGTGGCGAACAACTCCGGTGGACATTCATAGGGAGACCCCGGGCACCCTTCAGCGAGCAATCGCTGACTCTCGGCGACCACGTCCGCGCCGATGTTGAAGTCGCCGCACTGGTCGCAGTGAACGTTGACGGTGAGTGCTTTCAAGATGTCGACCACGGCCCGCCTCCTCTCTCGTTCACGCGTTGAGCGCTCGCGGAAACAGGACGTTGTTCTCGAGATGGATGTGCTCCATCAGCTCCGACTCCAGCTTGTCGAGTCCGGCGTACAGGGCTCGCCATGTTGCGCACGCCTCCGGCGGCGGGCTGAAGTCCGTTGCGAGCTCGCGAAGGCGACGGAGGTTTGTGCCGTGGTCGTCGTGCTCCTGCATCATCACCCGAATCGGCATGTGGACGTTGGCGCCTCCATTCCCGGAGCGAATGGCCGGAAAGAGGACCTGTTCTTCCTTGGCGAGGTGCTGTCGGATCTCAGCATCCAGCTGTTCCAGCAGCGACGCCAAACCATGAGGGCAGCTGACCTTCTTCGCATGAACGCGCTCGACTTTCCGCGCGGCATCGAGCAACGCGGGGAGATCCGATCGCAGCGGCTCGTGGTAGCGAGTGAGGATGAAGTCGAGGAGCTCGGGCAACGGCCGTGTGTCCCAACGCTCGGGCGTCCGTGCGGTGCCTTCGGCAGCGATCTCCGCGACGACCGCTTCTGGATCGAGACCGGCTGCGCGACAAGCGTCGCCAAGCTTCTGGCCACCCCCACAACAGAAGTCGAGCCGATGTCTCAGGAAGACCAGCGTCGATGCGGGATGGGTGGTCGCAACCTGACCGAGGGTGTCGTTTACGTCGATCATGGGATCTCCTTTTCAACCATCAGCACAGCAAGTCGTGTGCCATGGTAAAATACGTGTATCTTCAAATAGATACTAGCGAGCGTTATGATAAAAACAACACATAGGCTGTTGTTGTCCGCATAACAGTCTGTTATGCTCAGCATAACCATGGCCGCCCTCGACACACTCGTCTCCATCGCAGTTGACTTGACGGCGGCACTGGGGTCCGAAGACCGGCTGGCCCGGCTCCTCGAAGCGGTCCGACGTGCCGTGCCGTGTGACGCAGCGGCGGTATTGGAGGTCGCTGGCGATGACCTCATCCCGCTCGCCACGCACGGCCTGGTCCCAGAGGTGCTCGGCAGGCGCTTTGCCCGCCGAGAACACCCGCGTTTGGAGGTCGTCGTGGCCGGGAAGGCACCAGTACGCTTTCCCGCGGACAGCACACTGCCGGATCCCTACGACGGTCTACTCCTCGTCAACCCCGACGCCACGCGCGACGTGCACGCATGTTTGGGTTGCCCGCTTATCGAGGGCGACAGGGTCATCGGCGTGCTCACGGCGGACGCCCTGCAGCCGGGTGCGTTCGACAGTCTAGACGAGGGATTTCTGCGTATGCTCGGCGCACTCGCCGGGGCAGCCCTCCATACGGGGCGCATCATCGACTCTCTCGAGGCTGGGTCTCGCCACCACCAGCAGGTTGCACGGGTGCTGCAACGAGACGTCGCTCTTCGAGACGGAGGAAACCAACTCATCGGCACGAGCGCCCCCATGCAGCGCATCCGCCAAGAGATCGAGTTGGCAGCTCCGTCTGATTTCGCCGTTTTGATCACCGGCGAAACTGGCGTCGGCAAGGAGCTCGTCGCGCGATCGGTTCATCAACACTCGAGTCGCAGTGAACGACCGCTAATCTACGTCAACTGCGCGGCGCTGCCCGAGACGATCGTCGAGAGCGAGCTCTTCGGTCACCTGCGCGGCGCGTACACCGGAGCAACCGCCGGCCGTGCCGGCAAGTTCGAGATCGCTGACAAGGGAACGTTGTTTCTCGACGAGATCGGCGAGCTTCCGCTCTCCGTGCAGCCGAAGCTCCTGCGAGCTCTCCAAGAAGGCGAGGTCCAGCGCGTTGGTTCAGACAAGCTGCTGCGCGTGGACGTCCGAGTCGTCGCCGCGACGAATCGTGACTTGGAGCGCGAGGTGGAGGACGGCAGGTTCCGGGCCGACCTGTTTCATCGCTTGAACATGTATCCGATTCACGTGCCGCCGCTTCGCGAACGGCGCTCGGATGTTCCTTTGCTCGCTGGCTTCTTCCTGGACGTGTATCGACGGCGGCTCGGGCTGGGACGCGTACGGCTCAACGAGCCGGCCCGGCAGGCACTGACAACCGCTGAATGGCCGGGCAACGTGCGCGAACTCGATCACCTTCTTGGCCGGGCCGTGCTGCGCGCCAGTGCCCACGCCACACGCGATGCACCGGTTCTGCTCGGACCTGAGCACCTCCAGCTCGACGCGCCCGGTACCGAAACAGGGAAGTTGGAGGCTCCAGACCCCCCTCCTCGCGCGAGCTCTGTCGTCGTCGCCGTCGACGGCATGACTTTGCGGGAGGCGCTCGAAGAGACAAAGCGCGCCATGGTCCTCCGAGCCGTGAAAGAGAACGGAGGCAACTGGGCCGCGGCGGCGCGGTCGTTGGGCATGGCGCGCAGCAACCTGCATCACATGGCCGAGCGGCTGGGACTGCGGAAGTAGAGCGGCGATCGTTGGCAGCATAGCGTTCATCCGCCGCCCGCGAAGAACGAGGTTCGAAGTCGGAGTTGTGATTGGAGCTCCGATGGTCAAGTTCCTCGCTGCTCCTCACGCTGCGCGGCCGCAGACCGCCGCGGCAAGCCAATGCGCCTCGTCCGTTCGATCCGGGTTGTGGCGACAAGTCTAGGCTGGTGTCCTTCGAGAAGATCGCTTCGCGTGATGATGCCCAGCAAACGCCCCTCCTCCATGACGGGTAGGCGGCCGATGCCCTCCCGCAGCATGGTGTCGGCGGCCTCTCGAAGCGACGCGAACGGAGCGATTCCGATCAGACTCCTAGTGACCAGCGCACTCACAGGCTGATCCACGGATCGGCAGGCATAGATGTCACGTTGGGTAACCACGCCAAGCACTCGGCCGGCATCGTCAACGACGGGGAATCCGTGGTGTGCTGTCTCAGGCACTCCAGATCGAAGCCACTCCTGCACGTTCGTGACTTGGTCTGCGTTCTTCAGCGTAACGACCGGGCGCATGCCCACGTCGCGGACCAGCACCTGCTCGAGCTGATCTGCCGAGTACTCGGCGGGAATCGGTCGGCCGCGACGAGCGATCTTTTCCGTCATGATGGATGTTCGCATCATGACGCAGGACAGCAGGTAAGCGGCTCCGCACCCACCGAGCAGCGGCAGCAACCCGAGAGGCTGGCGCGTTGCTTCGAACGCGAAGACGACGCAGGCCAGCGGTGCACGTGAGGCGCCGGCGAAGAGAGCGGCCATCCCGACGAGCGCGCCGATGCGAAGGTCGATTCCGGCCGATGGTGCGACGGCTGCGAGTCCCGCCGCTGCGGCGTATCCGACACCACCGCCGACGGTGAAGAGCGGTGCAAGCGTTCCGCCAGAGGTTCCACTTCCGAGCGAGAACAGCCACGACACCAGCTTGCACGCGCACAGCACTCCGAGAGCCTCACCGGTGATCCCTCCCGAAATCATCTGCTCGATGTTGTCGTAACCAACCCCCATCGTGCGCGGGACGAACAGGCCGATGATGCCCACTGGTATGGCGCCGAGCGCCGGCCACCACATCCAATGGATCGGAAGCCGTTCGAACACGTCTTCCACCGCATAGACGGCTTTGGTCACTGCAACGGAGGCGACGCCTGCGATCGCTCCGACGGCGACATAGCCAATGAGTGCGAACGGTGTAGGCGCTGGCAGATCTCGAACCGAGAAGGCCGGTGCCATTCCTGCGAACCCAATGCGCACGCCCGTCGCAGCGACAGACGCGAGAATGACCGGGATCAAAGAGCGTGGCCGATACTCGAACAAGAGGAGCTCTACCGCGAGGAGAACAGCGGCTACGGGGGATCCAAACGTGGCGGCCATTCCTGCGGCCGCACCGGCGGCGAGCAGGGTCTTGCGCTCATCGGCTGAGATCTTGGCGAACTGACCGACGAGGGAACCCAACGCTCCCCCGGTGGCGATGATGGGACCTTCGGCTCCAAACGGCCCGCCCGTACCGATGGAGATGACGGCCGACAGAGGCTTGAGCAAGAGTACGCGCGCCGGGATGCGACTTTCGTTGAACAGCACCTGCTCCATCGCTTCGGGGATACCGTGGCCGCGAATCGCGGCCGACCCGTAGCGAGCCATCAATCCCACAACCAGCGCACCGACCACCGGAACGAGGATCACCCATCCCGCGAGCGTGTTTCCGGCCGGCGATGCGTGTGCGAAGGAGAAGCTTCCGTAGAAGGCTAGATTCGTGATCAGGGCGATGGCGGCCGACAGGAGCTGCGCTATCAATGCTGCGGCGACCCCGATCAGCGCGGCGATGGCAGCAATTCCCGTAACCCGGCGGTCGACGGCATAGCCTCCCGGCCCCCCTCCGACGACTCGCACTGCAGGTGCCATCGATGGCGCGATGGGAAGCCCAGCGTTGAGGGATGCCTGCTCGACCTGGTGGGCATGCCATGGATCGCTAGCCACGGGGTTTCCTGCGCGCACGCGACGGCGGAAGGTCTTCGAAGAATAGAGGCGCCGTGCTGTGGCTCTGCTTCGAGCCGTCCAAGAGAGCCGACAATCCGAGGTGAAGCTGCCGCAGACGTTGCCGGGGAAGAGCCTGCAGGGCGGCGAAGAGCTTGGCCTGGTAAGGCTCGGGGGAACGCCCGAGGACTGCCTTCCCGCGCTTGCTCACCGACAGTACGCTGCGACGACCATCGTCAGGGTCGCGGCGCCGATTCACCAAACCACGCTCGGTTAGCCGAGCGACGACCACCGACACAGAGCTCGGATCGGTCATGGTTCGCTCCGAGAGGCGCCGAATCGAAACGTCGGGCTCACCGGCGAGCTCGCGCAACACGAACAACTGCGCGCCCGTCAGTCCCACATCGTCCTCGACGGCGTGCGATGTGGCACGGAGGCCATGGACGAGCTGCCGGAGGCTCTTCAACACAGAGGCCGCCTCCTCCTCTCTCGATAAATGCATGGGGTCCCATGTATCTCGCCGAAGGCACTTGAGCAAGCCTGTTTGGTTTTCAACCTGTTGGGTTTCATCGGCGTGCTCCTGATGCCAATGGTCACCGGTAGGCAGGCTATGACGCCCGCGCGGCTGCTCGCCTCACGAACCGGCCGCACCGGAGCCTTGTGGCTGGCAGTCCCGAGTTGCTTGGCAAACGGCAACCGGGGCAGCCCTGGCTGCCTCGGTCGGCTAACCCGGCCACCACGGGCCGCACAGCGCCGGCGGTCGCGCGCGCACCCGCGTCTCTGGCGGCTCTCAGCGCAAGTGCCCGAGAAGAATGACGTCCCGAGGTGACATCAACTCGTGCATCAAATCGGGTTCTCGGGTAGGGTCCGTCTAAGCAAGGCGCTACCCGAGCCAAGCGCCGAACGCAGGCTACGTCGCGCCGCCACCGCGAAATGCGGACTCGAGTGCGGCGATGTCGATCTTCCGCATCTGCAGCATCGCCTGCATGGCACGACCCGCGGCTTCGCGGTCGTCTGCACCGAGCAGTCGCGGAAGTACGTCCGGTACGATTTGCCACGACACACCGAAACGGTCCGTGAGCCACGCGCAACGGTCCTCCGAACCGCCCCCTTCGAGCAGCGCATGCCAGAGCCGGTCGGTCTCGCCCTGGTCGGCAGTCCGCACGACGATGGACGCCGCGGGCGAGAGTTGGTAGCGCGGTCCACCGTTGAGAAACATGTACGGCGTGCCCGCGAGCGTCAGCTCGATGACCAGAGCGGGTTTGCCCGGCTCTGGGCGAAACACGGTTTCAATGGCGCTCTCGGGGAGGAGCGAAACGTAGAACGTGGCCGCCTCTTCGCCGTCTGCGTCGAACCAGAGGCACGTGCGCACTTTGGAGCTAGTACCCATGGGCCTACGCCGCCTTCGGCTTGTTGACGTTGATCATCCAGCGAATGCCGAACTTGTCGACGAGCATTCCGAAGACGTCGCCCCATGGAGCCGTGCCGAAGGGCGCAAGCACCGTCGCACTGTCGTTGAGCTTTTCCCAGTACGCGCGCAGGGCACCTTCGTCCTCACCGCTCACGGCAATGCTCGTGTTCGTGCTCGCGTTCGCCGATTCCGGGTCGTCCGAACCCATCAACGTCATGCCCGTCGCGGTGATGAGCTGCCCGTGCATGATCAGATCGTCCAGCTCGGGGCCCTGGGATGCGTGCATCGACTTGAATGTCTGCAACGTAAGTTCGCCGCCAAAGACGGATTGGTAGAATTCCATCGCTTCCCGCGCGTTGCGAATGAACGTCAGATACGGATTTAGCTTACTCGGCATGTCTGGGTTCCTTTCCATGGTCACAGCGCACGCCGACACGGGCGGGAGCATGCTGTTTCGTTTTCGTTCGACGCGAACGAGATTCTTCACTGCCGCCTCGGCGCCGTTACTGGCTGACTGAACAGCAGCTCAACGTAGCGGCGCAGGTGCTCACGCTCGACAGCGACGTCGACGTCGCCTTCGCCTTGGCCAAGATGAAGGCGCCCTGGAGCACCGCCTGCGTATGTGCAGCAAGACTCGGCACTCCAATTCCCCGTGACGCCGCGGTCGCGCATCGCCGCATGGATATCGTCGACCAGCGTGTCCGCATGCCCGAAGATGCTCATCGCACACGCATCGCGAATCTCGGGATGCTGCCCGTAGGTCTCCTGCACCATCGTTCCCACGACGCAGGTGACTTCGGGAATCGCTCCATCGAGGAGCGCGCGTCGGAAATCGATGTACGCGAGAACTCGGTCGAGGGGGTCCGGGTGATCGTGGTACGGCGCCCGTTCGAAAAGCGCACCGGTCACGGTCGACCAATGCTGCGCGGCCGCCACGCCGAGCGCGTCCTTGCTCTTGAAGTGGTGGAAGAACGCGCCCTTGGTGACGCCGGCACGCGCACACAGGTCATCAACCGTCGTCGCCGCGTAGCCCTTCTCCCGAATCACGCCGAGCGCCGCGTTGAGCAGCTTTTCCTTCGCGACGGCCGTCCTCGACATGGGGAACGAGCATACCAACCAGTTGGTATGCGGCAAACCAGGCAGGAGCAGTCCCACCCGCAGTGCCCAAATTCGGTGCCATTCGGTTGACGTGCTGCACAACCGTGCCCATGTTCCTAACTACGAATTATTCGTATTTAGGAATTATGCGTATTACAGATCCCAGCCAGAGCGAGCAGCGGCTCGAGCATCTCAAGTCGGTCGCCAGGGAAGCGGGCGTGAAGCTGACTCACCAGCGTCTTGAGATCTTCCGGGAGCTCGCCGGAACCGAGGCGCACCCCAACGCGGAAACCGTTTTCCGTGGGGTGCAGCGGCGCGTGCCCACGGTGTCGCTCGACACGGTCTACCGAACGCTCTGGATGCTTCACGACCTTGGCCTGGTCACAACCCTTGGTCCCCAGCGCGATGGAGTCCGCTTCGACGCGAACCTCGAGCGCCACCACCACTACGTCTGCGTGCAGTGCGGGTTGGTGCGCGACTTCGAAAGTGAAGAGCTCAATCGCCTTCGCGTGCCGGCCTCCGTGTCCGAACTCGGAAGCATCGTTCACGCCCAAGTCGAGGTGCATGGCCTCTGCGAGCAATGCCAGAAGCGGCCGGAACCCGCGCCTCGTTCACGTTCCCAGAGAAAACTGAAGCCCGCAAACACTCGTTCGGCAAAAGGAGCACGTCATGAATGATTCGAAGAAATCTCCCCCCCAATCGTCGTCCCCGAGCCGTTCGGGCAAATGCCCAGTCATGCATGGAGGCCACACGTCCGTTGGCACTTCGAACATGGAGTGGTGGCCCAAGGCGCTAAACCTCGACATCCTGCACCAGCACGACAGGAAGACCTCCCCGCTTGGAACGGACTTCGACTACCGCGAGGAGCTCAAGAAGCTCGATATTGCGGCGCTCAAGAAGGACCTTCACGCGCTGATGACCGACAGCCAGGCGTGGTGGCCGGCCGATTGGGGGCACTACGGAGGTCTCTTCGTCCGCATGGCGTGGCACGCCGCGGGTACCTACCGCATCGCCGACGGGCGAGGCGGCGGCGGCACGGGCGACCAGCGCTTTGCCCCCATCAACTCGTGGCCGGACAACGCCAACCTCGACAAGGCCCGTCGCCTCCTCTGGCCCATCAAGAAGAAGTACGGAAACCGCGTCAGCTGGGCGGACCTCATCATCCTCGCCGGAACCGTCGCGTACGAGTCGATGGGGCTCAAGACCTTCGGCTTTGGGTTCGGCCGCGAGGACGTTTGGCACCCGCACAAAGATGCGTACTGGGGCTCCGAGAAGGAATGGCTCGCCTCAAGCCGGTACGAAGGTGAAAGCCGCGACTCGCTCGAAAACCCGCTCGCCGCGGTGCAGATGGGTCTCATCTACGTCAATCCCGAAGGCGTCGGCGGAAAGCCGGACCCACTCAAGACCGCGCACGACGTGCGAGTCACCTTCGCGCGCATGGCGATGAATGACGAAGAGACGGTCGCGCTCACCGCAGGCGGCCACACCGTCGGCAAAACCCACGGCAATGGCGACGCGAGCGCGCTCGGTTCGAACCCCGAGGCGGGCGACGTCTCCGAACAGGGCCTCGGCTGGAAGAACCCGAAGAACAAGGGCTTCGGCCGCGACACCGTCACGAGCGGCATCGAAGGCGCATGGACCACCCACCCGACCCGTTGGGACAATGGCTATTTCGAGATGCTCTTTGGTCACGACTGGGAGCTCAAGAAGAGCCCCGCCGGCGCGTGGCAATGGGAACCGGTGAGCATCAAGGAGGAGGACAAACCGGTCGACGTGGAGGATCCGTCCATCCGCCGGAACCCGATCATGACCGACGCCGACATGGCCATGATCAAGGACCCAGCGTACCGAAAAATCTCGGAGCGCTTCCGCAAGGACCCGGCGTACTTCTCCGAGGTGTTTGCGCGTGCATGGTTCAAGCTCACACACCGCGACATGGGCCCAAAGGCGCGCTACTTCGGCCCCGACGTACCGACGGAAGATCTCCTTTGGCAGGACCCGGTCCCCGCGGGCAATGCGCGGTACGACGTGAATGCCGTCAAAGCGCGCATCGCGAGCAGTGGTTTGTCGATCGGCGACATGGTCACCACCGCTTGGGATAGCGCGCGCACCTTCCGCGGTTCGGACAAGCGCGGCGGTGCGAACGGCGCACGTCTCCGCCTTGCCCCGCAAAAGGACTGGGAGGGCAACGAGCCGGAGCGACTCGCCAGGGTGCTCGGTGTGCTGGAAGGGATCGCCTCGGGCGCGGGTGCGAGCCTTGCTGACGTGATCGTCCTCGCGGGCAACGTGGGCGTGGAGCAGGCCGCGCGGGCGGCCGGCTTCGAAGTCGCCGTGCCGTTTTCGCCCGGGCGGGGCGACGCGACGGACGCGACGACCGACGCGGAGGCGTTCGAGGTGCTCGAACCCATCCACGACGCCTATCGGAACTGGCTCAAGAAGGACTACGTCGTTCGCGCAGAGGAATTGATGCTCGATCGCACGCAACTCATGGGTCTGACGGCCCCCGAGATGACCGTTCTCATCGGCGGCATGCGCGTGCTCGGCACAAACCATGGCGACACAAGGCACGGGGTCTTCACGGACCGCATCGGCGTGCTCACGAACGACTTCTTCGTGAACTTGACCGACATGCACAACGCGTGGACCCCCACCAAGGACGAGATCTACGAGGTTCGCGAACGTGCCACGGGCAAACCGAAGTGGACAGCGACGCGGGTCGACCTTGTTTTCGGCTCGAACTCCATTCTCCGCAGCTACGCCGAGTTCTACGCCCAGGACGACAATCGCGAGAGGTTCGTACGCGACTTCGTTGCCGCGTGGACCAAGGTGATGAACGCGGATCGGTTCGACCTCCCGTCGCACGCCTAGACCGTCTTGCCCGACGATCCCAGGTGCAGGCGGCACGCGGGCAGACGGGGTGTTTACCGAACACGATGGGTCAACTTGCCCGGGCGTATTGCCGGGGCGGTTGCCCGACGTGGCGGCGGAAGGCGGTGCTGAAGGTGCTTGCCGAGGCGTAGCCGACACGCTCCGCCACTTCGGCGATGGGGCGACCCTGCTGACGGAGCAGGTCGCGCGCCACGGTCATCCGCCAGGAGGTCAGGTACTCCATGGGCGCGACGCCGACACGGACGACGACGGAGAACGACGTGGCGGAAGCGGTCTGGCTTGCGGCCAAGTCTTCATTGTCGACTTCAGTGCCGCCGCGAAGCACGGGCCACCCCCGAACATGCGCATCGCACCCGAAGCGGTCATTGGCGAACTTGAAGCCGCGGGGTTTTTCGCACACCTCTCGCCGACAACGCTCCCCGACCAGTACATCGTCGAAGCGGGCCGCATCGAACCCTAGTCGCGCGCGACGCGTGGAGCCCTACCGGGCCGCGGCCCTCGCCTGTTCCTCAAGAAACATCGCGTAGAGGTCGGTCACGCCGGGGTCAATGCCGAGTTGATTCAAGATGGTCGTGACCTGCCCGCGGTGGTGCGTCTGGTGGTTGAAGACGTGCGTGACGGACCACCAAAGCGGTGATTCGAACCTCGCGCCGCGGCGCACAAAGGCAAGCGGCGCAGCGAGTTGCGCTTCGCTCAGGCCGGCGACCCATGCGCTCAAGTCATCGTCCGTGCGCAATCGCTCGCGGCGAAGCTCGTCGAAGTCAGAATACAGCTCGTCGTTGATCGCGCGGATCCCACCCGGACCGATGAACCCTTCGGGAAACGTTTCGCCCCGGAACCGCCCGAGCCAAATACGGTCCGCGACCAAGAGATGATTGAACGTGCCGTGAATCGACTTGAAGAACGCCCCCACATCCCGCTTGCGAGCTTCGTCCGTGAGCGTCGCAGCAAGCCCGTAGAGCTTGTCGTTCATCCAGCGGTTGTAGCGAGCGAGGGCGGCAAGCCATTCGAGACTCATGGGCATACCCGGAACGGTAGGTGCAGCCCCCATTCTCGCCAACTCCCCCGTGATTCTGGGAACTTGGTACGCAGAATCCTTCTTGCCTCTGGGTGGCTCATACCCTCTGAGGAGAAATTTCCCATGGCAACCGTACAAGTGACCGAAACGAACTTCGCGGACACCGTCGAGAGCGGCATTGTTCTGCTCGACTGCTGGGCATCGTGGTGTGGTCCTTGCCGCGCGTTCGCGCCCATCTTTGAGGCGGCAGCGGAGCGGCATCCCCATGTGAAGTTCGGCAAGGTGGATACCGAAGCGGAAAGGGGACTTGCCGCCGCATTTGGCATTCGCGCGATCCCGACTCTGATGGTGTTTCGAGACGGCGTGCTACTCATGTCCCAGCCCGGCATGCTTCCCGCCGCGGCCCTCGATGACCTTGTGCGGGCCGTTGGTGAAGTCGACATGGAGGAAGTACGCCGCCAGCTTCGCGAGGTGGAAGGTACTTCCAGAGAACCAAGCACCGAGAATCCATAACGACAGGAGTCGATCATGTCCTCCGACCTTCAAAAGACCCTCAACACAGACTTTGACGATGCGCTCGGACAGGTGCGCGACGCGCTCAAGGCCCAGGGCTTCGGCGTGCTAACGGAAATCGATGTCCAGGACACACTCAAACAGAAGATTGGCGCCGAGCTCCGACGCTATCGCATTCTTGGTGCATGCAATCCGCCCTTCGCATACCAGGCAATCCAGGTTGATCCCGATGCGGGCGTCATGATGCCGTGCAACGTCGTGGTCTACGAAAACGACAAAGGCACCGTGACCGTGACCGCGGTCGATCCAACCAAGAGCGCACTGGCCACCGGCAATCCCCAGCTCGTCGTACTCGCGGGTGCTGTTCGGGAGAAATTGGCCGCCGCGCTCCGCTGATGCCCCGCCCTCGCGGCGTGGTAAACACTCCATGCATGTCGAAATTGCGCGTGAACGCCTTCTCCATCTCCCTCGACGGCTACGGCGCAGGCCCCGATCAATCGCTCGACAATCCCCTCGGCCTTGGGGGGCTCGGGCTCCATGCCTGGGTCTTTGGTACGCCGACGTTCCGGCGCATGCACGCGGACGTCGCCTCACACGTGAACGACGACGACGAACCCAGCCCGAGCGTCGATGAGGAGTTCGCGTCGAGGAGCTTTGAGAACATTGGTGCGTGGATCATGGGCCGAAACATGTTCACCCACTCCCGCGGTCCGTGGACCGACGACGGCTGGAAGGGTTGGTGGGGCGAGAACCCGCCGTACCACGTCCCCGTTTTCGTTCTAACGCACCACGCTCGAGCGCCCATTCCGATGGAGGGCGGAACGACTTTCTATTTCCGTGACCGACGGCATCCACGCCGCCCTCGATCGGGCGCGGGACGCGGCGGCGGGCAAGGACGTGCGCCTGGGCGGCGGCGTCGCCACCGTGCGCGAGTACGTCGCCGCCGGGCTCGTGGATGAGTTGCACCTGGCCGTTTCGCCGGTCCTTCTTGGCCGCGGCGAGCATTTGCTCGCGGGCATCGACATGCCGAAGCTCGGTTACAGCTGCACGCGGAGTGCCGCCACCGACAAAGCGACACACGTGGTGCTCACCAAATAGCCGGCGGAGTCGCGCAACGGGTCACGCAGCTAACGTTTGCTTTTCGGGGGATGCGCCCGGTTGTGGGCGACGGCCTGTTTGAACAACGCCTGGAACGCCTTCACGTCGAACTTGTCGGCTTCGCGGATGTCGATTGCACGTCGCGCGTTGCCGTCGAGGCTCGAGTTGAATAGCTTCTTCGGGTCCTTGAGCGATGCGCCCTTCATGAACGTCAGTTTGACCACCTGTTTGTACGTCTCGCCCGTGCAGACGATGCCATCGTGGGACCAAACGGGGGTTCCCATCCACTTCCACTCCTCGACAACGCCCGGGTCGGCCGCTCGAATCGCGGCTCGCACCTCCGCGAGGCGCTCCCCGCGCCAGTCGCCAAGCTCCTTGATGCGCTTTGTGATACGTCGCGTGGCCGACTCACTCGAGAACACGAGTTTCGGCTTCGCTTTGGCCTTCGGTCTCGCGCTGGTTTTCGGCTTCGCGCTGGTTTTCGACTTCGTTCGTGGCGCCATCGCGCCATTTTTGTCACAAACGATCACGCTGCCAAGTGTCACGCCACAAAGCCGTTCTTTACGCCCCTGATCCAACCACGGAGCACGCATGACGCGCGTCCCACGAAAAGCACCGAAGCCGAAGACCCCGAAACGAAAGGCGCCAACACGCAAAGCACCGAAGCTGCTTGCGGGTGGGAACCCGCAGATCGCGAAGGGCGACGGACACGCACCGGTTCGCGCATACATCGCCGCGATGCCCGGCTGGAAGCGCAATGTCGGACGACGACTCGACGCTCTCGTGGAACGAAGCGTCCCCGACGTCCAACGCGCGGTGAAATGGAACTCCCCGTTCTACGGCATGGAAGGCCGCGGTTGGTTCCTAAGCTTTCACTGCTTCACGAAGTACGTGAAGGTGGCTTTTTTTCGCGGCGCGTCCCTCCGACCGCCGCCGCCGGGTGCATCCAAGGACCCGAACGTCCGCTACCTCGACATTCACGAAAACGAAGCCATCGACGAAGTGCAGTTCGCCAAGTGGGTCCGCCAAGCGGCCAAACTCCCCGGGTGGACCCTGTAGCGCGTCCGCCTCAGGCCTTCGGCGGCTCGACCGTTCCAAGGTCGTACACGCTGCGAATGTGGGCGAACTTCTCCGCGAAGTTGAAGTTCAGGTCCTTGAGAAGGCCCGTCGCCACGTCGACAACGCATCCGTGGATCACCGGCGCGCCGGTCGACAGGTACGCCCGCTGAAAGGCCGCCGTCTTGATGACGTTTACGCACTGCTCCTCGACGTTGAGTTCCACGAGGCGTCGGTAACGTTCTCCGTCGTCCGCGATGGCAGAGAGCTCCTTCCGATGGGTGCGGAACACGTCACGAATGTTCCGAAGCCATGGGTTGAGGATTCCCAGGTCCTTCGCCTGCATCGCTGCGCGCACGCCGCCGCACTCGTAGTGCCCACAGACCACGATTTCGCGGACCCCAAGGTGCGTGATCGCGAACTCGATGACGCTCTGGCCACTCAGGTCCGTCGAAGGAAGTACGTTCGCGATGTTCCTGTGCACGAAGACCTGCCCCGGCTCCGCGCCCATGAGCTCCTCCGCGGTGACGCGGCTGTCGGAGCACCCGATGTAGAGGATCTCCGGCTTCTGCCCCTGGGCGAGGCGCTCGAAGTAGCTCGGATCGTCGCGGAGCTTGTCCGCCGCCCACGCACGGTTGTTCTCAAACACCCGAGCAAACGTCAGCGGGGAAGTCATACGCGCACTCTCTCGTTGGTCATGGTCCTCGCTCCGGTTCGGGGTGTGAACGATACCAGGGTCACGGCGTGCAAAAACAGACGAAATCTGGGAACGGGTCGCCGCACGCGGACGAACGAACAACCGGGGCTCGGCAGGTCCACCGTTCACCGCTAAGGTTCTCGGCATGTCGTTCACGTCGATTGTGCTGCTCGCCGTCGGGCTTGCGATGGACGCCGTCGCGGTGGCCGCGACCCGCGGACTTGCCGTGCCGCAGGTCGAACTGCGCCACACGGTCCGCGTCGCCCTCTTCTTCGGTGGCTTTCAGGCGATCATGCCTGCGATTGGGTCGCTGGTGGGCGCGCAGGTGAGTGACACCGTTGCGGCGTGGGATCACTGGGTTGTCTTCGCACTCCTTGGCGTCCTCGGTGCGAAGATGCTTTGGGAAGCCCGTGGAGGCGATGAGGCAAGTAGTGCGGAGCTCGAGAGTCGAAGCGATGCCTTTGCATACCCCGTCATGTTTGCCCTCGCATTTGCCACGAGCATCGATGCCCTCGCGGTGGGCATCACGCTACCAATGCTCCATGCGCCGCTACTCCAGACGTTCGCGATCATCGGCGTTGTGACAGCCGTCTTGAGCGCGATGGGTCTTCACGCGGGACGCCGCTTTGGTGCGACGCTCGGCAAACGCGTCGACGTTCTCGGAGGATGTGTGCTGATCGGTCTCGGGACGAAGATCCTGATCGAGCACCTCCACGCCTAAGGAGCGACGTCGGTACCCTTGGCGGCAGCGCCCTTCCCCTTGGGAGCCACGCGCCACCCACCACCGAGGGCTTGATAGGCATTCACCATGGCTTGGAACTGATTGTTCTTGGTTTCGAGGAGTGTCACCTGCGCCTCCAGCGAATCGCGGCGCGTCAAGAGCACTTCCATGTAGTCCGCACGTGCGGATTGGAAAAGGATGTTTGAGACCTCCACGGATCGGCCGAGTGTCTCGACTTGCTTCGACTGCAGTTCGTACGCCTGTTCGAGGTTCTTCATGGCCGCGAGCTCGGTGGCCACGTCGGTGAATGCACGCAGGAGCGTCCGCTCGTAGTTCAGCACCGCCTGCATCTGCATGGCATTGGCCGAGCGATACTCCGCAGCGATGGCCGCGCGATTCAGGAGCGGCATCGTGAGCCCCCCCGCGACGCCCCAAAGGAGGGACTCCGGCGTCGTCACGAGGTGCTTCGCGTTGAACGACCTGTACCCCACGCCGGCGTCGATATTGAGCGCCGGGTAGAACGCCTTCCGTGCTGCCGACACGTCAAGCTTTGCGGCGGCGAGCCGAATCTCGGCGGCGCGAACATCGGGTCGGTTTTCGAGGAGTTTGATGGCACGCCCGCGTTCAAGTCGGCAGGCGCCGCCGTGAGAAAGTCGGCGGCATTTCGTTTCACCGGTTGAGGGTAGCGACCGACAAGGAAGTTGATTCGATTCTCCGCCTGCACGCGCTGCTGCTGCACCTCGAACAGGCGGCTTCGGTTCTTGAGCACTTCCGCTTCAAATCGCTGCACGGCAAGTTCCGTGACGCGCGCCGCCTGCTTCTCGAGTTTCACGATCTCAAGGGCATTCGTTTGAATCTCGATATTGGCGTTTAGAATCTCGAGCTCGTTGTCGAGCGCAACGAGCTCGTAGTACGAGCGGGCGAGCTCCGCGACGAGCTGCGTGATGAGGAAATTTCGCCCTTCCTTGCTCGCAAGGTATCGGAGCTTTGCGGCCTCCGCGGAGTTCCGCAGGCGCCCCCACACGTCCACCTCCCAAGAGCCCACGAGACCGAATTGGAAGTTTCCAAGCGTCTCGGGCACGCCGTGCGCTTCGTCGCTCACGCCTTGGCTCGTGTACTTGCCAACCTTGTCGACACCCGCACCCGCCTGCACACCAACCTTCGGCATGTACTCGCCGCGCCGAGCGGACGCCTCGTTCTTCGCGATGATGAGCTCCTGAAGCTGAATGTTCAGTTCTTGATTGTTCTTGAGCGCCGTGGCGATGAGGTCGCGCAACTCGGGGCTTTGGAAGAACCGGTCCCACTGCTCCTGTGCAGCGCTGGCAGCCTTCTCGCCCTCCGCATCGCCGTAGGTGCCCGGGACGACCTTGTTCGGCTCCCGCGGTTCATTGCCGTTCAGCGACGGTACGCAACCGGCCATCCCGGCAAGTACGCCTGCCAACAGCCAGCGCCCCATGGTTTCGAACCTATTCCGCATGGTGCGGCTCCGTGAGGGGTTCCTCGTCTTCGTCGCGGACGAGGTGCTTGCCGTCCGCGATCGTTCCAAAAATGAAGTAGAGCCCCGGCACCACGAGGACACCGAAGAGCGTTCCAAAGAGCATGCCGCCGAGCGCCGACGCGCCGATGGTGCGATTGCCCACCGCGCCTGGCCCCGTCGCCACGATGAGCGGAAGCAGACCGGCGATGAACGCGAACGACGTCATGAGGATCGGTCGGAACCGGACCCTCGCGCCCTCGATGGCAGCCTCCATGATCGAAAGGCCCTCATGGCGCTTCTGGACGGCGAACTCGACGATCAACACCGCGTTCTTACCGAGCAAGCCCACCAGCATGACGAGGCCGACCTGCGCGTAAATGTCGTTGGCCAGGCCGAGGCTCTCAAGGAGCATGAACGACCCGAATACGCCGGGCGGAAGCGACAGAACCACGGCGAGCGGCAGCAAGAAGCTCTCGTACTGCGCGGCGAGGACGAGGTACACGAACGCGAGCACGACGAGGAAGATCACCAACGCCTCGTTCCCGCGCTGCGCTTCGTCGTAGGAGAGGCCCTCCCACGCGATGTCGTAGCCACGTGGAAGCGTCTTCTTGGCAACCTCGCGAACCGCGTTGATGGCATCGCCGGTGGTGTAGCCCTTCGCGGGACCACCTCGGATGGCGGACGGAATTTGTACATGTTGTAGCGCGTGACTTCGTTTGGCCCCTGCGTCTTCCGAAGCGACATGAAGGCGGAGTACGGGACCATCTCGCCCTTCTCGTTGTTCACGTAGAGCTTGAGAACATCCGACGGCATGCGCCGGAACTCGGGCGACGCCTGCGTGTACACCTTGAAGAAATTGCCAAACCGAATGAAGCCCTGCTCGTAGGTACTTCCAATGAGAATGTCGAGATTCTCCATCGCCGTCTTGATGTTCACGCCCTTCTGCATGGCGAGGTCCGTATCGACGACGAGCTCGTACTGCGGGTAATTGGCGGCAAAGAACGTGAAGAGACCGGTGAGTTCCTTGCGTTTGTGCAAGTTCGCCATGAACTCTTGATTGATCTTGTCGAAGTCCTGGTAGTCGGTCTCGTTGTTCTTATCGAGGAGGCGGAGGGAGAAACCGCTCGCGGCGCCGTAACCGGGCACCGCAGGAGGCTCGAAGAACTCGACGATGGCGCCGATGTCTTTCGACTTTTCCTCGAGCTCTTCGATGATCTCGGCGATGGACTCCTTGCGCTCGTGCCAACCCTTGAGGTTGATCAGGCATGTGCCGGCGTTTGAACCGCGGCCTTCGGTGAGAACCTCGTAGCCCGCGAGCGACGACAGCCGGATGCGACGCCGTCGACTTCTTGAGCAATGTCCTGCAAGCGCCTCGCGACGGCGTTCGTCTGCTCGAAGCGTCGTGCCCGGGTTCGTCTGAATGATCGCGTAGATCATGCCCTGGTCCTCGTTGGGGACGAACCCGGAGGGAAGCACTTCGTTGAGGGCAAAAATGCCAAGAACGAAGGCGCCGAGCATGGCAAACGTCACGAGGCGACGGTGAACGATGCGACGAAGCAACGCCGCGTACCACGCCGTGACACGTTCGAACCACGCGTTGAACGCGTCAAGCGCGCGACCGAGGGGACCACGCTTCGTGTTTGAGCCGTGCGTATTCTTGAGGATCATCGCGCAAAGCACCGGCGTGAGCGACAGCGCAATGAAACCCGAAAGCACGATGGACGCCGCCATCGTGATGGAGAACTGCCGATAGAAGATGCCGACGGGTCCCGTCATGAAGGCGACGGGCACGAACACCGCCGTCATCATGAGCGTGATGGCGATCACGGCGCCGCTGATTTCACCGAGGGTCGCCTTCGCCGCGTTGTACGGAGACATGTGCTCCTCGGCCATCTTCACGTGCACGGCTTCCACGACGACGATGGCATTGTCCACGACGATGCCGATGGCGAGCACCAACGCGAAGAGCGTGATCAGGTTAATCGTGATGCCGAGCATCTGCATACAGACGAAGGCACCGATGAGCGACACGGGAACGGCGAGGGTCGGAATGAGCGTTGATCGCCAATCGCCCAGGAACACGAACACGACCAACGCCACGAGCACGAATGCTTCGCCGAGGGTGTGAAGCACCTGCTCCATGGAAGCGTCGAGGAAGCTCGAAACGTCGTAGTTGATTTCGTAATCCATGCCCGCGGGGAAGCTCGATTTTTTCAGTTCCTCGAGCTTCGCCTTCACGTTCGCGATGACCTCGCGCGCGTTGCTGCCGTAGGTCTGCTTGAGGACGATGGCCGCGGAAGGATGACCGTCTAGGTTCGAGTAGATGTCGAAGAATTCGCTCCCAAGTTCGACCTTCGCCACGTCCTTGAGACGCGGCATTTCGCCATCTTCGTTGGCGCGGAGGATCACGTTCCCGTACTGCTCGGGTTTGTTGTAGCGGCCCTCGTACACGAGCACGTACTCGAGCGCCTGCGATGTCTTTCCAGATGCCTGGCCGATGCGTCCCGGTCGCCCGATGATGCTTTGCGTCGCCAACGCCTCCATCACGTCGTCGGTGGAACTGTTGTATGCGCGCATCCGAGCGGGGTTCAGCCAGATGCGCATGGCGTACTGACGCGAACCAAGGATGCGTGTCTGCGCGATGCCCCGTACACGACTCAGTTCGGGCAGCAGGTTCGCGTTGGCGAAGTTGTAGAGGAACTTCTGATCGGCTTCCTTCTCGTTGCTGTACAGGTTGATGTACATCAACATGCTCGGCTGAACCTTGTTGATGACGACGCCCTCGAGCTGCACGAGGGGCGGCAGTCGGCTCATGACCTGATCGACGCGCGTCTTGACGTTGACGATCGCCTGGTTCTGATCGGTTCCAAGCTCGAACACCACCTGGATGGTCGCCTCACCGGCGCTCGTGGCGTCGGACGTCATGTAGATCATCCCGGGCACGCCATTGATGGCGCGCTCGAGCGTGATGATGGACGACTTGATCAAGACGTCGGCGCTCGCGCCCGGAAAGTCCAGTGTGACCATCACGCGCGGCGGAGAGATCTCGGGAAACTGCGAGATCGGGAGGGTCTTCATCGAGATCGCTCCGACGAAGACGATGAAGATGGAGAGCACGATCGCCAGCACAGGGCGATGCATGAACCGTTGAATCATGGTGATGCGCCTAACGTTGAGACGGCGGGGGGCCTACGCGTGAACGAGCTCGGCTCATTCGGCGGGAACCTCGAGGTGCTTGAGCAATTCCTTCGGCTCCTCGTATTCCACTTCGATCACCGACCCATCGCGAACCTTGCGCTGCCCGTCGAGGAGCACACGGTCTTTTTCGTCGAGTCCGCTCGCGACGGCGTAGATGCGCGGCAACTCCTCCGCGACGGTGATCGGCTTCGAGTGAACGACACCCTTTGCGTCGACGACGTACACGAACTTGCGATCGAGCACGTCGAAGGTTGCCTTCTGCGGAATGAGAAGCGCGTTCTTGAGCGGGACCGTAACGAGAATCTTGCCCGTTTGCCCGTGACGCAGCTTCCCGTCGGGGTTGGGGAACGTCGCACGGAATGCGAGGTTGCCGGTTTGGTTGTTGAAGTCGGCCTCGATGGTCTGAACGCTGCCCGGTTGATCGAAGATTTGGCCGTTGGCCATCTCGAGCTCCACCGGGAGCGGGTTCTCCGCCGAGGGCGGCTTGTCGTACTTGAGGTACTCCGCCTCGCTCACGTTGAAATAGACCCACACGTTGTGATTGTCCGAGAGCGTGGTGAGAAGGTCGCCCTCATCCACCAGGCTTCCGAGCCGCACCTCAAACCGCCCCATGATGCCGTCGAAGGGCGCTCGAATCTCCGTCAGCGACTTGTGCGCGCCCGCCAGGGACAACGACGCCTTGGCACGGGCGAAATTTGCCTTTGCGAGTGCCAGTTCGTTTTGGGAGACAACGTCCTTGTCCGCCAAGGCCTTGGTGTTGTTGTACTCGATCTCCGTTTGCTCGGCTTCGGCCGCCGCCTTCTCCACCTCGGCTTGGTAGATGAGCGGCATGATCTGAAACATCTTCTCGCCGTGCTTCACGTGCTGGCCTTCGTCGACGAAGATGCCCTGCACGTAGCCTTTTTCGAGCGCCCGGAGTTCGATGTGCTGGATCGCTCGGATCTGCGCCACGTACTCCTTGGTGAGTGACGTGTCCGTACGCAGCGGCGTCGTGACGGGAAACTTCCCCGTCTCTTGTTCCGCCGCGTGCACTTCGTTGGTACAGCCCGCCGCGCAAACGGTGGCCACGATGAGAAGAATTCCAGTCGAGAGTCGATACATAAACGTTGTGTTCTTTGCTGCTGCGAGATTCGTCGTGCGTCCGGGGGGAGAACGGCGCGATGGGGCCGTGTGGGTTCACCGCACCGCCCGACTCGCACACGCTCGACACCGGGTCGCTCGGCGCGGAAACATCACAAGATGGTTCCGTGCTTCGGCGACGCGAAGGTCGGAAAGCGCACACGCAGCCTAGGACGGCGCGGCGTGGACTAGACGGGCGGGCCGCGCGGACACGCGGTGCCTGTACGGGCACCGGACGCAGTTCCGGGGAGATCCTCCGCGAGGCGGAGCTGACCGCCGCGCGCGGTGGTGAACGTCAAAGCTGCGAACGATTCGCTTCCCGAGTCGTCCTGGTCATCCGCGTCGCACTCGACCACGTCGACGACCGACTCGGAGGACATCGTCCCGTCACGAAGCGCTCGGCCGTCCGGATCCGCGACCGCGGAGACGTGGACCGTGCTCGAGATGCCCGACGAAATCGCGCATGCGTGGGCGGACTTCGCGAAACCCAGGTTCGCGGCTCCGGCCCCGGCGAACACCATCGCCACCGCCAGTGCAGCGCGAAACCGCGCGCTAAATCCCCGCGTCGAAACCCCCGCGAACACGGCTTCCACCAGGGAGCGCTCTGCACGGCGGAGATTTCTCACGGCTTTCCTATAGCGGCGTTGGGGTGCCATGTAAAGCGCTCGGCCGGGTCACCCCGCCGTGGGGGCGGAGTGGTTCGGGTTCCGTCGACCGAGGGAACCCGGTCACGCCCCCACTTATTTCCCGGTCTGGCCGCGGTCGCAAATTTCGCGCCCTCCGCTGCCGGGGTGACGGGCCTCGCGGTGGGCCAGCCGTTCGAACCGGGCACACCGTCACGCGCGGACATGCTCCGAACCGCGGGCAGGTCCTACACTGCTCGGCATGTCGATCCGTCGCCACGCGCCCGCCACCGAGAGAAACCGGGAGCCCATTCTCGCCGTACTGCGCGAACTAATGCCACCGGACGGCACCGTCCTCGAGGTCTCGAGCGGGAGCGGCCAACACGCTGCGTTCTTCGCAACGCATTTTCCGAATCTCGTATGGCAACCGTCGGACCCGGACGGGCCGTCCCGGGCGAGCATCGACGCGTGGTGCGCGGAGGTGCCAAACGTTCGACCCGCGATCGAGCTCGACGTTCGGCAACGGCCTTGGCCGATCGCAAACGCCGACGTCATCGTGAACATCAACATGATTCACATCGCGCCGTGGGAGGCATGCGAGGCGCTGTTCATGGGCGCCGCCGACGTTTTGCCGACCGGAGGCCACCTCTACATGTACGGCCCCTACCAGCATGGCGGGTCGCACACGGCGCCTAGCAATGCGGCGTTCGATGCGCGGCTCCGCGGGGAGAACCCCGCGTGGGGGGTGAGGCCCGTCGAAGACGTGGTGCGGACGGCCGAGGGTGCGGGCTTCATGCTCGACCGCATCGTTGAGATGCCCGCGAACAACCTCTCCGTCATCTACCGACGGGCGAACTGACAACGCGACCACGCCCGGCCAACGCGGCGAAAACCTGATAGCGTCCGCCGCATGCCACAGGATGTCCCGACCGGCGCATTTTGGAACGAGCGATTTGGCCGCGAGGGCTACATCTACGGCACCGAGCCGAATGAGTTCCTCGCAGAATCCGCCACGCGTCTTGCTCCCAAGAGCCGCGTGCTGAGCCTTGGCGAAGGCGAAGGTCGAAACGGAGTGTACTTGGCGAGCCTTGGCCATTCGGTTCTCGCCGTCGACGGCTCCACCGAGGGCCAGCGCAAAGCGTTCGCCCTTGCGGACAAGCGCGGCGTGGCCCTCGAGTACGTCGTTGCCGATCTGATGAACTGGACGCCATCGAGCCCGCTCGATGCAGTCGTTTCCATTTTCTGTCACCTCCCGAGCACAACGCGGCACGTCGTGCACCGCCGCGCATGGGAAGCCCTTCGTCCGGGCGGGCTCTTTGTCCTCGAAGCCTATCGTCCCGAGCAGCTTTCCCTCGACACGGGTGGTCCCAAGAACGCGGACATGCTGGTGACCCTGGAGGACCTACGCGGCGACCTCGCCGGCGCACGGGAGCTTGTGGCGGTGGAGCACCGGCGGAACATCGTCGAAGGCGCGGGTCATTCCGGCATCGCGGAAGTTGTCGACGCGGTGTTCGAGAAGCCCGGCCGTTAGCACCGGCGCGGACCGCTAGCGCGCTTCGCCGCGGTATCGCCTGCCTTCGACGCGGGCGAGTGCTCGCCGAACCTCCGGCGTACTTCGGCGGACGAGACCGCGGGACTCGGCCCATTCGGCGAGCGCGCCGTCGACGGCGGGGTCCGAGGAAATACGCGCGAGATTGCGGCCGAACGGAACTCCATCGCGCGATCGCGTGGTTCCCGGACGGGCCGGGTCCACGAACTCGAACTCAAACGACTCCACGCCATCACGAAGCGGAATCCGGAACCGCACGCCGTCCGAGCCCCGAATCGGCGCGACATCGTGCGACGCGACGTCAACGCCACCGCGGTACCGCAAGTGCCAGCCTTCGGGAACCACACCAAACTCGCCGCGCACTTCGATCCAATCGTGTTCGCCGTTCGAAAGCTCGCGAATGCGAACGCCCCCTTCCCGCACGTCACGCAGCACCGCCGTGTCGCCATCGAACCGACCCGGCGTGCGCCGGAAGATACCGTCGGCGACGGCATCGGGCATGGACGGGCCACGACGCACGTTTCCGCGCACCCATGCGCGAAGCTCCGCTTCGATCCGTTCGGCGGAAAATTCCCCGACGCGATAACGCTCGAGCATCTTGTTCACGTAGAACTCCGCCGTGCGACGGCGAAGATCGAGCGACTCGTTCGTGCGTCGCGCCGTTCGGGACATCCACGCTGTCTTTTCCTCGGCCAGTTCGGGCGAAAGCCCCGCCACGACCCGCTCGTGGAGCGGCGCAATGGCATCGAGCAGTGCGCGCGCGATGAGCTCGTGCTCGCTGCGCGCACCATCGAGGGGAGCGAGCGCATCGATCAGCGCATCGACGCCCGCACCGGGGTGCGCGACGTCCGCCGCGTGCGAAGCCATGAGCTCCGCCAGTGCGCCGAAGACATCGTACGTCGCGGGTCGCGCCACGCTGTGACCGTCCAGCTCGTAGGACACATTCGAGCGCCGGCGGGAGACATCCTGGACTGCCCGTCGAATCGCACGCACCTCGGGACCGTCTTCGGCGAGCAGTCGCGCACGGTCGGCGGCAGGAATACCCACATGCTCGAGCGCTCCCCGCGTCATCGCGCGTTCGTACGCGGCTTCGGCGAGTTCAGTACCCAACCGTCGAAACTGCTCTTCGTCCACGCCGAACGCGACCGACATGTACCTCGACAACGTGGGCACGTACGCCCGATTCGTCGCGGACTTCCACGCGCCGAGGCCGAGTACTTCGTGCCCTTCGAGCATGTATCCCGCGGAATTCACCGAGCTCTGGTAGCCACGATGGGCTCGATCGGTAAGCGTCACGCTTCCCATGTCGAGCAGCTCCACCACCCCCGTGTTGTCGAGTGTCGTGGCGCCGTGGGATGCGCGGCTCCAATGCAAATCCACAAGCTGGGACGCCTTGTGCTCGATGAGCGCACGGAACAGTTCCGTGGGGGACTCGAGGTCACCTGCGATGCCGCGCGCGCGAAGCTGCTCCTTCGCAACATCGAACGCCGCACGGAGAGCCGGTGGCCGATCGATGAGCTCCTCAAGGTGCGCCATCCGCAGGAAGTCACCGGCGCGAACCTCCGTGGACGCATGCCCCCAGATTTCGTCGGCGGCGGCGTCGACATGCTTAAACCGCTCCCCGAGGTCCACGACACCGACTGCGCGATTGTCCGAGATGCCGTTGGCCGCCGCGTACTCCTGCATCATGGCGTCGACGAGCGCCCCAAGGAGCGGGTGCATGCCGTTCTGGTGCGCCGCCGCTTCGGCGGTGACCTCACCCGGCCCGAGTCGGGGTCGAAGGCCCGTGGCAACGCCTTTGACCTGCACCTCCGCATCCAGGATGCGCCCATCCGCACCGTGGAGATCCACGCTTCCAATGTCCACAACACGCCCGTCGCCACGAACGTCACCGAGCTCACCACGACGCGTGAGTCGGCGATACCGCGTGGCAAACGCGGATCCGTCGGCGGCCGCGTTTTCCGTGGTCACAGGGCGAAGGGCCGCATGCTCGCGAAGGAAGCTCCGCGTGGCCCGGTCGGAGGCGGGCAACGCGTCCGAGAGCACGAAGACTTCGACTTCGCCCTTCGTTCGCACCGGCACGTCAACGAACGCTTCGGGCGCCAGGTCACCGATCACGCGCCGGAACGATGACGCGCGAAGCGACACCACGCCGCGCGCACGCTCGGCCGCCTCGATGGCGGCGCGGAGTACACCCCCCGCCGCCTGGGCCCCCACGGACGGCGACGCGCTGGACCGCGGTCGGTGACTCGCCTCGTTCCCGGCCACATCACGAC
This sequence comes from Polyangiales bacterium, assembly GCA_041389625.1. GTDB lineage: Bacteria > Myxococcota_A > Polyangia > Polyangiales > JAWKRM01 > JAWKRM01. The sequence goes on from JAWKRM010000012.1 coordinate 28,699, forward strand.
GCATGGCCCGACCGAGCCCCCCGAGGGCACCCACGGCAACGAACGCGACGAGCAACGCGAGGGCGTGCTCCACGGGGATGCTCCCCCGCCGCCCGCACCGTTCGCGCGTTGTTCGACCCATGGCGCCGCGGGGAAGAGCAAGACATGTGCCGCGGCGTCTCGCGCCGGATCCTCGCGGATCCCGGGAAATTGATACGGATTTTGCCCTCAAGGGCGGCACCTCCGCGTCCGAAGGCCCCGATCGACCGGCCACCGGAGCCGCCGGCGCCGGGCCACGGGACGGATTTCTGTGGCAGCGTCCCTCCCCATGCCGGCCGATCCGTTGCTTTCATTCATCGCCAACGACCACGGACTTCGTGCGTTGCTCGACGCGGTTCGAAGCCGGGACGACGGCGACGCCGCACACGACGTCAGTCATTGCCTCCGTGTTGCACGCTGGACGATTCGGCTCGGCGGCGCGGACGTGGATCGTCGTGAAGCCGTCGCCGCGGCCTTGCTTCACGATTTTGTGAACGTTCCGAAGAACTCGCCCGATCGAAACCGCGCCAGCGCACTTTGCGCCGAGGCCGCACGGCCACTCCTCGCACAAGCGGAGTTCTCGCCGGACGCCGTCGTCCGCATCGCCGACGCCATCGAAGACCACAGCTATAGCCGCGGTGCAGTACCCCGAACGCTCCTTGGCGCCGCGCTCCAGGACGCGGACCGCCTCGAAGCCTTGGGCGCACTCGGAATCCTGCGCACCGCGAGCACGGGTGCACGCATGGGGGCGCATTACTTCAACGTCGATGACCCGTGGGCGTCGGAACGCGAGCTTGACGACAAGCGGTTCTCCATCGACCACTTCTTCACCAAGCTCCTCCCGCTTGCGGAGACGCTCCGCACCGAAGCCGGCCGCGCGGAAGCCCGTCGGCGCACGGCGCTCATGCACGACTTCCTCCATGCGCTCGGCGAGGAAATTGGGGCCCCCTACCGTTCCGCCGGTCCCACGCCTCGGCGCCAATAGTTAGCCGTTGACCTAATCAATATCCCGGGCCATGGTTAGGCGCATGGCTAACCAATCCGCGCCCCTCAATCAGGTGTTCCAGGCCTTGGCGGATCCGACGCGACGCGCGGTGATCGAGCGGCTCGGCTCCGGCTCGGCGGCGGTGTCCGAACTGGCGGCCCCCTTCGACATGGCCCTCCCCTCGTTCCTCCAGCACCTGCGCGTGCTCGAGGCGTCGGGGCTCGTGCGCTCCGCGAAGGCCGGGCGCGTGCGCACCTACGAACTCTCCACGCGTCCGCTCGAGGCGGTGGGCACGTGGCTCGAAGCACAGCGCTCACATTGGGAGCGCCGTCTCGATGGATTCGACGCGTACGTCCTCTCCCTGAAGTCTAAAACGCCACCCAAACCACGCACGAACCGAAGCAAGAAGGAGAAACCATGAAACTCGATCCCAAACTCGACTTGTCCTTTGAACGCGTGGTGGATGTTTCGACGTCCCTGGTATGGCGCGCATGGACCGAACCCGAGCACCTGATGCCGTGGTTCACGCCCGCGCCGTGGAAAACGGTCGAATGCGAAATCGACCTACGCCCGGGCGGCCTCTTTCGAACCGTGATGCAGTCACCCGAGGGGGAGAACTTCCCAAACATCGGTTGCTACCTCGAGATCGTGCCAGAGCGGCGCCTTGTGTGGACCGACACGCTCGAAGCGGACTTTCGACCGTCACGCCTCGAGCCCGGGACACACTGCCCGTTTAAGTTCACGGCCATCCTCGAGTTTGAGCCCCAGGGCGACCGCACGCGGTATCGCGCGTCGGTGCTCCACAAGGACGAATCCAGTCGAAAGCAGCACGAGGAGTTGGGCTTTCACGAGGGCTGGGGAACCGCGCTCGACCAACTCATCGCACACATGCGAACCGTTGGACGCTAGGTTTTGCCACGAGTGGAACGGGAAAAATGCCGTGCGCTCCGACTTGCGACCGTGCGACAGTGGCCCCAAAGGAGTGGCCATGAACATCGACATCGGCATTGAAGCGAAGAAGCGCGAAGAGATCGCGAACGGCCTGTCCCGCGTGCTCGCGGACAGTTACACGCTCTACCTCAAGACCCATAACTTCCACTGGAACGTCACGGGTCCCATGTTCCAAACGCTCCACCTGATGTTCGAGACCCACTACAACGAGCTCGCGCTTGCGGTGGACCTCGTGGCGGAACGCATTCGTGCACTCGGTTTCCCGGCGCCGGGTTCCTACAAGCAGTTCGCCGCGCTCTCCGCCATCAAGGAGGAGGACGGTGTCCCGAAGGCCCAGGACATGATCAAGATCCTCGTGGAAGGCCATGAAACCGTGGCGAGGACCGCCCGCGAAGTGTTCAAGACAGCGGAAAGCGTCAGCGACCAGCCGACCTGTGACCTGCTCACGCAGCGCATGCAGGTCCACGAGAAGACCGCCTGGATGCTCCGCAGCTTGCTCGAGTAGACACGACGCTGGGGAGGCGTTTGTGTGTCCCACCCCTTGACCCCCGCGGATTCCGTGCGCATGGGGAGCAACGCCGGAGCAAGAGACGAATGAACGAACCGACTCCCCAGGACACCGAACGGGAAGAATCCGCGCTTGAGCGCTTGCTGGCCTCCACCGAGTTGCCTGACTCGTTGCGCGACGAGCTGATGGCCGTCGCGGAGGAGACGCGTGCCCTTGAGGACCGCATGTTGCGCTCCATCGCCGAAACGGAGAACCAACGTCGTCGGCTCTCGAAGGAGCAAGCGGACCGTGTTCGCTTTGCGAACGAGCGCCTCCTGGGCGAGATGCTGGTGGTGCTCGACAGCCTGACGCTCTGCGTTGCGCACGCGGATGATTCGGCGGACCCGTCAGTCCTTCGGGAAGGTGTGCTCCTCACGGTTTCGCAGTTTGAAGGCGCGCTCGAGAATGCGGGCGCGAAACCCATTCGAGCCGCGGTGGGTGACCCGTTCGATCCGAAGGTGCACGAAGCGGCGCTCCAGGACGACGAGTCGCCCCTCCCGGCGCGCACGATCACGCGGGTACTTCAGCCGGGGTTCACCTACCACGAGCACGTTCTTCGGCCCGTGCGCGTGGTGGTGTCGAGCGGCAAGGGTTCGGGGGCTTAGCGGCGCCGGTGGCGGCTCTTGGTTAGACGCCTTGGACGGCGTCGGGCAGCTCGTTGGTGTCGTCCGGGCGCGGCGGAAAGTGCGCCGCAAGGACGTCGCCGATCTGTTCAAGGGCGGTGACGACACCGTCCGCGGCCTGATCGCGACGAACGCTTTCAACGATCTGTCCCACGTGGCGTTGCCAACCTTCGTCGTGAAGCACGCGGTGAACACCCGCGTCACCCCAAAGCGCCACCGTGCGCTCGAGCTCCGACAGCATGAGGAGGACGCCCGTGCGATCCCGTGTCTCAAAGATGCCTCGTGCGAAGAACTCCTCGCGCGCTCGCCGCTCAACCGCGGACTGGGTACGCGCACCGGGTAGCACACGCCCAAGAACCGCTCCGATTCCCAGCAGCGCAAAAACGGCAACTCCGCCAAGGAAGACTGCCCAAAGCACCACCGCGGCGTCGAGCGCGGGCGCCATGGCATGCACGATCTCACCGACAGCGAGCCCGGCGAGGGCAGCGAAGGCCATGCGCACGTCGAGGTAGGAGTCGCTTGAAGGGACCACGAGCACAACGAGCTCACCCGAAGTCCGCCGCTCCTGTTCGGCGACGACCCCTTCAATACGACCGCGATCGGCGGTGGAGAACAAAGCCATGCCGTTCACCATTTCCCCGAGGCGCCACCGCCTCCGAAGCCGCCACCACCGCCGCCAAATCCGCCGCCGCCAAAGCCTCCCCCACCGAAGCCGCCGCCCCCGAAACCTCCACCCCAGTAGCCGATGTGGCCCGGTCGGCGTCGGCCGTAGCGACGGCCCCCCGCACCGAGGCGCATGAAGATGGCGAAGAACAAGAAGAGCAGAACGCCCGCGAAGCGGCAGAGGCCCTGTAACAGGACCACGAACCACGGCGACTTCTGCTTCCGGATGGAGTTGGCGCCCTTCACCGCTGTGGGCGCCGCACCCGGAGAAGCCGCGTTCATCAGCGCGTCGAATCCGGCGTTGATGCCCTCCGCGAATCGGCCCGCCTTGAACGCGGGCGCCATCGTCTCGCGGATCACCCTCGCCGCGATCGCGTCCGGAATGACACCCTCGAGGCCGTAGCCAACCTCGATCCGAACATCGTGTTCCTCCTTCGCGAGGATGACAATGAGGCCATCATCTCGCTTCGCATCTCCGAGCTTCCAGGCGTCGGCGACACGTATTCCAAACTGCTCAATGGACTCGCCGCCCAGCGTCCGCACGGTCAGGAGCGCGAACTGGTGCTGGGTCGCGCGCTCGTACGCTTCGAGCTTCCGTTCCAGAGCCTGGGCCTCGGCACCAGAAAGCATGCCGGCTGCGTCGTTGACGCGGGCGCGTAGAGCGGGAACGGGCGTCGTCCCCTGGGCATCCGCCGAGGACGCGCCGACGACGAGGCCAACGACCACGAGGAGTAGCCCCGCCGTTCGCGAGCCTCGCATTAGAGATTGATCTCAGGCGGCTTCGCGTCGGCGGAATCCCCTTCAAACGTGGGGCGCTCCTTCTTGCCGCGCATGGACGCGCCGATGCTCGACGGAAAGCGAAGGACAACCTTGTTGTACTCGGCGACCGCCTCGATGAAGCGACCTCGTGCAACCGTGATCCGATTCTCCGTGCCTTCGAGCTGCGCTTGGAGGTCACGATACGCAGCAACGGCCTTGAGCTCTGGATACTGTTCCGCAACCACAAGCAAGCGAGACAGCGCACCCGACAGCTTGCCCTGCGCAGCTTCAAACGCCTTCAGCTTTGCCGGGTCGTCAATGACCGACGAATCAACCTTCATGCTCGCAACGCTCGCGCGGGCCTCCACGACCTGCGCGAGGGTCGATTTCTCGAATTCCGCAGCGCCTTGGACAACTTTGACGAGGGACGGAACGAGGTCGGCACGGCGCTTGTACTGATTCTGTACCTCCGCCCACGACGCCTTCACATCCTCGTCGTGTTCGATGACGGCGTTGTAGCCGCAGCCCGGAACCGCCACGAGCACCGACGCGGCAATCAACAGCCCTGCCCAAACGTGGGAAAATCGACCGATTTGCATGCAGCAGAGTCTGGCGCCGCAAGGACGTGATGTCCACGTTGGAAGGCGGCAATCGGCGGTTCCCCCCTTCCCTCCGCCCACACGACGCCCCCAGACTGCGCACGTGGCGAACGAACGAGAACTGCCGACGGGTCAGCTCGCGCGCCTTGGGAGCGTCGCACGCGTGGGAGCGCGAACCGGGCTTGCCATGCTTGCACGCGGTGACGGCAGCGGCGCGGCGGAACACGCGGCGGAGCTCCTCGGCAACCTGCGCGGAATCGCCGCGAAGGTGGGGCAAATGGCGAGCTACGTCGACGGCTTCTTGCCCGAGGGCCAAGGCGATGCCTACGCACGGGCGCTCGCAAGCCTGCAATCCGACACGCCGAGCTCCCCGTTTCCGAGCATCCGCGAGGTCATCGAACGCGAACTCGGCAGCTCCCTCGAGTCCCTCTTCGCGGAGTTCGACGTGATGCCGCTGGCGAGTGCCTCCATTGGCCAAGTCCACCGCGCCCGACTCACGGACGGAACCGCGGTGGCCGTGAAGGTTCAGCACCCGGGAATCGAGGCCGCAATCGAAACGGACCTTCGGAGTGCAGCGGGGATCGCCGCCCTCGTTGGCGCAATGGCGCCGAAGAAGGTCGAAGCGAAGGCGCTCTACGACGAAGTCGCGTCCCGATTTCGAGAGGAGCTCGACTACCGCCTCGAGGCCGAGCGCCAGACGGCATTTGCAGCGCTGCATGCGGAGGACCCACGGATCCACATTCCGCGGGTCTTCGCCTCGCACAGTGCGCGACGCGTCCTCACGACCGAACTTGCGACGGGCATCACGCTGGACGAAGCGGCGGCCGACCAGGACGAGGCGCGACGACGTGCGTACGTGGAGTTGCTATGGACGTTCGTTTTCCGGGGCATCCTGCGTCAGGGCGTGTTCAACGCCGACCCGCATCCGGGCAACTACCTCTTTCACCCGGATGGACGCATCACGTTCCTCGACTTCGGTTGCGTTGAAACCATGGGAGCGGACTACCTGGAGGCTGTGCACGCGATGCACCGCGCCGCGCTCGCTGGCGATCGGGAGCGACACCGCGCGGCGGCCAAGCGAGGACTCGGAACGGACTCGGGCGCATACGAGGACGCCTTGCTTGGGCATCTGTGGAGGTGCTTCGAACCCATTCGTTCTACGCCGTTTCGGATGGAGCGAAACTACGTTTCAGACCTCGTGCGCGGCATCCAGGAGCTCAAGGTTCACATGATTCGACGCGGCTCGAACGTAACGCCCGTACCGCGGGGCGTGGTGTTCCTCAATCGATTGCAGTTTGGGTTCTACTCGATCCTCGCTCGCTTCGATGTCGACGCCGACTACCGGGGCGTCGACCGCGAACTCGTCGAACGCCTTTAAAGTGAACGGGGCCGGTCGCGAAGTGTCGCAACCGGCCCCAGTTCAAGCGTTCGTGTTCGTTAGCGGCGCTTGCGCCCGCGCGCGAGCCAGAAGAGGCCGAGCGCAAGGAACGGAAGGACGTTGCCCTCCGCCCCCTGGGTCGTGCGGCAGCTGCAGCCGCCGCCCGAAAGGGCGCCGCCGGTCGACCCGGCATCGGGTTTCTTAGTGCCGCCGTCATCGTCGGTCCCAGGACCGCCATCGTCGCCGGTCACCGGGCCGCCGTCGCCGGCGCCAGCGTCGTCGCCGCCATCCGTGCCTGCGTCCATCACCACGACTCCACCTTCGCAGGTGTTGGTGGCGACGTTGCAGCTCGGGTTCGGACCCGCACACGCGGTGATGTTCGACGCCGTGCATTCCACGCATGCGCCGGTTCCAGCACACGCCGGCGTGCCCGCGAAGCCCGCGCAATCCGAATCGGAGTCACAACCTTCACAGGTGTTCGAACCGGTGTCGCAGATGGGCGTCGTGCCCGTGCAGGCGGAATCGTCACTCGCGGAGCAAACGACGCACTCCTGGTCAAAGCACACGGAAGTATTGCCCGTGCACGCGTCGGTCTTGCCGGTGTCGCACTCGACGCACGCGCCCGAACCGGCGCACACCGTAAGCCCCTCGTCGAAGTCACAGTCGGAGTCGCCGGCGCAGCCAACGCATTCACCCGAATCGCAAACGGGCGTGCTGCCGGAGCAATCGCCCTGGCCCAGGCACTCGACACACGTGCCCGTGCTCGAATTGCACATGTCGGTCGCGCCGTCGCACTCCGTGTGGCTGTTCGGCGGCGCCGCGGGGCAGGCCCCCGCCACGAGCATGATGTCGTCGAACTCACCGGCGGTGCCGCTCGCACTCGCCGACCAGTGCTCGAAAATCACCGTGAGGAACTGGGTGGCCCCTGCGGTCGTGAAGGACTTGGTGAGCCAGTGCCAATCGCCGTCATCGATGATCGCGGTGACCTTGTCACCGGGGCCGTACTGCGTGTTGTAGCCGGACTGACCGATGAGCCAGTGCTGCATGCCGGTCGTGTTGCCGTTGATGTCCGCCACGTTAACGCCAACGAATGGAAGGCCACCCGCCGTCGTGCGAACCCAGGCACCGAGGCAGTACTGCGTGCTGCCCGTCACCGCGATGCCGTCGTCCGTGAAGACTCGGCCACCGCTGTACTTGATGGTCTCGCGCGCGAACATGCTGCTGCACGCCGGCGCGGAGTCGGACTGGAGCGAAGCCATGGCGCCCGAGTTCAGGGCAACGACCCACTCGCCGGTCCCCGACTCCCAGTCCTCATGAAACAGAACGCTCTGTGCGGTGGCGGAGGACGCCAGCGAGAGCAAGCCAACCGCGAGCGCGAGGCCTGCGGTCACGGAAGAAAAGTGTGATTTTTGCATGGCGCGGACGATACACGCTTTGCCTGGAGCGATAAACCCTCGGGCGCGGGGGCGCTCAGCCTACCCCTCTCCGACGGTTCCGAAGCGGAGTTTCTAGGGATGCTGCGACGCTACTGCGCCTTCGAGGTCGCGGCGGTCGCCTTCTTCTTGCTCTTCTTCGACTTCCGCTTCGCGGACTTCTTGAGCGCCTGTTCGTGCGAGCGAAGCCATTTCAGTTCGCGTGCGGCGAGGTACGTCATGATGGCCGCATCGTCGGTGTTCGCCCGGGACAATTCCTGCTCTTCGAGCGGGTCCTTCCGCCACGCATGCAAGCGAGTCGTGTTCTTCTCGTAGTCGATGGTGAATGCGAGGTCGTCGGTCCGCACGTTGATCATCCGGAAGGGGTCGCGGCGCTTGAGCCGGTCCTCTGGAATGTAGAACAGCGAATAGAGAACGGTCTTCGCCGGCGCCACGCCCTTCGAAATGGACGGGACAAGGGACTCGCCCATGGCCTTGCTCCACGGCCCCACGTTCGCGAGATTGAGGAGCGTCGGAACGACGTCGAGTTGCGAGGCCAGTCCATCGATACGCGCGCCGTGCCCCTCCGCCCAAGGCGCCTCCACGACAAGCGGGATGTGAAGCACCGCCGAGTCGAGCGTGAAGTCGTGGTGCATGCTCCCGTGCTTGCGGTCGAAGGCCTCGCCATGATCCGCCGTGAACGCGACAACACGTCCCGTTGCTGGCCAGCGCTCGCGGACGGCGGCGAGCAGTCGACCGATTTGCCGGTCGAGGAACGTCAGCTCCGCGTCGTAGCGATCCACCGACGCGCGACCGTACACGCGCACGTTCGCCGGCTGCACGTAGGGCCCGTGCACGTCGTAGTAGTGCACCCAGAGAAACAGCGGGGCCTTCCTCGGCGCCTCCACCGCGGCAATGGCCGCGTCGGTCACCTCGGGCGACGTGTGATCGGGGTCGGCCGCGGCGCGGTAGGCGTTGGTATCCACACTGTCGAACCCCATCCAGTATCCACCCCAGCGCCCCTTGTCGAAGTAGTCGTCCGCAATCACGTGCACCGTCTCGTAGCCGTGCTCGCGAAGTGCGACCGCCAGCGTGCGCGTGGAGGGGTCGAAGTCGTGGGGGATCCCCCGGGAGGGAAGGAGGCGCACGCTCGAAACGAACGCACCTGCCACAAGCGCAGGGAACGAAAGCCGCGTGCTCGAACTCGCGGAGAACGCCGATTCGAACACGGTCGCGCCCTTCGCCCAGGCATCGAGATTCGGAGTGACGGGACGCCCGTAGCCCCCGAACCCCGTGTGCGCATGGGAAAGGGCGTCGACGGTGATGAGAACAATGTTCGGGCGGTCGGCGATGCCCGCGGGCCGCGGCACCGCCGACGGGCCCGTGGAATACGCACGCACGTCGGCGCGCAGATCGCCAAAACGACAATCTTCATCCACTCCGTTGTTGGGTATGTCGAGCGCACGGGGATGGATCTTTGGATCGTGTGGCGCGCAATCTCCGCCTCCGAACAGCTCCGTGGCGCCATCTTCATCGAAATCCGTATGCGATTCGATGATGCCCGCCCAAAGCGACGCAACGGAGGTTTCGGTGAAGAGAACCCTCCGCGCGGCCGCAAATGATGGAGGGAGAAACCACGTAAAAAGACCGAGCAAAATCGTAAGTGCATTCAGGACGAGCACCGTTCTGAACGCCAACTTCGCCCTCGGCGCAACGAACAGAATGCCCAGGAGTGCGGCGAACGTTCCCACCGCGGCCGCAACGACGAATGCGTAGGGCAACGCCGCCATGTTTTCCGGGTAGAGCGCCGCCGCGACCGCCACAGCACCCACCGGAAGCGCGGCCACCACGGGCGGCGCGATCACGGCACGTGCATACGGCAACTTCGCGACGAGCAGGAGCAGTGAACGCAGCCCCCAAACGAGGGGCGCCGCGCCCAGAATCGCGACAGCCACGAACACGAGCGTGATCAGCGCGCTCAGCATCGCCGCCAGGAGCGGCGTGTGCACCTTCTCCCAGACGGCCTCCATACCAAGCGATGCGATCACCACACCGGTGGCGATGGCAGCCCCCGCACCAAGCAAGGTTCCGGTGCGCCGGGCCAACACTTCCGGCGGGTCCGACCAGAGCCACGCGCGCACGCTCGACGGTGTCCATGAAGGAACTTTCGCGATGCGAGTCCACGCGAGCCACGCAACGCTCGAAACCAACGCGATCACGAGAACGAGTGGCGCTCCGGCTCCCCACGCCGCACCGACTCCCCACCACGGTGTATCGCCCGACGCCAGAACCGCGTAGATCCCCTCACCGAGGAACCATCCCGCCCAAAAGAGCATGGCGACGAGCCAGCCCGAACGCAGGGTGGCGCGGGCACGCATGGCGTCACGTTCGGGCATTCGGCCGCTTATATGCCGCGGCAACGCGCCATGCACGCCCCGTTCGCGTTACCCTTCGCCCGGCCGTGCCGAACGGCCTCGTCGCCATGCCCGACCCCGTGCCCCAGCCCCTGGCCAGGCCGCCACAGCCCGCCCCCGGCTCCGAGGGAACGGCGGCCTCGGCCCGGCTCGTCCTTGGCACGCTCCTCGTGGCGACCGCCGCCGCCGCCTTCGCCATCGTGTTCCGCGCGGCGCTCGCGTACGTGCATCACCGAGCGTTCAACGCCCCCGACGTGGTGGTCGCGATATCGGGACTTCCCGGTTGGGCGCGCGTGCTTCTGCCCGCCGTGGGCGGACTGCTCGGCGGCGTATTGGGACGCCTGGCCATGCGACAGGCCGGAGGACATGGCGTTGGCGATGTCATGGAAGCGGTAGTCCTTGGCCGTGTCCGCCTTTCGATGCGTGTGACGCTGCTGAAGTCCGCCGCATCGTGGCTTGCCATCGTAACGGGCGGCTCGCTCGGCCGCGAGGGCCCACTGATTCAGTTTGGCGGGTCAGCCGGCACCTTGATCAGCGAACGCCTCGGCCTGACCACGGATCATGCGCGTATTCTCATCGCGGCGGGCACGGCGGCCGGTTTCGGCGCGGCCTACAACACCCCGTTCGCGGCCGTGCTCTTCGTGCTTGAGGTGGTCGCGGGTGTCGTGGTCATCGACGTGGTCGTACCGACACTCGTTGCCACGGTCGTCGCCTGCGCCATCACACGCGCGGTGCTCGGGGATGCGCCGCTCTACGGCGTGCGAACATTCCACATCGCATCCTCGCTGGAGCTCGTTCTCTTCGTTGGGCTCGGTGCCCTCTGCGCGGTGGGCGCCCAGGCGTTCATGCGCACGCTCACCGCGGGCGAGCGGTGGTTTCACCGGGGTTGGCTCCCGTACCCCTGGCGTCCCGCGGCGGGCGGCGCCCTCGCCGGCCTGGTGCTTGTCGCACTGCCCTCGGTCGCTGGAAACGGATACGAACCGCTCAGCACGTTGCTCGATGGCGGGTTCCCCGTTGGACTCGTTGCGATGCTGATCGTCGGGAAGCTGTTGGCAACGACCGCGTCGGTGTCATCGGGGAGCCCGGGTGGTGTGTTTACGCCGACGCTGCTGATCGGCGGTGCGCTGGGCGCGCTCTACGCGGAACTTCTCACGCGCGCGAACCTAACCACGAGCGACGTCGGCGGATATGCACTGGTCGGCATGGCGGCCGCGACCGCGGCGACAACACACGCACCGCTCATGGCGGCCGTCATGGTCTTCGAGCTCTCGGCGGACTACGCCCTGGCCCTACCGCTCATTTTGGCGACCGCCGTTGCGACCATCATTTCCCGTCGCATGCGGCGTGCATCCATCTACACGGCCGAACTTCATGCCCGCGGCATTGCGTGGGAGTTCACGATGGACGGCCGCCGAACCTAGACCCGGGTGCGGTGACCCACCGGATTCGGGGCCAAGTGGCAATCCGAGGCCGGTCCGTGGCATGGTGGGCATCCGCGGTGTGGGGGCCGCGACCATCATGGCATCCCGAGACGCGCTCGAACGCTTCTTCGAATTGTCCGTCGACTTCATGGGCGTTGCTTCGCCGGAGGGACGGTTCACTCGTGCCAACCACGGCTTCGCACCGCTCGGCTACTCCACCGAAGAGGTTTGTTCGCGCACGCTCTCGGAGCTCGTGCATCCGGCGGACAGGGAGCGTACCGAAGCAGCGTTCGGTCGCGCCACACCCGAGGGCCCGGCCGTTCGTGTTGAAAATCGCATTCGTGCGAAGGACGGAACGTATCGCGAGATGGAGTGGTGCCTCTCACGGGACGCGGATGGAACCGCGTACGTGATCGCACACGACATTTCCGACGACGCCCAGGACGCCGAAATTCTGAAAAATGCCATCGACGAGGCTCGACAAACTTCGCAGTTCCTCGACGCCATCGTGGAGAACATTCCCGACATGGTCTTCGTCAAGGACGCGGCGCAGCTGGCGTTCGTTCGAATGAATCGTGCCGGTCTGCGCATGGTCGGCGCGTCGAAGGCTCAACTCCTCGGAAAGACGGACTACGATCTCTTCCCGGACGACGAAGCCGCATTCTTCCAGGAGAAGGACCGCGAAACGCTCGCCGGCAAGACGCTCATCGACATCCCGAGGAACCCATTGAGACACCGTCCGGACGACGCTGGCTGCACACGAAGAAGGTGCCGCTAATGAACGAACGCGGCGAGCCAGCGTTCCTCCTCGGCATTTCGCACGACATCACGGAGCGCAAAGAGATGATCGAGGCGCTCGTGCGTTCGAAGAAAGAGACCGAGCTGGCGTACGCCGAGCTCGAAGCGTTCAGCTTCTCGGTCGCCCACGATCTCCGCGCCCCCCTCCGCAGCATGGACGGCTTCAGTCAGGCAGTGCTTGAGGACCACGCGGACTCGCTTCGTCCCGAAGGCGCACAACACTTGCGCTTCATCCGCGAGTCCGCCCAGCACATGGCCAGGCTGATCGACGACCTGCTCGCCCTCTCCCGCGTCAGCCGCTCGGACTTTCGACCGGGCCCCGTCAATCTTTCAACGCTGGCCGAAAAGGCCATCGCGCGGCTCCGCGTACAGGCCCCAGAACGCCGAGTCGAGGTGGTCATCGCGCCGGGGATGACGGATCGCGGGGATGCGACGCTCCTGACGACGGCCCTTGACAACCTGCTGGGAAACGCTTGGAAATTTACATCCAAGACCCCCCATGCACGGATCGAGTTCACGGCAGAAGGCCCGCCCGAGGCGCGTACGTACATCGTTCGGGACAACGGGGCGGGGTTCGACATGGCGTACGCCAACAAGCTCTTCGGCGTCTTCAATCGACTCCATTTGGCCGCCGAGTTTGAGGGGACTGGCATCGGGCTCGCGTCGGTGCAACGAATCGTGCGCCGGCACGGTGGTGACGTGTGGGCAGAAGGAACGATCGGCAAAGGCGCCTGCTTCTATTTCACACTACGGTCGGACGAGGAACAAAGCGCATGAGTGACAAGGCCATCTTGCTTGTGGAGGACAACCCGAAGGACGAGGCGCTGACGGTGCGCGCACTCAAGAAAGCGAACGTCCTGAACCCCGTGGTCATCGCGCGTGACGGTGTGGAGGCGCTTGACTACCTGCTCGGGCGCGGCGCGTATGAGAACCGCGATACAAGCGTGCTGCCGCAAGTCGTGCTGCTCGACCTAAAACTGCCCAAGGTCGACGGGCACGAAGTGCTGCAAGCCATCCGCGCGAATCCGCGCACTCGACTTCTTCCGGTCGTCGTACTGACATCTTCCAACGAAGAACAGGATCTGGTTCGTAGCTATGGCTACGGCGCGAATAGCTACGTTCGTAAGCCGGTCGACTTCGTGCAATTTCTCGATGCGGTTCGCCAACTCGGACTGTACTGGCTCATCCTGAACGACGTCGCACCGGTGCCACACGAGAACTAGCGTGACGTTCGGTCGAACGAGTCTTCGAAGGACGAAGCGTCAGGGCGTTCCATGACGCTGACTCCTCTCTTCGTGGTCTTCGTCGCGTCTGCGGCCGTTGAAATCATCCTCGGCGTGGTCGCCTACAGCGTGAGCTTCCGCGCGAAATGGGTGTTCGGCCGCCACCTCGGAGGCCTCTCCCTCACGGGAGGCGTCTACACGCTCGGAAATGCGTTCTCCTTCGCACTCGGGGTGCCGGACGACCTGATCCTACGTTGGACCGGTGCACTGAACTGGCTCATGGCGGGCTTGCACGTCTCCGTCTGGGTCTACCACTGCCATGCGCAGCTCGGGAGCCCACCGGCCCGCTGGGTCCAATACCTGTCGGCGACCAGCATCGCCCTCGGGGTTCTCGGACTGGTGCCCGACCTGTGCGTCGGCTCGAAGGTTGTTGTCCGAAATACACCGGTGGGCATCGTCACGACCCCCGAACTCACCGACGTGGCGCAGCTCATGGGCGCCGTGTGGGTCGCGATCATGGCCAGCGTCTTCTATTTCTACGTGAAGGCCGCCTGGCGGGGTTCATCGCGTGCGATGGAACACGCGGCGGCGCTGGGCGTGTTCTTCATGACCGTGCTCCACGAGTTCGCGCTCTCGTTCGGCATCATGCACGGAATGACATCGATCCAGTTCGGGTTCGCCGTCGTCGTCTTCGTGGTTCTGCGCGACGTCATCATTCAGTTGCTCGCCGACTCGGACGCGCTTGTTGCGCTCTCCGCATCGCTATCCGAGAAGGTCAACTCCCAGGCACGTCACCTGGTGGAATCGAAAGAGCAGTTGCTGCGGGCAGAACGCCTCTCCGCGCTCGGAATGCTCGCCACGAACGTCGGACGGGAGCTCAACGACCCACTCGCGGTGATCCTGGCTTCGAGTCACTGGCTCAAGGAGCGGCTTACAAAGAGTGACCCGAACGACATCGGTGGCGCCGTGGAAGACATTCTTCAGGCGACCGATCGCGCGGATCGCATTGTGCGGGATCTGCAGGTGTTCGTACGCGAGACGGACGAGCCGCGCACGAGCTCGTCGAATGTGACCGAGGTGATCGAACGGTCGCTCCGCCTGGTGAGCGCCGAACTTCGACGTGCAGCCCACGTGAACTGGACGCCAACGACGGTTCCCGAGGCTGCCATCGATCCTCAGCAGCTCACGCAGGCATTGGTGAACGTCTTGGTGCACGCATGCCACGCCTTTCCGGAGCGCCGCGCCGCAAGTACCGAAGCCCGGATCGAGATCCGGGTCTTTGAGCATGGCGGTGATATTCAGGTGCTCGTCGACGTTTCCGGAGACTCGGCCACCGCGAACGCGGAGCGTCGCGCGCTGGACTCCACCGCGTCAGAAGCGACTGGACCAAACGCGGCTGCGACTGGAAACAGCCTCGGTCTCTACGTGGCGCACGGCATTCTGAGTGACGCGGGCGGAAGCATCGAGTCGGAACCACACCCCGCGGGTCTCGGCTCGCGACTTCGCATCGTGCTCCCAGTCCACGGCAGCGCGCGGGCGTCGAGGTCACCGTCGACGTCGGGACGGCAGATCATCGCACGCGTGCTCGTCGTCGACCCGGACCTCGGATTCACGAAAGCAGTCGGGCGGGCACTCGCGGGATTCACGGTCACCACCCTTGCCGACCCGAGGGACGCTCGAAGCACGCTCGTGTCCCGCCCTCACGAGTTCGACGTTGTCGTTTGCGGCCTCGCCATGCCGACCATGTCGGGCGCCGAGCTGTATCGGTCGGCCGTGGCGGCGGCGCCCCGGTTCCTCCACCGGTTTCTGTTCCTCAAGACGCCCGAGCTTGCGATCGACGACGAAGCGTTCGCCGCGGCGCACGCGGATGCGACCCTCGACAAACGGGTTGCGCCCCACGTTCTTCGCGAGCGCGTGACCGCCGTGGCGATGCGCGGCGCACACACGTCCGCGCCGCCCGTCGCGGCATCGTGAACGGACCGGCTACCTAACGCCCGGCGACGACGAGTCCGCGTGCGCGCAGAATGCGCTTCGCCACCGACTCGATGTGCACTTCATCGGCGCCATCGTAGATGCGCGCCGCGCGTTCGTGGGCGTACCAGTGCGCGATGGGCGTTTCGTCGGTCATCCCGAGGCCGCCGAGGCACTGAAGCGCGCGGTCGAGCACGCGTTGAAGCGTGCGCGCCACCGTGAACTTGATCAGCGATATTTCCTCGCGGGCGGCGTACCCACCGTCGGTCTCCATGCGCCATGCGGCGTGAAGAACCATCAGGCGTGCGGCGTGAATCTCCGCACGACTTTCGCCGATCCACTGCTGAACAAACTGTTTCGTGCCGAGCGGCTTGCCGGGAGCGAGTTCACGATGAACGGCGCGATCACAGAGACTGTCGAAGGCCCTCTCGCAAAGGCCAATCCAGCGCATGCAGTGGTGGATACGGCCCGGGCCGAGGCGCTGTTGCGCGATGGCGAACCCGGCGCCCCGCGCACCAAGCAGGTTCTCCGCCGGGACGCGCACGGAGCGATACCGCACCTCCGCATGACTCGCCCAGTCGCCTCCACGGTCGCCCATGACGTTCAGATTGCGGACGAGCTCAAAGCCAGGTGTGTCCGTCGGCACAAGGATCATGCTCGCCCGCGCGTGGGGTTCCTTCGCTTCGGGATCGGTGACCGCCATGCAGATGGCGAAGGCGGAACCTTCGGCTCCCGTGGAAAACCACTTGTGCCCGTCGATGACCCATGCGTCTCCGTCGAGCGTCGCCGAGGTGCCGAGCCATACGGGGTTCGACCCGGCAAACTCCGGCTCGGTCATGGTGAAACAGCTACGAATCTCCCCGGCGAACAGCGGACGAAAGTAGCGCTCGCGCTGCGCCGGCGTTCCGCAGAGGAGCAGGACCTCCATGTTTCCAACGTCGGGGGCTTGGCAATTGAACGCGTAGTGCCCGAGGGGACTCCGGCCAAGGGCCTCGCTCATGTGAGCAAACTCGACGAGGGAGAGCCCCGCGCCGCCGTGCTCCTCGGGGATGTGCGCCGCGAAGAGACCCGTCGCTCTCGCGCGCTCGCGCACACCGCGAAGTTCCGGGAGCACCGCCACGAAACCCTCCGAGAGGAGCTTCGATTCGAGCGGCAGCACTTCGCGATCCATGAAGGCTCGGAGCGTCGCGGTGATCTCGTGAACGCGGGGGGAGAGGGAAAAATCCATGGGCCCGCGGTCTTACGACGGGAGAGCACGGGTACACAACCGCGGCGCCTCGTTGTGAAGTAGTATTCCGCCCGCGCTAGGGCGCCCCACCACTTGCACTTCGCCACCCCCTAAGGATTTGCCATGGGCCGCATCTTCGAAACTCGCAAAGCCACCATGTTCGCGCGTTGGGACCGCATGGCCAAGGCGTTCACCCGCGTCAGCAAGGAAATCGCCATCGCCGCCAAGTCCGGCGGAGGCAGCCCGGAGAGCAATCCTCAACTTCGCCGCGCCATTCAAAACGCCCGCGCGGTCAACATGCCGAAGGACAAGATCGAGAACGCGATCAAGCGCGCCCTCGGCAAGGACGCGGCAGACTACGCGGAGCTCATCTACGAAGGGTACGCGCCGCACGGCGTCGCCGTGCTCGCCGTCGCCGCGACCGACAACCCCACGCGCACCATCGCGAACGTGCGCGTGTGCTTCAACAAGGGCGGCGGCAGCCTTGGCACGTCCGGAAGCGTGAGCTTCGCGTTCAAACGCATGGGTGTGTTCCGCCTCGATCCGCAGGGCCTCGATCTCGAAGATCTTGAGCTCTACCTAATGGACCACGGCCTCGAGGAGTTTGGCGAAGGCACGGGCGAAAAGGGTGAGGCGCAGATCGTCGCACGCTGCGCCCTTCAGGACTTTGGCCCATTCCAGTCGGCACTCGAAGCGCGCAACGTCACCGTGATTGCGAGCGAATCGGAATTCGTGGCGCTCAACCCGGTTGAGCTCCCGGAAGACAAAGCCACCGAGGTGCTCAAGATGGTCGACCTGCTCGAACAGGACGACGACGTTCAGCACGTCTACCACAACCTCGTTTAGGCCCGCGGCACCGCACGGCGGCGACCGCCCTCCCCGTCGATTGGGGACGACATGCCCGCAGGGGACGCGGACCACCGCCGGATCCGCACGTAATTTTCGTGCGCGCACGACGGCACAGACCTTGCGTCGCAGGGCTACCGACGTGTCGTTCGAGAAGGCCATTCTTTGCGCAGCGGTCGCGCTGGCTGGCGTGGGGGGCATGAGCCTCCTCGGGCGCTCGTTCGCCAACGACATTGGCGGTGGGTCGCCCCGCTCGGGAGCCACGAGCTTCGACGTGAACCTCTCGGCGACCGGCGACGGTGTGAACGCACACTTGCACGAAGAAACCACGCCGAGTGTCTCATGGCAGGCGAGCACCGCGTCGGCCGTGACCAATGCGGCTCGCCTCGGTTGGGAGGCGGTCACTGCGAATCGGCTCGCCGGCGCAATCGAAGTGCTCGACCGTTCCGTCGTCCAGCACTACGCGCCTCGCGTTGAGCGTTGGACGCTTCGGGGTGCCGACGGCACTGTGTTCGAAGCAGCGGCCAAACTCGGCGGTGACGCCGCGGCGACGGCGGGCGCTGAGGCGGCTTACCATCGACTCGATTCACTCCTCGGTGGCGAGACCGTCGCACCGGCTGCCGTTGCGCGCGAACTGCCCGACGGCGAGGGGCTTGGCTCCCTTCAAGCGTGGGTCCAAGGCGACCGCCTTGAGGACTTGCCGAGCGCAGAGGAGCTTGAGCTCATCATGAACCCGGACCTCCGTCGCATCTTCATGACGGGGCTCCTCGCAGGTGACTTCGATTCCCACCGGGGGAACCTTCGTCGTCTCGCGGGCGATCGCATGATCGGCATCGACCACGCAGAGTCCTTCTCGCCCTACCTGTTGCACCGCATCCGCAGTCCTCTTCGAGACAGCGCGAAATACTCACTCTACCTGTATCGCCCCACGGACGCGTTCACCGAGCGCCTTCACGCGCTCAATCTGCAACAACTCGCAGCGGCGTTTGCCGACGAGGGCATTGCCTCGAGCGCGATCCGCTCGACCCTCTTCCGCACGCGTTCCCTTCAGCGTGACCCGCATCAGTTCGAGCCGCTCGGCAGACGACTCGCGTCGTTCACGGACGACAACTGGGATGCCCCCATCCTCGAGTTCGCGCGCCTCTCTGACGAGACGCTGCCGGGGATCACGACGAGCGACATTCGGGACATCGACTCCGCCCTCGCTTCGCGCGCGGAAGCCGCCGCACCCAGCACTGCGCAACCTTCGTTCTGACCGCGGGACTCGCCGCCCACCGGCCAGTGTCCCTAACGGATCCCGCCACGCAGACCACGGAGCACGGCCCAACGACGCCCATATTCCGTCCGTTCTTGCGGCGGCCCGCAAATTGCTCCAGGTGCCCGCATGCAGCTCCTTCGTTCCCCCCGTCCTTCGCTCTCGCGTAACACCCGGGGCGAGGCCATGCCTTCCTATACGGTGCTCGTTGCGGCGGTCGGCCTCGTCGGATTCGGCGCGTTCGCGGCCCTCGGCGGTGCCTTCCGGACGGCGATTGCGGATGGAGCGACGCCCGCAGCGCCCCCCTCGGCGACCCGCGGGACCGCCTCGCTCCAAACGCAGTTCGCCCAACCGAACATCGGCGCCCAGGCGAGCACCGCGGAAGCCCTTGCGCGCATCGCGCGGGAGGCGGGCGGATACACGGAGAAGGTGGAAGCCCTCTGGAAGGGCTTCCACTCGTTCTTCGAGGAGCCCGAGCTCCACGTCGCAGTGGGCGGGCGACCGATCCAAACGGTGCTCGTGGAGGGCGCAGAAGGCTCCGGCAAGAGCCACATCGTCAACGCGACCGCGCGGGAGATCGGCGCCAACGTTGTGCGCCCGAACATGGCGACGCTCATCGATTTTGAGTCGGTGCCTGGCGTTGAGCGCGAGCTCGACAAGCTCTTCGCCGGCGCGAAGGCGAACGGCAAGACGGTGCTCGCCCTCGACCTCGAGCGCGTCCTCGCGCGGCAGCGGGAAGGCATCAACGTCCAGTTCTTCTGGGAGCGCCTGAACACCTTGCTTCGTGACCTGCACCCCGCGGACGACGTGTTCGTCGTCGGTGAAGCGCGTTCCGCCGATGAACTGGCGCGAGCGGCCGGTGGCTCGCTCGACATGTCGCAGTTTCGGCGCACGATCCAGCTAGCGGATTCATCGCAGTCCGACGTGCGCGGCATGCTCACGTCGATGACGGACGGCATGAACCTTACCGACGACGTGGACTTGGCGGAAGTTGCCCAGCACCTCGGCGGCGGGAGAACGCCGGGGGACCTTCGACGATTTCTTCAGCGCGTCGCGGACTCGGCCCGCGACCGACTCGCCTCGGAGGTGGAGGCGAATCCGGCGCTTCGCCCCGCGAAGCTCGTGGACGAGGGCGCGATCGCGCTCCCCGCGATTCCGTCTCCGGACATCGCGGACTGGGGCAACGCCGACGAAATCGCCACCACACTCGCCTTCTACGTGAACAACTATGCACTCCCGGAGGAGCAGGCAAACGGGTGGCGCACCGCCGTGGCACAGCTGCGTGAACTCGGCGACTCGCATCCGCTTCCGAAGAACGAAGAGTTCGAAGCCACCTTCGCGCAAACTCGCCAACAAGCGATCAACGGCGACCTCGAGCCGAGCGCCCGTCGCGTCCAAGCCGCACGCCGTGCGGCGTTGCGCGAGGCGTTCGATACGACGGAGAGCTCGTTCCCCGTTACGCGCACCGACTTCCTGAACGCACTCGAAAAATTCGAGAGCTACGACAAGACGAACCGCGGGCAGTACCTGTAGGCACGGCGTGCCGCTTCGGCGAAGCAGATTCCGCATGCGTAGACGACACGGTACGGCACAGGTCGAAGCCACGGTGTTGGTGCTCGCCATCGTGTTGCTGGGCGTGCCCGCGTTCCGTGCGCTTGGCGTAGTCGAGCATGCCGCCATCGCGGACGAGGTTCAGGGGAGTTCCCCGCCACCGACGACAGGCCTGCCGACGCCGGAACGCGTGTTGCCCCAAGTGCCCTCCGCCGTGTCCGCCCAGGCGGGTCTCGGTGAACTCGCAGGCTCCGCGCGCCGTTTCGCGAAGAAGTCCGTTGCCGAGATGCGTAGGGCTGCGGAGGTCGCCTTCGACGCTGGTCAGGCCAAAACCACCGTCCGCCTCCGCTCCGGCGAAGTCGTGACGGTCGACGCGCTGCCGCGGTATGCGACCTACGCGGGCGAAGTCCCGCTCCCCAACTCGGACGACTACGCGCATCAGGTCACGGAGCTCACGCGCGTTCTCGACGAAGCCTGGGATGCCTCCTACGCGCACGGGCACCTGTCGCGCCCCCGTGGCCGCCAGATGTTTGAGTTCACGGGTGTCGACACGAAGCAGCGGGCGGCGGCGCGCGCCATCTACTCGCCGGAAGGCGTTGTCTCGGTCTACATGCACGGAAGTCCGATCAGCATGAGCCGGCACGCCTTCGTGCTCGAACCCGAATCCAAGGGTTCGGCGCGTGCCGTGCAAGTCATGGCGGAGAAAGCCAAGCTCGCGACGGGTGAAACTCGAATCGACGACTTCGGGTACTCGAGCATCGATATCGAGACCGTTGGTCGTCGCCTCGACCGCGCCGAGAGCGACGGCCTCCCCAGGGGGACCCCCCTTCTGCTTCGAGCGTGCTCGGCGGGTGGCTGTCCCAAGGGCGACCTGTCCATCGCACAGCGGCTCGCCGATCGCGTCGAACGACCCGTGATCGCGGCCTCCGATATCCACTATCGCAGCCCGAAGACGATCGACGGGAAGCCCCAAATACTCGTTCATATCGACGGCGACGCCGGGCCGGGTGAATGGCGCCTTTTCTTGCCGACGGCGTGGCACGAGGGGCTGCCCACCCGAGGTCGGCTTCGACCGAGCACCCGCCTACGGGGAATGCATGAGCTCTATCTGCTTCCCGATGGGGCGTTCCAGCGCATCACCATCGATGGTCCCCTCGCGAACTTTGCGGGCCGGCAGAACTGGGGTGTGCTCACCACGGCGGCGGAGAAGCTCGCGCCCGGCGGCCGGCTCACGGTCGAGTGGTCCGCGGACGAAGTGGTCGGACTGCAGATCGCTGCGATTCGCAAGGACCGCACGTCCTTCCTATCGACCGGCCAGGCCGAGTCCATCGTGGAGCGCAATGCGGCGCGCATCGATCCGCAAACACCGCTCGACAGCCTCGAGAAGGCGGGCTTTCACGTTCGCGTCGAGTCCATGCCGAACGGCCGACGGCGCGCCACGGTGACCGCGCCACAGTAGAAAACGTTCGGGGAAATCGCCTCCCGCCGCCGGGACCAGGGGCCCGGCTGGGCATGCGCGGGTCTCGGCCCTAGGGTGCGGCGGCCCGGGGGTGGACTCCGCCCGTCGCACCAAGGAAATCGCTTCGCATGCCCATGAAACCACGCACCAAACAGTTCCTCATCGCTGGCGGCGCCGTCCTCGCCACCGTGGGCGTCCTTGCCGGCGTCAAGGCCGCGCAGATCGGCGCCATGATCAACGCGGGCGCGAGCTACGTACCTCCACCCGAGCCGGTGACCACGGCAACGGTGGAAGAGGTGCAATGGAAGCCCACCTTTTCCGCGGTGGGGACCACCGTGGCCGTGCATGGCGTGACCGTCGCGTCCGAGGTGCCGGGCACCGTCAAAGACATCGCCTTCGAGTCGGGTGACGAGGTGAAGAAGGGCGCGATCCTCGTGCGCCTCGACGCGTCGGTGGAGACCGCGCAGCTTGCCGCCGCGCGAGCGGAGGCAACCCTTGCGAAGCTCACCCTTGAGCGCGTCCAGCGTCTTCGGAATTCGAACGTGAGCAGCCAGTCGGAGTTTGACGCCGCCGACGCAAAGTCGAAGCAGGCGGATGCGGCCGTTCAGAACATCGAGGCCGCCATCGCGAAGAAGACCATCCGTGCTCCGTTTGCCGGTCGGCTCGGCATTCGCGGCGTGGACCTCGGGCAAATCCTCGCCCCCGGCACGCCCATCGTTTCACTGCAATCGTACGACCCGATCTACGTTGAGTTTTGGCTTCCCCAGCAGGCGTTGCGTGCCGTGAGTGCAGAGCAGCCGGTGCGAATCCACTCGGACACCTTCGGCGACAAGACCTGGGAAGGCTCCGTGGAGACCGTGGACGCGGAAGTCGATGCAACGACGCGAAACGTTCGTATCCGTGCCATCGTCGAAAACGGCGATGGCGCCCTCCGTCCCGGCATGTTCGTGGATGTGGAAGTCATCCGCCCCGAAACGAACAACCTGGTCATCATCCCGGAGACGGCGGTGCTCCACGCGCCCTACGGCGACTCGGTGTACGTCGTCGATCAGGAGAAGGCTGAGCAGACGGGCAAAGAGCAACTCGTGGCCCACCAGGCATTCGTTCGCCTCGGCGAGCGGCGGGGTGACATGGTCGCCATCGAGTCCGGACTCACGAAGGGACAGACGGTCGTCTCCACGGGTGCGTTCAAGCTTCGAAACGGCGCACCGGTTGTGATCAACAACGAAGTGACGCCCACCGCGTCGACCCATCCGAATCCCGAGGACCAGTAGGTCCACTCGGAAGGCCATTCTGTGAAATTCACTGATCTCTTTATCCGACGACCGGTCATCGCCATCGTCGTGAACCTCGTCATCGTGATCGCGGGGCTTCAGGCCATTCGCGGTCTCAATGTGCGGCAGTATCCGCGCAGCGAAAACGCAGCGATTACGGTGACAACCGCATACGTGGGCGCGAATGCGAACCTTGTTCGCGGTTTCATTACGACCCCCCTTGAGCGCGTCATCGCGGCCGCCGACGGCATCGACTACATCGAATCCGAGAGTCGCCAGAGCGTTTCGATCATCCGTGCGCGCCTCAAGCTCAACTACGACGCAACGCGCGCGCTCTCCGAGATCAGTTCAAAGGTTGATCAGGTGCGCGGCGACCTCCCTCCGGAGGCGGAGGTGCCGATCCTCAACATCGAGTCGGCCGATAGTCGCTTCGCATCGGCGTACTTGAGTTTCTCGTCGCGGTTCCTCGCACAGAACGAGATCACCGACTACCTGGTGCGGGTCGTGCAGCCGCGCCTGAGCGCCATCGAAGGCGTGCAACGCGCGGATATCCTCGGTGCACGTACCTTCGCCATGCGCGTTTGGCTCAAGCCGGACCGCATGGCCGCCCTCGGCATCAGCCCGGCGCAGGTGCGCCAGGCCCTCGCCGCGAACAACTACCTTTCGGCCGTGGGACAGACCAAGGGCTCCCTCATCCAGGTGAACCTGACGGCGAATACCGATCTGCAGTCCGTGGACGAGTTCAAGCGCCTGGTGCTTCGCGAGGCGAACGGCGCCATCGTTCGCTTGGAAGACGTTGCCGACGTGTCCCTTGGCGCCGAGGACTACGAAACACAGGTGAACTTCAGCGGCGAGACGGCCGTGTTCCTGGGCATCTGGGCGCTGCCGAACGCGAACTCCCTCGACGTCATTCGGCGCGTTCGCACGGAGATGGAGCAGATCCAAAAGGACCTGCCCAAGCAGATCCAGGGCCGAATCGCCTACGACGCCACCGCGTACATCGACAACGCCATCCATGAGGTCGTTCGGACACTCATCGAAACGTTGGCCATCGTCGTGCTGGTGATTTTCCTCTTCCTCGGTTCGGTGCGCTCGGTGCTCGTCCCGGTGCTGGCGATCCCCGTTTCGCTCATCGGCGCCGTGTTCTTGATGCAGCTCTTCGGGTTCACCATCAACCTGCTCACGTTGCTCGCCATCGTTCTTTCGGTGGGTCTCGTGGTCGATGACGCCATCGTCGTTGTCGAGAACGTCGAACGGCACTTGCAGGAGGGCCTCTCCCGCACGGAGGCCGCGCTTCGCGGCGCACGCGAGCTCGTCGGCCCCATCATCGCCATGACCGTGACACTCGCCGCCGTCTACGCGCCCATCGCGTTTCAGGGGGGGCTGACGGGTTCACTCTTCCGCGAATTCGCACTGACGTTGGCTGGCGCCGTGACGATTTCCGGCGTCGT
Organism: Polyangiales bacterium; assembly: GCA_041389625.1. GTDB lineage: Bacteria > Myxococcota_A > Polyangia > Polyangiales > JAWKRM01 > JAWKRM01. The sequence goes on from JAWKRM010000012.1 coordinate 53,525, forward strand.
CGCACTCACGCTTTCGCCGGTCATGTCGGCGACCTTCCTCAAAGCGGAGCAAAGCGAGCAAAGCTTCAGCACGAAGGTGCACCGCGTGTTCGACCGGTTGCGCGATGTGTACCTCCGCATTCTCGATCGGACACTTCGTGCCCGGCCGGCGGTCTACACGGCCTGGGGTGTGCTGAGCGCGTTGAGCCTCGTGCTCTTCTCGATGTCGCCGAAGGAGCTGGCACCGTCCGAGGATCAAGGCGTCATCTTCGGCGTCGTGAACACCTCGTCGAACTCCACGCTCAATCAGGTGGCGACCTTCACGAAGGAAGTGAACAAGGCCGCGATGGGCGTCCCCGAGACGCGATTCACGTTCCAGATCACGACACCCGCCGGTGGTTTCTGGGGCATGGGCCTCAAGCCGTGGGATGCACGCAAGCGCTCAGCGTTCGCGATCCTTCCGGAGATGCAGGGCAAGCTCCAGGCCATTCCCGGCATCCAGACCTTCCCGATCCTTCCGCCGGCACTGCCCGGCGGCGGCCAGTTCCCCGTGGAGTTTGTGCTCGCGTCCACCGCGGAGTCGGCGGAAATCCTCGGCTTCGCCGATCAGCTTCAGCAGAAGGCCGCGACGAGCGGCATCTTCGCATTCCCCCCGCTCATCGACGTGAAGGTCGACCAGCCGGAAGCGGAGATCGTCATCGATCGAGACAAGGTCGCCGCCCTCGGCCTGAACCTGCAAACGGTCGGTCAGGACCTCGCGTCCGCGGTCGGCGGCAACTTCGTCAATCGATTCAGCGTTGCCGGTCGAAGCTACAAGGTGATTCCTCAGATCAAGCGCACCGAGCGACTCAACCCGGAGCAGCTTGCGGACATCCATGTGACCGGACCGAAGGGCGAGCTCGTCGCACTCAGCACGTTCGCGACCCTCAAGCGAAACGGTCACGGCCCGCTCGCTCAACCGCTTCCAGCAGTTGAACGCGGTCAAGATCAGCGGCGTGGCCATTCGCCCACTTCGACACGGCGCTCACGTTCCTCGAGACGGAAGCGTCGAAGATCCTCCCGCAAGGCTACTCGATGGATTACACGGGTGAGTCACGCCAGCTTCGGAAGGAAGGCGACCGGTTCCTCCCGGCATTCAACCTCGCGGTGGTGCTCATCTTCTTGGTGCTTGCCGCGCAGTTCAACAGCTTCCGGGATCCGTTCGTCATTCTCGCCGGGTCCGTGCCGTTGGCCATGTTCGGCGCCCTCATCTTCACGTTCCTCAAGATGCCGAACCCGAACATGCCGTTCTGGACCGACGGTTGGACCACGACCCTGAATGTCTACTCCCAGGTGGGTCTTGTGACGCTCGTCGGTCTCGTCGCGAAGAACGGGATCCTCATCGTGGAGTTCGCCAACGAGCTCCAACGGGAAGGCAAGTCCAAGATCGACGCTGTCCGCGAGGCGGCCGGAACGCGCCTCCGCCCCATCCTGATGACGAGCCTCGCGACGGTGTTCGGTCACTTCCCGCTCACCCTCGTGAGCGGCCCGGGCGCGGCGGCACGCAACAGCATTGGCCTTGTGCTCGTCGCGGGCATGGCCATCGGGACGGTCTTCACCCTGTTCTTCGTCCCGGCGATCTACGTGCTCATCGCACGCGATCACACGGCGGAATCGCGCGCTACTTCCGAAGTAGCCGGAACGCGTGTGTCCACCGCTGGCGCGTAAGCCCGGGGATACACCAAAGGATGCAAAGCGGCTCGATGGCACGGGCCGCTTCAGCGCTGCCCATGTCTTCCACGTCCCAGCCAAACTCGTCGAGGATCTTCGTGGCCTCGACCTTTGCGCCGGCGTCGTTTCCACAGATGAACATGGTCGGCTTCTCGCCGCCGAAATCCGGGTCAACCATGAAGGCATTTCCAACGCAGGAAAACGCCTTCACGAACTTCGCCTCGGGCACCTTGCGCTGAAGGCGTTCCATCAATGAATCGTCGAGGTTCGTGAAGAACGAGAGAACGCCGTTGGTCGGCGGCGTGTCAGAGATGGGATTCGTGGTGTCGAGCACGGTTTTTCCGGCGAGGTTCGATGCCCCGGCAAGGTCAAGCGCCGCTTCGGCGACGGCGCCCTTGACCGCAAGCACCACGACGTCGCCGTACGCAGCAGCCTCGGAAAACGAGCCCGTGTGTGCGTGCGTGCCGGCCGCCGTTTTCCACGCTTCAAGCTTTGTGACGTCGCGGCTCCCGCGCATCACCTCATAGCCGTGCTTGAGAAAGCCATTGGCGAGCGCCTCGCCCACCACACCCGAACCAAGAATTCCGACCTTGCGCATTTGCAAGATCTGCCACGGTTCGCGGGCGCCTGGAAGCGCCCCCCCCCCCCGTTCCGCGGGGTGGAGCCTAGGGCGCCTTGGCGCTCACGCGGATCAGGGCGTTCCCAGTGGCATCGACGACATACAGGCTGCCGTCCGGCGCCGCGTCGATTCCCATCAGGCCCCCTGCCTGAACGACGCTCTCCACGCCAAGCCAATCGAGGATGGCGCCGGAGCGGTCGAAGGCGACGATTCGCGTTGCACCGTGATCGGTGACGAACAGCGTGTCGCCCACGAGGACGATGCCCGAGGGACGAACGAGGCCCACCGCGGCGCCGTCCACAAGCGTCGTGAACGAAGCGCCTTCCATCGAGTACTGATCCGAGCCGTCGTAGTTGGGCGCGATGTTGGCACCACGCGTGCCGGAGTTGGTGTCGAGCACGGCGATGCGGTTGTTGCCGGAGTCGGCCACGTAAAGGCGCCCCGTGCCGTGGTCGAGCGCGAGGTGTGAACCGACACCGGGCACGTACCCCACTTGCCCTTCGACGTACCGGGCGACGATTCCGTCCGAGTGGTCCTCACCCGCGAGGCCGTGATCCTTCTGGAAGTCGTAGCGGGTGACCGACGCATGGAGGCCGTCGAAGACCCAGTACACGTTGTTGTGGTCCCACTCGATGCCCACGGAGTTGGGCGAGTTATGCAGCATGTCGAGGTGCGAGGCGTGACCACCGTCAAAAATGGCGAGGTCGGCGGAGAACATCGTGGGTCCCATGAAGTCCGCCGGCGTGGTCGGTTGGGTGGGCGCGTCTTCTTCCTGGGCGGTCGCGAGGATGCCCGGAGCACCGAAGGCGATGGCGGCGGGTTTTGACATGAAGTGCGAACTGCCGGGTCCGTTCCGCTTCATGCTCGTCTGCTGCGGCGTGGCCGCATCGAGGAAGATGGTGGCGGAGTGGTCGTTGTGGTTGATGACCCAGACCTGCTCGGGTGCCGCAGGGTTCACGGCGACGTCCCGTGGGTTGTTGAGACCGTCGGCGGACGAACCGACGCGCGTCAGCACCACCGCATCCGGAGCGTGCGTTCCGTTGCCGAGCACCGCGAGCCCCGCGGAATTTGGGGAATCGTTTCCGGATCCAGTGCCGCCATCGGCACCGGGGAGCATGGAGTTGTCGCCGTTCACGCCGACGAATGTTTCCTCGTCGCCGCCTCCACACCCGAATCCGGATGTGAGGACAAGGGCGGCCACAACGGCGGTAAATGGTTGGCGACTCCTGCTGGCGTACGGCATGGGGTCGGCATACCAGGCGAGCCCACGATGACGACCCTACCGGTGAGAAAACGCCCAACCAGGGTTCGTCGGGTGGCGATCGCGACCGTCGATGACGATGCCTTGACCGAAATGCGCCCGGAACACACCGTTTCACCGATGCTTTTGCCGCTGGTGCACCCAACGCGACTCGCACGGCGATCGGGGTTCGGAATCGCGATCGTCGTCGCCGCCGCCTGCGGATGCGGCCCGGGCCACCGACTCGATTCGGGCACGTTGCGGGACGCGTCGTCGGACACGTCGGCACCCCGCCCGCACGACGGCGCCACGGACGGCGGGACCGATGGCGGACGCGACGGGGGCGAACCCGCCCGAGGGCTCCCCGACGTGATCCACGCGAGCGGTGAGCTTCCGGACCTCAACCCCGCACCGCAGGTGACGGAGGTGAACCTGGTGGCGCGCGAAGAGGCCTTCGAGTTCACGGACGGCGTGTTCCTCGACCGCATGGCCTACAACGGCGTGCTCCCGGGACCCATGCTCCATGTATGGGTCGGCGACGAAGTGCTCGTGCACTTCAAGAACGAACTCGACCAACCGACCACGGTCCACTGGCACGGCATGCGCGTGCCGAACGACATGGACGGCTCCCCCCACGTGCAAAGCCCCGTCGAACCGGGCGGCACCTACGACTACCACTTCACCGTGCCCGACGCGGGCACCTACTGGTTTCACCCGCACGTCCGGTCGTTCGAACAGGTGGAACGCGGGCTCTACGGCGTGGTCGTCGTCCACGACCCACGGGAGCCCCGGTACGACGCCGATCGCGTACTGATGCTCGACGACATTCTGCTCGACGAAAACACGTTCGAGATGCCGCCATTCCTCGCGACGACGCAGGAGGTCGAGTACGGGCGCCTCGGAAACATCCTCCTCACCAACGGCGCACCGAGCGAGGGGTCAACGGCGGTCGCCAAACGCGGGCAGGTGGAACGGTGGCGCCTTGTGAACGCCGCGAACGCACGCACCATGGAGCTCGACATCGTCGGCGCGTCGTACCGAATCATCGGCACGGACGGCGGCCCCCTCGAGACACCCTTCACGACGGACGAGATGCTCCTTTCGCCGGGCCAACGCCTTGACGTGGAGGTTTCGTTCGACACGCCGGGCGACGCCAAACTCGTGAGCTACCGCCTCGTGCAGGAACCCCCGATGCCGCCCATGCGCGTGCCCACCACCGTTCACGCGGTTCACGTGGCGGCGAGCGCCGAGGCGCCGCCCGTGGTTCCTTGGCCGTCGTTTCCGGAACGCGACCTCGGAGAAGTCGACGAAGACGTCACCTTCACCCTCTCGGCCATCTTCGATCCCGAAACGGGCATCCACTGGACCATCAACGGCCTGTCGCATCCCATGGATCCGCTCTTCACGTTTGCGAAGGGCACCACCGTGCACATGACTGTGGTGAATAACCTCGGTTACGAGCACCCGTTTCACATGCACGGCGAATTCTTCCGCGTGATTCCCGAGGGGAATCCCTGGACCGCCGTCCCGGGCCTCCACGACACGGTGCTGGTTCCCGGAAACCACACCGTCGAAGTGATCGCGAAACTCGACAACCCCGGGCGCTGGATGGTGCATTGCCACATCCTCGAGCACGCCGAGCGCGGGATGATGTCCGATATCCTCGTGACCGATCCGTAGCGCGACTACTCGGACGAAGCGTCGCCCACGCCGTGAAGCAGTGCACGAACAAGTGCCTCGGCCAACGCCGGGCCACTCGGCGGACTGCCCATGGGCGTTCGATTCCCGACGATTCGCAGCATGGCTTGGGGAACCACGGCGAGGCTCACAAGGGCCGCGACGATTTCGAAGGGGTGCTTCGTCGCATCGAACGTTCCGTCGCGTCGCCCGTCGGCCACGAGCCCAAGCACGAGCGGGATGTGCCCGCGCATGAATCGCTCGATGATCCGCTCGCGGCGATGGTTCGACGTGAGCGCCTCGCGCAGCACCAATCGAAAGGTATGAACCTCCTCCTCGGATGCGGCCGCGACCCGATCGTAAAGACCGCGTAGACGCGTTTCGACGGTGGCTCCCGGGGCGAGCACCGCCTCCAGGTCGTCCAGCATGCGACCGTAGGGTGCCTCGATGACGCGGAGGAACAGGTCGTCCTTCGTCGGGAAGTAGTAGTAGACCATGCCGAGGTTCGTGCGAGCGGTGGCCGCGATGGCGCGCAGCGACGTTCCATCGACCCCGGAGCGGAGAAAGCACTTGCGTGCCGCCTCGACAATGCGTTCTTCGATGTCGGTTTTCGGCCTCGGCACGACGGCTCCTAGACGAGCTTCTTGCTGAAACGCAGCGATGCGAGCGTGATCAGCGTCAAGAGGATGCCCACGAGCCAGACGAGTTCGCCGGAAACGTCCGAGAAGGTCGCGCCCTTGAGCACGATTCCGCGAACGATACGGTGGAAGTGCGTCAGCGGAAGCCCCTGCGCAATGAACTGCGCCGGTCGCGGCATCGCCTCGAAGGGGAACATGAACCCGCTCAACAGGATGTTTGGCAGGAGAAAGAAGAACGACATCTGCATCGCCTGCTGCTGTGTCTTGGCGAGCGTTGAGAAGAAGAGCCCAAGCGACAGATTCGCCGCAATGAACATGAACGCGAGCACGTAGAGCAGCGGGAGCGAACCCACGAACGGCACCTCAAACACAAAGTGCCCCAACGTGAAGATGATGGTCATCTGCACGTAGCCGATGAGGATGTACGGCACGATCTTGCCGATCACGAGCTCGATACGACGCACGGGCGAAACGATGAGCTGCTCGAGCGTGCCCCGCTCCCGCTCCCTCGCGAGGGCCATCGACGTGAGCATGACCATTGTCATCGTGAGAATGACGCCCACGAGCCCCGGGACGATGTAGACCGCCGTGCGAAGGTCGGGGTTATACCAAGTGTTCGGGACGAGCTCGATGCCGCCCATGCCCGCCGCGGCGATGGGCCCCACACGTTCCACGAGGAGTTCCCCCGAACGCGCGGCGACGAGGGATGCCGCCGTATTGGTGGCGCTGGCGACGGTTTGCGGGTCCGAACCGTCGACGATGAGGCTCAACGTGGCGCGTCGCCCCTTCGTGATGTCCGCGGCGTATCGCGGCGGAATGACGATGGCCACGTGGGCCTGTCCCGCGCGAAGCGCCTCCCGAATGTCGCCGTAGTTCTCCACGGACGCGACCACGTCGTAGAAGCCCGTGGACTCGAGGGTGCGGACCAGATCCCGCGATGCGGCACTCCGATCCTGGTCGTACACGAGGGTCGGGATGTGCCGCACGTCCGTGTTGATCGCGTATCCGAAGAGCATGAGCTGCACCACCGGAAGCACCGCCATCATGGCCAAGGTGAGGCGATCACGTCGCAGCTGGAGAAGCTCCTTCCACGCAATGACGAGAATGCGGCTCATGCGGCCACCTCCGCCCCGGGCGTCGCGTCAGCGGCGTCCGAGCGCACCATCGACACGAATGCGTCCTCGACGGTGACGCGGGTCGAGTGGGCGTTCTCCACGTGAATCCCGGCGGCGGTGAGACGATCACGAAGAAACGACGCCGGGTCCTCCACGTCGCGCGTCGCGACACGCAGGAGATGTCCGTAGTGGGCCACCTCGTCCACCTCCCGAGCCTCACGCAAGATGGCGGCGGCCCGTGGCGAGTCATCCACCTCGAGCTCCGCGGCACGCAGATGGCGTCGCTCCACGATCTGCTGGGGCGTACCGATGTCGAGCAGCGTTCCGCGAAAGATGAACGCGAGTCGGTGGCAGCGCTCGGCCTCATCCATGTAATGCGTGGTGAGGAGCACCGTCGTGCCTTCCGCCGCGAGTTGGTGGATTTGCTCCCAAATTCTCGGCGGCTGACGGGGTCCACCCCGCCGTCGGTTCGTCGAGGAACAGGAGCGGCGGCTCGTGAATGGTGGCACTCGCGAGGGCGACACGCTGCTTCCAGCCGCCCGAGAGGGTCCCCGCGAGCTGGTCGCGGCGTTTCTCGAGCCCCGTCCGCGCAAGCACCTCGCGGACCCGCGAGTTGCGCCGCGCCATCGGCACGCCGTAGATGCCCGCGTAGAACATGAGGTTCTCCTTCACGCTAAGGTCTTCGTAAAGACTGAACCGCTGCGTCATGTAACCGATGCGCTGCTTGATCCGTTCCGGTTCCTTTTCAATGTCGTACCCGACCACGGTGCCCTTCCCGCTCGTCGGATCAAGGATGCCGCAGAGCATACGGATGGTCGTGGATTTGCCTGCACCGTTCGGTCCGAGCACCCAAAGATTTCGCCGCGGTTCACCTCGAACGACACGTCTCGCACGGCAACCAACGAGCCGAAGTGACGCGCCAAGTGTTCGGCCACGATGATGGGCGAGGCGGCGTCACTCACTTGGTGCCCCCGAGGTTTACGAAGGCGGGCAACCCGGCGTGGAGCTCCCGCTTCGCATCGTCGAGACGCACGCGCACGCGGATCACGAGATTCGGTCGCTCGCGGGGACTGAAGAGGAATTTGGGCGTAAATTCCGTCTCCCGCGCGATGTGCTCGATCTTGCCCGTAATGGCGTGGTCGAGGGCGTCGACACGAACGCGGGCCGCATCCCCGAGCTTGAACCCGTGCACGGCGCCCTCCGGCACGAAGACGTCGACGAACGGGTGCTGCGTATCGGCCATCGTCACCACCGGGCCGCCCACGCCAACGACCTCGCCCACTTCCACGTGCACATCGAGCACGGTGCCCGCGATGGGTGCCTTGAGCGTGTGGTGCCCCACGAGAATGTCGGAGAGCTCCACCGACGCTGCGGCGGCCTTCGCCCGCTCGTCCGCCGCCTCGATTTGTTCGTCGCGAGCGCCCTTGCGCATCTCCGAGAGCTGCTGTTCGAGCGACTGACGATCGGCGATGGCGCGTGCGAGCTGCGCGTTGAGGTCATCGACAGACAGCGACGATGCCGCGCTGCGCGAGAGGAGCGCCTGTTGCCGCTCAAGGTTCTTTTCGAGAAACGCCTCGGTCGCCTTCGCTGCGCGAATGCGCGCCTGCATCGCGCGGAGTTCCTCGGGACGCGAACCGAGTCGAATGACCGTCGCCTCCGACGCCGACGCGCTCGCTTCGAGGGCCCGCGCGTTCCGCTCCGCCACGGCGAGCGAGTCGTCGAGCGTCGCGAGCATGTCCCCGGCGGCGACCTCGTCCCCCTCGGTGACGGGCCGCGTCTCCACCCGCCCCGCAACGTCGAACGCGACGACCGTATCGGTCAGTTCCACGACGCCCTGGTACGTCCCCTCGGGAAGCTCCTGCCCGCGACCGCACGCGAGGGCCGCTGTGGCCAAAAGCGGCACCAAAACCACGCTGGAGTTATTACTTATCATGCGACTGATAATGATGAGTAAGCCGGAGCGGGGCAAGTGCCTGGAGGCACAGCACATGGCGTTGTCGGCCCGTCCCTCGCCGCGCCCCACACCGTGAACGCTTGAGCATGGGCCGCCGGATCGGCGCCCGGGACGCTCCCCGATCTTGGACAATCCGGGCGCCACGAAACCGAAATCACGAAGGAATCACACGTGAAGTCGAGGGCACGGCGATTGCAAAATCACGCTGTAAGCATGATCCGATCACTCCCCACGCCATTGCCCATCGCGCTCACGACCACGCTCGCCCTCCTCGGAGGTTGCACCGGAGTGCTGGAGGATGGACCCGCCGGGTCGGCGGGGAGCGACGGTCCAGGCACGGGCGGCGGCGGTTCGAAGGGGGACAACCTCGACCCCGACTCGGGCATGCCCATCGACGAGGAACCCGAGGGCCCGTTCACGCATGCCTGGTACACCGACATCGGCCCGATCCTCATCAAGAACTGCGGCAGCTGCCACCAGCCGAACGGTTCCGGTCCGTTCGCCATGACCTACGAGCTCGCAAAGGCGTGGGCTCCGCTCATCAAGTCGACGACCGCCGAGCGCACGATGCCGCCCATGCCGGTGAACAACGACGGAACATGCCAGTCGTTCGACAACGCGCGATGGCTTACGGACGCGGAAATCCAGGCCATCGGCGAGTGGGTCGACGAGGGCGCTCCGCACGGTCCCGTGACCGACCTCGCGAGTTTCCCGGCGGACCTTTCGCTCTCGGATCCCAACCTCACGGTCAAGATGCCCACCGCGTACACGCCGGCCGGCAACGTGAGCGACGACTACCGCTGCTTCCCTGTCACGCCGAACATCGCCAACGACGTGTTCCTCACCAGCTATGAGGTCGTGCCGCAAAGCCGACGCATCGCGCACCACATGATCCTCTACATGGTGCCGACCAATGATCAGTCATGGGTGACGACCGAGGATGCAAAGAGCGCAACCCCGGGCTACCCGTGTTTTGGAACCATCGGCAGCCCGAATGGCGACGCCGCGCAGCCCGTCGCCGTTTGGGCACCGGGCGGCGGCCGCATCGACTTCCCGGAGGGCACCGGCGTGCGCATCCCCAAGGGTCGAATGCTCGTGATCCAGATGCACTACAACCTCGCCCAGGGCCCCGACACGGACCTGACCGCGGTCAAGATGAAGGTCACCAACTCCGTGGCCCATGAGGCGTTCTTCTTCCCGCTCGCCGACACGACGTTCAAGGCGCCACCCCAGATGGAGCTCTTCAAAACGACGCCGAACGGCGCCTCCGATCTCCTGTCGATCACCGATGGCAGCTTCAACATGCTGGCGCCGATGACGGTCTACGGCGTCTTCCCGCACATGCACCAGAAGGGCAGGACGCTCCGCGTCACCTACAGGAGCGCCCTGAACCTCGCGCCGGAGCAGTGCCTCGTGGATGTGGATCGCTGGGACTTCCGCTGGCAGGAGGGCTGGTGGTACCCGAAGCCGATCTACCTCACGGGCGGAGGTCTCGAAGCCCTGGACCGGCAGCTGATGATTCAGTGCGGTTACAACACGATGGATACGAACACCACGACGACGTGGGGCGAGAACACATCCGACGAGATGTGCCTCAACTACCTCTACGTCACCTCGCCGGATCTGCAGTCACTGCTCAACGTGCTCTCCGGAGGCTGATCGACTCGGTGTTGAGGTCACGGTTTCGGGTATAACGGGTGGCGCTCCACCCGCGCCCGCCATGCACGACGACTACCGCACGCCCAAGGGCACCCTGGTGACCTTCGATCCCGCCCGCGCGGCGGAGTTTGTCCGGAACGGCCAAGTGGTTGCGTTTCCCACGGAGACCGTCTTCGGACTCGGCGCCTTGGCACTCGACGCGAACGCGGTCCAAGGCATTTTCGCCGCGAAGGTGCGCCCGGCCGACAACCCGCTGATCGTGCACGGACACACACGCGGCGCGCTCGACGTGGCCGTCGACCATTGGACGGACGCAGCCCGGGCGCTCGGCGACGGTTTCTGGCCAGGTCCGCTCACGGTGGTCGTCCCCGCTCGACGCATGTTCCGAACGCCGTCACGGCGGGCCTTGGCACCGTCGGTGTGCGGGTGCCGAACCACGCCCGCGCGCTTGCGTTCCTGGCCGCCGTCGGCGCCCCGTCGCGGCCCCTCCGCGAACCGCTCCGGTCGACCGAGCGCGACTCGACTTGAAGACGTGCTCGCGGACCTCGACGGGATCATCCCCTGCGTTCTCGCGGAGGACGCCATCACGACGCACGGGATCGAATCGACGGTCGTCGACTGCACCGAGGCCGTCCCGCGCGTGCTCCGTGCGGGCGCCATCCCACTCGAGTCGGTGAGGGAAGTGTGCCCGGATGCGACGGCCGTTGCCGCCGATGGGTCAAGCGGCGCGCGGAGCCCCGGAACGCTTCACCCGCACTACGCGCCGCGCGCGCGCGTCACGCTCGTCACTGGCGCCACCGAGCTCGAAGGCGACGCCCAGACCGCATGGATCGGACTCCGCGAGCCTCCTGCGCCGGGGCCTTTCGCGAGCGTCGTCGTTTGCCGCGATGTGGCCGACTACGCCCAGCGTCTCTTCGCGTTTTTTCGCGATGCCGACCGTGCGGGGCTCATGCGCATTCTTTGTGAAACCGTCCCCGACGAAGGCCTCGGCACGGCGCTCATGGATCGCCTTCGCCGCGCCGCGGAAGCACGCGGCTAGCTACCGGCGTGGCACCGGAACATTCGGCGGAATCACGCCCGATTCCTGCGCCCAGCGCAGAATCGATTCCCGGCGGCCCGTGGTGCCCGTCAACTTGAAGACCACGCTGCGCACGAGCCGATTTCCAACGAGCGCGTCCGCAACCGGTGGCACGAAGTTCCGAACGGCGAGCTCCGTCGCACGCACGGCGGCGCGCTCGTGCGGCGCGAGGCGCTTGAGGTCGTACGCCTTCCGGAGCTCGGTCGGCATCAGGTCCCGCGTGATCCACGCAAGCGGAGCGAAGGCACTCTTCGGCAGGATGCCCACCTTGGGGCGGAGGAGAAAATCGGCGATCTCGCGGCTCTCCGACGACGGACGCAGCGTTTCAAATTGCGACTGCATGTATCGCTGGAACGCCGCGTAGTCCTCCGGGATGTATTTGTCGGGAATGTCGAACGCACGGGCGAGCGCCTTCGTTTCGTCGTAGTAGCGAGCGCGGTCGAGCTCGCTGAACTTGCCCGAGAAGCGCTTCTCGACTTCGAGCGCCGTGTCCACAAGGGTCGCGTGGATCCAGAACATCAAGCGTGGATCCATGGCGCTGTACGCTTTGCCGTCCGCGGTACGCCCGCGAACGTTTCGGTGGAGTTCCTCGAGATGACGGAGCATGGCCGTGCGCTCCTCCGGCGTTCCGAAGGTGATGGCGACCATTGCGTCGAGGGTCCGTGATAGGCGGCCAAACGGGTCCTCCGCGAACGACGAGTACTTCGCGACGCCGGCCGCTACCCGTGGGTCCGCCACCTGGAGGAGGAGCGCCCGTTGGCCTCCAAAGAGCAGCGTGCCCTCCTTGGCGAGGTTCCAGTAGAGCGTCTCGTTGCCGTAGAGCGATCCCGGCGCCGGCAGCTGCGCCGAGACGCGGTCCGCGCGCTCGACCCGTTCTGCAACTTCACCCGCGCGGCGACCGAGGGCTGCGAGTTCGTCGAACGCCGCCGCCTGCGAGCCAACCGCCCCCGGCGCCGACCGACGGTGGGGCATGGCGTCCCGCGCGATGGCGCCATCGACCGAATGGCCGAAGACGCTGAAGGCACCGACGCCCGCGAGGGCCACGACCAGAATCAGCGCGGCGGCGCCGAAGCCGACTTCGCCGCGTGGGCGCGTCCGTGCCGAGGTTGACTTGGCGGATCTCGAGCGTCGCATGGGGCGCCTCAAAGCAAGGCATGTGCCTGCCCGCGGGACGCCCCGCAGCAACGGCGCGCCCGCCGATCTCGTGGTGTTTCCGCCCGCGGCCCGCGGGGGACGGCCACCGGGTCAGCCGCTTCCCGAGGGTAAGCGTGACCAATCGCACGGAGTTGTGCAGCGTACGGACAGCCCGATGGTACGCCGAGCGCTGCATGCGAAGGCTGTCGGTTCGGTGCTGTTTGCTCGCCCTCGCCTTCGGCCTGGCGGGGTGCGGAGAGCGAAGCGGTGACGGGTTCGACGGCATCGGGGCGTCGCCCTTGGACGGCGGCATTCCGGGCACCGGTTTCCTCGACATCGACGGCACCTACCGCATGGCGTGCAGCGGCGAGTGGGCGCTCGCCGTCGACGACGACGACGCCGTGAACGCGGCGCTCGCCCTCGGGCTCTGTCCCTTCGATCCAAGCGACGCGAACGCGTGGGGTCTCGTTGGGGCGCGCTACACGACGCCCGACGGCACCGGCGAGCCAAGCTCCCTCGCCCACGGGCTCTTGCCCGGGTTCGGCAGTTCGCTCACGCCGCGAAACGGGGAACGGCTCCTCGCCCTTTCGAGCGGCACCGCACGCCGACCGATCGATCCCGGATACGAGCGCCCCGAGGGCGCGACTCTCGGCACGCAGGGCGCTCCGCCGGAAGGCTTTCCCGTCGAGTTCCCGTCGTGCGACGTGAAGGGCGAAGCGGACGGCATCGCATACGACGGCGCTGCACTCGAAATCACGCTCCGCGCACCGCCGGACGCCGCCCGCGTGCACGTCGACGTGAACTTCTTCACCTACGAGTTCCCGAGCTTCGTTTGCTCTCGTTACAACGACTTCTTTGTCGTGTTGCAGTCGCCCTCACCCGACGGTGCGCAGATGGGAAACGTGGCGTTTGACGCCAACGGCAACCCCATCAGCGTGAACAACACGTTCGTTCAAGCGTGCAAAGCCCAGGACGCGGGCGGCAAGCACTTCAGTTGCCCGCTCGGGACGACAATGCTCGAGGGCACCGGCTACGAAAACGCGGCGGCAAGCGGCTGGCTCGACGTGAGCTCGCCGGTGGAACCCGGAAGCACATTCACCCTCCGCTTCGCCGTGTGGGACTCGGGCGACATGATCCTCGACTCCACCGTGCTCCTCGACAATCTCCGCTTTGAGCCCGGACCAAGGCAGCCGCCCTCCCTCAAGCCGCTGCTCTAGAGAAGCCTCAGCGTTAGCTCCGGGAAGTCGTCGAGCACCGTATCGCCCAGGCGGTATGTGCCGGGCTCGGCATCGTCCCCGAGGACACAGTCGTCGCTGACTTTGTCGTACGCCGCGCCGGTATAGGCGTCGCCCACCGTCCACGCTTGCTCCACGCCCGACCAAGTGGAGATGGGGCAACCTTCGTCGTTCGAAAGCACCATCACCGTAGGTGCGCCTTCCGGAGGCAACGTCCCGGGGAGCGGCGTTCCGATGGGCATCGTGCACGCGGCGTCGGTGTAGCGAAGGGCGTACGCGGGCAGCTCCGCGGCGAGGGACGGCACGCAACGGATCGGCCCCGAGGTCGTGCGACGGGGGGAACAGAACGCGCCTCCCTCAAGTTGAAACGGCGCGACGGCATGCGCGCTGTTCTTCCGCACGAACACACCGGGCTGGAGCGGAATGCCCTCGGAGGTGGCGGCGTACGCAACCTTCGGGTTGCCTTCGCCCCGGGTCACCGTTTCGAACGTCAGCATGGGCAGCGGCGTCGCCGAAACGCGATAGAGCGAACCGAGCCACGGCTTGGCCTCCCGCTCCACGGCGAGCGTGGAGGCGGTGCAGTTTTCGCCGGATTTCGCGTACACGGTCTCCGAGTCGCCGATCGCGCTGCCCAACTTCCACGCGGAGTAGCGAGGTGGCCCCTGCTCCGCAAACTCCACCTTGAGGGCAGCAACCACGGGCTTCGAACAGGCCGCGTCCGCGACCGGCGCCGCGTACGCCAACTCCGTCGTGCACGAGGCGTCCTCGTAGTACGTGCTCGCCGTAAACGCGATGTGGGTCGGCACGCACTTGGCCGACCCATCCGACAGATCTCGGAACGAGCATGGCCCGTACCGGTCGTCGATGAACTGCGTCACGGCACGCGCGCCATCTTCTGCCTCGATGGCCTCCACACCGAATCCGCCATCGTAGAGGTCGATGACACGTTCTCCGGGCACGAACGCTGTGGCGGGCATCGCGTCCCCCCGGTCGCCGTAGGTTGCACCCTCGGGGAGCTCCCGGGGGCCATCGCAGAAGTCGGGGGAGCCGTCGTAGTACCCACCGTTCGGCGCCGTGCGTTCGTCCACCTCGTACATGCGGATGGGCGTCGAGCAGACGCCGTCGATGGACGGACGCGCTTCCGGAAGATACGCAGCCTCGGCGCACTCCGGGCGGAAGTTGATCACGATGGGCGTGTCGTCGCAGCTGTCCACGGTGTGGCCAATGGGGGAATTGCCCGGCAACGTCGGCAGACAGCGAAGCTTCCCGTCCTCCGCCG
Organism: Polyangiales bacterium; assembly: GCA_041389625.1. Classification (GTDB taxonomy): domain Bacteria; phylum Myxococcota_A; class Polyangia; order Polyangiales; family JAWKRM01; genus JAWKRM01. The sequence goes on from JAWKRM010000012.1 coordinate 68,842, forward strand.
TGTCGAAGGCACAGGGCACATCCAACTCGGTGTCGAACCAAGCGACAAAGACGCCGTCGTCGCCCTCCACACCCACGACCTGCGCCTTGAGGCGGGATCCACTCCGCACGATGGGACCGGGCGTATGGCCACCGCCGCCATCACCCGACGCGTCACCGTCCACGCCCCCGTCATAGCCGGCCGTGGTCGTTCGCGAGCCGTCCTCGGAGCAAGCGGAGAGGACCGTGATGAACGGGAGGAAGGCCAGGGGTGCAATCCAACGGAGACGTCGCATGGGGCGATTGGTAGTCGCCACGGCGCGTGACGTCGAGGGTGGAATGCCGCGGAAGCTCTCGCGCCGATTTTAGCGTCGTTCGTGATCCGGACGCCGAGCCGCCTCGAGGGGCGACGCGGCGATGTGGCGAATCGCCTCAATGAACGCATCTCGCGCGGCTTCGAGCTCGGCGAGGGGGCCGGTGAGGAACGCGCCGCCGAAGTTCGTCTCGGAGGGCGGCGGAATGAGCTTCGCGAGGGTGACGCGCGCGGCCTTGAGCGCCGCGTCGACCGCGATCATCGACTCGACGGGCGGCGCGATGAGGTACGCCATGGGCTCCCCCGGCGCGATGTTCGCCTGCGGCGCGAGGTAGCGGCCCGTCTCGGAGATGACGTGGGCGAGGAACGCGGGCTGGCCGTCGCCGTTGCCGTCGCGGCCCGGGAACGTTTGAAAGCGCACCACATCGGCGAGGCACGCACGGAGCGCGACGAGCGCCTCGGCCACCTCGTCCGGGTCGGCCCCCGCGACGATGCCGAGGATCTCGCCGGAGAACGGCCCCGACGCGTGCTTCGCGCCCGCGTAAAACGACTTGGCGAAGACCACGTCGACGTTCGCGAACTTCGTCGCGTGATCCAGGGCCACGTAGAGGGCGTCGTCCTGATCGCAGGTGACGAGGCCCGCGCTTCGGTGCACGCCCGCGTCGAGGCCGAGGGCGGCGCCAAGGGCCGGCTCCACCTGCGGGATGGCCCGGCACGAGAGGAGCACGGGGCGGAGGTCGACGAGCTCGGTCATGGTTTGGCTCCCGCGGGGCCGCGCGCGGCGCCGTTCGCGGCACGCACGAGCTTCAGCCCGCCCCCGCCCGCCGCGAAGGTGCGGCGCATGAGCTCCGCGCACTCGCGGGCCGCGCGCTCGGGCGGCAGGCCAAGGGGGCGGATGTTGCTGATGCAGTTTTTCTCCGCGTTGTCCTGACCGAGCTTCGGTCCATAGGCCGTGTAGATCGAGAGCGAGTCCCCCGTGCCTAGGCCCGGGCGCTCGCCCACGAGGATCACCGTGGACTTCGCCCGCGTGCGAACGCCGATCTCGTCCTGCACGCCGATGCGCGCGTTCTTCACGAAGAGGGGCTTGCCCACGCGGAACCCCACCCGCTGGAATTCCGCGGCCAACGCCGGCACCAGCACCTCGCCCTGGCGGAGGATGGCCCAGGCCGCGAGGCCGTCGCCGGCGATGATCTGCACGTCCACATCCTTCGTGGCCTCGGTGTCGAGGCGCGCGAGGCTCGCGTCGTCGAGGCGACGGCCCTGGTCGGGGTGGAGAAGGAACTCTTCCTTGTCCTTCGCGCGCGTCCGGAGCGCCACGGCGCCGAGCTTGGCGGCGAAGTCGTCGGGGGTCTCCGAATGAACGGCGTCGAGGGCGATGGCGTGCTCGGCCCGGAGGCCCACGTACACCGACGTGAGGTACCGCGTGCCCGTGCGACCCTGGGCGATGCGCGCGGGCGTCGTGGTGCGCAGCTGCTCGAGGGCCGCGCGGTCCCGGACGCGCGGTGGCGGGGCGTAGCGAGGCTCGCAGAGGTCGTCGGCGCAGGCGGGCGCGTTTCCGCCCACCGGCCCCGTCGCGTTGCCGACGTGCGCGCCCCCAAAATGCGCGTCGCCGAGGACCTCGCGGAGCGCGTCGCGCACGACCCGCTTGGTGTTCTCCGCGTCACTCATGCGATCCTCCGCACGGCAAAGAGGCTCGCGTCGCCGGCCCGGGCCGTGAGACGCCCGTTCCGCCAGAGGCCGATGGACTCCATCCACCGTTCGAACTCGGGCGACGGCCGGAGCCCGAGGATCTCGCGGAGCGCCGCGTTGTTGTGAAACGACGTCGTCTGGTAGTTCAGCATCACGTCGTCGCCCATGGGGATGCCCATGAGGTAGTTCACGCCCGCCATGGCGAGGAGCATCTCGAGGTTTTCCTGGTCGTTCTGGTCGGCGTTCGCGTGGTTCGTGTAGCAGGCGTCGCAGCCCATCGGGATGCCGAGCAGCTTTCCCATGAAATGATCTTCGAGGCCCGCGCGGGTGATCTCCTTCGCGTCCTTCAAGTACTCGGGGCCGATGAACCCCACGACGCTGTTCAGAAGGAACGGCGCGTACCTGCGCGCGAGGCCGTAGGCCCGGGCCTCCATGGTCACCTGGTCCGTGCCGTGGTGCGCGTTGGCCGAGAGCGCCGTGCCCTGCCCCGTCTCGAAGTACATAACGTTCGGCCCACGCGCAGTGCCGAGGCGCTTGGTCATGTCCCACGCCTCGTCGAGGAGCGCGACCGACACGCCGAAGTTGCGGTTCGCGCCCTCGGAGCCGGCGATGGACTGGAACATGAGGTCGAGCGGCGCGTCGTGCTTCTCCATGGCCTCCATCTGCACGGTGAGATGCGCGAGCACGCAGTTCTGCGTCGGCACGCGGAAGCGGCGCATGAGGTCCTTCGTCGCCTTCAGGATGTCGGCGCACTTCGACACTTCGTCGGTGGAGGGGTTCACGCCGATCACCGCGTCGCCGTTCCCAAAGGAAAGGCCGTCCTTGATGGCGGCGAGCACGCCCTCCACGTCGTCGAGCGGGTGGTTCGGCTGAAGCCGCGACGCGATCCGCCCCTCCAGCCCGATGGTGTTATTGCAGCGTGCGACGACGCGGATCTTCTTCGCCGCCATCACGAGGTCCATGTTCGACATGAGCTTCGCCACGGCGGCGCCCATCTCCGGCGTGAGGCCCGGCGAGATGTCGCGCACGTCGTCACCCTTGGTGTTCGCGTCGAGGATCCACTCCCGGAGCTCCGACACGCTCCACCCGCAGACACGCCGGTACGCACGCTCGGCGACGGGGTGCGAGAGCGCGTCCTCGACGACGCGCGTCACCTCGTCCTCTCTGTAGGGCACCGCGGGGTTTTCCCGAGCTCCTTCATGGTGACCTCGGCGAGCACGAGCTTCGCCGCGCCCATCTCGCGCATGGACGACGCCGCGAGACCCGCCTGCCGGTCCCCCGACCGCGGTTCGTTGGCCTTGGCGAGCACGTCCTTTACCGACGCGAACGCGAAGTTCTCACCGAACAATGTGGTCTGGAGGCGCATCCCCGGCAGAGGCGTACCGACGCACGCCCGCCCACGCAAGGCCGCCGGAAAATTCGTCGCGGATCACCGCGCAGCCGTCGTTTCGACGGCGAGGAGCTCCCTCGCACGACGTCGCGGGCCGAGGACGAGGTGACCTAGCGCAGCAACAAGACCCGCCGCGCCCACCAAGAGCGCCCAGCCGCTGGCCGCCCCTCGAGCAAGCACTGCCGTACCCACGATGGGTCCGGCGAGGAGCGCGAAACCCCACGCCATGGCGTAGGCGCCCTGGTAGCGGCCCCGATGCGACAGCGACGCAAGGTCCGCGACGACGGTGGCCGAGAGCGGTATGACGATCACTTCTCCAACGCTCCAGATCGCCACGCCGACGATGTGCCCCGGCACGCTCGACACGAACCCATGGAGCACGAACCCCGCGGTGAAGAGCAGTGTGCCGAGGACAAGCGTTGGGGTTCGGGGCCACGCCACGACGTGGCCCGCGAGGAGCGGCTGAACAACCACGACGATGGCTCCGTTGAGGGCGATGATGCGCCCGTACCCCACGGCGTCGACACCGCTCGACTCGAAGAGCAACGGCAACACGGTACCCAACTGGACCATCAAGAGCCCAGTCAGGAACGCCGAGCCGAGGAACACCACGAACACGCCGTCGGCGAGCGCCGTCGCGCGAAAAATGGGGCTTCCCCCCGCGGCCGACGCTTCAACGGGCCGTGACTCTGGAACCGCGAACACAATGACCGCCGCGCACACGAGCGCGGTGAGCGCATCGCCCGCGAAGAGGCCCTGGTAGCCCACCGTCCCGACGAGCGCAGCACCGACCACGGGCGCGATGGCAAACCCCAAGTTGTGCGCCCAGTAGAGGTGCCCGTAGGCCCTGCCTCGATTCGCGGGCGGCACAAGGTCCGCAACCGTTGCGGACACCGCTGGACGATAGAGCTCACCGAGAAGCCCCAAACCAAAGGTCGCGAGGGCGATGAGAGCAAGGCCCTCGGCCGCCGCAAGCGCGCCGAGGGCACCCGCCATGCCCACAAGACTCACGATCATCGTCGGGCGCCTTCCCCAACGATCCGCGAGCTGCCCACCGATCATGGTCGCGACGATGGACCCCGCGCCGAAGAGACTCCACACGAGCCCCGCGCGATCCTCGGAGAGTCCGCGCGCCTCGGTGAAGTACAGCATCAAGAACGGCAGTACGAAGGCGCCCGCACGGTTGACGAGCATGCCCGTCCAGAGGACCCAGTACGCCCTCGGAAACCGCGCAACTTCACGCCGCAATGTCGCCACACCGAGCACGATGCTCGGGCTAGCACGGAGCGTGGACGTCGACTACGGCGCAGACGGCTTCGTGCCAACGATTGTGTTGAAGAGCCCTTCGTTGGTTTCGAGGCGGTGGACGAGGTCTGGAGCGATGCGCTCAAGCATGTCGCGACCGATCCCGAGCACCGCATCCGCCGAGCCCGTGACCCGCTCCGCCACGCCCACATCTTCCAGGAACGCCGGCGGACGGCCGATGGCCCGGAGGAACGCGCCCGTGTCGAGGTCACGGGGCGTCAACTTGCCCGTCGGGTCGATCTCGCGCACGAGCCCACGCACCTTGTCGAAGGTCGTTCGAAAGCGCCGAAGCATGTAGTTGCCGCCCTTGTCGGCGTACTCGGAGAGAACGGGTCCTTCGCGCAACACGAACGCCGCATCCTCGGCGGGGAGCGCACGAACGAGCGATTCGTACTTTTCGACCTCCGCGCCCGCGAAGGGATACATCGTTCGCTGGATGAGCGCCTCGGCCATGGCGCGATGGCGCGTGTCCCAACCCATGTGAGCGGCAATGTCGTCCATCTGCCCAAGCGTGGCCGCCACGCGTGGCGAGCTACCGGCCGCACGTGCCGGATCGAAGTCGTGCACGAGGCCCACTTCACTGAGGAACTGGGCATCCGCGTTCGCCAAGCCGCGACGACGCGCAAGATCGTATGCCAGGGACGAAACCTCCGCCGAGTGCACCGCGTCGTGGTACCGGGCGCCGCGCACGTGGGCAGCGAGGAAGTCATCCAGTTTGAAGTAGCTGCCGTCGGACACCATGCGGCCCACGGCGGACTCGGGGAATCGCAGGGCCAGGCCCTTGATGAGCTTCGTCGCTTCACCACCGCTCGACGCGAGACGACCGGCCACACCCGCAAGGGCCGCCTGTCGACCTACGCTCGCGGGGGAACCCGCCTGCGCGGCAGCGCCGGTTCCCCGTGTCGCCCCCGTGTCGATGCTCCGCTGAAATCCATCACCGAGTGCACCAAATCCGCACAGCCCAACCAAGGCCACGCACAACGCGATTGAATAGTCGTGTGCCACGGGACGGGTGAAGAGCAACGTACGTGCCACCTCGAGTTCGAGGGAATTGCATCCCTTTGCCGAGGGCGGGGGCGCGACGGATGGGCAGTCCGTCCCCAGTTCACGCTCGGGGCGGCCGACGGACTCGCCGGTCGAGACTCTGTGCAGTGCTTTCACTCCCTTCGCGGAACATTCCATCGGCGTTCCGGGCGCGCACTCCGCATCGCCTGCTAACCTCGTCCGCCATGGAACTCGGGGAACGACGACTGCGCGACGATGTTCGGCTCCTCGGCGATCGCCTCGGCTGGACGCTGAAGGAAAGCGGCGGCGCCTGGCTGTTTGAACTCGTCGAAGAGGTGCGACGCCTCGCCAAGGGCGCGCGCGCCGGACGCAGCGATGACGCCGTCGCGCTCCGCAAACTTCTTTCCGAACTCGAGGTCGAGCGAGCAGCTCCCTTGGCACGCGCGTTCTCCCACTTCCTTGCCCTCGCCAACATTGCCGAACACCGGCATCGAGCACGCACGTGGGAGTCGGCGCGCGAACATGGCGGCAACGTGCGCGCCACACTCGCCAAGCTCAAAGCCGATGCCGCGTCGCCAAACGCGCTCTTCGATGCCGTAACCGCGCTACGCATCGAGCTCGTGCTCACGGCCCACCCCACACAGGCCGCACGACGAACCCTCCTCACGAAGCACCGCCGCATCGCTGAATCGTTGGCGCGACGCGATCACGCCTCCGGCCGCGACCAAGCGCACATCGAAGAAGACGTACGCCGTGAAATCGCAAGCGTTTGGCACACGGACGAAGTGCGCCGCATTCGCCCGACGCCCATCGACGAGGCGCGCGCCGGACTTGTCGTCTTCGAGCAGGTGCTATGGGATGCGGTCCCGAAGTTCCTCCGCGAACTCGACGAAGCGCTCCTGGCGGAAACGGGGCGCCACCTCCCCTGGGACATCGCGCCGATCCGATTCGGCTCGTGGATGGGCGGTGACCGCGACGGAAATCCAAACGTCACGGCCAAGGTCACGCGCGAAGTGTGCCTGCTCGCCCGCTGGCAGGCCGCGGAGCTCTACGAACACGAACTCGAACAGCTCCACGACGAGCTATCGATCGTCACAGCGAATGCGGCGATCCACGCGCGGGCAAACGGCGCACGCGAGCCGTATCGCGCGATCCTCAAAGCGTTGCTTGAGCGCGTGGTGACCACGCGACGCTACCTGGAAGCGGCCCTCGAAGCCGTGCGTCGGGGCGAAGAGCCCGCACGCCCGCCGACGGAGGTCATCCTGCACGCACAGGATCTCCGTGAACCCCTCGAGGCCATGTGGAACTCGCTCGTGGAGGTGGGCCTCGAGCTCGTCGCCAGGGGCAAACTCGTCGATTGCCTCCGTCGCATCGCCGTGTTCGGCGTCACCCTCGCCCCGCTCGACATCCGTCAGCACTCCGAAGTGCACGTCGCCGCCCTCGACGCCATCACACGCGCGCTGGGCCTCGGCTCGTATGCGGCGTGGAGCGAAGACGAGCGCCAGGCCTTCCTCCTGCGTGAGCTCGATAACCCGCGCCCCCTCCTGCCGCGCCGTCCACCCGCGGACGACTCCCTCACCAAGGTCCTCGACGCGCTGCATGCGTGCGCTAAGTCCGGAAGCGAATCGCTTGGCGCCTACGTCATCTCCATGGCGCGCGCGCCGTCGGACGTGCTCGCCGTCTACCTCCTCCAGCGGGAGGCGGGAATCGAAGAACCCATGCGCGTGGTGCCCCTCTTTGAGACCCTTGCGGATCTCGACCACGCCCCCCGCGTGCTCGACGCACTCCTCGGCGCACCGCTCGCACGGAAGTACATCGGTTCGCACATCGAGGTGATGATTGGCTACTCCGACTCCGCAAAGGACGCGGGCCGCATCGCTTCCGCATGGGGTCTGTATCGCGCCCAAGAAGCCCTGCTTGAGGTGGCGAAGCGACACGGGGTCACGCTCACCCTGTTCCACGGGCGCGGCGGCACCGTCGGTCGAGGGGGCGGCCCCATTGCGCTGTCGATTCTTTCGCAGCCCCCGGGGTCCGTGGCGGGCGGGCTTCGAGTCACGGTGCAGGGCGAGTCCATTGACGCGGCCTTCGCGCTCCCCGAGATCGCGCAGCAAACCCTGGACCTCTATGCGAGCTCGACGCTCGAGGCGACCCTCGCGCCCGCCGCGGCGCCAAGCCCGGCCTGGCGTGCGCGCATGGATCGACTCGCGGAGCGTTCCGCGGCGTCGTACCGACAGGTACTCGAAGAGCCCGAGTTCATGCCGTACTTCAACGCGGCGACCCCCGAGCAGGAGCTCGGACTACTCAACATCGGCAGTCGCCCCGCGCGGCGTAGCCGTGAAGGCGGGCTCACGTCGCTGCGCGCCATTCCGTGGATCTTTGCTTGGACGCAAACGCGACTGAACCTGCCGAGCTGGCTCGGCGCGCAGGCGGCCCTCCGTGAGTCCATCGACGAAGGCGCCCTCCCTGAGCTCCACGACATGCTGCTCCACTGGCCGTTCTTCGCGGCGCTCGTGGACCTCCTGGAAATGGTGCTCGCCAAGTGCGACGTCGCCACGGCGCGCGGCTACGACGAAATGCTCGTCCCCGCGCAACTTCACCCGTTCGGCACCAAGCTCCGGGATGCCCTCGGCGTCACCCGTCAAGCGCTGCTCGCCGTCAAAGGGGCGGGCGATCTCCTCGAGTCGAACACGACCCTCAAGTGGTCCATCGACGTACGAAACCCGTATATCGATCCGTTGAACGTGCTTCAGGCGGAACTCCTGCGCCGCCTCCGCGCCGGCCACAACGATGAACGCCTCGTCGATGCGCTGATCATCACGATCAACGGCATCGCCGCCGGCATGCGCAACACCGGCTGACCTCCGCGGGCGCGACGGCCCCTTCGCCGCGAGCCCTTGCACTTTCCCGCGCAAAGGCCCACAAGGGCGTCGGCCTCTCCGCCGTGACCGCCGCTCCTCCCGACTCCTTCTCCGCCATGCGCATCCCATTCGTGCGCTGGTTCGCCCTTGGACGCATCACGGGCGCCCTCGGCGTGCAGATGCTGTCGGTGACCGTGGGCTGGCAGCTCTACGAACGGACCGGGTCCGCCTGGTCCCTCGGCTTGGTCGGCGTGTGCCAGTTCACCCCCGTGGTGCTCCTCATGCTGCCCGCGGGGAACGTCGCCGATCGTTTCCCGCGGCGACACATCGCCATGCTCACGCACGTCGCGTTCGGCGGAATCGCCCTCGGCCTCGCTTGGGTGGCCCACACGAATGCTCCCACGCCGTGGATCTATGCGCTCCTCGTCGTCGCGGGGATCTCCCGGGCCTTCGCTTCGCCCTCCATCGCGACGCTGATGCCCCAGCTGCTCGCGCCTGCGCAGTTTCAAAACGCGAATGCGTGGCTGTCGTCGAGCTACGAACTCGCGTCCATGGCCGGGCCGGCGGCGGGCGGCTTCCTCATCGCGGCCACGGGAAATGCGACAGCGTCGTATGTCGCCACCGCCTTGGGACAACTCGTCTCCGTTGGAACGCTCTTCGCACTCCCCCTTGTGCGTCCGAAGGACTCGGCGGGCACGACCAAGCGAACCCCCGGAGACCTCTTCGCCGGCTTCACGTTCATTCGGCGCAATCGCATCTACCTCGCCGCCATCACCCTCGACCTGCTCGCCGTCCTCGTGGGTGGGTGCGTGGCGCTCCTTCCCGTCTTCGCGAAGGACATCCTTGGTGTCGGTCCGAGCGGCCTTGGCACACTCCGCTCGGCCATTGCGGTGGGCGCCTTCAGCATGGCCATCGTGAGCACACGCTTGCCGCCATGGAAGCGCCCCGGTCACGCGCTCCTCTATTCGGTGGCTGGATTCGGACTCGCGACCATCGTTTTCGGGCTTTCGAGGAACTTCGCCCTCTCCCTCGCATGTTTGTTCCTTGTCGGCGCGTTCGACATGGTGAGCGTCGTGATCCGCAAGACACTCGAACAGGTGCTCACGCCGGATCACCTTCGAGGACGCGTAAGCGCCGTGAACGCCGTGTTCGTGGGGACATCGAACGAGATCGGCGCCTTCGAAAGCGGTCTCGCCGCAACGCTCGTCGGCCCGGTGCTCGCGGTCGTGGGCGGCGGCGTGGGGACCGTCCTCGTGGTGTTGCTTATCGCTCGATACTGGCCCGAACTTGCACGCATCCCGCCGTTGCACGAGATCTCGCCGTCATGAAACGCGTGCTCATCCTCTTTGCGCACCCGGCGCTCGAAAAATCGCGCGTGCACCGACGCCTCGTCGCGAGCGCGAAACGCGTCTCGGGCGTCACGGTGCACGACCTCTACCAGGTCTACCCGGACTTCGACATCGACGTCGCCCGCGAACAGGCGCTCCTCACGGAGCACGACATCGTCGTGATGCAGCACCCCATCTATTGGTACAGCACCCCTGCCCTTCTCAAGCAGTGGCAGGACTTGGTCCTCGAGCACGGTTGGGCCTACGGCACGGGCGGCAACGCGCTCCGCGGGAAGTTCCTGTTCTCCGCCGTGAGCGCGGGCGGTGGCGAGCAGGCCTATTCGGACGTGGGGCTCAACGGTCGCACCGTGCGCACCTTCCTCGCGCCCATCGAGCAGACCGCGCGGCTCTGCGGCGTGCGCTACGCGCCTCCGTTCCTTGTGCACGGCACCCATCGACTCTCCGACACCGAAATCGACGCCGAGGCCGCGCGCTACGCGGGAACCCTCGAAGCCGTCGCAAACGGCACCCTCGATCTCGAGCGCGTGCTCCACGACGACGAGCTCCCACGAAATCTACCCGCGCCTTCAAACGGAACACCGGAGGCGCGCGATGCACGCTGAGGGCTTCTTCTATCAGGCACTCGTCTACCTCGGCGCCACCGTGGTTTCCGTGCCCCTCGCCAAGCGCTTTGGCCTCGGTTCCGTCCTCGGATACCTGCTGGCGGGCGTGCTCATCGGCCCCTTCGGCCTGGGTCTCGTCGGCCAGGAGGGCGCGGACGTGATGCACTTCGCCGAGTTCGGCGTGGTGATGATGCTCTTCGTCGTCGGCCTCGAACTCGAACCCGCCCTTCTCTGGCGCATGCGCGTACCGATCGTCGGCTTGGGCGGTCTCCAGGTGGCGGCGACCACCGCCGTGTTCGGCGCCATCGGACTTGTGCTCGGGCTTCCGTGGCGCGTGGCGGTTGCGCTCGGTCTGACGCTCGCCATGTCCTCCACGGCCATCGCCGTTCAGACGCTCCAGGAAAAGGGGCTCATGAAGAGCAGCGCGGGCAAGAGCGCCTTCGCGGTGCTTCTCTTTCAAGACTTGGCCGTCATCCCCATCCTCGCCGTGTTCCCGCTCCTCGCGTCGGGTCCGCCCGCAGCTTCGACCACCGCCCACGATGACACCTGGGTCGCACACCTGCCGGGCTGGGCGCAGACCCTCGTCGTGCTCGCCACGGTCGGCGCCATCGTGTTCGCGGGCCGCTTCGGGCTTGGGTACGTGTTCCGCACCATCGCAAAGACGCGCCTCCGCGAGCTTTTCACGGCCGCGACGCTTCTCTTGGTCATCGGCATCGCCGTCCTGATGACCAAAGTGGGCTTGAGCCCCGCCCTTGGAACCTTCGTCGCCGGCGTTGTCCTCGCGGGAAGCGAATACCGCCACGAACTTGAAAGCGACATCGACCCGTTCAAGGGCCTGCTCCTCGGCCTCTTCTTCATTGCGGTCGGCGCATCGATCAACTTCACGTTGGTGGCCGAATCACCGGGGCGCATGGCGGCCATCGTCGTCGGAATCCTAGCGGTGAAGCTCGCCCTCCTCTTTGGCCTCGGGCGCATCTTCAAACTGACGTTCGACCAGGGCTTCCTTTTCGGCGCGGCCCTTTCGCAGGTCGGCGAGTTCGCGTTCGTGCTCCTTTCATACGGCCTTCAGGAGCGCGTGCTCCCGGCGGAGGTGGCGAATCCGGCGGCTGCGGCCGTGGCCATCTCCATGGCGTTCACGCCGCTCCTGATGCTTTTCGCCGAGCACGTCGTTCTTCCCCGTGCGGCCGTGACCGTGGGCGACAACCGCGAGTCCGACGAAGTCGACGAGGAGAACGCTGTCATCGTCGCGGGCTTCGGGCGCTTCGGGCAAATCGTGACCCGGCTCCTGCGCCTAAACGGCGTCGGTGTGACGGTTCTCGACGCCGACTCGGAGCAGGTCGATGCGCTTCGGGGATTCGGACACAAGGTCTTTTACGGGGATGCCACGCGTATGGACTTGCTCCAGGCCGCGGGCGCCCATCGCGCGAAGCTTTTCATTGTCGCCATCGACAACCACGAGAAAGCCATCGAGCTCGTTCGTGAACTTCGCACGCACTACCCCCACCTTCGGATCTTCGTGCGTGCAGCCGGTCGCTCCGAAGCCTTCGAGTTCATCCGCGAGGGTGTCGACCATGTGTACCGCGAACTGTTCGGGAGCTCGATTCGCCTCGGAACCCATGCGCTCGAAGCCCTCGGGATGCGCGCCCATCGCGCCTATCGCGCCGGGCAAATCTTCGCGCGCCACGATGAACGCGTGCTCCGCGAAATGGCGTCCATTCGCCGCGAAGGCGATTGGCTCAGCGAAGTGCGTCAGCGAACGGACGACGTGGAGCGCACCATGCGCGCCGACATCGCGAGCGCCGCGCCGGAAATCCGCGAGGATTCCGCTTGGGACCCCGATTCGCTCCGCGAAGATGTGGCCCAGGGGACGTTCCCCACGCCGTCTATCCGCGTGCAAACACCAGAGGCAGAGTAACCGTCGACCCCTCGCGGCGCTTCGGGAAACGGTGCGCCCTGGCCGTGCGCATGACGATGCTCCGTAGGCGCACGAGCTCGGACTCGAGCTCCACCGGCGTACGCGTCGTGTCCGTGAGCCGCGCGACGCGTCGCACTTCGCCCGACGCGGCCACGTCGATCCGCACGCTCATCACCCCCGCCACGGGCACGCCACGCGCCAGGACGTCGCCGACCACATCCGAAAGCGCTTCGACGAAACGAACCACATCCGAGCGCCGGAGCGGCCCTTCCACGAACGGACGCGGTTCGACAAACCAACCGTGAATCACGAGGCGTCCTTCACGCGGGTCGCGGGTTCCCTCCACTCGCCGTACGCCGTGCGGGACGCGGGGATCAAACGCGACGAGGCGGTTCCACTTCGGCGCAACAAGGTCGACCACCTCCCGGAGTTCCACGCTTCGCTCCGAGACGAACCCACGCCAGTAGTCGAGCACCTCGGGTCGGAGGAGCATCGTTTCGCCCCCGCGGAACGCCTTCGTCGACGGCGTCAGCGAGTACACAAACGCCCACGGGCCGTGCGGCAAGTCTCCGTGGAGCGACTGTTCGGAGCCATCCACGTAGTAGCTGAGCCATGGCGGGGAGATATCGTGGCAACCCAGGACGCGGCGCCCCCACATCACGAGCTGTCGGTGGAACCGCTCGTAGAGCGCCGTGGGGAAGTACTCCCAGGCCGGCGTTCGATGGAACGTGTACTGGTCGGGTACGTGCCAGTAGTCCCAAACGAAGCGATCGGGGCGAATGTCGCGTGGTTCGCGAAAGCGATCGTCGAAAACCTTGCGGAGGGCGGTGGCGTCCTTGGAGAACGCATCGGTCACGAGCAGGGATTTGGTCACGGCTCGGTATACCGCGGCACGGCGCGCGGCGTCAGTGGGGCCAAGGCCTGGTGACTCCGTGGCCCCGGCGACGGGTGCCGACGCCACGGGCATGGGGATCCCCGCGGTTTCCCGCATGCCCGCCGGCGGCACGGCGCGTGCTTATCCGCGCTTCACCCTTCCATGACCTTTGAGCGTGCAAGTCTCGGACTGTTCGCAGCTGCCCTCCTCGGCGTCTTTGGCGCCCTCGGGGGCGCTTTCGTCCGCGCCATCGACACCGGGGCGACACCGACCGGCGCCGTCCACGCAATCGAGAGCCCGCGCGCCTCCGTTGGCGCCCAGGCCGGTGCAGCGAGCGTCGTCTCCGACCTTGCGCACCTGGCCGAAGACGCCCTTGTGATCGCTTCGAACCGCGGTCCGGTGAACTTTGCAGAGGGCGCGTCGGGTGCCATCGAGGTTCGTCGTGCCGGTGGAGGTCTCGCCACGGGACTGGCACCGCTCGTTGAAAACCGCTCGAACGTCACGTGGATCGCGAGCGCCGTCGACGGCGTCGACCTGCGCGCGGCACGAACGCGCGTTCCTACGCCGGGCTTCAACATGCGCTACGTCACCATGGACCCGGCGCGGTACGACCTCGCGTACAACCACGTCGCCAACGAAGCACTTTGGTTCGCGGCCCACGGGTTCTGGGACGGCGTCCGCGCGCCACGTTTCGACGCGACGTTCCGCGACGCTTGGAAGGCCTTTCGCGAACTCAACCGAAAGTTCGCCGGGGCCATCGACCGGGCGGCGCCGGAGGGCGGGACCGTGCTGGTACAGGATTACCACCTGCCGCTGGTCGGCGACCTGCTCCGCGAAAGGCGTCCCGACCTACGCACCGTGCATTTCACGCATACCCCGTTCGGTGGGCCCGATGAAATGCGGCGCCTACCCGCCGCGGTAAGCGAGGAGCTTCTCCACGGCATGGCCGGCTTTGACGCCGCGGGCTTTCATACGAAGCGCTGGGCCACGCGCTACGAACAGTCTTCGAACGAGCTCATCGTGCGGGCCGCCGCCACCTACGTCGCTCCATTGGGCATCGATCCGGACAATGTTCGCCGAATCGCGACAAGCGCCGAGGCGGACCGCTGGGTCCAGGACCTCCGCGCCATCGTCGGCGACCGCATGGTCATCTCACGCACGGATCGCATCGAACTCTCGAAGAACATCGTCTCCGGGTTCAACGCCTACGACGACATGCTCGAGCGTCACCCGGAGCTTCGGAACCGCGTCAGCTTTGTCGCATCCATTTTCCCGTCGCGCGAAGCCGTCGAGGAATACGGGAAATACAGCAAACAGATCGAAGCGACGGTGGATCGCATCAACCAGAAGTACGGAACGGCCGACTGGCAACCCATCGTGCTGTTCAACGACGCGAGCAACATGCCTCGCGCGATGGCGGGCCTCCGGATCGCCGACGCGGTGCTGATCAATCCCGTGCGAGACGGCCTGAACCTCGTCGCGAAGGAGGGCGCTGTCGTGAACGAGAATCACGCCGCCCTCGTACTGAGTCGGGAGACGGGGTTCTTCGACGAGCTCGCGGCCGCCGGAAAGGGCGACGCCGTGCTCGGCATCAACCCCTTCGACGAAACCGAAACGTCCGACGCGCTCTACCGCGCGCTCACCATGCCGAAGCGAACACGAACACGCATGGCAAAGCAGCTGCGGGGAGCCGTCGAGGCCCGCGGCCCGGAGCACTGGCTCCGTGACCAACTCCACGCGGCCCGCTGAAAAGGTTGACATTCGCGGCCCGAACCGCAATCTACCCGACCGGTGTTTCACCTGTTCGGCAAGGCTGCGATGTTGGCCCTCGGCGTGAGCCTTGTACTGGGCTCGCTCCTTGGTGTGCCGAAGGCCCGGGCCATCCACGACGATTCGCCCGCCGTCTACGCTTCGTCGAGGCAGGACGCCGCTCCCCAGGCACCGATGGAGTCCTCGCTCCCGACCGACGGCGGCGCGGTGGAAGAAGAAGACGATGACGACCATGCCAACGCCATTGTCGTCCGGCCCCCACGCTCAACGAGCGAGCGTACGCTCGAGCCCCTGCGCCGCGACCCAATCGCCGGCCTGGCACTCGTAACGCTCGATCGCCGTTCACGTCCTCCACGGCGCTAAACGCCGAAACCGAACCGGTTGGCGCCCGTGTGCCAGCCCGAGCAGTAACGCGCAGTCCGGCACGCCTCGCCGCATCCGAGGCCCCGTCCCCGCCGTACGTACGTCGTTGGAGAATCCCGCATGCTTGCATCGAAACCGAAACTCGATCTTGGACTTCGTCAGCTCCTGCCCGATTGGCGGGCACTCTTCTCGAAGGAAGGCTTCCGTGAAGACGCGCTCGCCGCGTTGTCGGTCGCGCTCCTGGCGATTCCGCTTTCCTTGGCCATCGGCCTCGCATCGAGCGTGGACCCCGCCATCGCCCTTGGCACCGCCATCGTCGCGGGCATCGTCGGCGGGCTCTTCGGAGGCACCCCGCTCGCGGTGACCGGTCCCGCGGCGGCCATGGCCGTCCTCGTCGGCGACGTGGTGGAAGAACACGGTCTGCTCGGCCTCGGACTCGTGGGGCTCGCCGCCGGCCTACTGCAAGTCGCCACGGGCGTGCTCGGGTTCGGTCGACTCATGCGCCTCGTGCCCATCTCCGTCGTGGAGGGATTCACCGCGGGCATCGGCGCCATCATTCTCATCGGACAGCTCCCGCGACTGCTCGGTCTCGCTCCTCCCCCCGAGTCGCACGTCATCGACGTGATCACGCACATCGCCGAGCTCGTCCACAAGACCAACCTCGCATCCCTCGGCCTCGCCCTCGCGGCCCTCGCGTTGGTGCTCGTCGCACCGAGGATTCACCCACGGGCACCAGGCCCGCTTCTGGGCGTGGTGGTACCCACCGTCGCCGCTGCAGCCTTCGGCCTGAACGTCGACATGGTCGGTGCGCTTCCGAGCACATTCCACCTTCCCGACTGGTCCCACTCGCACCTTCGCTGGACCGCCCTCATCAACCCGATTCTCATGGTGTACGCGCTCGCTTCCCTCGAATCGTTGTTGTCGTCGTCCGCGGTGGATCGACTCGCGAAGGGCACCCGCCACGATCCCGACCAGGAGTTCATCGGTCAGGGTCTTGCCAATGCGGCGAGCGCGCTGACCGGCGGCATTCCGGTCACAAGTGTCATTGCGCGCTCCGCACTGAACGTCCAAGCGGGCGGTCGCACGCGGCGCTCCGCAATCATGCACGCGCTCATGGTCGCGTTCCTCGTCCTGGTGACCAGCAGCCTCATCGCACGGATTCCGCTCGCGGCCCTCTCCGGCGTGCTCTTCGCCGTGGCGCTTCGGATGCTCAATCCAAAAACATTCCTGGTTTGGTGGCGCGTCTCGCGGCCGGACGCATGGATCTTCCTCGTCACCTTCGTGCTCATCGTGGCCCTCGACCTGATTCAGGGCGTGCAGTGGGGTCTCGCGGCGGCGCTCTTGATGGTGCTGTTCGTTTCGACCCGCGCCCACATCCGCTTTGACCACTCACCCACCACACGAACGCGTCGGCTCGTGCTCGACGGACAACTCACGTTTCTTTCCTCCCTCGCAGTGGACCGGATTCGAGCCGAGGCGGAGCAAGTCAGCACCGGTGACCGCGTGCTCGTTGACGCGTCGCGGCTCGTTCACGTCGATGCCTCCGGCGCGAGCGCCATCGCCGAAGTGATCGCGGCGTTGCTCGAACGGGATGTCGACGTCCTTGTCGTGGGTGCGTCGACGGCACTCGAGCAGCGGATTGTGGGCTCGCCGGAGCATGCCTCGCTTGCGGAGCTGTTCGCCCACACCGAGGAAGAGGAGCGAGAGTGGCTCGCCAAGCGTCCGTCCTCCGCGGGAAGCCGCCTTGTCACGGGCGCCATGTCGTTCCACGAGCTTCACCGCCCGAAGTACCGAGCGCTCTTTTCGAGGCTTGCGGGCGCACAACGCCCCCACGCGCTGTTCATTACCTGTGCCGACAGTCGCGTGGTGCCGTCGCTACTCGTGTCGAGCGAACCGGGCGACCTTTTCACGCTGCGCAACGTGGGCAACATGGTTCCAACCCACGGTTCCGCGGAGGCGGCGAGCGTCGGCGCGGCCATCGAGTACGCCGTGGGCGTGCTCGGCGTAAGCGACATCGTGGTCTGCGGTCATTCCGGCTGCGGCGCCATTCGCGCGGTGCGGGATCCCGCCGGGGTGCCCGCGTCCCTCGAGAACGTGCACCGTTGGCTTGGCAACAGCGCCGGCACGATGCTCACCGAGCGCATGCGTAGCGAACACACGGACGACGACGTGGGGCGTCTCAACGTCGCGTTGCAGCTCGAGCACCTGCAAACGTATCCGGTGCTGGCGGAAGCCGTTTCGGCGGGGAAACTCCAGGTGCACGGTTGGTTCTTCTCCATCGACGAGACTTCCATCGATGTATGGAACGCGCGCGCGCGCACGTGGGTGAACCTCGACGCGGAGTCCGCGGCGCCCGGGAACTCGGGCATGGCCCCTACGCAGTGAGCCCGCCCGCGGGCCCGCTACCCGCGATCGAACTGCGGGACCTTGAGCTGTTCGCCGCCCTTCAGCGCGCTTTGATGTGCGACGAGCCCAGGGACCGTCATGGCCAGCGATCGATAGATGTCGATGGCCGGCTCACGATTCTGAACCAGCGCGTTGATGAACTCCGCGCTGATGAACACTTCCGAATTTCCGTGCGTCGCGTTGTGCCGCATGGCTTCGGGGAGCATGTCCGAACGGTAATACTCGGGGAACACAAGCCGACGCGCCCCCTGTGAACGCACTTGGAGGAGCGGACCATGGCGAGACCCGTTCTCGTCGAGGACCGTCGCACGATCGCCGTACCACGTGGCGCGCTCCCCATCGCCGCCCACAAGCCAAAACACGTTCGCGCGGTGCGCGTGCCCGCGATTGGTTCGCATGAGCGCCGTCTCGTTCCAGTACGGGTTCTCGTAGACGTTGTCCGTCAGATATTCGTGCTTTGTACCCCATCCGAGGCATGACACCTCGGTCACCCGCTCGTCGGTCACGCCCACAAGGAAACCGAGCGCATGCGTCGGGTAGTGCATCGGCGGGTAGCCCCAGCGCCATGAATGCTTGCCGTCGGGCCCCCAGAAGCGCGTGTGCTTGTTCGTGTTGAGCGCCTGGAGGTTTCCCTTGTCGTGGTAGTACTCCGCCTCCGAGTAGAAGAGCTCTCCGAAGTGCCCCTGCTCGAAGTAGTTGCGCGCGTAGATGCAGCTCGGACGGTAATAGCTCGTCTCGGCCATCATGTAGCGAAGACCCGTCTTCTCCTTCGCTTCCTTGAGCTGCTGCGCCTCCTCGACGCTCGTGCAGGCCGGCACGGCCGAAAGCACATGGAGGCCACGCTCGAAACACATGAGCGCGTGTTTGACGTGGAGCGGCGCATCGGTGAACAGGGCCACCGCATCGACGCTCTTTTCTTTCTTGAGAAGCTCCTCAAGGGAGTCGTACGCGACGTCGCAGTGGTACGCCGCGCGCAGCCGATCGCGTCGTTCCGGGAGAAGATCAGTCACGGCCGACACCACGCAATTGGGGTGCTGGTGGAAGGAGAACGTGGCCCCAAAGTTCCCACCCGCGACCGCGAGCCGAACTTTCTTCTGTTTGTCCTCCGAACAGGCGACGCCCGCATAGGTAAGCAGGCCGGCGGCGACCGCCACCGTGGACGTTTGTTCGAACCATTCGCGTCGGTTCATGGCATCTCTCCTGGCGGTACGCGGACCCGGGTTCCCGTGTCACACTCGACATCGAAACGATAGCGACACTTTCGCTTTTTCCACAACCACACCGACGCGCACCCCCATGCTCCTTCGTGACTACGGATTCGATGCACAGGTCGCAGAGCTTGCGCGGACCGCCGGCGTCGCCGAATCGGACCTCGGACGCGTCACGGCGGATCACGGCATTCGGTGCATCGTGGCCACCGACCAGGGCGAGGAGGCCGCTGCCCTCGCGGGAACCCTGCGCGGTGCGGATCGGAAGAACGAGCGCCCCGCCGTGGGGGATTGGGTGGTCCTCCGGCGGGAATCGTCCGCGGCAGGTTCGCTTTCGACCATCGAATCGATCCTTCCCCGGCGTTCACGCATCGCGCGCAAGGTGGCGGGCCGACAGACGACGGATCAGATCGTGGCGGCCAACGTCGATCTGGCGCTGGTGGTCGTCGCGTTCGGACGCGATGTGAACGTTTCTCGCATTGAGCGCTTCGTGGCCATCTGCCGCGACGGAAGCGTTGAGCCCCTCGTCGTGATCACGAAGGCGGACCTGGCGGATTCCGCCGAGGCGGAACGGAGCGAACTCGCATCCGCCGTGCCCGGCGTCACGGTGGTCGCCGTGAGCGCCCTCCGCGGCGACGGCCTCGAGAGTCTTCGGTCACGCCTTCAGGGCACGGTGACCGCGGTCCTGCTTGGCACTTCCGGCGCCGGCAAGTCGACGCTGCTGAACGCGCTTTCGGGGAGCACACAGCAAGCCACCCAGGCCGTCCGCGAAGATGGCAAAGGTCGCCATACGACCACCGCTCGCACCATGTTTAGGCTTCCTTCGGGCGCCATGATCATCGACACGCCGGGCATCCGTGAGCTCGGGCTTGCTACGGAGGAAGGTGGCGTCGATCAAGCCTTCGACGAAATCGCATCCTACGCCGCCAACTGTCGATTCTCGGATTGCACGCACGCGAACGAGCCGGGCTGCGGCGTGCGCGATGCGGTCAAGGCGGGCGCCATCGACCGCGCTCGCCTTGAGGCATGGCAAGCGCTACGCGCGGAGGAACGCTCGCGCCAGGCGGAGTCGCTCGAAAGGCGGCGCACCACGGAACGAGTCCGCTCGCGCGCCCTCCGTCGTAAGTACCGGGACGACGGCCGCGACTGACTTGGCGCGGGCCTACGCTGCGGGTGGGCGCAGGCTCGGCCGTGGCCGGAGACTCGGTGCGGTTCCGCGCTTTGGAAGGAGCGGCGTCACGAGTCGATTCGCCAGGTGCTCGGTGAGCGTATCCGGCCCGCCCCAGATCGGAACGTAGCGCCCCACCGCCGCGGCGAAATCGTGGACCAAGAAGAGGGCCACATCGTCACGCCGGCCGGAATAGAGAAGCTGAATGGGAAACGCGAAATTCCCGAGCACCGGCAGGAGACCCACCCAGAATGCGATCCACGGTGGCGGCGCCCGAGTCACCAGCGACTGAATCAATCGGCCGAACGTATAGACACTGCGCACGGCGCTCCCCGCCGTGAGTTCGAGCAAGAGGAACGTTGACTCATCCACGGTTCCTCGCACGAGAAGCACTGGCAGCAGCCAGAACTCGAGCGCTTTGACGAACGGTTTGGTGGCCAGGTGCACGCCAAAATCCGCGAGGTAGACCGATTCATCTCGCTCGGTCATGGACGCTTCCAGTGCGGATTCCTGCGACGGCGTCAGCTGTCTCCGCACCCGCCAGCTCGCGATGCGGTGGCGAATCCACCGATGCGTGAGATCGACGCGACGGCGATGGGACACGAGCGCGCGGAGCGACTCCACGAAAAGCGGCACGATCGGGAGCTCGGCCACCCACCGGAGGACGATGCCCACCGCACGTAGGAGCCGAGAGGGTGTACTGCGCAAGAGCCCCCACGCCTCGCGCAGGTACCAGCGTGCGGGCCGCGTCACGTAGAACGCGGCTTGCTCCGGCGAAATGCGGCCCAGCCGAAGGCTCGCGCCCACCGAACTTGCGACGCGGGACAGGGTCTTCCAGCGCCGCTGATGCTCGTCGAGCGCGACGATGTCCGCATCCAATTGCGCAAGCCGCTCCGTGCCAAGTGCAGCCAGGATGGCGGTCCGCTCGCGATTCACGTAGGCGCGCAGCACATCGCAGTCGACGTCATCGAAGAGCGGCCGACCACGCCGAAGCGCCTCCGGCACGTAGTATCCAAGCTCCACGAGCGGGTTCGCTGCGAAGAGCGCCGGGACACCGGATTCAAGGTCGACCCACACCCAACGATGCGTTCCGTCTTCACGCGCCTCGACCATGAAGTTGCCGAGCCCAACGGGGTTCCCGTACCCGGCCTGCCACACGAGGCCGCCGGCCCCCGAAGCACGGAGCTTCTCCACCAAGGGCGCGAGCACATCGCGGCGAAGGGACGCGAGTTCGTCATCCTCCGATTGGTAGTACGGACTCCGGAGCGGGAGGTGAGAGCCATCCACGAGCTCAAGGTCCATGCGAAACGCGCGTGCGTCGTCATCCCAAGCATGCCGAACCGCACGGACGACACGAAGCGCGTCGCCAAACCAGAACTCGACGAGCGGGTGGAACACCGCACGCCGCGCAACGGCCGCCCGCACCGCTTGCTCGCACCACACGTACGGGTTCGGCGCACCGAGGAACACGTATTGAACGAGCTTGCTGAGACCCGCAGAGCCGAAGACCTTGCGCGCGACCTCGCGCCCCTCGGTGTCGCGTATGCGCCACACCACGCCCGCGCGCCCGCGGCCGAGGAGACTCGGTGGACGCGCTTCAACCGACGCCGGCATTTCCGGCGCTCGGCTGCTCCGCAAAGGTGACTCGCCCTCGGGCGACGTCACGTTCTCCTCACCACTCGAAGGCGTTTCGGTACTGCTTGTTCACCACGTAGAACTTCTCGCCGACGCGATTCGCCTTCGCCTTGAAGTTGGTCGTCTCCCAGTGGCGTTCGTCGTTGCCTTCGAAGTACGGCTGCTTGAGCACCTCGGACCACTCGGCGCCACGCTCGGGGTGAAGGATCTTGTACTTGACGCGCACCCCTTCGATCTTGCCGTTCACTTCGAGCAAGCGAACCGACCAATACGCATCGTTCTTGTCGGTGACGAACCACCACGCGGTCGTGCCGTCCTTGTTCGGTCCCTTCTCAAACGAGATCCGAAGTCGTTTCGCCTGAGCCATGGCGTCCGCGGCGGACATCCCCACGACGAAGCCGTCGAGCGATAGATTCGCCGGGTCAACATCGAAGATCGGCGGGCGGGGCGCTTCCGCCGGCCCCTGCGCGGTCTTTGGCGTCGGCATCGTGGGCGGCGGAGGTGGCGCATGCACAACCGTCACCCAGACGTACATGAGCGAAGCGCCCGCAACCGCACCGAGCACACCCACGAGACCCACCAAGAATGCAACGTTCTTACCCATGCGTTCGTCCTATTCCACTTGGGGATTGAAGTTCCCGCCTTCGTCGCACGTTGCGAGCGAAGCGTAGTGTTGGAGGAAGGATACCAAGATGCAGCTGGTGCCGAAAACTTCGAGGAACTCCTCGGTATCCCGGAAATAGTGTTGAAGCCGACCGGCAGGAATGCCCCACGACACCGCAAGCGCGTCGTAGATGGCCGTAAAGGGGTCAAAATAGTCGAGGAGGACGGCGTTCGCGTAGAAGGCGATCCCCGCATAGAAGAGCCAACCGCGGAGCCCGCCGAGCTGGCGCCATAGAAACCACGCCATCAACGCGCCCGCCGTCGCGAAGAACGGCATGAAGAAGAGCTGCCAGTAGTAGCTGGCGAACCCCTGGACAGCGTCCTTGATCACCGAGGTCCCGTCCGAGGCTTTGACGTCCGCGCTCCACAGCGTTGCGAGACGCTCGTGCATCTCCGATGCGTCGTCGATGGCGATGAGCAGAAAGAAGGCCGCGATTCCCGTCCAAGCCCAGCGCGCAAACGTGTTTCCCACGCGCTGGTGATGCACCACGACCACCCACGCGGCCACCGCCACGGCGAACTCCTGGGTGGCGGAGAACCAGGTGGGTACGTTCGCTTCGAGATTCATGTCGAAGAGCCAGCGGCGTTCTTCGGACGGCTCGATTTGAAACAGGTACAGGTCGATCAACAGCAGCGCGAGGTTGATGCTGAAGAGAACGAACAGAAGTCGCTCGGCGTTCCACGGCAAACGCAGCACCAGCGCGTTGGGCGTTCCGCTCTCCGACACCGATGGAACTTCCGGTCGGCGACCACGTTTGCGAATTCGTCGGCGTTGGGCCATGGGCGTTCCGTCGAAGCTGGGGCCAAGCCCGAGCGCGCTCGTCTACTGCACCGCCGGCGCGTCGTGCGCGTGCGTTGCGCCCGCGACCTTCGCCGGGTCGATGGCCGCAGGCGCCGCGTTCTGCACGCGAGAAACCTCCGCTGCCACCGACTGGAGCTGCGCCGCGGTGAGGGCGTCCATGGGCCAAGGCACCCACGCGGCGCCCTCGGGCGAAACGCCCGTGAGAACGCCGTAGAACACGCACGCCGCCAGGTACGACCCGGCTTCGCTCGGATGCGTCCCGTCGCCCTTGTAGAGCTCAATGCTCGGAAAACGGTCACGGGCCAGCCGGAAGGCGCGGCCCACCGGCGCCAGGTCCGCGTGGTTCTCGGCCGCAAGCTCGCCGTACGTCTGCTCGAGCATCGAGGTCATCTGATCGGGCGAACCAAGCTCAGGCTTCTTCCGATACAGAAAGTGCGCCGGCCGACGCGCCCACGTCTCGTAGAGCACGGGTTCCGCACCGACACGCGTGATCTCATGACGGAACATCCGCGTGTACTTCTTGAGCTCACTGAGGCGATCGAACGGGTCAAGGCTGTGCGCTTGGATCACCACGTGCGTGTACCGCCCGTGTTGAATCGACTCGAGCGCCCCGCCGCGAAGCCACTGGTGGCGAAGTGTCGCGCCGGGCTGAAGGTTCTTCGACGTGCGAATCACCGGACCGAGCGGACGGCTCTCCGCGATCTTTGTCACCATGCCAGGAAGGTTGTTGAACTTCGTGTAGCTGTTGCCGATGAACAGGACGTGAAGCTCGGGTGCCGCGGTCGCACTCGACGATGCGCGCGCCGCTGGATCCGGATCGGATGCCTCCGCGCGTGCGACGAAGCACGCGACCACGAGTGGCACCGCAAACGCGACACGAAGGGTCCTTCCCACGTCCTCGGCAGTATGAGCCATCCAAGGTGGTGGGAGCTAAAAAGCGGTGTAGTTCTCAATACTACACCGCCTCCAAGTCGCCGGTGCCGGAGGGGAAGGATTGGGCTATCCCTCCCGCGCCATGTCCCAATCCACCCCCTCCCTCGATGAGCTCGCCGCCGACCTCGAACGGCGAGGAGACGACAATGAACGCCTGGAACTCGTGCGCCGTGCCCGCAATTTCAAGAGGGCGTGGATCGAGATGGCCGAGGCCCTCGTGCTCGTCGAACGCTCGCAGACGTGGAAGCGCTGGGGGTACGAAAGCCTCCACGACTACGCGGAGAAGGAGCTGCGCATCAAGCGCCCCACGGTCGAGAAGCTGACTCTCTCCTATCTCACGGTGCGAAAACACGCACCGAAGGTCCTGGCCCGCGACGGCGTCGAGACCGCCGTGCCATCCATGGACGCGGTGGACTACTTCGTTCGTGCGCTCCGGAAGCAAGGGGACGACCCCACCACCGATGCGGAGCCGGGGTCCGTCCGCGAACTCAAGGCGGCGGTGTTCGACGAAGTGCGCCCCATCGCCGCCATCCGGAAGGAGTTCAACCCCGTCTTCTTCCAACCCGCCCCGGACGCGCGCGAGCGCGAGCTCCTTGAAAAGACGCGAACCACCACGCGGCGCCTGCTTGGGCTCCTCCGGAACCTGGACTTCCTGCGGGGCGCCGAGCGGCAGACCCTCGTGGACGCCCTCGAGGGCCTTGAAACCAAGCTTTCCGAAGCAATTCCAACGACGCGCGACGAGACGTCCTCCGCCGCCTAGGACCGGGCGCCTTCCGCCGACGGCGCGGATTTGGCGGCGCGGGGTTCCGGTTCGCTACGATCGTGGCGATGTTCGCGGCGCCCCACCGGTGGATGCTCGTGCTGTCGCTCGCCGGGGCCGCGGTCACGCATGGCCGTGCCCGTGCCGATTCGTTTGAGGTCTCCCGCGAGGACGACCCGCCCGCCGACGGCTGCTTCCCAGGAGACTGCTCGCTCCGGGAGGCCATCCAAGCGGCCAACGCGACTCCGGGCCCCGACTTCGTTCTCCTCGGTGCAGGCGTCTACGCATCGAACCCGGACACCGCGTTCGAATCCATCTCGGGCAACGCGGCGGGCTTCGAAGTGAGCGACGATCTCGAGGTCCTCGGGATCGCACCCGCGACGACGGTGATCCGCACCCCGGAACTCCGCGTCGCCCCGCTCGCGAACCTGAGCCTTTCGAATCTCACGCTTCGCCGCGAGGGGGATGGTTCGGGCGCGTCGATTTCCCTCGGCGCAGACGCCACCGTGTGGGTCGAAGACACGGAGTTCGTCGAACACCGGCAAGCGGGTGACTACAACGTGATCGTTTGGGTGGACCGCGAGCGCTTTGTCGGAGACGCGGACGGCGCCCGGGCCCTCGCCTCCCTGCCGCGGGGCCTCGTGCGCCTCGCGATCCCGTGCACCCCGTTCGGCACGGACGACGACGCGGATGGCATCGATGACGGCTGCGACAACTGCCGCGATGTGCCAAACGGCGATCAATTCGACCTCGACGGAGACGGCCTCGGCGACACGTGCGACGAAGACATCGACGGCGATGGCATGACCGACGGTGAAGAGCAGGCCGTGGGATTTGACCCCCGCGATCCGTCCGACGGTGCCCTGGTGGATTCGGACCGTGATGGCCTTCTCAATGCGGACGAGGTTCGGCTTCACGGAACGGACCCGACGAACGCAGACTCGGACGGCGACGGCATGCCGGATGGTTGGGAAGTCGCCCAGGGCTTTGACCCCACCGACCCGGTGGATGCGGACTTCGATGCCGACGGCGACGGGTGGTCGAATGGCGCCGAGTGGCGCGGCGGCCTCGACCCGTGGCGGGGCGAACCGAACGCGCCGAGCGCTGGCGTGCCGTGGCTCGAGGGCTGTTCGGTTCATGGGCGGCGAAGTGACTCGCCGCGCGCCCCGCTCGCGCTCACGTTGGCGATCGTCGCCCTGCTCGCGCGACGCTACTCCGTGCGCAAGATGATGTGAAAGCCGAAGGGCGTCTCAATGACGTCGCTGATCTGCCCCGCCTTGAGCGCGAAGGCCGTGCGTTCAAAGCTCGGCACCATCACGCCGCGCCCGAAGTAGCCGAGGTCGCCACCGTCATGCGCGCCGGGCTCTTCCGTGTGCTTCTGCGCCACGGCGTCCCACGTATCCGGCGCCTTCACGAGCTCCTCGCGAAGCTGTTCCGCCAACACGCGAGCATCGTCCTTCGAACGCTCGGTGGATTCGGCCGCCCCGCGGGCACCCTTGAACGAGATGAGAATGTGCTTTGCCCGAATGCGACTCGGACCCACGGGCGCGGACGACGGGTCGGGCGTCCGCTCGACCACGAAGTACCCCTGGGGGGTGTCGATGGCGCCGGTGACCTGCCCCACGAGCAGGTAAAGTGCCTGTTCCTCCGCCTTCGCCGGGTAGCTGCTCGCACCCTTCTTGATCGTTCGGGGCTCGGAGAAATCCACACGGTCATCGCTGTACTCGCGGGCGAGCACCGCGAAACTGCTGTCGCCGCTCCGAAGCATGTTGCTAGCGTGCGGCGCGCATGAGTGGCCTGCGCCTTCGTGCGTCACCTGGGGGTCGGCGCCCTCGACGCCTCGCCACTGAACGACGATGGCGTGAACCGTGACCGACGGGGCGGGCGTCGTGCTCGGGAACGGACCGCGGCCCGTCAGGTCCGCCGCCTTCGCGGGGGTGGGCGGCCGGTCGTAGGCCGAGAGCGGTCGGCACCCGGCCACGGGCGCGAGCAGCACCAACAGGGTGGCCAAGGGCAACACGATCCGGCTCCGAACGCGCATGGGGCGCGGTTATAGCGTAGGAAATGCGCTGGGGTAGCGCGGATCGACGCCCCTCGGTGATCAGACGTGATTCCCGGCACCGGGACCGACCTCCCTTCGCAATTGCCGCACCGCGGCCAGGGGGCGGGCGGACCCCCGAAGGCGCGCACGAACGACAAGGACTTTTCGCGGCCGCCGCCACCGCCAGGCTCGAAACGGTTGAAGTCCGTGGGCGCGGGCCGCTATGCGCACTTCTCAGTCATGCGGGTCGCGGAACCTCCCGGCGGAGAATCGTCGATCGACCTTGCCGCGAGGCCATCGCGGTTTCCTCCGCTACTTTCCCGCGTCGACCGCACCACCGAGCTCGAAGCGACCGTCCTGGCGCTGTCCGCCACCTTCGATGCCGTCCCGGACCCGGCCTATCTCCTCCTCGTGGAGCCCGACTGGCGCTTCCGCATCGTGGCGGTCAACGCCGCGTATGTGCGTACGGCGCGCGCCTCCGCACCGGATCTCGTCGGTCGCACCGTCGATACGATGACGCCCGGGGCGTCGATCTCGCTCCAGCACTACCGCCGTGCCGTCGAGGAGCGGGCGCCCGTGAAGTACACCCGGCGCCTCGATAGCGAACAGGGGCCAACGCTCCTCGAAGTGACCACCCACCCCATCCTCGATTCGCACGGGAAAGTTCGCCACCTGCTCTGCATCACGCGCGATGTGACGGAAGCGAGTCTGACGCGCACACGGGTCGATTTCACCGAGCGCCTCGGACGCGCCGTCCTCGACTCGCTCCACGCACCGCTCGCCGTGCTCGACGCCGAAGGCCGCATCGTTTCGCGAAACTCCGCTTGGGTTCAGGTGGCCAAGGCGCATCCCGCGGGTTGCTGGCGCGCCGTGCAGGGCGAATCGCTCGCCACGGCATGCGAAGGGGATGGGGCCGCGCCGGGTGCCGACGCCCACGGCCTCGCCATCGGAATCGCCAACGTGCTTTCGGGCGAAGCGCCGTCGTTCGCGTGTGACTACCGCACCTCGGACACGTCCCCGAGCTGGTGGCGGGCGCACGTCGTTCCGCTCTCCCTCTCCGAGGGTGGTGCGGTGATTTCGTTCACCGACATCAGCGACAGCAAGGCCGCCGTCCTCGAGCTGAGCCACGCGGCGACGCACGACAACCTCACCGGTCTGCCCAACCGAGAGCTCTTCCACCAACGCCTCGACGAGTCGCTCCTCGCTCCCGAGCAGTCCGTGGCCGTCGCGTTTGTCGATGTCGACGAGTTCAAGGCGGTCAACGATCACTTCGGACACGAAGTGGGCGACCAGCTCCTTTGCGAGATCGCGCGCCGCCTCCGGAGCGTTGTGCGCGGGTGCGACACCGTCGCGCGCTACGCCGGCGACGAGTTCGTCATTCTGCTTAGCGGATTCAAGGGCCCCGAGAGTCTCGAGGAATGTGGGACGCGCATCGTCGAAGCGTTTGCAAGCCCGTTCCAGTTCTCCGAATGCGTGCTCACCGTCGGCGTGAGCGTCGGTCTGGCCGCCGGCCGCGCCGGCTCCTCCGAAGGTTCGATCATCGTTCGACGCGCCGACGAGGCGATGTACCGCGCCAAGAACGCGGGAAAGAACCGCTTCGTCATCAACGGTCGGTAGCGGCGCGGTAAACCCTGAGTAAATCGGGTGACCCGTCGGGGGTTGGGCTACACTTCCGCCTTCGCGCCGATGGCCCTGGAAGACCGAAAAACGCTCCGTTCGTTCCTCCTTGGCGGCGCCCGCCAGATGGTGTCGCTGCTGCCGAATCTGGTGATCTATCCGCTCATTGCGCGGATGCTCGGCGACGCGGACTTCGGCGCATGGACGCTCATCGGCGCGGCGGGCTTCATGCTCATCCTGTCGGACGCGGGCCTCTCGACCGCGGTACGGCGCGCCGCGGTCACCGACGACCATGCGCTCGCGCGCCGCACCCTCGGACTCGCGCTCCTGACGATCACGGCGGTGCTGCCCTTCGCCATCGTCGCCATGTTTCACACGATGCTGACGTTCCGCGACGTCGGTCCTCGGCTGGGGGAGGAGGCGTTCCGGGCCTCCGCGGTGATGATGATCGGCGGCTCCCTCGGCGCCCTCGCAAACCCGTTCATGGATTTCGTCTACGCACGCGGAGGCGCTGCCCAGGTGGCGCGCACCCGCGTCATCGGCGCAACGGTTCAGATCGCGATCATCGTTTCCGGTTTCGTATGGAAACCCATGCTGCTCATTCCGGCGGCGGCATCCTCGGTCAACAGTCTGATCCAGCTCGTGCTCCTCGCCCGCGAGGCGCGGCGGCACGACCCCGAGCTGCCGCTCCTGCCGCGCCTCCCCACGGACAAGGCCGAAGCCCTCCGCGCCTATCGCGACGGCTTCGCACAGTTGTCGATCAATGCGTCCGTCGTGATGGCACTCCGCATCGACTACAAAGTGCTCGAGTGGGCGGCGACGAAACACGCCCTGGCCGACGGAATGAGCGCCCGGGACGCGTCGCACAAGGCCCTTGAGCTCGTGGGCAAATACGGCATCGCGGGCTTGGCCGTGGACATGTCGTACATGATCGCAAAGCAAGCGAACACGGCGCTCATGCGTTCCCTCGGCCGCAACGACGAGCGCACGTCCGCGTTCCGCGTCGGGACGACGATTTTCTCCGGGCTCATCGTGAGCGGCATGGCGGCGATCATTTTCGCGGGGCAACCGTTCATCGTTCTCCTGCTCGGCGACAAGGCGGAGGGCGTCGAGGTCTACACCATCCTGCACCTGCTCGGCGCGGCCGCCATGATCCTCTCCACCTACGAAGTGGCGGGACAGATGGTCATGCTCTCCGCCAAGACCGCGTGGGCATGCGCCATTCCGTACATGTGCGGCGCCCTCGTGAATCTCTTTGTGTCCGTCACCTTCGCGCCCGTCGCTCCGCTCTACGGCATCGTCGCGGTCGCCGGCAGCACGGCCATTGGAAATTGCGTGGCGGCTGTCCTCCTTTGGCGGCAGGCCGTGCGCATCGTCGAATGGTCGTGGCGAGACGCGTGGGGCGTGTTCTTCCCCATCGTCATGGCGGCATCGACCTCCATCGCGGTCGCCGTGGCGCTCGGTGGCGTGGCGAACTCCGGCCCATGGC
The DNA here is from genome assembly GCA_041389625.1 of Polyangiales bacterium. GTDB lineage: Bacteria > Myxococcota_A > Polyangia > Polyangiales > JAWKRM01 > JAWKRM01. Next base: position 98,975 of record JAWKRM010000012.1, read on the forward strand.
AGAGCCTTGGCGTCTCGCTCGTCGTGACCCTGACGGGCGTCACCGCCATGGCCCTCACCGTGCGTCGCTCGTGGCAGAAGGACGCGGCGTGATGCGGGTTGCGCACGTTCTCCGCAAGTACGACCCGCGGCACTGGGGCGGAACCGAATCCGCCGTGCTCGAACTTCTCCGCGGGCTCGAGGCCCAGGGCGTGGAGTCGGTGGTCTACGCGCCGCGACTCGATGAACCCGCGGGCGCGGCCGATCCCATCGCCGACCTGGGCATCGAAGTGCGCCGTTTTGGAGCGTTCCTGCCCACGCTGGGGATCTCCCCTGAGGCGCGCGCCCGGAGCCTGTCGGTCGGCGGAAACATCGTGTCGTTCAGCGCGCCACGCATGCTCTTCTTCGACCGCAAGGTCGATCTCGTTCACAGCCACGTGCTCGGGCGCCTCGGCGGCGCGGCACGCACGGTCGCACGCCTCCGCGGCCTCCCGTTCGTCGTGAGCATCCACGGTGGCTACCTCGACATCCCCCCCAACGTTCGCGACCAGCTCGAGGCGCCGACGCGAGGCGGATTCGAGTACGGTCGCGCCTTCGGAGCGCTCATGGGTGCACGCCGCGTCGTCGAGAAGGCGGACGCCGTGATCACCTGCAATCCGCGCGAGGCGGAGCTGCTCACGCGGAAGCTGCCGGCGAGGCGCGTGGTGCGTATGCCCCACGGGATCCCCACCGAACAGTTCAGCGTCGACCAACGCGCGAGCGTCTTTGACGCGTGGCCGGCGCTCCGCGATCGAAACCTGGTTCTCTGCGTGGGCCGCATCGACGCCGTCAAGAATCAGCGTTTCCTCGTGGAGCGTTACGCCGCCCTCCGCGCCTCGCTGCCGAACACCGTGCTCGTACTCGCGGGTGGCGAAACGGACGCGGCATACGCCCGCTCACTCCACGAACTGGTGCGGAAGGAGGGCCTCGACGACGTGGTCTTCACGGGCGGCCTCGCGCCACGGGACCCGCGCCTGATCGGCCTCTACCAAGCGGCGTCCGTGTTCGTGCTGCCATCCCTCACGGAGACCTTCGGCATCGTCGTGCTCGAGGCCTGGGCGGCCAAAACCCCCGTTCTCACGACGGCCACGTCCGGTACGCGCCAACTCGTCGAGCACGGCGCCAACGGCTTCTTCTTTGATCTGGAGGACCCGGCGTCCTTCGACGCCCCCCTTCGTCAGCTCCTCACCGACCGAAACCTTGCCCACCGCGTCGCCGAGCGCGGTGAGCGCCTCGTCCGCGAGCAGTACGACACGACGCAGGTTGCGGGGCGCTTCAAGGCACTCTACGAAGAGATCTCCGCGAGGCACCTCCCGTGAGATACGTCATCTTCCGCGACGACGACGCGAACGCGCTCACGCCCCCGCACATGCTGGAGCGGCTCTACCGCCCGCTCCTCGACCGCGGGATGACCGTGCATCTCGCGACCATCCCCGAGGTGCGCACCGACATCCGCGACCGCGAGGGAAACGTGGAGGGCTTCCTCGTCGGCCCCGATGCCGGCAGCCCGGGCGCGCGCGCGGTGGGCGAGAACACGGCGCTCGTCGACTACGTCACCCACGAGCCCGGCTACCGCGTTGTGCAGCACGGACTTCGACACGAGTTCGTGGATGGGCACTATGAGTTCGAGCGCGACGACGCTGAGGACATCATCGCTCGCCTCGAACGCGGCACGATGCTCCTCACCGAAGCCGGGTTCCCCAAGGCCGCGACGTTCGTCGCACCGCAGGACAAGCTCTCGCGAGTTGCCCTCGTGGAAGCCGCGCGGCGTTTTCCCGTGGTCTCCACCGGCTGGTACGACCTCGGCAAGGTGCCGCCCCTCGCGTGGCCCCAGTACCTCTGGGCCAAGAAGGTGCGGCGCTCGAGTCACTGGCGGACGGGGAAGAACCTCTTTCTTTCGCACCCGGGATGCATTCTCTCGTACCGCCGCACTGTCGACTCCATCCTCGCCGATCTGCAAGCGCAGGTTCTCTCGCGAAGCCTCACCGTCGTGGTCTCCCATCACTGGGAGTACTTCCGCAACGGCAGCGCCGACGAGCCGTACATCGCCGTGCTCCACGCCTTCGCCGAATGGCTCGCGAACGAGCGTTCGGTGCGCGTGATCACCTTTGACGAGGCGCTGGAGCTCGCGCCGTGAGCGGCGTCGGTCGGCTGGCCATCGCGCTCGGCGGAACGGACTGGGGACGATCCGGTGTCGGTGTCTACGCACGGGAGGTCCTCCGCACCCTCGTGCCTCGGGTGACCGACTCCGGCGGCTCGGTCGTCGCCCTCGGAACGCCGCGGGACCTCGAGGCGTACGCCGACGACTTGCTCGGGGTTGACCGCAGCGTCGCTCCCGTCGACTCGCCGCTCACCAGCGCACTCTGGTACGCGACGTGGGCCGGCCGCGCGGCCCGCCGTGCGGGCGCCGATGTGCTGCTCCTGCCGGCGGCGAACCGCCGCGTGGCCTTCCGCGCTGGACTTCCCGTGGTCGGCGTCGTGCATGACCTCGCGCAACTGCACGTCGAGCAGAAGTACGACCCGCTGCGCATGTTCTATTTCTCGCGCGTGATGCTTCCCGCCCTCGGAACCATGACCCGCCTCGTGGCGGTAAGCGAAGCGACTCGCCGCGACCTGGTCTCCGTGCTTGGCCGCGGCGCACCACCCATCGACGTCGTGCCAAACGGCGTCGACGCCGCCCGCTTCCGCCCCCTGCGGGACGACGACCCGGCCAGCGACGCCGCTCGGCGCGCCCTCGGCCTCGATGCACCCTACCTGCTCTACGCTTCGCGCCTCGAACATCCCGGAAAGAACCACCTTCGACTCCTCGAAGCCTTCGCCCGCTCCCGCGCCCGCACCACGCACCTCCTGGTCCTCGCCGGGAAGGACTGGGGTGCCGGCCCGCTCATCGAGAAGCGCGCGGCGGAACTCGGCATACGTGATCGCGTGCGGATGCTCGGCTTCGTGGACGACGCCCTTCTCCCGGGCCTCGTGGCCGGCTCCCGCGCCGTGCTCATGTTGGGGCTCCACGAGGGCTTTGGCCTGCCTGCCCTCGAAGCGATCGCCATGGGCAAGCCGGTCTGCGCATCGAGCACGGGTGCCCTGCCGGAAGTCGTCGGCCCCTTTGCTGCACTTTCGAATCCGTTCGACATGGGGTCCATCGTCGCGGCCCTCGAGCGCGCCGCCTTCGATGAAACGCTGGCCGCGCAGGCCCGCGCCGAGGGCCCGAAGTGGGCCGAGAGCCGGGACTGGAGCCGCACGGCCGAGGGCCTCCTCGCCGCCTGCGCGGCCGCGACTCGCTAGTCCTCGACGTCGCGCGCCAATTCCCGGGCGCCGGGCCGCCTATGGTACCCTGCCCGACATGCTTGGCCGAATCGTCACGGGATTGGCATCCGCCCTGTTGCTCACCGCGGTTGGATGCGGCGACACCTACACGGGCATCCTCCTCCAAGTGGAGATCGACTCCCGCATCTCCATCCCCGGAGAAGTGGACCGCATGGACATCCTCGCCCGCTCCGTGAATGGCGACTACGAGCTCGAGCGGGCGTCGTGGTTTGATTCGAAACATGCACTTCGCCGAACGGGCGAGTACGGGATTCGCCCCGGCGGCAACGACGAGCAAACCATCGTCATCCTCGGCTGGCTCCTCAAGGAAGTCTCGACGGGCCAGACCGTCCCGGTGGTCACGAAATCGGTCAAAGCCACGTTCGTGCCCAACAAGGTTGTGAAGGTGCCGCTCTTCTTCGACGAAGCCTGCGTCGGGATGAACTGCTGCACGGGCACCCCGGACGACCAAGACCAGCTCGGTTGCTTCGGGACCGAGACCTCCGATTGCCGCGTGAGCGACGACGACGATTCCGCGACGTGCTTGCCCCCGGAGGAATGCACCAAGGACTCCGAGTGCGACGACGACGACGCGCTCACGATCGACCGCTGCGAGAATCACGTTTGCGTGAACAGCACCGAGTCGAGCACCGATGCGGCCACGGACGCGAACTCGTCGCTGTCCGATGCGGGCAACGACGCCGGCGACGCGGCACTCTAGGGGCCGCCCGCACGCGGACGTTTCGCGTCAGTACGCGTTGCGGCTCGCGGAGCCGAGAATCGTCATGATGACGATCTTGATGTCGAGCAGTAGACCCCAATTTCGGATGTAGTCGAGGTCGTGCTCGATGCGTTTTTCCATCTTCTCAAGGGTGTCGGTCTCGCCGCGCCAGCCGTTGACCTGCGCCCACCCCGTGAGGCCGGGCTTGACCTTGTGGCGAAGCATGTAGCCCTGGATCTTCTTTCGGTAGAGCTCGTTGTGCGCGATGGCGTGCGGTCGCGGACCGACGAGACTCATCTTGCCCGTCACCACATGCATGAGCTGTGGGAGCTCGTCGAGGGACGTGCGGCGGAGGAACGCACCGAAGGGCGTCACCCGCGCATCATTCTTGGTGGCCTGAGTCACCTTCGCGCCATCTTCCGCCACGGTCATCGAGCGGAACTTGAGGACTTCGATGACCTCGCCGTTCAACCCATAGCGTCGCTGTCGAAACAGCACGGGCCCGCGCGACGTGAGTTTGACGCCGAGCGCAACGAAGGCCATCGGCACGGAAGCGATGGTCAAGAACAGCGAGCCCAGCACAACGTCCTCCGCGCGCTTGAGCCAGCCGTCGATTCCGAAGAACGGGGTGTCGTGCAGGCTCACCACGGGCATGTCGCCAAGACTGCTCCAGCGGCCGCGGAGGAGATCGAAGACAAAGAAGTCCGCGATCATGTGCACCGATGCGGTGGTGTCCTTGAGCTTTGTGAGCAGATCATTGATGCGCCCTTCCGCCTTGAGCGGAAGCGCGATGTAGACGATGTCGAGTTCACCGCGGCGCGCGCGCTCCACCACTTCGTCCATGGTGCCGCGCAGGGTTCCGAGCTCCTCCGAGATGCGCGCCAGGCGATCCTGGGCGCGGTCGTCGTAGAACCCTTCGATCCGCATGCCGAGCCACGGCATTTCGAGGATGCGCCGTGCGAGCAGTTCGCCGGACTCGGTCGCGCCCACGATGGCCACCGTGCGCGTGTTGCGGCCGCGACGCCGTAGTTCGTGCGCCACCATGCGCAGACCGAAGCGGAACAGGCTCAAGAAGACGGGCGCGGCCGCAAACCAAAGGAGCGCCACCGCGCGCGAGTACTCCTCACTCGACTTGGTGAAGAACGCGAACACCAGAAGCACTGGGATGGACGCGAACCAGCTCATCCAGATGCGCTGCGCCTCGTGTTTGAGGGGGATACCGCGCCAGGTCTGGTAGAGGCCGTTCGCCTCACCAATGAAAGTGAAGGCGATGACCGCGACCAGCATCGCCAGCGTGTGACGCACCGCCCACGGACCCGCGTCCGGGTACACCTCGAATGCGACAACGAGACCGAGGGCGATGCAGAGCGAATCAGCGATTCGCTGGATCACGCTTAGCGTCGGTTCGTGCTGCTGGAGAATGCCGCGTCGTTTGCCCATGTCGTGCTGGCCGCTCCTATCAGTACGGCCGAAGGTGTGCACCACTTTAGGCAAAGCCCGTGCCGCGGTGACATTCCAACGACAGCGGACGCTTCACGCTGAAATCAAAGCATTTTCAATTTCGCCCATTGGCCACAGTGGTGCCCGAATGGAGCATCCTGCGCGCCCCAATTGTGGTGTCCCGTCACCAACCGAGGGTTCGCGGACAGATCGCCCCCAATCGGGAACCGGACCGCCGAGGGCTAGGCGCGGTCGCGGAACGTGCGCCAGAAGCTCGCCACGGAACCGGCACGGTCGGGCAAGCGCGTGAACGAATCCTCGAGGCCCACGACCAGGTAGCCGATGCCCGCCTCACGCCCGAGGCGCCCCGGAACGGCGGCGAGCTCCACCGCGCTCGTCTCCGAAGCACGCACCACCACGAGCACGCGATCGGCACGCCGCGACGCTCGGCGAAGGGCGGGACCACCGTCGGGTCCCGTCCACGGCTCGGCCTTGAGTGAAAAGGCCTCGTCCGTCTCGCGCGCCAGCGCCGTCGGAGCCGCCTGTGCGAGGGCGGTGCTCGATGACGGCGGCGGCGCGGACACGCCATCGCCCACCGTGATGGGCGGAGGCAGCACTTCCACGGACGTGATGAAGACCTTGTCCGGCTGCCACTCTTCCTGGGAGAAACGCTCGGCGATGGCCTTCACGAGATCGATTTCGCGGTCGGTCGCGGGCACCACCAACGTGCGACCCGAGGCATCCACCATGAAGTCATCCATCTCGGCGATGAGATCATTGAGGGCGTCCGATTCGCGCGGCCAGGTCGTGGCGCCGATCACCGGACCGCGCCCCCAATAGGCCACCTCGGCGGGCGTGCATACCTTGAGGTTCCCGAGGTTCTTCCAGAACAACCAACCGAGCACCGAGAGGAAGAGCACAACCGGAATGGCAAACGCGACCGCAATGCGCACCGTCGATCGCTCTGGGTTGTCCGGACGACCGGCACGTGACTCGATGCGGAAGCCCGTCGACGGCGTCCGGGCCTTGGCCTCGGCACGACCCAGGTCCTGCCGAAGTCCCTTCACACGGGCCTCCGCCACCTCAACGGCCGCGAGCAGGTCCGTCGCTTCGCCCTCCGCGTTCGAGAATCGCGAAAGCGTGTTGCGCGCCTCGGTCACCTGCCCGCGGAGCGCCCGCTCTTGCTCCACGGCGGCGTCACGCTCCTGCCGCAGCCGCGCGAGGCTCGTGCCCGAGGAGCCCGTCGGCGCAGCGGCAACCTTCGATTCGAGACCCCGAACGCGCACCTTGAGCGCCTGCACGGTGGGGTGCTCGTCCGTATACCGCGTGCGCGCGGCCTCGAGCTCGCTCTTGAGCCTTGCGAGTTCCTCTCGGTCCGCCGCGGTCACGGTCTCCGCGGGCGCGGTCGGCGCGTTCCGCGGGGCGCCGGTGCCCTCAAGCGCTTTGATGCGGGCCTCGAGTTCCTTGGCACGCGCCGCGGCGATGTCGGCCTTGGCCTGGAGGTCCGCCGTCGACTGAATGCTCTGCTGTCGCTCCGCCGTGAGGTCCGAGATGCCCTTTTGCTGGCGGAACGCATCGTACCGGTCGCGCGCATCCTTGGACGACTGCTCGGCGGCGCGGAGGTTCTTCTCGATGTTGTCGACCGTGCCCTGAAGCCGATCCCGGTCGACTGTCTTTCGATGTTCGAGGAACACGTTGACCATGGTGTTCGCGAGTTCCACAGCTTCGTCGGGGGACTCGCCGCTACCAAGGATCTCCACGAGGTTGCTCTCGAGGTCGTAGGTCACGTCCACCCGACGCGCGAACAAGTCGAGCGGTCCATCCAAACCGAGCTGCTTCTGCACCTTGCGCAGGTTCGCCGGGATCTTCACCGAGTCGACCATCGTGCGCAGTTCGCGCGGGTCGGCATTGATCGACTCCTCGCCCGACTCGCTTCGAACGACGACCCCTTCGTAAACAAGCACGGCACGGCTCGTCCACGTGCGCGGCATGAGGAACTTCGGGACGACGTACCCGAGGGCCAGGCCCACACCGAGGGCGACCAGCAGCAGCTTCTTGCCGCCAACGAGGATGCGCACGAGGCGCGAAAAATCCACCGGCTGACCGGCGCGACCACCCTCCGCGCGCGGCGGCGGCGACGACTGTTCGTGCGCTGGCTTGCCGCTGTCGTGTTCGTACACCTAACTCGCTCCCGTCATCCCTCCGCCGGGCCCCGGCGGAACGGGCTTCGTTGTACCACGAAGCCCGAATCGGGGTTGCCTTTGGGGGGCTCCAGCGATAGGCACCGTGCCATGCGCTTTCCTTTGCTTCGATCCCGCATGGGCCACGCATGGCCAAGCCTTGCACTCAGCCTCGCGCTGGTGGGCTGCGGAGGCCTTCCCGTCGCCCCCGCGTACCCCGGTGACGATCCGAGCTACCACGCCGCGGAGGCGCAGCAGATGCCCGGCATTGCCGCGGACTCCCCCGCTCCGCTCGCGCTCGAGCCGGGCGACGTCGTCACGCTGCGACGCATCTCCACCGAGACCACGGAAGACACGGGTCTTGTGGTCGACGAAAAGGGCAACCTTCACCTCCCGCTCGCGGGCGACGTGAAGGTGGCGGGCCTCAACCTCACGGCGGCCGAACAGGCCGTCGAAGAAGCCATTCGCAAGTTCGATCGCGTCGCACGTGTGGCGCTTGTGCTCGAAGCACCGAACGGCCAGCAGGCGACTGTGGTTGGCGCCGTGGTAACCCCGGGCCGCATTCCGGTGACGCCCGGCATGCGCGTGGCGGATTTGCTGGCGGCCGCCGGTGGGCCCGTAACCTCTTCGGACTACGCCGAGCACATTTCCCTCGCGAACCTCGGCGCGGCCCGGCTGATTCGCGAAGGCCGCACGATGCCCATTTCGCTTCCACGCGCCCTCGAAGGTGACCCGCACCACAACGTGCTCGTCCGGCCCCGAGACCAACTGCATGTCCCCGCGACCACCGGCGCACGCGTTTCCGTCCTTGGCGAACTACGCGACGCCAAGCCCGTGGCGTGGCGCCCGGGACTCCGGCTCACCGAAGCACTCTCCATCAACCAAGACATCACCATCGACGGTGATCGCAGCGACATCCGCATCCTTCGCGGTCCCTCCAAGAACCCGAAGGTGTACCAAGTCGACCTGCTTGAAATCGTTGATGGCGAGGCGTCCGATCCGGTCCTGGCGCCCGGCGACGTCGTGTACGTCACCGATCACTGGATCGCATCCGTGGGCGAAGTGCTCGACCGCCTGGGGCCCATCCTCTCGATCGGCATCGCCGTCGGCACGGTCGCCATCACGCTTTCGCTCACAAACAACAACTGAACGCCGCACACCCGTCCCCAGGCCGACGGCAACCACCGTTACCCGCGTCGATCGCGAAGGACACCCGCATCCCGCGCGAGGCCGGCGACGAGGCCGGCGGCGATCCACTGCAGGTACGTGAGCGTCGACTGGCGGATCGCCCACTCGGAGAAACCCTGGAGGTGGAGTGTCACGAGTCCCACCCCGAGTCCGAGCGCGACGTCCGCGCCCACCGCCTGCCCACGCCGCCAGGCGGTGCGGAACGCGAGCACGACGGGCCCAAGAATCATGACCACGTACGCGATGAGCCCCTGCACGCCTAGCTCGGCCAGCGTCAGCCAGTAGATGTTGTGCGCGATGCCGTCGGCATCGACCTCCGGGAGGCCGACCTTCGTCGCGTAGCCGCCGTTCTTGAGCACGTAGGAGAAGTTGTTGAGCCCGATGCCAAGGGGTCGGTCCTCGAGCATCATTCGAGCAGCGCGATTGAAGAGTTCGCGCGCCTCGGCGGAGATGGCCGGCGCGTTCAAGAAACGGTCAACGATGGCGCGTGCGGTGACGGCGAAGACCACGGCGCCCGCCGCCATCCCGCCGCCAATGATGAGGAGTTTTCGCTTGGTCACGCCGCGCCGCATGGACACGGCGACGAGCAGCACCGCCGCGCCCACGGTCAGGATGAGACTCGCCCGCGACAAGGTGAGAATCACGGAGACCACGGCCCCGCCGGTCACGACCGCGGCGAAGAGCTTCCCGCGACCCGAGAGCACGATGGCGAAGGCGACCGCGAACACCACGTTGATGGCCATGGCGAAGGTGTTCGGGTGCGGGAACGGTCCGAACACGCGCGGCAGCCCTTCGGCAAAGCGTTGCCGAACCGCGATGGAGAACGCCCACAACGCTCCCCACGCCAGTCCCCGCACGAAGTGGGGCCCCGAACGCGGATCCTCCATGGCACGGGAGACCACGCGCAGGACGACGTATGCGCGCAGCACCTTGGCGATGGAGAAGAGCGCGTAGATCGGCAGGGTCGCCCAGAGCACCGACGCGAACAACATGAGCACGTAGAACCAACGCGCCTTCGCGAAGGGGGATGGGTAACGACCGCGACCAAGCGCCACGAGCGTGATCCACGCGACAAGGTCGAGAATGGTGATCTCGAGGCCACGCGTCTCCCCGCGGAAGTCGATCGTGAGGTCGTAGTCGTAGAAGAAGCTAAGGCTCAGCGCCTCCATGTTGAAGAAGGGCGCGATGCCGATGGCGAAGTACGCGACGGGCAGAAACCGCGGGAAGCGCCGAAGAAGGAGACCCGCAGGAACCACGGCCACGAGGGCCAGCATGACCAGAGCGACTTTCACCGGATCGGGCCGCATGCTAGCAGGTCGTTCGGGCGTTCCGCCCCGCTCGCGAGATGAACCGGCCAACGCACGACCCGGCGAATGCCCCCTGGCGCGCGCTCTACCCCGACGACGTCGCGTTCGTGTGGGGCGACCCAATGGATGCGAGCGCGCCCCTCTTCCCCGGCGAAGCGGCCTACATCGCCCGCGCCGTGGAAAAACGCCGCCGCGAGTTCATGAAGGGCCGCGAATGCGCGCGGCGCGCGCTCGAAGCGATTGATGAAGCACCCGTTGCCATCCTTCAGGGGGCGCAGCGAGAGCCGATTTGGCCCGCGGGCGCCGTGGGGAGCATCAGCCACACGCTCACGTTGTGCGGCGCCGTGGCAGGTCCCCGCGCCACGTACCAGGCGCTCGGGCTCGACATCGAGCAGGCCCTACCCATCGAGCCCGGCATCTGGCCGCGGATCCTCACCGACGGGGAGCGGCGGCGACTCGAAGCGCTCCCCGCGGACCGGCGCGGCCTCGAGGCGCGCGTGATCTTCTCGATCAAAGAGTGCTTCTACAAATGCCAACACGAACGTTCGAAGACGTTCATGGGCTTTCAGGAAGCGAGCGTGGAGCTCGACGATACGACCTTCGCCTGCACCTTCGAGAACGACGTCCCCCCCTTCGCGCGGGGCACCGTGCTCTCGGGCCGCTGGGTGAGGAACGAACACGTCATCGTCTCCGCCATGTGGCTCAAGAACGGGTAGACTCCTCCACCCCATGCGCCTCCTGCCGCCGGCATCCCTGCTCGACGTGCTCCGCGGCCGCGCGCCGCTCGTCGGCTCGCGCACGGACCCGGCGCGCCCGCGTGGCTATGTTTCCCCCGTTGAACCACGCGTGCTGCTTGGCATCGCGTACGGTGACCTCGCGGAGGCGGAGGCGGAATACCTGAACCACCCGCACGGCGTGGCGGAAGACGCGGGGGTCGTGGTCCGCGCCCTCCTCGCTCGCATGCAAGCTCCGCGCGACGGCGCGTTCGCCCCGGTCGCCCACACATTGTGGCCGCGCGCGTCGACACCATCACCATCGAGGGGGCCGTCGAACGCATCTTCGCGCCCGAACCCATGGGCCGTGCGCGCATGGTGCACTTCGTCCATCCGCACGCACTGAACCTTGCGGCGTTCGATGCGGACTACGCGGCGCTCCTCGCCGATGCCGACATCATCCTCCCCGACGGCGTCGGACTCCGCATCGCCGCGAAGATGCTCGGCGTCGCCCTCGAGCACAACGTCAACGGCACCGACCTATTGCCACTCCTCTGTGCGCGCGCCACCGCGTCCGCGCGCCCCCTCATCCTCATCGGCGGTGCCGAGGGGGTCGCATCGGCCTGCGCCGACGCCCTCGTACGCAGCCACCCCGGCCTGCGCGTACCGTTTACCTCCCACGGCTTCCTCGATGCCGCCGGCATTGCGCGAGTGGAGGAGGCCGTGCGCGCGCATGCACCCTGCGTGGTGCTCGTCGGCATGGGGAGCCCGCTCCAGGAACGTTGGGCGTGGGAGCACCTCGCGAGCATCCCCCGCATCACGGTGCTCACGGTTGGGGGCCTCTTCGATTTCTTCTCGGGGCGCATTCCGCGATCGCCCCTCGTGTGGCGCGAGCTCGGTCTCGAGTGGCTCTGGCGCCTTCGGCAGGAGCCAACGCGCCTCGGGCGGCGCTACCTGCTCGGGAACCCCCTCTTCCTCACGCTCGCCGCAAAACAGCGGCTCTTTGGCCCGAATGCAGCGGATCGGACCGCGAACGACGGGCCCTCGCCCGACGACCCGACCCCCTAGACGGCTCCGCGGCCCCGCGGCGGCAATGTACGGTGCTTGCACACCTTCCCGGAGTGTGCGACGCCGCCATCTTCGGTGCCCGAGGGCGTCCGAACGGCCGAGGAGGTTCAACGTGTCCGCATCGAGTCTCAATGAGTCGCCCCGCGCGCAGTCGCGCTGGCACGCAGGTGCGCGGCGCGCCCTCGGTGCTCTGCTTCTACTTGGCCTCGGGGCCTGCGGGGCGGAGAGCGGCGACGGTGGCGGCGGCGCCCTGCCGGGTGTCGACGGAGGCCCGAACGGCAACGACCCGAACGCCATGCAGCCGGTGGTCCTTCCGGACGTCGATCTCGTTGTCGATGGCAACCGCGATGGTGAGCTCAACCGCACGCCCGGCGTCGACGACGTGGGCGAGGACCAGTGGACGGGCGCGGCGGGTGCCGTGTTCCTCGTGAACCTCGACGACGACGACTCGGACCACCAGCCCGACTCCGCCGACAACGTGGTGAATGGCGGCGCCGATTCACTCGACCTGGCCCGCATCTGGATCGCGCCGTTCGCGAAGGCGGCGGACGACGCGGTAGGCACCCTCACGGTGGATGCCGCATCCCGAGGTCACGTGCGCGTGTTTCGCCACAAGAACGGCTGGACGCCCGTCGACCTCACGACCGGGCTCTCGCTCACGGCCGCAGACATCCGCGAAGGCGTCGAGCTCGGCATCGAGGGCCTCGACTTCGTGCGCACGCGCTCGCAAGCGTGGCAGGGCGTCGTCACCTTCGACTACGCGGTGCAATCCGGCGGCGCGACCGTGGGCAGCGACCGCGCCGTGATGCACGTGGCTCCGTGGATCGCCAACCACAACCTGCGGCATTTTGACCACGCGTACTACTCGCCGTTCTCGAATCGCCTGACCAGCACGCTCACGCCGATCCTGAACGGCCTTGGTATTCAGGTGGTGAATCTGCCCGCCGATGACTTCACGGGCACGAGCGACATCTGGTTCGAGGACTGGATGCAGACCGGCTGGACCGCCATGCCTGCCTTCGGCGGGCACGGCGATCTCCACGGCATGGTGGTGTTCAATCCGCGCCCGTGGGGCCGCGAGCCGGGGTACGAGCCCATCAAGACACTGCGCCAGCACATGCTCGGGCCTGACCAGGCCGTGGCCGTGTTCTTCAACGAAGCAACGGAACTCAAC